>JBDGYA010000008.1:0-95567 GCA_039584325.1 Gemmatimonadota bacterium
TCCTCCGAGGCGCCGAGCCGGGCCCCGTGGTCGCCTTCCGCGCGGACATGGATGCGGTCCACTCCAGCGCGCCGGATCCCGTCCCCTTCGCATCGGAGAATCCCGGTGTGCGCCATATTTGCGGTCATGACATCCACACCACGGCAGCCCTCGCTCTCGCCGAGTCGCTCACCGAGATCACGGACGACCTCCCCGGGACGGTGATGTTCATCTTTCAGCCCGCCGAGGAAAACATCAGGGGGGCTCGCGCCATGATCGAGGACGGCGTGCTCGAGGATCCGGCCCCCGAGGCGATCTTCGCTTACCATTCGGCCCCGTTCGAGGTGGGACAGATCGGCAGCACCGAGGGACTTGCACTGCCCGGCCTCGATCGGATCACGCTCACGGTGAGCGGGGACGGCGACCTGGAGCAGGCCGCCACGGCGTACGCGCGGGCCGCTCGATCCATCAGCACGGGTGACTCCGTAGCTCCCGAAGACGTCGTGATTGCCATGTTCGGCCGACCGCAGCCGAATCCCGAGGGCGGGGGCTGGTTGGTGGCGGGCATGGTGCGGGCGGGCAGTCCCCAAGCTCGCGCCCGCGCGAAGAGCGAGATCGAGCGGGCGGTAGCGGCGGTGAGCGTTGCGGACGTGTCCTACGTGCTCGACTACCAGGACCTCTTCCTCCCGGACATGGTGAACGACCCGGGCCTCGTCCGCTCCACGTTGGGGTCGATTCGTGCGATCGTGGGGCCGGACGGGCTCATCGAGTCCAACACCGTGACGCCGTACTTCAGCGAGGATTTCGCACTCTACCAGCAGCATATCCCCGGGGCCATGTATTGGCTCGGTGTATCGAACAGCGAGCTGGGCACTGTGGGAATGCCACACAGTCCCGATTTCGTGGCCGACGAAGAAGCGATCTTCGTGGGTGCCAAGGTGATGGCCGCGGTGCTGATCGACTACCTGAAGAGGCACTGAGACAGCTGGCGCGCCTTCGGAATCACATGCGCTCGAGCGGTCAGCGACGTGCCCTCCGTGTCTGCGCCTGGCGGTGCGCTCCCCCGGTGGCCGCCTGCTCGATCATGCGGCGGAACTGCAGCGCGTTGGGCGGCGCCTGCGCGGCAACGTCGTTGTTGAAGAACGCGTAGATCTCGCGCTCTCCGAGGTGTGAGGCGAGCTTGGCCACCCAGGCCGCCAGCTCCTCGCCCGAGTAGGTGTAGTCGTACAGCTGCTTCCCCACGCCGTGGAACCGCAGATACAGGAAGTCCGTGCTGGCGACGACCACGTCGGGCAACCGGGGATGACTCACGCTCACGAACGCCGCGCGGTGGGCCGCGAGCACGCGGACCGTTTCCTCATCCCACCAACTCTCGTGCCGAAACTCGACGGCGTGCCGGACGTCGGTCGCGAGCCGTGCGAGAAAGCCGTCGAGCCGTTCCGTGTTGCGGTGGAGGGACGGCGGGAGCTGCCAGAGTACGACCTTCAGCGTCGCCAGCGCCAAGACGCGATCGAAGAAGGCACGTAGTTGGTCGTCGCAGTCGGTGAGCTTCTTGAAGTGCGTGACCGACCGCGGTCCCTTGAGCACCAGGTGAAACTCGGCGGGCAAGCGGCGGTTCCAGCCCGTGATCATGCCTTGGAACGGCAGACGATAGAACGTCGCGTTGACCTCGACCGTGTCGAACTGCGTCGCGTAGTAGGCGAGCCGCTCGGCACCGGTCACCCCCGCGGGATAGAACGGCCCGCTCCAGTCGTCGTACGTCCACCCGGAGGTGCCGACGTGCAGTCGTGCTCCCGTCATCGTCTCGCTCCGCGGACCATGCGCTGCACCTCGATTCCCGCTCTACTGTCCATGCGAGAATGGCGCCGTCGCAGCCGGGCCGATCGCGCCTCCCCCTGTCCAGGCGGTCGCGGCAACGCCGCCCACAGAGGGAAAGTTGCCGTGTGTTGAGCAGAGAGGCGAGCGCGCCCGGCCGCGAGCGGTTCCTCGCGGCGGTACAGGTGTCTAGCTTTCCGACGTACACATTTGAGGCATCGCATCGCTTTGACTTCCGACCATACGACGGCGAGTTCTCCGGAGGTATTCATGCCGCGCCTGACATCGTTCCTGACAGCGTTCTGCGTGCTGACGTTAGCGGCCCCTGCGGCCAGCCAGCAGCAGGCTTCGCTCGACCAGCTCCCCCCGCTCGTCGACCGCGACCTGTTCTTCGGCGACCCGGAGATCTCGGGGGCTCAGATCTCCCCCAACGGCGAGTTCATCTCGTTCCGCAAACAGCACCTGGGCGTGATGAACATCTGGGTGAAACGGATCGACGAGCCGTTCGAGGCCGCCCGCCCGATGACTGCCGATACCACCCGTCCGGTGTCGGGCTACTTCTGGAGCCAGGACAGCCGCTACCTGCTGTACGTGCAGGACAAGGGCGGCAACGAGAACTTCCACGTGTACGCCGTGAACCCGCGCGATGCCGCGGAAGGGGAGACGGGCGGACCGCCGGCGCTCGACCTCACCCCCTACGGTGAGGTCCAGGCCCGCATTTATGCGGTGCCCGAGGCCACGCCGGGCCAGATCCTCGTGGGGCTCAACGATCGCGATGCCCAGGTCCACGACGTCTGGCGGATCGACTTGACCACCGGCGAGCGTGAGCTCGTGCTCCAAAACACCGAGAACGTCGTCGGCTGGCAGACCGACCTGGCGGGCAACGTGCGGCTCGGAGTGCGGATCGACGAAGACGGCAACTCGCTCATCCTGCGCGTGGAGGGCGAGACGCTCAGCGAGGTGTACCGCTGCAGCAATGAGGAGAGCTGCGGCCCAGTCCGGTTCCACAAGGACGGTCGGCGCGTCTACATGATCACGAACAAGGGTGCCGACGTGGACCTCACCCGTCTCGTGCTGTTCGATCCGGCCACGAGCAAGCTGGAGTTCGTGGAGTCCGACCCCGAGAAGCAGGTGGACTTCGGCGGTGCCGCGTTCTCCGACGTGACCGACGAGCTCGTGGCCACCGTGTACGTGGGCGACCGGGTGCGCATCTATCCCAAGACCGACGAGGTTGCCCACGACCTCGAGGTCCTTCGGGAGAAGCTCCCCGAGGGTGAGCTCTCGTTCGGCTCCTCCACGGAGGACGAGAACCTCACCATCGTATCCGTGTCGCGCGACGTGGATCCCGGCTCGGCCTACCTCTACAACCGGCAGACCGAAGAGGTCGAGCTGCTGTACCGCTCGCGGCCGAGCCTACCCAGCGAGCATCTGGCGTACATGAAGCCGGTGCGCTACCCGGCCCGTGATGGTCTGGAGATCCCCGCGTACCTCACCATTCCCCGTGGCGTGGATGCGCGGAACCTGTCCGTGGTGGTCGTGCCGCACGGCGGGCCCTGGGCCCGCGACCAGTGGGGCTACGATCCGTACTCGCAGTTCCTCGCCAATCGCGGCTACGCGGTCCTGCAGCCCAACTTCCGAGCCTCCACCGGCTACGGGAAGGCGTTCCTCAATGCAGGCAACAAGGAGTGGGGCACGGGCGCGATGCAGCACGACATCACCGACGGGGTGCAGTACCTCATCGACGAGGGCATCGCGGATCCCGAGCGCGTGGCCATCTTCGGCGGGTCCTACGGCGGGTACGCGACGCTGGCCGGCCTCGCGTTCACGCCCAACGTGTACGCAGCCGGGGTGTCCTACGTGGGGCCGTCCAATCTGATCACGCTGCTCAACTCCATCCCGCCGTACTGGAAGCCGCTCAAGGCTCTGTTCGACGTGCGGCTGGGCGACGCCGAAGACCCCACCGACCGCGAGCGGTTGCTGGCCCAGTCTCCACTCTTCACCGCCGAGCAGATTACCGCACCGCTCCTCGTGGTCCAGGGCGCCAACGACCCGCGGGTCAACAAGCGCGAGTCCGAGCAGATCGTCGTGGCACTGCGGGACCTGGGGCGGGAGGTCGAGTACCTCTTGGCCGCGGACGAGGGCCACGGCTTCGCGGGGCGCGAGAACCGGCTGGCACTGGCCGCGGCGATGGAGAAGTTCCTGGCCAAGCACCTGGGAGGCCGCTACCAGGACGATATGCCCGATGACATTGCGGCCACCGTCGCTGCACTCACGGTGGACGTCGGCTCGGTCGAGCTGGCCGAGGTGCCTGAGATGGCGGCCGGCGCGGCAGCGGCGCCACTCCCCGTGGCGGACGGGAGCCAGCTCGAGTCCGCCACCTATCAGTACGCGGTGACCGTGCAGATGATGGGGCAGGAGTTGGCGGGCACCGTCGCGCGCTACGTCGAAAGGGCGACCTCCGATGGACATGACGTGTGGCGCGTGATCGAGACCACCGAGCTGCCTATAGTCTCCATGGTGGACACGTTCGACCTGGACCATGAGAGCCTCAAGCCCATACGGCGAGGCGCCGGGGGCGCCGCCGCCATCACGCTGCAGTACACCAACGAGAAGCTCACGGGTGAGATCCGCGCTCCCGGCCGGACCATCCCCATCGACGTTGACCTCGATGCCCCGGTGGTCGCCGGCGGGGCCGGCAGGGACGTGGTGATCGCGGGGCTCGCGCTGGCCGTGGGCTATCGGGCGACCATCCGCACCTACGATCTCAACATGGGCAAGGTGCGCCCCATGTTGCTGGAGGTGACGGGCACGGAGACCGTCGAGTGCGCTGCCGGCACCTTCGAGTCGTTCGTCGTCACAATGACACCGCTGGACGGTGATGAGGGAGGCACGGCGACGCTCAAGGTGATGAGCACCGCGCCACACACTCTCATCCTCAGCGAGACGAAGCTCCCCGCGGCAGCGGGCGGTGGCATGGCGCGCACGGAACTCACGGCGACGGGGGCTGGCGGCTCGGAGTGAACCGGCGTCACGGCGCAGGTTGCACGGCGAAGGGCGAGCCACACTGGCTCGCCCTTTGTGCATCCGGGCAGGTGGTCCGGTTGCCCTGCAGAGCGAGACCGCATATCGGTCGAGAGCGGGCAGGTCCTGACCGTTGGATCGCGGGTACCAGCAGCTGCGCCGGCAGCGGACTGACTACAGCAGAGTCCAGCCCTTCCGAGCTGCCGATCTGCTGCCCGAGATCCTGTCTTTGTCTCGAGGGGTGCTGACCAGATGGTTCGCCTCACCCTCTCGCACAGGCTCGGGAGGATGACACCCATGCGTACGCCGATCGCGGGTGCCGTCGCCTATGGGCTCTACTCGCAGGGCTCCCGAGCACTGTTGACCCGTTCTCATCGCCGCGGTGTCGACACGTCAGGGCCCATGAGTGGGACGTGGCCATCCCCGCGTTCGAAGCCAGCTATCGTACCTTCTCGGCCCACCCCTGGCTCGACCGCTGGCGGACCGGCCGACGGCCAGGCAGAATGGAGTGAGACTGCGAGCATCGTGCGGTGAGCACGTTGCCACTGGCTACCCACGAGTCACCGCCCGGTGACTGACCTGGCTCTGGTGCGTGGCATGACGATCGATCACGTGAGCCCCGGTGTCCTGCGCCTGTCGCTGTGGCCGCTGGACACGCTGAACGCCTACGTGTTGGGCGACGTCCTCGTGGACTCGGGCGGCAAGTACGGTGTCGGACGCCTGCTGACGGCCCTCTGCGGCATCTCCATCACGGGGCACGCCGTCACGCACGCTCACCTCGACCATCAGGGCTGCAGTCATGCGGTCTGCGAACGATTCGACGTGCCCCTGATGTGCGGTGCGGGCGATCGCGCGG
This sequence comes from Gemmatimonadota bacterium, assembly GCA_039584325.1. Classification (GTDB taxonomy): domain Bacteria; phylum Gemmatimonadota; class Gemmatimonadetes; order Gemmatimonadales; family GWC2-71-9; genus JAOTVV01. Next base: position 5,672 of record JBDGYA010000008.1, read on the forward strand.
CCCTCGAGACCGGAGATCTGGCGCAGGTAGTACCGAACCGTCACTCATGGATCGCACGGTTGTCGCGACGGTTCGGAGGACCCGGCCATCCGGTGGCGCGCACGCTTCACGACGGAGACGAGATCGGAGGATTCGTCGTCATCGAGGCGCCGGGACATACGCCTGGCCATCTCGCGTTCTGGCGCGAGCGCGATCGGGTGCTGGTCCTCGGCGATGTGCTGTTTCACCGCAATCCCGCGACCCTCAGACGCGGCCTGACCGAGCCGTTCCGGTTCGCCACGTTCGACACGGCGCTGAACCGGCGCTCCGCCCGGAAGCTGGCCGCCCTAGAGCCCTCGGTCGTGTGCTTCGGGCATGGGGAACCGCTACGCGATCCCGAGCGGTTCGCGGCCTTCGCCGCGACGCTACGGGAGGACGAACGGCCGACCGCGTGACGCCGCGGCATCGCACCGCATCGACGGGCGGCGGCACTGCGACAAACGGGAGCGTACACATGCACGGCAACTTCGCCCGTACCGGAGCGATGATGCTGCTCGCCATCATCTTCACGGCGGGCCTCACGTTCGCGACGATCGCGCTGCCCGACGTCGTCGACGGTGTCCTCCAGCGCACCATCACGACACCGGGCGGCGACTCGCACGCCGATGCCATCGCCCGCCTCAAGACGGAGCTGTTCATGGCCCACTACCACGTCCGGGCCATCGGCTACGTCGCGTTCTTCCTGCTCATCGGCCTCATCGTGCTCGGGTTCAGCACCAGACGGACCGGACTCGCCGCCCTGGGAGCCGTTGGCGTCATGCTTCCCGTGTTCGCCCAGTTCGCGGGCGTGATGTTCTTTCTCGCGGGGCTCGGGGTGCTCAATGCCGTCTGGCTTCCGATCCTGGACATCTCCTACGAACTGCAGCACTGGGGCCGCGTGATCGACGCGCCCAACGACCTCCTGCGCTGGCTGCTCGGGCTCGTGGGCATCCACTCCATCTGGCCCACGACGGTCTTCTTTGTCGGCACCGGCATCCTCGTCTTCCTGCTCGGCGTGTACGCGTGGCTCTCGGCTCGCGCACAGGGCAAGCCGGTAGCGGACGCCTGGGTCTACCGCCTGAGTCGCCATCCCCAATACCTCGGGTGGATCCTGTGGACCTACGGCCTCTATCTCCTGCTGCAGCGGATGCACTATCCGCGACGCTCGTGGGGCATCGGGGCGAGCCTGCCGTGGCTGATCTCGACGATGGTCATCATCGCGGTGGCACTGCTGGAGGAGTTGCACATGCGGCGACACCACGGTGAGGCGTACGAGACGTACCGTCGGAGCGCACCCTTCCTCTTCCCAGTGCCGCGCGTCGTGGAGCGGATGCTCGCCGCACCGTTCCGGATCCTCTTCGGCAAGGAACGGCCCGACAAACGGCGGGAAGTCGTCACGGTCGTCGCACTGTACACCGTGCTGCTCGTCGGCATCTCGGCGTTTGCGTATGGCCCCGGTCTGCGCGGCTCGGTCGCCCGCCTCTCGTCGGCGGATGCGCGCGCGTTGCACATGCAGCACCTCGTCACCGAGGTGGCAGAGGAGACGCAGTACCGCACACAGTACCGGCTCATGCTCCAGCTCGTCGCGTTCGGCGACCAGGCCGTCGAGCCGATCCTCGGGCTGTTGGCGGGAGACGATCCGGCGCTGCGCGTCCTGGCGGCAGAGGCACTCGCGCTGCTTCCGTCCGAGCGCGCGGTGCCGGCACTGTCTGCAGCCCTGTCCGACCCGGACGAGAACCTGCGCTACCGTGCGACCATTGCACTCGAGGCCATCGGATCCGAGGCCGCACTTCCGGCACTGCTGCCGATCCTCGACGACTCGGTACCACACGTCCGGATGCGGGCGCTGAACGTGGTCGCGGTCCTCGGCTCGGCGGAGGTATTGCGTCGGGCGCCGGAGTATCTCGCGAGCGAGGAGGGCTGGATCCGGATCGGCGCCGTCACGGCGCTGGGCACATTGGGCGATGAGCGGGGTGTCCCGCTGCTCACCGAGCGACTGGGAGACGAATCGGCATCCGTCAGGCGCGAGGCCGTCATCGCGCTGCTGCGGATCGGAGCGCCGAGCGCCCGCCCCGACTTGCGGCGCGCACTGGACGATGACGACTGGGAGGTGCGGATCTACGCGGCGGAGACGCTGAAGCGCCTGCCGTCGGGATGACCGTTCGCGGCCGCGGCTGGACACCGCCCAGCTCGTGCGTAACTTCGCCGTCACCATCCTCAGGAGTTCGTCATGCGCCGGGTCGCCCTCGTCACGCTGACCGCCCTCGTCGCGCTTTCCGCCGCTGCCACGGCACAGGAACGCGATGACATGCTGGAGCTGGACCTGTACCTCGAGTGGGAGCGGGTGTCCGATCCGCAAATCTCACCCGACGGCCGGCAGATCGTGTACAGCCGCCGCTGGGTGGACAAGATGAAGGACCGCTGGACGTCGTCCCTGTGGATCATGGATGCCGACGGCGGCCGCAACCGGTTCCTCACCGAAGGATCCTCGCCCCGCTGGTCGCCCGACGGCACGCGTCTCGCCTTCGTGGAGGAGGGCGACCCCAAGGGCGCCCAGGTCTTCGTGCGGTGGATGGACGCCGAGGGGGCGACGACCCAAGTCACGCGGATGGAGAAATCCCCGTCCAACCTCGAGTGGTCGCCGGACGGCGAGTCGATCGCGTTCACGATGACGGTAGAGGCCAAGGACGACTTCTTCCCCAAGATCTCCCTGCCCGCGCGGCCCGAGGGCGCGGAGTGGACCGGCAACCCCAAGGTCGTGACCCGGCTCTGGTTCCGGCGTGACCGGCAGGGGTACATCGACGACGGCTATCGGCACGTGTTCGTGGTGCCGGCCACCGGCGGCACGCCGCGTCAGCTCACCAACGGCCAGTGGAATCACAGTGGCATCTCGTGGACGCCGGACGGGCGGGAGATCCTATTCTCCTCCCTTCGGGTCGAAGACGCCGAGCACGAGTGGCGGGAGTCCGAAGTCTACGCGGTCGATGTCGCGACCCGCACCATCCGCCAGCTCACCACACGCCGCGGACCGGACGGCAACCCGGTCGTGTCTCCCGACGGTCGGTGGGTGGCATACACCGGTTACGACTGGACCGACGACACCTACCTCACGGCCAAGCTCTACGTCATGGGCCTCGACGGCTCGAGCCCACGTGAGATTTCCGGCGACCTCGACCGCAGCCCCCGCCAGCTCGAGTGGGCCGCCGACAGTCGCACGATCTACTTCACGGCGAACAGCGAAGGGCGGCGCCACCTGTACGCCGCGCCTGTGGACGGCGGCGTGCGCCAGCTCACCGAGGGGACGCAGATCTTCTCGCTGTCGAGCATGACCGATCGCGGTGATGCCGTCGGCGTGCTCACGAGCTTCCACCAGCCGGGCGATGTCGTGCGGCTCGACGTGGGGCGGCCCGCAGAGATCACCCAGCTCACGCACGTGAACGACGACGTCATGATGGGGCGCGAGCTGGGGGACGTCGAGGAGATCTGGTACGGGTCGGTCGACGGGTACCGCATCCACGGCTGGATCGTCAAGCCGCCGGACTTCGATCCGACTCGGAAGTACCCGATGATGCTCGTCATTCACGGGGGGCCGCACGGGATGTATGGCGTCGGATTCAACTTCGGGTGGCAGGAGCACGCCGCGAACGGGTACGTCATGCTCTACACCAACCCGCGCGGCAGCGACGGCTACGGCAGTGCCTTCGGCAACGCCATCAAGAACGCCTATCCCGGCAAGGACTTCGACGACCTGATGGCCGGCGTGGACACGCTGGTGAACCGTGGCTACGTCGACGAGGACCGGCTGTACGTCTACGGCTGCAGCGGCGGCGGCGTGCTCACGTCGTGGATCGTAGGCCACACCGATCGATTCGCGGCTGCCTCGGCCAACTGCGTGGTGACCAACTGGCTCTCGTTCGTGGGCACCACCGACGGCGCGAGCTGGTACCGCAACTTCGCGCACCTGCCGTGGGACGACCCCAGCGAGCACCTGCGGCGCTCACCGCTCATGTACGTGGGCAACGTGACGACGCCGACCATGCTGATGACGGGGGAGCAGGACCTGCGCACCCCGATGCCGCAGACCGAGGAGTTCTACCAGGCCCTGCGGTATCTCGAGGTGCCGACGGCGATGGTGCGGTTCAAGAACGAGTGGCACGGCACCAGCAGCCGGCCGTCCAACTTCATGCGGACCCAACTGTATCTCCGGGCGTGGTTCGAGAAGTTCGGCGGCGGACGGCAGGTGAGCGACGGACGGATGGACGGATAGGCAGATGAACGGGTGGAGGAATGGGCGGATCGAATAACGAATATCGAGGGAATGTCGAATATCGAAGGAGGGCGGTCCCGCCTGCCGGACCGCGGCACTCGCAACCGCACCTACCACCAGCCGAGACTGACGCATGAAGCATATTGCCACGAAGATCCTTTCCGCTGCGCTGTTGTTGCTCGCGGCTCCGCTGTCCGCGCAAGTGCAGGACACGGTCATCCTGCGCAGTGGCAATCCCGTCATTGGCGAAGTACAGTCGTTGCACCGTGGTGCGCTGTCGTTCGACACCGACGAGATGGATGTCGTGAAGATCGATTGGGAGGACATCGCCTTCGTGTGGAGTGCGAGCTTCTTTGAAGTCCGGCTGTCCTCCGGCGCACGGCTGTTCGGCAGCCTGGCGGGGGCGGAAACGGCGATGCTCGTGGTGGCCGGGGCAGAGCGATCCGATACGCTCGCGTTTCAGGATATCGTCGGGATCCGCGAGATCGAACCGGGCTTCTTTGCCCGCACCGCCGGCTTCGTCGACGTCGGCACGAACCTGGCGCGCGCCAACCGCCTGGCGTCCCTCCTCGTGAAGGGCCGGTTCCTCTATCGCGGGCCGAAGTGGGGCTTCGAGGTGAACGGGGAGTCGTACTGGCAGCGCCAGGAGTCCGTCGGGCAGGCGGGGGACACGACGACGCAGACCACCAGTCGGAACTCGACGTCGGTCGGCGTCAGCCGCCTCCTGGGGGGGCGGTGGGCGCTCCTGGGATCGGGCCAGGCCGAACAGAACCAGGAGCTGGAGCTCGATCGCCGACTGTTGGGCGTACTTGGCGCCGGCTACCAGATCATCCGCAGTCAGGGCGTGGAGTGGTTTGTGGCGGCAGGTGGCACCATCAACGACGAGCAGTACACGGATGAGGAGCGGAGCACCACCGGTGAGATCCAGCTCCAGACGGGGTTCGATGCGTTCGACATCGGTGATGTGGACGTGTACGCGAACATCACGACGTACACGAACCCCACCGACGGCGGCCGGTTCAGGGTGAACCTCGATGCCCGCATCGCGTGGGAGATCTTCAGCGACTTCACCGTCGGGCTCAACGTGACCGAGCGATTCGACAGCCAGCCCCCGTCGACGACGGCCGCCAAACGCGACTACCAGTACGCCTTCTCCATCGGCTGGAGCTGGAGCTAACCTGTACCGGCCGGATCGAGGACCGGAGTCGATAACGCGACCAGAATCTCGAAAGAGAGGACACCACCATGTGGCAGCGCATCACCATCAGTGCCCTGATCCTCATCGGGCTCGCGTCCGCGCCGCAACCTGCCGAGGCGCAGAAGGAGTCCGACGTGGCCGAAACGATCGCCAGGTTCGAGAAGGGCGACCCCGGCATGCAGGCGTGGTTCAAGGAAGCGTACGGCTACGCCGTGTTCCCGTCCGTGGGCAAGGGTGGGATCGGCATTGGCGGAGCGCGTGGCAAAGGACTCGTGTACGAGCAAGGTCGCCTCGTGGGCAAGTCCACCCTGACGCAGGTGACGGTCGGGTTGCAGCTCGGCGGGCAGGCGTTCAGCGAGGTGATCTTTTTCAAGGACAAGACCGCGCTCGACGATTTCACCCGCGGCAACTTCGAGATGAGTGCCCAGGTCTCGGCCGTGGCCCTCACGGCGGGAGCGTCGGCGGACCTGGCGTACAACGGTGGCGTGGCCGTCGTGACTGCCACCAAAGGAGGGCTCATGTACGAGGCGTCGGTCGGCGGGCAGAAGTTCGACTACGAGGTGATCGAGCCCTAAGACCGGGGCGTCCGCCACCTCATACCGGGGATCTACCTGGCCGCCTTCACCTACTTCGAGCAGGCGTCACACACCGGAGTCCAGGGGCTCGGGTCGGGTTCTGGGACCCGGCGATCAGCTACGGGTCACCTAATCGCCTGGCTCACGGGGCGCCTCCGCCGCCGGCGGCACGATGCCGACCCATGCGCCGACCTCCACCAGCAGTCGCTCCACGGCGGTCATCTCGGCCCGTTCTTCCAACACGGTTCTGCCGACCGCCGGCACGTCCGTGATGATGTTGTCCACGCCTCGGCTCGCCAGCACGGACATCTGCAACGGGTCGTTCACCGTCCACACGTGCACTGCCCTCCCTCGGCGATGGACCGACCGAATGAACGATCGCGTCGCGAGCGAGGCGTTCACTGCGAGGAAGTCCGCGTCCAACCTCGCCAGATTGCCGAGTGCCACGGCCGTGAGCACCCCAACCGTCCAATCCGGCCGCAGCGCTTTGGCCTGCCGCACCGCCTCGTGCTTGAGTGACATGAGCACGACGTCCGATGCCATTCCCCGCTCCTCGACGATCCGGATCACGCGCTCCGCGAGCGTGCCGACGGATCCGTAGTATTTGAGCTCGATGTTCACTCGCGCACGCCCTCGGCACCGATCCAGCACTTGCTCCAGCGTGGGAATTCGCTGATCGGCAAAGGCGGGACCAAACCAGCTTCCCACGTCGACCTCGCGCAGCTCGGCGTACGTCGAGCCGGCAACGCCGAGGTTGACTCTACCCAATCGCTTGAGATCCCGGTCGTGCATGACGACGACCGTTCCATCCGCCAGCTCCTGCACGTCGATCTCGACCCAATCCGCTCTGTCCGCGATCGCCTGCTCGACTGCGGCGAGGGTGTTCTCGGGCGCCGCCGCCGAGCTGCCGCGGTGCGCCGTAATCTCGGTCGTGTCCTCGACGCGAAGCGTGCTCAGAACCCAGGTGGCGATGGCCGCCGCGGCCACAGACGCGACCACGAGGCCTCCGGCAATCGCCCCGAGCCGAAGGCGAGCCTGCCCGGCCCGGGCATCCGGCCGTTTCTCGAGCACGTCGGGTGCCAATCCCGTGCCGCCACACGCCACGTACAGCCGCTCGACCAGCACACCGAGAAGCGAGGCGACGGCCACCGAGATCACGAGGTTGAGCAGTACGGAGCCGGTCATGACGAGACCCACCGCAAGGGCAACAACCTCGAGGGACTCGCTCTGCACCGGGATGAGCAGCCGGCCGGCAGCACCGATTGCGGCCGTCAGCACCGCGGTCACGACGAAGGAGGTCACGGCCCAGACGAGCAGCCACAACGCAATCGCACGGCGGCGACCCGTCGTCAACGCCCCACTCGCACGGAATGCGCGACGCACGCCCCTACGCTCGAACAACAACACGGGCAGCGCGAGCAACCACCGCACCAGCATGGCGCCGACCGTCACGAGGAGCGCGACGGCCAGCAGAGCGATGAGCGCACCGGTGATCCAGAACACCGGTGGCCTGACCGACAGGTAGTAGTTGATGTCGAACTCGGTGAGCAGCGTCAGGTACACGGCCGCCATCAGGCCCAGGAATGGACTTGCCAGGGCCAGCAGCCTCAGTATGAGGGTCGCTGTCAGCCTCAGTATTGCCGCCCCCCGCCGTACGATCACTCCGTACGCCCACAGTGACGTCACGCCCCTACCGGCGGAGGCGGCATGGGCGATCGCCAGCATGGCGCCGTGCTCGATGAAAAAGATCCAGAGGGCGACCGCCCCCACGACGACGAGCGCCGCCAACCCCAGGGGGCTCAGGAAGAACCACAGGATCGCCTCATCCGTCAGCACCGCGCTGCCCCGTCGCTCGGCGAAGAGGCGAAGCAGGAACGTGGCTACTGGGGTCACGACGAGAAAGCCGGCGGCCTTGGCGAGGAGATCGACCGCCACCAGCTGCGGCCATGTGCGGCGCAGGACTCGCAGGACTCCTGGTACAACAGCCTGCGCCGAAAGCGAGGAGAGCGTCATGGCAACCAGCGATGAGAGAAGCGCGCCAGACGACTAGCCGCCTGAAGGGAGGTCGAGGTCCCCGACCGAGGCCTCCTGCAGTGCAGGCAGGAGGCACTCGATCGATGATCAGGGGCCACCCGAGGCAGTCACCTGCCGGGCGTATACCAGATCGGACTCGTGTACGCCCGCTCCTGGGTGATCATCTCCACACCGTCGTCCATCGATGCCGAACCGCTGAGGATCGACCGATAGACGGATCGACGGATCGATGGACAATCGCCGGGCGCCGGCCGTCGCGTCAGCGACAGTCCGCCGGGTCGCGGCGCTCGGCCGCGGACCACCACGGCGTTCAGCAGGAGACGCCCGCCGAGATCGACGGCGTCCCGAGGCTGCGCAGGAGCCCCACCGTGAGCGGCACGAGTGCGACCATCTGCACTAGGTGAAACACGCCGTTGTGGTCGAACGGCACGATCAGCTCGAACCGTATACTGCCGGTCGCCTGAATGCCCGCGGCCACGATCGAGAGCAGCACGCCGGTTGCGACCAGCCCGGCGCCGCGGCGCTGTTGCACCGCCAGCGCGCCGTAGATGGCGAGGGCCGCGAGCATGGCCACAGCCTCGTACAGCACGAACACCAGGAACGCCCCGCTCACCATCTGCGTCACGAGAAAGAACCCCAGGCCCACCGCCAAGGCGACCGGCAACAGCCGCGCCGCCACGCCCCTGCCCTTCCAGTCGTACACGGCCCCCACCGCGAACAGCGCCACCACGACCCCGAGCGCCAGGTACAGCGGCCGCCACAGGAGCGTGCGAAGCGACTCACTGATGTCGAGCGCGTGCGCCACCGCACCGAGCACCGACGCCACGGCGAGCAGCCCGAACACCCAGGTCCAGATCCCGGTCTTGAACGGATCGGCGGTGCGGCGGCGCCACAGCGCCGCCGCGCACACCACCGCTTCCACCGCGATGATCGCATCGGTGGCACCGGTGGTCAGCTCGGTTGCGACGTCGGCGAATTGCATTGCGCTGCTACACCTGCTCCACACGGCTTCGTGCGAAGCGCGCTACGAGGTTCACGGGGCCGGTGAGCCCCACGCTCCTGCCCATCGACAGCGCCCGGCCGAAGATCGCACTCGCCGGTCTTTCTGAATGCTCGGCCATCGGATCCCCTGCGCTGTTTGTCCCCGATGACACGCGCTACCGTCAGCGGGCCGTGCGGGGACGTTACCGCAAGATGGGAACGTGCACCAGGCTGCCCCATTCCGTCCAGCTGTACTTGCTGGTGTCGGGCTTTCACCCCACAGGCGGGGCGGTGTAGGCGCAAGGCGCTGAGGGCGGACGAGGGGGACACCAGCCTTCGCCAGGCGGATTCTCCCACCGTACATTTCCGGCTCACCCCACTCCACGGAGCACTCGAATGCGCAGAGCGGTACGCGCGCTGTGGCCTGAGTATCTCTTGCGAACGATCTCGAGCGCCGCGGCCGCGCTCGTATGCTGCCTTCTCGCAAGTGTCGACGCAGTAGCCCAGGACACGGTGCCGAACATCCGCTTCCGGGCCGAAATCCACGGCCCCACCGCTGTTCGGTTCACGCTCTCTGGGACCGAACGGCCGTCCCAAGCGGCAGCCTATCGCCTGACGGACGCTTCGGGTCGCGCACTGTCCATCGCCGAGGTGCTGCCCAGCACCGCAACCGAGGCGCTGCTCGTTCCGAGCACGGCACTCGACCCCATGCGGGTCCACTACCTCGAGATTCCCGAGTTGGGCTTACGCACGCTCGTGCGGCGTGACCCCATCTTCCGCAATCTGTATTCGGCCAAACCCCTGGGCGCCTTGGTGGCGCCAGATCGCAGTACCACCACGTTCCGGGTATTTGCGCCGCGCGCGGATACCGTGCGTCTGTACCTGTACCGCGACGCGGACGATGAGCCCGACCACGCGGTGCGCGTCGTGGATATGGTGCGGGACGCGGACGGCGTGTGGGAAGCCATCGAGAGCAGTGATCACCACGGCGCGTGGTACGATGTCACCGTGCACGGTCCCGACGATCCCGGCAACTACTTTTCCGGGACCCACCCCGTGCACATTTCGGATCCGTATGCGCTGGTGAGCGACGATTCGTACGGCAAGGCACGCGTGTGGCGGGACACCCCGCCACCGCCACCCGTTCGGGGTGGCCGCCCGCCCATGGAAGACGTTGTCGCCTACGAGGTACACGTCCAGGACTTCACCGATCTCCTTCCCGTCGCCGCCACAGAAACCGGGACGATCCCGGCCATGGCCCGGTCCGGTCTGGTGAACGCGCGCGGCGAGCGAGTCGGATTCGACTATCTGGTGAACCTGGGCGTCAACGTGGTGCACCTCATGCCCATGCAGGAGTTCTTGCACTACCCGGACGCCGAGTGGCGGGCGGCGTTCGCGGCAGACTCCTTCGCGCGCGCCATGGGGATCGACAGGGAGAACTACCAGTGGGGCTACCGCACGACCCACGCCTTTGCGGTCGAGAGCCGGTACCGCTCACGCGATGCGGCACCGGGCGCCGAGCGCGATCAGTTCAAGGAGCTGGTGCGCGCGTTTCACGATCAGGGCATCTCGGTGATCATCGACATCGTGCCGAACCACACCGGCGAGAACATGGACGGCAGGCACTTGCTGTTCACGTTCAACGTGTTGGACCTGCCGTACTACTTCCGCACCGACGGCAACGTGCGCCACATCGGTCCGTTCGGTAACGAGGTGAAGTCGGAGGATCGTCCGATGGTGCAGCGCTGGATCCTGGACCAGATGCGACACTGGGTCGAGGAGCTGGGCGTGGACGGCTTTCGCATCGACCTCGCGGGCCAGGTGGACCAGCAGACACTGCTCGAGGTGAAGCGGCAACTCCCCGAGGATCTGATCATCTATGGCGAGGCGTGGATCGCGCCGAGCGACCCCGACGTGCGGGCGAACCCCGACTGGGCATGGTACAAGGTCGACGCGCCCATCACGTTCTTCCAGGACGACGCGCGCAACGCGTTCAAGGGTAGCCCGTTCGACGTCGACGATCGCGGCTGGGCCGGCGGCGATGCGAACGCGCGCGATGCCACCATGGTGGCTCTCGCCAATGCCTACGCGGAGGAGCCGTCATCCACGAGCGGCATCTCCTACCTGGACATCCACGACAACTGGGCGCTCGCCGATCGCTACGCGCTGCACGACCACAACGGATTGGAAGGCGTGGACCTGGCCGCGGTACGCATCGCCGCCGGGCTCCTCTTCACCTCGGCGGGGCCGGTGGTGATCCACGGCGGCACCGAAATGTTGCGGTCCAAGGGCCTCGCGTCGCACGAGGAGATCGTGCGCGAGACCGCGAGCGGGCCGATCCACTTCAAGGGACGGGACGACACGTACAACCTGCGCAGGCCCAACCAGTTCGTCTGGAACACCCTCGCTCCGGACTCCGAGCATGCAGCGATGCGCGACTACTGGCGCGGCCTCATCGCGCTCCGCCTGTCGACATACGGCGAGGTGTTCCGCGTCGCACACGTGCCGGAGGGGCACTACCGCTGGATCGCGCCCGACAACGGCACCCTGCTCGGCTATGTCGTCGGCGAGCGTGTGCTCGTGCTGGCCAACAGCGGCAGCGAGGACGGCGCGTTCCGATTCAGCCTGCCCAACGGTGACTGGCGACAGGTCGGCGATCACGAGCAGGTGGATCACGTCGCGGGTGTCGAGGGCGCATTCGCACGCCTCACGGGCGGCGAACACGAGATCCCGGTGCAGGGCGGGGCCTTCCTCATCTGGGTGCGGGACTAGGAAATGCTCGGCCGGGTTCTTCGTCCCGCGCTCGGGGCAGTGCGGGGGTCTTCCGGCAGGCCGGGTGCCTCCCCCTCTTGTGGCTACTCCGCGCGAGCGCCAGAATGAGAGATCCTGACCCACCTCTGGAGCGCCCATGAAACGCACGATCCTACTGTCGCTGGGCCCCGCGCTCCTCGTCGCCTTCGGCGTGCACTCCGGATCCGCCGTGGCACAGGAGGAAGCGGTGGTCCACGAACGCAGCAGTGGCGTCGCCTTTCCCGTCGAGATCACCGTGCCCGGCACCGACATGGTGCATCGGATCACTGGGACCGCCATTCGAACCAAGACCTTCCTCAAGGTGAAGGTCTACGCTTTCGGGCTGTACGTGGATCCCGAAGGGGCCCGGACCGCGCTGACGGACTATGCCGGCATGGAGCCGAAGGAGCTGGAGAAGAACAACGCCTTCTATGGGGCTGTTCTCGAGCAGGACTTCGGCATGACCCTCCGGTTGGTGATGACCCGGGACGTGGGCGGCGACGACATGGCCGAGGCCTTCGACGGGGCGCTGCGGCCGAGGGTGCAGCAGGCAGCCACCGAGATGAGCATGCCGGGCGGGGAGGAAGCGCTCGACGTGTTCCGTGGTTTCTTCAGTGTGGACGAGATGACGAAGGAGTCCGAGATCGTCTTCTCGTGCGCGCCGGACGGTACGCTCAGGACGTCCGTCAAGGGCGAGGTCCAGTCGGAGATCGCCTCGCCGACCCTCTGCTGGGCGCTGTTCGACGTGTACCTGGGTGAGAAACCCATCTCTGGAGGCGGCAAGAAGAACATCGGCAAGGCGTTCGCCGAGGTGCTTGGCGGGATGTAGCACCCGCACTTGTGTTTGCCCCTGGGTCCGATGAAATTGCGCGGGCGGTGAGGCCGGGACCGGTACGCACCTACCGCCGTACCACAGTACCGTCCTACCGCCCTCGAGGAGAGGTGGCCGAGAGGCTGAAGGCGGCGGTTTGCTAAACCGTTATAGGGTTAAAAGCCCTATCGGGGGTTCGAATCCCCCCCTCTCCGTTCCGTAGTGTACGCCGAACGCCCCTGCACGAACGCCGGCTCCGTCAGACTCTGACGCTGCCGGCGTTTCGCATGTCCGAAGGCTCCGTATCGTCTCACCGCCCTGCCGTCCTCCCGCCTTTCGCGTGACTCGTCACCCAGTACACGGCCAGCGCACCCACCCCGGCACCCACTAGGAGCACGGTCCAGAACACCGCGGGCGGCTGATTCTCGAGCCCGTGGACCAGGTTCATGCCGAAGATCGTCGCGATGGCCATGAGCGGAAAGGTGACGGCGGCGAGCACGTTCAGTTTGTGCTGCGCCGCCGCCATCTCTGCCGCCTTGGCCATCTGGGCCTCGGCGCTGCGCGCGATGCGGTAGTCCAGCGCGAGCTTGGCTTCGTGAAACAGCAATTCGAAGCTCCGCGACACCTCGTAGGCCTCGTCGCGCACGGCGATCAGTAGCTTGTCGGCCTTCATCAGCTCGCGCGCCGCCTGCAGTGCACTCCCCAGGTTGGCCGCCGCCCGGTTGAGTGAGGCGAGGTCGTCCAGGATGGCGAACAGGTCGGTGGCGCTGTCGGCTCGTTCGTACGCCCCTTCGTACTGCTGGAGTAGCTCCCGGTACGAGGCCAGCAACTTCTGGAGCTTGAGTTCGCCGTTCGTCATGCCATTGTGCCACCACGAGCCATCGGGCTTGCGCAGGAACACCTCGGGGTGGCGTGCGTGGGTGTCGGGCTCGGGTGGAGTATGGAGCACGATCAGCAGGTGGTCGTCCTCGAGGATCGCGCGCTGACGACCGTAGGTCGACTCGCCCAGTCGCGCTTCGATCGCCTGGGGCAACGTCCAGCTGAAGGCCTTGCGTCGCATTGCCGGTCTCCCGCCACGTGTGGTATCGATCTGCACCATGGGTCTCGTGCCTCCGAGGCACCAGGCCAACATTGCGTCCCGGACTGATCGTCGCAATCCGGTCCAGACACGCGGCGCAGGCTGTCGCGCCGGCGGGCACCGCCCGCCACTTCGATTGCACCGGCCCGTCACACCGGCTATGGTGGAGCAACGATCCGGCTCGAGGAAACCGCACTCGATTATGGCCTGGCTCGAACCCCGCGCGCTCCTGGCTCGCATCCGCTTCGGCATCCGCCCCGACAGCATCGTCGTGCGCTGCTCGGGCAAGAAGCACCGGGTACGCCTCGCACCGGGGCGCTTCTGGCAGCGTGCCAAGTGCCGAGCGTGTGGGGCCCGGGTGGACCCGCTGCGCGTGCGGCGCATCGGGCGGTGGCTGCTGCACCTGCGCTTCCCCGCCTCGGCCCGAACGCGGGATCGCGCCGTGTGGCTCGCCACGCTGAGCTACGTCGTCCTCGTCCTGGCGTCCGCCGCCCTGCTGTGGTGGCTGTCGGACCGGTGGTGGCTCGCGACCACGCTGCTGTTCGGGCCGCGCTGGGTGCTGTTGCTTCCCCTCGTCGCACTGATTCCGGTCGCGGTCAGGTGGGACAGGCCGTTGCTGGCTCCCCTCGTTCTCGCCACACTCATCGCGGTTGGCCCGGTCATGGGCCTCGAGACCGGCTGGCGCTCGTGGCTCGTCGCGACGGACGCGGAACGGGACATCCGCATCGCCACTCTGAATGCCCAGGGCGCACGATCGCTCCAGACGTCCGTCACCGACATACTGCTCGACTGGGATGTGGACGTGCTGGCAGTCCAGGAATGCGGCCACGGGATCACGGCGGCCTTCCAGTTCCTGGAGGAGTGGCACACCGACGCCACGGCCTCGCTTTGTCTCATCAGTCGGTACCCGATCACCGAAGTCGCGCAGATGGAGCGCGAAGCGTTCAGGGCGGCGGGTGGGGGAGCGACGGTGGTGTCGTACAGGCTGGAGGCGGAGCCGGTTCCGATCTTCCTCACCAACCTGCACCTGACGACCCCGCGGGCGGGACTGGAGCGGATTCGTGCCGGAGACCTGCAGGAGGGCGTGACGCGACTCGCGGGGAAGACGACGTTGCGCCGGATCGAACACCCGCGGGCGCGCCGGTGGGTCGACGAGCGTCCGCATCCGCACATCGTGGTCGGCGACTTCAACGCGCCACCGGAGAGCGCGATCTACCGGGACGCGTGGTCGGATTGGACCAATGCGTTCTCACGCGCGGGCCGCGGCTTCGGCTACACGCGGATGAACGGCTGGATCCGCGCCCGGATCGACCACATCGTGGTCGATGACATCTGGACCGTGGTCCGCGCCTGGGTCGGCGCCGACGTCGGCTCAGATCACAAACCGATGCTTGCCGACGTGAGGCTGCGAAGGATGACGGGGAGGTGACCGACGGTTCCCGCGCTCACCTTGCACGTCCTTCTTCACCCTTCACCCTGCACTCTTCACTCTTCACTCTTCACTCTGTAAGCTTCGTCTCGCACCTGAGTGATCACGCCATATCGCCCCGAGCCCGATGCCTGGATCCGACATCCGCGTCCGCTTCGCCCCCTCACCCACCGGCTACCTCCACGTCGGCGGTGCCCGCACGGCGCTGTTCAACTGGCTGTTCGCGCGCAAGCTCGGCGGGACGTTTCTGCTCCGGATCGAGGACACCGACAAAGCCCGGTCGTCGGAGGAGCACGTGCGCGTCATTCTCGACGGCCTGGCCTGGCTCGGGCTCGACGTCGACGAGGACATCGTGTTCCAGGGCGCGGGGCTCGAGCGGCACCAGGCGCTGGCCGACCGGCTGCTCGCTGAGCGCAAGGCCTACGAGGACGACGGGGCGATCCGCTTCCGCATGCCCCAGGACGAGATCGCCTGGGACGACGCGGTGTACGAGCGCATCAGTTTCAAGGGAGAGGACATCAAGGACTGGATCATCCTGCGCTCGGACCGGACGCCCACCTACAACTTCACCGTCGTCGCGGACGACATCGAGATGCGCGTCACCCACGTGATGCGGGGTGACGACCACATCTCGAACACTCCCAAACAGATCGCCGTGTACCGCGCGCTCGGGTGCGAGCCGCCGGTGTTCGCGCATCTACCGATGATCCACGGCACCGACGGGAAGAAACTCTCCAAGCGGCACGGGGCAACGGCCGTGGGCGACTATCAGCACCTCGGCATCCTGCCCGGTGCCATGCGGAACTTCCTGGCGCTGCTCGGTTGGAATCCCGGAGACGAGCGGGAGTTGTTCTTCACCGCCGAGGAGCTGATCCACGCGTTCTCGCTCGACCGCGTGCTCAAGAAGGCCGCCGTGTTCGATCTCACCAAGCTCGAGTGGCTCAACGGCCAGTACATCTCACGGACGCCGCCCGAGGAGCTGTATCGGCTGATCGAGGGAGAGCTGGCTGACCTCGCGCTCGACGTTGACGCGATCGGGCGCGAGCGCGGCCTGCACGCGGTCGCCGTGCAAAGCGAGCGGGCGCGGACGACGCTGGAGCTGGCGCGGCGGGTCAGCGCCCGCTTCGATGCCTCGCTCATCGAGCGTGACCCCAAGGCCAACACGTTGCTCGCGAAGGACCTCGCGGGCTTCCGGGACGCGCTGCGCGCCGCCATCGACCGCCTGACGAGCGTTCCCGCGGACGACTGGACCGAGGAGCACCTCGAGGCCGTGCTGCGAAATCTCGCCGACGAGCGTGGCGTCAAGCCGGGTGCGGTGTTCCAGCCGGTACGCGTCGGCGTCACGGGTCAGACGGTGTCGGAGCCGGTCAACGTGCTGCTCGTGCTGGTGGGCAGAGACGAGTCGCTGCGCCGGCTCACCGCCGCGCTGGAGTGGGAGCCCGAGGGCTCGCAGGACGGGCGCTGAGGAGAGAATCTCCCGGCAGATAGACGGTCATGGTATAACGATCGCCGCTTCGCAGAGGTGCGGGGTGCCGGCCGTTAATCCACGCCTGCGTTCAGGGGATTTCCGGCTTGGGGGCCTGTGGTATTACCGTATCGCGCCGTGCCTGCTCCGCCTCCCGTTGCGCATTCCGCCGATCGCGCAGCTCCTTCACGTACTCGCGAAACTCGGCGGCGCTCTCTGCGCGCCGAGCGGCACTGATGATGTCCTCGCGCATGTACTGCAGCTCCGCGGCGGCCTGCGCTTGCTCGTAGTTCCCCTGCGGCAGCGGAATGAGCGCCAGAAGCGCCGTCGGGATCTTGAAATCGCCGAGGTAGATCCACTTGCCGTCCATGCCCCACGTGTCGTCACCGATCTCCGTCGTCCAGCGGGGCGGCGGCGGCAAGGCGAAACTGTCCCGCGGCATCGTGTCGATGTACGCCTTCATTCGCTCGCGGATCGCCGCCTCGATCCGCTCGGCGTGCGTGCGCCGGTCGGGTGACGGGCCCACGACTCCCAGCTCCGCCTCGGCCGTCCGCACCCACACCCGACCGTCACCGTACTCGGGACCGACCAAGCGGTATCCCGGCGGGCCAGGCGCGAGCGTCGTATCGTCCGATTCCGAGCGCGTCACCGGCGGCAACTCGCCGGCGAGCAGCAACGCCGGCCCCCGCGGCGGCAGCACCGAGTCGATCCGGGGGCTCGGCAGGATGCCGATGAAGCGCCCGCCCTCTCCGCTGGCCGTGCTCACGCCTTCAGGCGTTCCCTCGTAGGCGGGCATCGCGTACTCGCGGTCCAACAGCGTGCCCTCGGACGGCAGCAGCGTCGTGAAGACCGTGGTCTCGGTGGGCTCCCACCGGAACGACGGCCCCGCCACACTCACCAGAACCACGGCGACAACGGCGTGCAGCACGAGGCTCGCCGCCGTCCACCACGGACTGGCACGCTTCGGCGTGGGCAGGTAGAACCGCGGACCGCTCACCCAGCGCCTTTCGTCTCGTGCACGAACTTCCCGATCCGGCCGATCGCTTCGCGGATCCGCTCCGCCGAGACGGTGAGTGCAATCCGGAAGAAGCCCTCACCGCCCGCCCCGAATGCGGTGCCCGGCAGCACGACGACGCCCTCGCGCTCCAGCAGCGTCCGGCTGAACGTGTCGGCATTCGCCGAGCCGGGCAGCGGTATCCAGATGTACATCGTCGCCTTCGGTCGCTCCGCAGACAGTCCCGCCTCCGCCAGAGCCGCCATGGCAATGTCGCGCCGGGCGGCGAACTCCTGCACCAGCGGCCGCGACAGCTCCTCGGCCAGGTCGAGCACCGTCGCGCCCGCCTGCTGCACCGCGAGGAAGATCCCGGTGTCGATCCACGTCTTGAGCTTGCGCAGCGGTGCGATGAAGTCGGCCGAGCCGACCACCCACGCGCAGCGCCAGCCGGTCATCGCGAAGGTCTTCGACAGCGAATGGAACTCGACCGCGCACTCCCGCGCCCCCTCGAACTCGAAGATGCTCGGCGCCCGGTACCCGTCGAACGTGATCTCACAGTAGGGATTGTCGTACGCGAGCAGGATGCCGCGCTCCCGGCAGATCCGCACCGTGCGCTCCAGGTAGTCACGCGGTGCGATCGCCGCCGTGGGATTGTTCGGATAGTTGAGGTACACGAGTCGCGTGCGATCGAGCTGCTCGCTCGACAGATCCTCGAGCTCGACCAGGAAGTCCTTCTCCGGCCTGAGCGGCACCAAGATCGGCTCCCCACCAGCCATGATCGTGCCCCCCAGGTACGCGGGGTAGCCGGGATCGGGCATGACGCAGGCCTCGCCGGGATTCACGAAAGCGAGAGCCAGGTGCGCCAGACCATCCTTGGAGCCGATGAGCGTCAGCAGCTCGTCCATCGGATCGAACTCCACACCGAACCGCCGAGCGACGAAGCGGCTCGCCGCCTCCCGGTACGCCTTCAGCCCCACCTGAAAGGCGTAGCGGCTCATCGGCGGATCGGCCGCGGCCTCCGCGAGGCTCGCCACCGCGGGCGCGGGTGGTGCAAAGTCCGCGTCGCCGGCCCCGAGGTCGATGACGTCGCGGCCCTCCGCCAAGAGGCGACGTTTCAGCGCCGCCAGCTCGGCAACGGCGTACGGCGGCAACAGCCCCAGTCGATCACTCGCTCGAATCACGTCGTCGCTCCAATCCCATGGCGTGCGAAGAACTCCTCCGCCGCCTCACGTACTTGAACCCAGGGGGCGACCGCCCGTTCCGCCGGGGGAAGCGACGCGAGCAGAATTTGCCCGTATCGCCGACTGACCACCCGACGATCGAGCAGCATGACCACCCCAACGTCGGTCTTGGTCCGGATCAACCGCCCGAACCCCTGCTTGAGCTTAAGGGCCGCCAGAGGCAGGAGGTAGTGGTTGAACCCGTTGAGCCCGCGGGTCTCGAGTGCCTCGATCCGCGCCGCAGTCACGGGCTCCGTGGGCACCTTGAATGGCAGTTTCGCCAGGATCAGGCCCCGCAGCGAGCGGCCCGGTACGTCCACACCCTCCCAGAAGCTGTCCGTGCCGAGCAGTACCGCCGTTCCGAGATCACGAAACCGCTGCAGCAGGTAGTCGCGGGGCGCGTCACCCTGGACCAGGAGTGGCCAACGGGCCGCGATCCGCTCTCGCAGAACGGACGCGGCTCGCCGCAGGGCGGCATGACTGGTGAACAGCACGAACAGGCCACCGTCGGACGCGGCAGCCACCTCCTCCACCGCACGCGCGACCGCCTGATCGTGTCCCGCTTCATCGCTGCGCGGATCGGGAGTGTCCGTGGGCACGGCGAACAGACACTGTTCCCCGAAATCGAACGGCGACGGCAGGATCTCGGCGTATTTCACCGGGTCCGGTGGCAGGGACAGCCCGACGCGGTCCCTCAGGAAGTCGTAGGTGCCCCCGGCGGCCAGCGTCGCGCTCGTCACGACCACGGTCTCGACTCGATCGAACACCGACTCCCGCAGCATCTGCGCGAGGTCGAGCGGCACGGCCTGCAGACCGACGGGAAACGGCAGCCCCCCGGTGGGTCGGTTTCCCCTCCGCTCGATCCAGCGCACCAGCTCGTGCCCCGCCTGTGGGCGCAGCGTGAGCGCAAAGCCGTCGGCGGCGCTCTCGAGCCGCCGCACCACCCCACGCAGCTCTCCCATCAGCTGCGAGCGGCGATCGGCCTCGTCGGTGAGCTCGAGCCGGTCGGCGACCGTCTCCACCCCGTCGCGCAGGCTGGCCAGCACCCCGACGACGTTGTCGAGGGCAACACCGAGTCCGGCATCCCACATCGGGTCCGCGGCAAAACCCTCATCGAGCCGGAGTACCCCGCCCCGCTCGCCCATGAGCCGTTCGGCCAACATGGTGAAGACCCGCTCGACGTGCCGCTTGGCGTCGGCCACGGCGGGCAGCAGTGCCGTCCGGAGCAGCTCGCTCGAGGCGGCACTCAGCAGATCGTCCTCCCGGCTGAGCTCGGCGAGGAGCGTGGGGATCAGTCCCTTGCCGTTGCGCTCCAGGCGGGACAGCACGCGCAGGGCCCCGCGGGACGTCACCTGCGTGCCGAGGTGCTGCGCGGCGACATCTTCCAGATGGTGTCCCTCGTCCAGCACCAGCCGCTTGTACGGCGGCAGCACCGCGGCCTCCTGCCAGTTGTCCTGGATCCGGCGGACGGCCAGGTCGGCTGCGAGGAGATGGTGATTCACCACGACCACATCGGCCTCCGCCGCTCGCCGCCGGGCCTCGAACAGGAAACAACGGTCGAAGTGAGGGCACTCCAACCGCGTACAGAGATCCGGCTCCGCGCGCACTTCCTCCCACACCTCGAACGACGGCTGATCGACGAGATCGTTAAGCGAGCCGTCGGACGTCTGTGACGCCCACTCGCGCAGCGTGTCGATTTCCCCCTGGCGTTCGGGCTCGAGCAGCGAGCCCTGGCCCGCCGACGCCAACTCGAGGCGGGCAAGGCAGAGATAGTTGGTCCAGCCCTTGAGCAGCGCATACAGCGGTGTCCGCTCGCGGTCCCGGAATGCCCGAGCCAGGAGCGGCAGATCCTTGCCGACCAATTGCTCCTGCAAATTGATCGTATTGGTGGACACCACGGTGCGCTCGCCGTTGGCGAGACTCCACTCGATCGCCGGAACGAGATACGCGAACGACTTGCCGACGCCGGTGCCGGCCTCGAGCAGGGAGACGCCGCCCTCGTTGTAGGTGTCCGCGATGTACGCCGCCAGGTCGCGCTGGCTCGGCCGGTCCTCGAACTGGCCCAGCACCTGCGCCACCGACCCACCTTCCCCGAGTGACGCCGCGATCCCGAGCGGATCGATGGCCGCGAGTTCGCGCCGACGCGGCACCTCCACCACCATGTACAGCTGCTCGCCGGTGTTGTCGACGATACCGAAGCCGACTCCCTCGTCGTGCATCCGGGCGGCCACGTAGAGGTCGGCCGTCGAGGGATCGAGCACTCCGGACGGATGGTTGTGCAGCACGGCGTCCCCTCGTGCCGCCACACCGGGAAGCGCGAGCACGGCATCGACGGTGCCCCGCGCCACCGCGCGCACCTCAGTGATGACGTCGTCCCGCCCGATCGTCGCCACGAAGGACACCTCGCGGCCCCCCGCTCCGGCGATCTCCTGTGCGAGAACGGCCCGTGCGTCCGACGAGAGCGTGGTCACGTCTTCAACTCACGCTTCTTGGCGGCCGGGAACAGTACGTTGTTCAGGATCAGCCGGTAGCCGGGTGAGCTCGAGTGCAGCGACAAGTCTGTCGGGGGGTCGCCGATCTGGTGCTGGGGATCCTCGGGATCGTGTCCGCCGAGGAAGGTCCACGTGCCCTGTCCGTACCCGCCGTGGACGTACTTGACCCACGGCGCACCGGGCTCCTCCGCCAGTATCGTCACACCGCGCTTGAGTCGGTCGCGGGTAAACGAGGTCGTGAGTCCATAGAAATCCGGAATCACGTTGCGGTGGCACTGGACCAACATCGTCGGAACGGGGTCGATCTTGGCCGCAAAGTCGAACAGCGTGAACGCCCCGAGCGGCTGTCGGCGCACCGGATGGTTCACCTGGTGCCCGTCGATGTCCGAGAAGCTGGCGATCTGCGGCGACGGCTCGAGCACCGCGTCGCGGAACGCGATCGTCCGATCCCAGCGGAGCGATGTGGTTGCGTCCGGGGCCATGGGGGTCCCGTCGCTGTAGGCCGCGGCGATGTCGACCTCCTCCGCGGCGAGGGCGAGCTCGAGGGTCTCGGTCGCCGTGCACATGGCGAAGAGAAACCCGCCGTCCTCCACGTAGCCTCGAATGCGTCGCGCCACCGCCTTCTTGAGGGCGGCGGGATGCGCGAAGCCCAGCGCGCGCGCCGTCTGGGTCTGCAGTCGGACCATGTCGCGGAGCCACGGCGCCGTGCTCGAGGAGAGATAGAACTTCGAGAACTGTCCGGTGAAGTCCTCATGGTGCAGATGGAGCCACTCGTAGCTGGGGAGTTGCCCCCCGAGCACCTCCGGATCCCAGACCGTCTCGTACTCGATGCCGGCGTATTGCAGTGCCATTGTCACGGCGTCGTCCCACGGAGCGGCACTCGGCGGGGCGTACACGGCCACCCGCGGCGCCTTCTCCAACGGAATCGTCTCCATGTTGTTGGCGCCGATGACTCCCCTGAGCTGGACCTCCGCGGCGGCCGACAGGTCCTCGACACGGACGCCGTCCAACGCCGCCTCGCGGCGTGCCGCGGGATCGTCGGCAAGCAGGAAGCTCCCACCTCGATAGTTGAGCATCCACTCGGCCCGGCCACCGCGTTTGAGCGAGCGAAACGTGACCCCATAGGCCTTGAGGTGGTTGGTCTGCTGTTCGTCCATCGGCAGGAGCATGCCGCCCGCCCGCCCGGACGCGCGTGCCGGAACGTCGCCGTGTCGGGCCGCTGTCCCCACGGTGAGTGCGCCGAGAGCGGACAGGAAGTCGCGACGCCTCACGTTTTGGGAATCATCCCCCGCACCCGGTCTAGCAGCCGACGAGCCTGCGGCACGACGGCGCTTTCCGGGTACGTCAGAATCAGGTGCTCCAGCTGGACCACAGCTTCATCGTTCCGTTCCGCGTCGGTGTAGACGGTTGCCAGCAGCAGAGCCGCCGCAGGAGCCGACGGCCCCGCCGAATCCGCCGCCAGCGCATCGCCGAGGAGCCGCTCCGCAGCGTCCTGGTCACCGCTTGCGGCGGCCAGCTCGCCCCCGAAGGCGAGCACATCCGCGCGTCCCCCGGTGTCGGGGAGGCGATCGGCCGCACGACGCAATCCGACCACCGCCGCCGCCGTGTCGCCTGCCGCCAGGGAAACCAGTGCCGCGCCGAGCTCCTCGAGCCGGTCGGTCCGCACCCGTTCCAGCAGCACGAGGATGCTTGCACTGCGAGTGGTCTCCTCGCGCGGCCGCGCGTACGGTCCGGCGGCGGCGAGTCGTGCCTTGGCCGTGGCGAGATCGCCGCGGTACAGCGCGATCCAACCCTGCACCGAGAGCGCCCCCACGGTGGAGTCGCCATTGATCATCTCCTCGGCGCGCTCGAAATCCCCCGCCTGCACCCAGCCCCACGCCAGGTGCTCGCGGATCTCCTCCACATCACCGGGAGCGATCTGGTCCTCCCATCGGCGGAATTGGCGATCGGCCTCTTCGACCTGCCCGGATTCCGCCAGGACGCGGATGAACGTCGTCAGAGCCTCCGCCGCGGCCGCCGATTGCGCCGGAGTTTCCAGCGAGAGTTGGCTCAACAGGCGCTCCGCACCGACGAGGTTGCCCGCGTCGGCGAAGGCCTGCGCCGCCTGGAGGCGCGCCTGTTCGGCGACCACCCCGCCGGTGAGCTGGGCCAGCCGCTCCAGTGCGTATCCCCGTGCCAACGTGGCGTCGCGGGTCCCCACGGACGCTGCCCGATCGGCAAACCGCCGCACCAGGCGAGCCCCCTCCGGGCGTGGTCCCGGAAGCGACCGGTCGAGCAGCACCCAGCCTTCCTGCGGTCGTCCCCACTGCAGCAGGAGATCCGATGCGAGCCACGTACCCGGCGAGTTCCCCGCGTCGATCAGGACCTCGAGCATGGCGTCACGAAGACTCGTGGGCGCGCGGCCCAAACTCGCTCCGGCCGGCGACAGGATGCCGCGGTTCACGGCGACAGCGACGGCCCACTGTTCGGCCGCCTCGACCCACGCGCCGGCCTGCGTCAGCACCGGAGCCGTGTGCTCCGCCAGCTGCACATCACCGAACCGCGCCCGCCCCCGTGCGAGCACCGCGAGTGCGGCATCGGTATCCCCACGCTGCGCCAGCCAGCGTGACCACTCGCGGTAGGGCATCACACTGCCGGGAACCGTCGCCATCCATCGCGCGGCGACGGCGGCGGCCGAATCGGCTCCCCCAATGCGCGCGGCCACGCTGAAGTGCAGTCCGTGGATGATCTCGTTGGTCGGATCGGCGGCAGCCGCCCGCGCGAGATACGGCAGCGCTTCGCCAAGCCGTCCGACCCGGGCGAGCATGCGCTCGAGCCCCATCAGCAGGGTGGTGTTCGCCGGCTCCACGTCGAGGCCGCGGACGTACGCGGCCGCCGCCTCCACGAACCTCCCTTGCCGCTCGAGCAGCCCCGCCTCGGATCGCGCGCGTGCCACGATCTCGTGGGGTGATAGCGGCTCCTGAGCGGGCAGGACGGCCGGTCCGGCGAGCAGCCACAGCGCCATCGCAACGACGCTACCGAGGCGCACGATTGAGTCTCCGGAAGTACTCGAGGACGAGTCGACGTTGTTCGGGGGACAACGAACGCAGTTCCTCCCACGACGGATAGCGGAAGCGTGGCGCACCCACGGGCACGTCGTCCGAGGTCGGCAGCCGGACGTTTCCGAGTTGCGCCGTCTCGCTGACCCGTTCCCGCCGCTGGTCATCCTCTTCGCTCTCGAGCGATCGACCGGCGTCCAGGAGGCGCCGAAACAGCCGTTCCTGGCGATCGAGGATCTCCTGATCGAGCCGCCCGCCCTCGAGCTCACCAGCCAGCTCCTCCGCCTCCCGGGCCATCTCTCCGGCTCCCGAGACCTCGCCCCCTGCCTGCAGACGCTCCAACGCCTGCGCCATGGCGCGCTGCTCCGCCGCGAGGGCCTGGAGCTGCCGGAGCAGCTCCGCGCCTCCGGCCTCCATCAGCGGGAGCAGTCCGCCGGACTGCCCGCTGAGCGCACCCTGTTGCTCGGCGAGCTGCGCCAGGCGCTCGAGCGCCTCGGACAGGCCGGAACCCGACTGCGCCGACGACACGTCGCCCCGGCTCTGCACCATCGCGAAGACCGCACTGTTGAGTGCGTCGACCGCCTCACCCGCCGACTCGGCCGCCTCGCTCGGGATCGGCACGGCGCGCTGCAGCAGCTCCAGGGACTCGTCCATCCGATGCCCCGCGAGCCCGAGCGATGTCGCAAGCCGTGGGGACACCAGCGCGTTTTTGCCGGCCGCCGTCTGCAGACGCCGCGCCACACGCTCCACACCTTCGCGCACCGCCGCCTGCGCCCCTCGCACTTCGGGACCCGACTCCCCCTGACGCATCCGCCCGGCAAGCGCTCCCTGCCGTCGAGCGAGCTCGGCTGCCTCAACGAGGGCCCGGTCGAGCTCCGCCATCACCTCCTGCCGCCACGCATCGCGCATCTGGTTCCGCTGCTGTCGCAGCGTCTCTCCCAGCGGATCGAGCGAGGCACTGGCCCGCTCGCCCGACTGGCGTGCCTCGGCGCGCTGCGACTGCCCGGCCTGCTCCGCCGCCTGCCGCATCGCTCCGCCCGCCTCACCGGCGTGTGCTCCGGCCTCCTCCAGCGGTTCGGGTCGCTCACCGAGGGAATCGACCGACTCCGCCAGATCCGCCAATGCCTGAGCCAATGCTTCGGCCGCCCCTGCCAGCTCACGCTCTTCCTCGGCCGCGGCCGCGGAGTCGGCCGTGGCGACCGCCTCATTCCAGTCGCGCTGCCGCTCAGACAGTTCATCGGCATCCGACGCGAGGGTCGTGAGCTCGCCCTCGACCGCCGCCCGCTGAAACAGCTCGCGTCCACGGTCGAGCTCATCTCTCAGCTGATCCGCGGCGTCGGCGAGCTGCCGGAGCGCTTCCCTGACGTCCGCACTGTCGAGCCGATCCAGCGCGTCGCGCAGCGCCCGCAAGCTCTCCTGGAGCTCTTCGGTGATGGCCTTGTCGAGCAGCGCCCGAATCTCCTGCAGCTGCTGGTGGAACGCGGGATCGGTCAGGCCGGCCTTCCACGCCGCCTCCGCCAGCTCACGCAGCTCCTCGTCGAGCTGTGCGGCCCGGTCGGTCAGGCGCTCCTCGTCCTCGAGCACCTCGCGCGCGCGCTCCACCGCGCTGAACGGCATCTGTTCGGCCCGCTGCTGCCCGGCCCCCGCGGTTTCGGCGGAGCGCTCCCGCTCCGCCGCGAGATCCTCGATACGACGGGCGAGCTCTCGTTGTGCCTCGGTGATCGAATCCGCTCCGGCCTCGACGGAGCGAGACGCCTCACGCATCGCGCGGCGCAGCTCGGACACCGCTGGCAGGCGCAGCGAGTAGACAGGGCTCTGACCGGCGTTTGCGGCGGGTGCGTTGTCGACGGCGCGAACCCGGTAGAACGCCGTATCTCCCGGCCCGAATCCGCGGTCGTTGAGATCCATCACCCAAGAGAGCAGGACCCGCTGGGCTCCGTCCTCCGGCACTGGAAGCTCGTGTACCACCGGTTCCCGGCGCTCTCCGCGCCGCGTCACGCGCCAACTCACCAGCTCGACTCGCCTGATTCGATGATCGTCCCGCGCGTCCACCACCAGTCCCTGCCGCAGCGTGATCGGCGCCACCGTGTCGGTGCCGGGCACCGGGATCGCGACCGTCGGCACGCTGTCAGGCACCGCGACGATCGGGACCACCAGCGTGTCGCTCATCGGCCCGCCGCCGCCCCGCGCCTCAACGATCAGCTGCCACCGACCGTCCCGCACCACGGGCAACTCACCGAAGAACTCCTCGTTCAAGGCGTCGAGCCACACCGTATCGGCCGCGTGCACCCACGCCGCCGCGGCCAGCGGCACGGTCGTCCGCCCCCGGACGCGGACACGGGTGCCACGTGGCAGCCAGAGGCTGTCACCGTCGGCCGGCAGGAACTCGTCGAGGCGGTCGAGGTAGGCGGGGAATCGGGCCGTCAACTCCACCGCCGTGAGCAGCACAGGGAGCGCGACTTCGACGTGCACCGTCTCCGACTCGCGACCACCACTCACTGCGCGGACAAAGCGATCGCTGTCGAGTGGTCCGAGCAGAACGGAGACGGCGCCGGCTCCATCCAGTTCGAGGCGACGCTGCCGCCACTGTTCTCCGGGTGCGCGAACCAGCAAGGTTGCGACGGCCCGGCCCGGCGCGAGGAGGTGCAGGCGGACAGTGTCACCACGCTGCACCTGGCTGCGGTCCACCGACAGCAGCACAGCGCCTCGAGCCCGGGCCATCGTTCCGAAGGGTGCCCAAAACTCCCTGCCGGCCCCGGAAGCCGGACCCGAAAGGGCTAACAGCGCAAAGCCCGCGGCGCATGCCATGGCCCCGGTCGCCACGCTCCGGCGGGCCCGGCGCCTCGGGGGTATCACCGCCCGAGAACCTTCGGCGGTCAGCCAGGCCGACACCTGTCGGTCGGCCAGTGCGGCGAGCGCATCGCTGGTGCCCGCACCGTGCCACGACGCCGCGCCGGCGATCCAGCCCGCCCTCGTATGGGCGCTCCGCTCGACCGAGCGGGCAAGGGAGGAGACATTGAGGGTGCGGGTGCGGCGCCACAGCAGCGCGCTACCGAGCGCCAGGAGGGCCACCACCACGCTCCACACCAGCAGCACCGTAGTCGGCACATGCCGATAGAGCCCGAGCCGGGCGAGGACGATACCTGCCGAGCACACCGCGGCCGTCAGCCCGGCAGTCCCGAGCACGCCGCCGATCGCGTAGCGCAGCAGCAGCTCACGCCGCCGCGCGGCGAGCCATCGGTGCGTCTCGGTCACGACCCGGCCGCGACGGCGTATACCACGAGGTTCACTCCCATGCGGAGTGCCGCCTCACGCACGTCCTCCGGGTCGTCGTGCACGCCGGCGTCTTCCCATCCGTCGCCCAGATCCGACTGGTAGGAGTAGAACACCACGAGCCGCCCGTCGAGGAAGATCCCGAGGCCCTGCGCCGGGAGACCGTCATGCTCGTGGATCTTTGGCAAGCCTTCCGGAAGGTCGTACACGACGTGGTAGACCGGGTGTTCGAGCGGTACGTCGGCGAGTGGATGGTCGGGAAAGACGCGCGCCAACTCGCGCCGGATCGACTCATCCATACCGTAGTTGTCGTCCGCGTGCAGGAATCCACCGTTCTCGAGGTAGCGGCGTAGGTTGCGGCTCTCCTCCGCACTGAACCGCACATTGCCGTGTCCGGTCATGTAGAGATACGGCACGTCCCATAGGCCCGGATCCGTGAGGCGGACGACGACTTCCCGGTCCGCGACGCGCAGAGCGGTCCGTTCCGCGACGGCCGTCAGCAGATTGGGCAGACTCGAGGGATTCGCGTACCAATCCCCGCCGCCATCGTACTGCAAGCGCCCCACGACCGGATCCCGCGAGGAGGCCAACGTGGCCGTCGCGAACAGGAGAACCGCGCTGACGGACGCAATGCAGGTCACAAGCTCGTCACGATGCGGTAGGCCTCGCGTTTCCCGATGGGAAGTTCCCGCGCCAGCGCAGCGGCCGCGTCACGTCGGCTCAGCCCTGTTGCGAGGAGCGCGGAAGCACGCTCCCGGATCACCACTTCGTCGACGTCGTCCGCCGCCGCGCCAGGCCGCGCACCGGCTACGATGACGGTGACTTCCCCGCGGGGTGGATTCTCCCGGTAGTAACCCGCCAGTTCGGTGAGGTTTCCGGGTCGGAGCTCCTCGTGCACCTTGGTCAGCTCCCGGGCGACCGCGGCCGCGCGATCGGTTCCGCACACCTGCGCGAGGTCCTCCAGCAGCCTCACGAGGCGATTCGGCGACTCGAACACGACGCAGGTCCAGCGTGCACCAGCGATTTCCGCGAGCAAGTCGCGACGCGACGCGCCTTTGCGGGGGAGAAAGCCCAGGAAGGTGTAGCGATCCGCCGGTAGGCCCGAGATCGAGAGCGCGGCAGCCACCGCCGTCGGACCGGGCACCGTCACCACCGCGATCCCGGCGGCCCACGCTCGCCGCACCAACACGCTCCCGGGGTCGCTGACCGTCGGAGTGCCGGCATCGGTGATGAGGGCGACGTCGTCCCCGTTCGTCAGGCGCTCGAGGATGTCGTCGAGGCGGCGCTCCGGAGAGTGGGCGTGAAGGCTGACCAGGGCTGGCTGGGCTCCGACGTGCCGGAGCAGCGCCCTCGCCCTTCGGGTGTCCTCCGCAGCGATGAGGGGGACCGCACGCAGCACATCCATCGCGCGCACCGAGAGATCACCGAGGTTTCCGAGGGGGGTGGCGACGACGTGGAGGGTGCCACTCACCAGTTGACCGTCCACGGGAGCCGCTCGTAGAAGCCGGCGCGTTGCAGCACGAATCGCTGCTCTGCCGTCGCTTCGCGGAGAATGTCCGGCGCGCTCCCGGGGGCAACGATCTCGATATGCTCGAGCAGTTGTCCCGCCCATTCCGCCAGCGCCAGCGTCAACTCCCGCTCCGTCGCCACGACCGGTGTCGTCTCGCGATCCGGCGGGGCGCCGATCACCCCCAGCGCCGGGTGCAGCTTGGCGACCAAGTCTCGCAGGCGGTGGACGTGCTTCATCGCCTCGCCACCAGCCTCCCGATCCGCGACGTTCGAAATCGCCCAGAACTGCTCACGGTAGATCCGGAAGAGCTCGACGGAAGCCTGGGGGGGAATCTCATCGATCGGAGCAAAGAGGGCCGCTGCCAGCTCGGGAGGGTTGCCCTGGGAATCCCTAGCGAAGAGCTGCCCGATGTGGCGCGCGACGGGCATGTCTTCGACCAACCCAGCGAAGTACCCGCCCGTGAACTTCCCGTCCTCGAGTCGGACGTAGTTCACACGGCCGTTGGAGATCAGCTCCACGACTCCGGAGTATTGCTCCTTCTGCAGTGTCGGGAACAGCGACTCCGGTCGATCGGTCTCGAGGGTGCGGGGCTCGGCGGGTGCAGCACAGCTCTGATACATCCAGGCGACCTGCTCGAACGGAGCGTCGACGAACGTCAGCTCGCCGCGCTCGGACTCCTGCCGGATGTGGGAGAGCGCCTGTGTCACGGGCAGTACCAGCCGGCCCAGCGGTGTGATGGCCCCGGCGCTGACCAACTCACCCTCCCGCAGAAACAGCAGCACCAGCTCGTCCGGCAGGACGGCCGCCACGTATCCGTCGACCTTGCCGTCGCGATCGACCTTGGCGAAGTGCAGGAGGTTGTCGAGGTGGACGAAGAGGACTCTGACCCTTGGCACGTGGACCTGCGACGCGGGAAACTGCAAGTCTGAGAGCCGGATCGATGTTGCAACCAGTCGTGCCGTGCTGTGGCGCATACGGAGATCGCTACCGCCAGAATGCCGACGCAAACTCGGGCGGCCGGATCCGCGTCCGACCGCCCGGGTGCGTACGGGCCCGCTGCGTGCGGATCGGCTCCACCCCGGTTAGTCGAGGTGCTGTTCCACCTTCTCTACAAGATAGGCCTTGGGCACCGCGCCTACCACCGTGTCCACGTGCTTTCCGCCCTTGAAGAAGAGCACACTGGGAATCGAGCGGACGCCGAATCGCATGGCCGTCTGCTGGTTGGTATCGACATCGAGCTTCGCGACCTTCAGCCTGCCCTCGTACTCGTCCGATAGCTGCTCCACAACGGGGGCGATGATCTGACATGGTCCACACCACGCCGCCCAGAAGTCCACCATCGCGAGACCGTCGTGCCCCTCGATCTCGTTGCCGAAATCCTCATCCGTCACCGCTACAAGATGCACTGCCATCATCTGCTCCGGTTCATTTCATTTCATGTGTCCCCGCGCACCGGCGAGGGGCATCGTTATCGAATCCACTGGAGGACCCGTGCCCGACCAATCGACCCGCATTGCACACATCGGCGTCGCCGTTCGAGACCTGCAAGAGGCCGCCACCTTCTACCGGGACATCCTGGGCCTCGAACCCTCCCATCCGGAAACCGCCGACGGGGCGGAAATTGTTTCCCTCCCGTTCGGCGACGTGGACGTCGAGTTGCTGGCACCCCTCGTCCCGGACTCCCCTATCGACCGGTTCCTCGCGAAGCACGGGCCCGGCATCCACCACATCTGCTACCGCGTACCCGATCTCGATCGGGCCCTGGACGCCTGTCGGCAGGCGGGATACCGACTGATCGACGAGACGCCGCGCAGCGGTGCCGGCGGGCATCGCATCGCGTTCGTCCATCCGTACGCGACCGCCGGCATCCTCGTCGAGCTCACCGAGTAGCGGCTTACGGGGTGTCCGGCTCCAGCGGCACCGGGTCGGGGCACGTCCGGACCGGGTTGCCGATCGCCGATATGTCGATGTCGTTCACGAGCCACGTGTCGGACCACGGGATCAGCGTGAAGGGCACGGTCGCGACACATCCGCTCCTGAGGAGCCGGACCGTCACGCCCTGCCGGCCACCCCCCCCCGTGAGCGAGAGCCCACCGGATGGCTGGATTTCGTAGGCATCGTGCTGGAGATACACCTGGATGACCGTCAGTCGCTTCCGCAGCTCCTCGCGCGCCATGTACTCCGCAGCCGGCCCGCGACTGCCGCCCCACAGCCGCGCCATGACC
Organism: Gemmatimonadota bacterium; assembly: GCA_039584325.1. Lineage (GTDB taxonomy): Bacteria > Gemmatimonadota > Gemmatimonadetes > Gemmatimonadales > GWC2-71-9 > JAOTVV01. Next base: position 37,070 of record JBDGYA010000008.1, read on the forward strand.
GGCAGGTTGCTGTCCCGCACCGCCGTCATGAATGCCCGGACGGTCTCGGTGGGGTCTGCCGGGGCAAGGGAATCGCTGCGGCTGCCGGAGCTGCAGGCCGCACTGAGCACCAGCGCGCCGAGCGCTATACTTGGGAGCACTACGCGGATTCGCAATCGCATCTCGTTCACTGAGATCGAAGCTAAACGGTCCAATTGGGAGGGGCAAGGCAATGCGACTGTACGTGAACGTCGATCACGTCGCGACGGTCCGTGAGGCACGCAAGACGAACGAACCCGAGCCCGTGGAGGCAGCGCACGCCTGTCTGCGCGGGGGCGCGGACGGCATCACGGTGCACCTGCGCGAGGACCGCCGCCACATCCAGGATGCCGACGTCCGCGCGCTCGCAGCGCAGTTGGCCAAGCCGCTCAATCTCGAGCTCGCGGCATGGGATGAGATCGTGCGGATCGCCGAGGAGCTCACGCCGCATCAGGCGACGCTCGTACCGGAGCGTCGCCAGGAGATCACCACCGAGGGCGGGCTCGACCTCGGACGCACCGGTTCTTCGACGGACGCCCAGCTGCGCGCGGTGATCGAACGTCTGTCGGCCGCCGAGATTCGCGTCAGCCTATTCATCGATCCAGAGCCAGCGGTGCTCGACCGGGCTGCCGAGCTCAGGGTGCCAGCGGTGGAGCTACACACCGGGGAGTTCGCGAATACTTGGCCAGACGCCACCGCGGCGATCGAGCGGCTGCAGGACGCCGCGCGGCATGCTGCCGGACTGGGCCTTGCCGTCCACGCGGGTCATGGCCTGACCTACAGCAATGTCATGCAAGTTGCGGCAATTCCTGAGATCGAGGAGCTGAACATCGGGCACAGCATTGTGAGCCGGAGCATCCTCGTCGGCATGGAGCAGGCGGTGCGGGACATGCGCCGCGCAATCGACGCTGCGCGTTGACCAGGTTGTTGTGAAATCGTAGCTTAGCTCAGGTCTGAAGGGGGTCGATCAGGCCCCGCCGCCGATCCGGGGCGCGCCATGCCAGCGCAGGTCGGCCCGCGCTGGCCTGGCCTTTGCGCGTCATCGAAATCTGGCGTGGCGGGTCAGCGTCCCCGGCGACCCACGAGCCTCTGGGATGAAAGGCGTTCTGTGAATCAGCGCATGGGCCTCACCGAGTTCTTCGCCATGGAGGCGAGCGACTATTTGGAGCGCCTGGACTCGCTGGTGTCCTCGCCGACGAGGCCCGACGCCGGTGAGTTCGTGCGGCTCACGAGGGCCCTGCGGGGCTCCGCACTGATGGCCCGGCAGAGCGCCATCGCGGCGGCGGCGGCGGCCTTCGAGCGGTTCGCGCGGGCCTGCAAGGAAGACGATACGTGGGACGAAGCGCTGCGCCAGCAAGCAGTCCGCGCCGTCGATGATTTCAAGATCCTCGTACGGCAGACCGGTCGGTGGACGGAGGCCGAGGAACAGCGGGCCCGCGCTCTGGCGCGTGACTTGAGCCCGGAAAGCGCGCGTGTTGCTAAGCCAGAGGGAACGCCTGATGCGCGCGAGCTGGACGCCGGTGCGCGTGCCTTCATTGGGCGGGAGGGAGCGGCCATCGCAAGCGCCCTGGACCAGGCCGCGAAGTCACTGCAGCAGAATCCGTTGGCGCATGACAGGGTGCATCGTGTGCTCGCAGTCGCTCAGCCGCTGCGTGGCCTCTCCAATCTATCCGACGCACCACCACTGGGTGATCTCCTCGAGGGCGTGGAGCGGGCCGTCGCCGAGATCGTAGCGCGCCGCGAAGCCGTCGAGGGCGCTCCGCTCCTGCTGGATGCCGCGGCGAAGGCCGTCGCCCGGTCGGCGCAGGAGTTGGCAAACGACGGCAAAGCCTATGCGGAGGCCCCGGAGGTGCGTCGCTTTGCGGAGCTGCTCGCCCAGCTGGGCGAGGGCGCGCTGACCTCCGTCGAGTCCCTGTTCCACGACGACGATGGCCCCCACGTACTGGAACGGGGCACCGTACCGGCGCGACGCCGGGTGCTCGGGCACGTCGAATTGGTGTCCCACGGTGAGCATCTCGTCCAGGCCGCCCACGACCTCGAGCGGGCGCAGTCGAAGACGCAGATGGCCCTGCGCGTGCAAACGCTCATGGGCACATTCCGGACGCTGACTGAAGCGAGCGGCAACCCAGTGCTCGACGCCATCTCCCGGTTTGCGGCGTCGGCCCGCGACGCGGTGGCGCGCGGTGATGCGGTACGCCTGCCGTCGACCTTTGTGGCCAAGCTGCGAGAAGCCGGCCGCGCCCTGGTGGAGGCGGCAACCGGGGACGAGACGGTGCTCGCCCGAGCGCTGCAGGAGGCTGCTGAAGCGCTGGAGTCGCTGCGCGATACCGCACCCGCGGTACCGGTCGCGGCCCTCGAGCAGCTATCCGGCGCGCAGCCGGCCGCGGCGCCCCCCGGTGATCTCCTCGAGACCACACCTGAACCAGGCCTCGAGCTCGACGCCGCCGGACTGGAGGCGAGTTGGGCGCACTACGAGCAGCTGCTGCAGACGCGTGGTCTCGAGGTCACGTCGCTCGAGGAGCTGCTGGGAGCCGAGCCGGCTGCTGCTGAGACGTCGGTTCCGGCCGAGCAGGCTGCACCCGGTCCGCCCGCACCCGCCGCTCCCGAACCACAGCCCGCCTCCGCTGCAGAGGAAGCTGAGCTGGAGCTGGTTTCCATCCTCGACCTCTGCTATTCCGGCCGGACGGCATTGACGCGGGCCGCGAGCCTCCGCGCCGACATCACCGGGCAACTCGCCGCCGGCGTACCGACAGACTCGGTGCGCGACCTCATCGAGGAAGTGCTCGACCTCGTCGACCTTGGAATCCGCGCCTAAGCCCTCGAGGCGTCGCGTACCGTGGTCCGGCCTGCTGGGCGTCGCCGTTTCGGTCGTCCTGTTGTGGTGGGCCCTGCGCGACGTATCGCTCGCCGAGGTGTGGCACGAGATCCGCGGCGTGCACCCGGTCTGGCTCGCTGTCACGATCATCCTGGCAACACTGACGTTCCCCCTGCGGACCATCCGCTGGCGCTACCTCCTCCGTCTCGAGGGAGAAGCGCTCCCGCTTCTCCCCTTGTGGCATGCGACGGCGATCGGGTTCATGGCGAACAACCTGCTACCGGCTCGCGCGGGCGAGGTGGCGCGCGCCTACGCGGTCCGGCGTCTCACCGGCGTGCGGTTCACCACGGCGGTGGCCTCTGTGGCCGTCGAGCGGGTGCTGGACGGGATCGTACTGGTGGCGTTGCTCACGGTGGCAACGTGGGCCGGCGGCTTCGCGGCGGGCACGGCCGTGGGGGCCGTCACCATCGGGGGCGTGGTGCGCGGGGCGTCGATGCTGTTCGGGGGATTGCTGATCCTGGCACTGGGCGTGGTGCACATGCCGGACCTTGCCCTTTCTCTGGTGCGGCGCGTGAGCGGCCTGCTGCTGCCGCCACGCTGGTCGCACCGGATCGTCGAGATCTTCGCCGGTCTCGTGCAGGGACTCGAAGCGCTTCGCCGGCCTGCGCACTTCCTGGTAGTGATCTTCTGGTCGTTCGTCGTGTGGCTCGCGGCGGCGGCCTCGTTCTGGGCGGCCTTCCGCGCATTCGACATCGCCGTTCCGTGGCCGGCGGCATTGATGACCCAGGCACTCGTGGCGTTCGGCGTCGCCATCCCGTCATCGCCGGGATTCTTCGGTCCGTTCGAGGCGCTCGTTCGTGTGAGCCTCGGACTGTACGGGGTCCCGGCATCACTCGCCGTCTCACTGGCCGTCGGATATCACGTCGGCACCTTCTTGCCGATCACCCTGCTGGGTATCTGGTCTCTGTCCCGGGCACACCTGCATCTGACGGACTTGCGTCAGGCGGATGGGAACGGATCGACGGATCGATAGTTTGGACCGCCCATCCGTCTCCTTCCGCCCCTGCAACTCCCGCCCTCTCCAGGCTACCCTATGTCATGTCCGAAACCGTCACCGTACGGGCACACGCCAAGGTCAATCTCTTTCTCCGGGTGCTGGCCCGAGAGGCGTCGGGGTTCCACGCACTCGAGACGCTGTTCGCTCTGCTCGAGCTGCACGATACCGTGACGGTCGAGCAGCGCCCTGAGGGCCTCACGCTCGAAGTGGAGGGAGCCGACACCGGCCCCACCGACGAGAACCTCGCCTACCGTGCAGCCGAGATGGTGCTTGACGCGACCGGCCGGCGGTTCGGCGTGCACATCCGGCTCGATAAGCGCATCCCGGTACAGGCGGGGTTGGGTGGCGGGTCGAGCGATGGCGCGGCGGCGCTGCACGCCGTGAATGCGCTCGCTGACAACGCGGTTCCCCGTCCGGAGATCCTGCAGTTCGCGGCGAAGCTCGGCAGCGACGTGCCGTTTCTGGCCTCCGGGGCGGCGCTTGCACTGGGGTGGGGCCGCGGCGACCGGCTCTTCAGGCTTCCCACGCCGAAGCCTGCCCCGGCGCTCATTGCGGTCCCGCCGCACGGCGTCTCCACGAAGGACGCCTACGCGCTGCTGGACGCCTGGCAGGCCCGTGAGGAGCGCCGGGGTGGCATCGTGTTCGACACCGGGATATTTGACAGCTGGGGCAGTATCGGCAGACTTGGAGGGAACGATTTCGAGAACCCGGTGTTTGGCATGCGGCCGGAGCTGCGCGAGCTATTCGAGCGAATGGCTGAGACTCGGCCGCTTCTGGTCCGCCTTTCCGGATCGGGCTCGGCGATCGTGGCGATCTACAGGACCGAGGCGGAGCGGGACGCGGCGGCGCTGACCGTCGGGGAGCGGGATCGTCTCTTGATCCGGACTGCCATGCGTGCCACACCCGCCCCGGCGCCGGCGGTTCGGCACGCCGGGGACTGCTAACCGATGGGTGGGAGGAGCGGCGCATGGCGCGCATTCTGATCATCGACGACGACGAAGTGGCACGGCTGACCGGCGGTGCGGTGCTCGAGGCTGCCGGCCACGAGGTCGTGTTTGCCTCCGACGGAGGAGAGGGTGTCGCGAAGTACACGGAGGAGCCGTTTGACGCCGTGGTGGTGGACCTGGTGATGCCCGTCAAGGGTGGGCTCCGTACGATCCGGGAACTGCGGGAGCTCGACGCGGGCGTCCGGGTCGTCGCGGTGACCGGCGTGGCGCCAGAAGACCTCGATCTCGCTGAGGGGCTGGGAGCTTTACACACACTCACGAAGCCGATCGAGCCCGCACACCTGCGACTCGCCGTCGAGAGCCTGCTGGCCAACCCGCCGCGGTCCGATCGCCCCTGGTGAGCCCAGGGGATCGGCCGCAGCACAACGTGTTAAATTGCGCGCCCGCCGGAGCGGAGCGCGGTGGCCCCTCGTCCAATGGCAGGACGCCGGACTTTGGATCCGGAAATGAAGGTTCGAATCCTTCGGGGCCAACTCGAGACAGGAATCACTGCGCGCCAGCGTTTCCTCGCGGGCCCCCGCCACACCCCACAACGAACGTCGCCCGACTGCACGCGGTCCATCTCTGGCGCGCGCGGGGCGTTGGCACAGATGGTAGTCCCCGAGGTGCGAGCGCCACTCGCTATGTGCCGATGTCTCACGGTGCCACCGATGCATGAAGGGACGCTTGGAGCGCCTCGGGGGGTGTGGCTCATCCTTGTGAGCGCTCTCGCCGCATGCAGCGGAGAGCCGCCCTCAGACGCTCCCACGTACAGCGCGATCTCGGCGGGCCGAGCGCACTCCTGCGCGCTCACGAACACCGGGGCCGTCTACTGCTGGGGCGACAACACCTACGGCCAGCTTGGTACCGGCTCGCTTGAGGCCGGACTCATCCCCACGCGCGTGCCCGGCTCGAGGCAGTTCGCCGCGGTGAGCGCCGGCTTCAACCACACCTGCGCGCTCACCCGGTCGGGGACGGCCTTCTGCTGGGGGGCCAACTTCAACGGTGAGCTGGGGGACGGTACGATAGACAACCGGCCCCTTCCGGCCCCAGTCTGGGGATCGCCCACCTTCACAAGCATCGAAGCCGGCGAGGCCCACACGTGCGGTCTCACCGATGCAGGTGCGGCCTACTGCTGGGGAGCGCCACTCGGCCCCCTGCCCGGCGGGGGTGGTCGGCCGCCCAATGCTACGAGGCCCGAGCGACTGCCAGTCGAGCCCCTCGTCGCCGTCAGCGTCGGGTACGAGATCGCCTGCGCTGCCGGCGCTTCGGGCACGACCTACTGTTGGGGACAGTTCGCCCCGGGGCTCCCCGGCGACGTCTGGAGCGACTCCCCAGGGATTCCAGTGCCCGTATTCGGCACACCGCCCCTAACGTCGATCTCCGCCGGGAACCGGCACGCGTGCGGCGCCGATCAGGCAGGCCGTGTCGTGTGCTGGGGCCGGAATCCTCTGGGGCAGCTCGGCGACGGCACACAGACCGACCGGCAGACGCCCGACGCCGTGGCGTCCCCAGGTCCGCTCACCAGTCCGTCGGCGCACGCGCCGAGCCACACGTGCGCGCTCACCTCTGACGGGGGTGCGATGTGCTGGGGGCTGAACACCTCCGGCCAGCTCGGTGACGGCACGACCGCGATCGGCCTCCTCCCGGTTCAGGTTACGGACGGCCACCGCTTTCAGACGATCAGCGTCGGATTCGCCCACACCTGCGCCGTGACGGACGACGGCGCCGGTTATTGCTGGGGAGACGGAGGAGCCGGTCAGCTCGGGTCTGGGGATCGTACCGCCTCCCCACTACCGGTTCGAGTCGCCGATCCGTGGAGCCTCGCAACCGCCGCACTCCCATCGGCGCCGCGCGGCGGCGCCCGATGACCGACTCTTGGCTCGGCCCAGCCTCCCGCACCTTCGATCGACCTCATCGCTGGCGGAACACCAAGACGTTCGAGTCTTCGTCGGTGAGCGTCATGGTCCGTCCGGACGCCGGGCCTGACAGCCCGATGCTGCCGATGAGGACGGTAACGATCTCCGTGTCCGCGGCGACATCGTACGTACAGTCGTTCGTGGAGAAGGGATCCTCCCCATCCAGCTGAACCGCCCACACGCAGGTGCCGCCGGCCGCGAACGCAAGCGTTGCGCTCTGGATCACCACTTGGTCCGATTGGGCGCCTCCATCCCACTTGATCGTCACCGTGCCGGGCACGTTGTCATCGTTCATGCGTTCCAACTCCCACGTTCCCACCGCGTCCTCCGGGCCAAACGCATCACCGCATCCGCCGAGGACGCCGATGAAGCCGGCCGCGATCGCCGCGGCGACTGGTAATCTCGTGCGCATCGACACCTCGCCGTTGGGGTTGCCATGACCATTGGCTGGCACCGTCAGGTGTTCGTCAAGCGCTCCTGGCAGCGCGAGCCGCAGAGGTGGAAGCTGTCGCGATCGCCCTGACTGGCCCAGGGGGGATGCGACGACGGGGCCTGGAGGGCATTTTTGACGAGTGGATGCCACATGGAGTCTGCCAAGGGACGGAACCGCACAATGACGTTGGTTCTCTATCACCGCACGAGCATCGGGGAGGCCCACGACATCGTCCGCAAGGGCTTTCGGGACGTCGATTGGGACTTCGGCCTCCAGGATGCCCGGACGGGGGAGGACGCCGTCGTGACCGGGGTCTGGCTCGCCGACCGACCGCTGAGCCAGGATGACGGCGTCGAGGGGGACGCGCTACTCGAGGTCCGGCTGGAGGCCGACGAGGCGGAGCTCGCTCCCTTCGCGCTCGAGGGAATGATGTGGCATACGCGCCTTTGGGTGGTACCGTCGGAGTGGGCAAACCAGCACGGTACGGCCCGGTTTGCGAAGGTCGACCCGCGGTCCTCCTGGTTCCACGAGGCTATCGATCTGGACGACGAGACAACACAGCGGGATGACGACGCGTGAGCCCAATCGAGATTCGACATGACGAGGAACAGGGCCGCTTCGTTGCTGAAATGGACGGGGACGAGGCGTATATGACCTATACCCGGATCGACGAGCGCACCGTGGACTTTCGGCACACCTTCGTGCCGCGGGTGCTTCGAGGCCGCAAGCTCGCCGAGCGCCTGGTACGGGAGGCGTTCCGTTGGGCGGAGGCGGAGGGATACGGCGTGATTCCCACCTGCTCCTACGTGCGGCGACTCAGCGAGGCCGACCCGACCTTGGAGGCATTGACGACCCGCTAGCGCGCGGCGGGAATCCGCGGGCGGAGATCTTGGCTTCTTGCCCGCTGCTGGGTACTTTTCCGGGCTATTATGGCGGACTTTTCGTCGGGCAAGATGCTGCTCATGGCCGGGACGGCCAATCGGCCGCTCGTGGAGGAGATTGCGCAGGAGCTGAATCAGCCCCTGTGTCGCGTCACGATTCGGCGATTTGCGGACGGCGAGATCTTCGTCAAGATCGACGAGAACGTACGAGGGCTCGACGTGTTCATCATCCAGCCGACGAACCCGCCGGCGGAGAACATCCTCGAGCTGCTGATTCTCATCGATGCGGCCATGCGGGCCAGCGCGGCGCGCGTGACGACCGTGATCCCGTACTACGGGTATGGGCGGCAGGACCGGAAGGAGCAGCCGCGCGTGGCGATCAGCGCGAAACTCATGGCCAACCTGATCGCGACGGCGGGGGCGGATCGGGTGCTGGGCATCGACTTTCACCAGCATCAGCTGCAGGGATTCTTCGACATCCCGGTGGATCACCTGTACGCCGCGCCGGTGCTGGTCCAGCACTACCGGCAGAAACAGCTGCACCAACCGGTGGTGGTCGCGCCGGACGTCGGGGGCGCCAAGATCGCCCGGGGGTTCGCGAAGCGGCTCGACGCATCGCTTGCGATCATCGACAAGCGGCGGCCGTCGGCGAACATCGCGGAAGTACTGAACGTCGTCGGGGAGGTCGAGGAACGGGACTGTCTCCTGGTCGACGACATGATCGATACGGCGGGCACGATGGCAGAAGGGGTGCTCGCCCTGAAGCGGCTCGGCGCGCGCAACGTGTACTGCTGCGCGTCGCATGCCCTCCTGTCGGGACCGGCGGTGGATCGGCTCGCATCGTCCGAAGCGACCGAGGTCGCCGTCACGAACACGATCAGGATCCCGGAGGAACGGCGGTTCGAGAAGCTCAAGGTCCTTTCGGTGGCACCGCTGCTGGCGCAGGCCATCCGATTCACTCACAGCGATCAATCGGTCAGCTCATTGTTCGACTGATCGTCGCAGGCACGAGACGCGGACGAACGACTCATGAAGGAAACAGTGACTCTCTCGGCGGAACGCCGACAGGATACAGGCAAGGGCGTGGCCCGGAAGCTCCGGGCCAGTGGCCGCATCCCGGCGGTCATCTATGGCCACGGCCGCGAGCCCGAATCCCTGACCCTTTCCCAGACGGAGTTGGACAAGGTGCTACACCAGATCGCCGGAGGCTCGACGATCATCGATCTGCAGGTAGGTGGCGCATCGGTCCAGGCCCTCATCCGTGAGGTGCAGCGGCATCCGACACGAAAGTCCGTGCGCCACGTCGATTTCTACGAGATTCATGCTGGCGAGAAGCTGAGCCTCGACGTTCCGGTCGCGCTCCTGGGCTCGCCCGACGGTGTCCGGAACGGTGGCGGCGTTCTCGAGCAGTTCTTGCGGGAGATCACGATCGAGGTTTTGCCGAGGAACATCCCCGAGCGGATCGAGGTGGACGTGACCGATCTGCGGATCGGGGACTCACTGCATGTCTCCGACCTCAGCGTGGAAAACGCCAAGATCCTCGCCGATCCGAGCGCGACGCTTTGCACCGTGGTGCCGCCGCGGGTCGAGGCCGAGCCGGTCGTCGAGATCGAAGAGGAAGAGGAGCTGGCTGAGCCCGAGCTCATCCGGAAGCAGCGGGAAGAAGAAGAGGAATCCGAAAAAGAAGCCTCCGAGGAGTAGCCACTGCGGGCAATCGTCGCCCTTGGCAACCCGGGACCCCAGTATGCGACAACCCGGCACAACGCCGGGTTCCTCCTGGCGGACGTGCTCGCAGAACAGTGGGGGTTGCCGCGATTTCGCCGCCTCGGGCGAGCGCTGGCAACGGAGGGGGAGTGGGCGGACACGCCGCTCGTGCTCCTGAAGCCTCAGACGTACATGAACCGCAGCGGAGCCGCGGTTCGCGAGCTCGTCGCGTCAGTGACGGTGGACACGGCCCGCGAGCTGCTCGTCGTGGTCGACGACGTCGCGCTTCCGCTGGGATCCTTCCGCTTGCGGGCCCGGGGGTCGGCGGGCGGACACAACGGACTTCGCAGCATCGAAGAGGCACTCGGATCGGCAGAGTACGCACGGCTGCGCATCGGGATTGGCCCCGTGCCGGAGGGGGTGGACGATCAGGCGGACTTCGTGCTCGGTCCGTTCGAGCAGGAGCAACTGTCCACCCTGGCCGACCTGCTGCCTGACCTGGCCGACGCCGCGGAGTGCTGGCTGGTAGACGGTATCGAAGAGGCAATGAACCGATTCAATCGACGAGGATCGACAGAGTGAGCGAATACGCCTTCTTGCCCACATCCGCCATCGTGGCGGGTGTCGTGGGTCTCGTGATCGCCTGGGCCACGTACGTGTACGTCCGCCGGCAGCCCGCCGGCAACGAGAAGATGCAGGAGATCCAAGGCATGATACATGACGGCGCCATGGCGTTCCTGCGTCGGGAGTACATGTATCTCGCGCCGTTCCTGGCCATCGTCGCCGTGCTCCTGGGGGTCGTCATCGGGTGGTCGACGGCAATCGCCTACATCGGCGGTGGACTCTGTTCCGTGTTCGCCGGCTTCTTCGGCATGAAGTCGGCAACCCGGGCCAATGCGCGCACGAGCGAGGCGGCGCGGGCCAAGGGTCAGGCGATGGCTCTCCGGGTCGCGTTCAACGGGGGCGCCGTGATGGGGCTGGCGGTGGCCAGCCTCGGGCTCCTGGGCATCGGCCTGGTCCTGCAGGCGTACCTCGGCTCTCCCGACACGCGCGAGGCCTGGCAGGCCTTCAGTGAGATCATCACGGGCTTCGCCATGGGAGCATCGTCCATCGCCCTCTTCGCGCGTGTGGGAGGCGGGATCTACACCAAGGCCGCCGACGTCGGCGCCGACCTCGTCGGCAAGGTCGAGGCGGGCATTCCGGAGGACGACCCGCGCAACCCGGCGACCATCGCGGACAACGTGGGCGACAATGTCGGCGACGTGGCCGGCATGGGCGCGGACATCTTCGAGAGCTATGTCGGAGCCGTCATCGCGACCATCGCCATCGCGGCGACGAGTCCGGTCATCGCCAACCAGCTCGCGGCAGTGGCACTGCCGCTGCTGTTCATCCTCACGGGTCTCGCGGCGAGCGTCATCGCGATCGGTCTGTTCCGCATCCTCGAGAACTTCAGTCCAGCAGGGGCACTCCGGTGGGCCACGTTCATCGCCGCCGGCCTGTTCCTCACGGCCGCCTATTTCATCACGCGGCAAGTGGACATCGGGCTCACGCTCCCGAACGGCAATCCGAGCCCGCTGGGGCCGTTCTGGGCGGTCGTCGTCGGCACCATCGCGGGCATCGCGATCGGGCTGGCCACCGAGTACTACACGGCAGCCGCTCCGGTCCGGAAGATCGCGGAGGCCTCCCTGACCGGACCGGCCACCAACATCATCGCGGGCCTCGCCGTCGGCATGCACTCGACCGTCATCCCCCTGCTCGTCATCGCGGCGGCGATCTTCGTCGCCTACAGCGCGTCCGACCTCTACGGCATCGGGATCGCGGCGGTCGGGATGCTCGCCACCGTCGGCGTCACAATGTCCGTCGATGCGTACGGGCCGATTGCCGACAACGCGGGCGGGATCAGTGAGATGAGCGGACTCGGACCGGATGTCCGCAAGATCACCGACACGCTGGACGCCCTTGGCAACACCACCGCGGCCATCGGCAAGGGCTTCGCCATCGGGTCGGCCGCGCTCACCGCATTGGCGCTCTTCTCGGCCTACACCAACGCGGTGACCCCGCCAGGTGCCGAACCAATCACGCTGAACGTCGCCAACCCTCGCGTGGTGATCGGATTGTTCCTCGGTGGCATCATGCCGTTCTTCATCTCCGCGGCGACGATGACAGCGGTCGGGCGGGCGGCCGAGGGCATGGTGCAGGAGGTGCGCCGGCAGTTCCGGGAGATCCCCGGGTTGATGGAAGGACAGGCCAAACCCGACTCGGCCCGCTGCGTGGACATCTCCACGAGAGCCGCGCTGCGCGAAATGATCCTCCCGGGTGTCGCGGCCGTGGCGGTTCCCGTCCTCGTCGGCAAGCTGCTGGGCGTTGAGACGCTCGGGGGGCTCCTTGCCGGCGCGACCCTGACCGGCGTGATGATGGCGCTGTTCATGGCCAACGCCGGCGGTGCGTGGGACAATGCCAAGAAGTACATCGAGGGCGGTGCGCACGGCGGCAAGGGCTCCGATCCGCACAAGGCGGCCGTGGTCGGCGACACCGTAGGCGATCCGTTCAAGGACACCAGCGGACCGTCACTGAACATCCTCATCAAGCTGATGTCGGTCGTGAGTCTCGTGCTCGCACCCTGGTTCATCGGGTAATAGGACGGGAGGCGGTAGGGCGGTCCCCCCCTACCGCCCTACCGTCTTGCCGTCTTACCGTCCTTCATGCTTCGTCTCGGCATCGTAGGGCTGCCCAACGTCGGCAAGTCCACCCTCTTCAACGCTCTCACCTCGTCCAAGGCTGCGCCGGCCGAGAACTACCCGTTCTGTACGGTCGATCCGAACGTCGGCGTGGTCGAGGTGCCCGACCCGCGGCTCGACCGGCTGTTCGAGGTCGTCCGCCCCGAGAAGAAGGTCCCCGCCGTGGTGGAGTTCGTAGACATCGCCGGGCTCGTCAAAGGCGCGAGTCATGGGGAGGGTCTGGGTAACCAGTTCCTGTCGCACATCCGTGAGGTCGATGCGATCGTGCACGTGATCCGGGGCTTCGAGGATCCCGACGTGCTGCACGTGACCGGGAGCGTTGACCCAGTGCGCGACCACGATATCGTCACCGCCGAGCTCGCCCTCGCCGACCTGGCGCTGGTCGAGCGCCGGCTCGAGCGTGCGCGCAAGACGGCGCGTGCCGGCGACAAGGCCGCCGCCGCGGAAGTCGTGACGCTCGAGCGGGTCATGGACGAGCTGAACGCCGGTCGGGGGGCCCGCGAGGCGGGAGAGGACGACGGCACCATCCGTTATCTGCGACACCTCGGTCTGCTCACCTCGAAGCCGATCCTGTACGCGGCCAACGTGGGCGAGGAGAGTCTGGCCGGCAACGGCGGACCCTGGGTAGAGCGGCTGCGGCACGCGGTGCGCACCCACCACGAGGAGGCGCTGGTCGTCCCCTTCTCCGCGCGGATCGAGGCTGAGCTGGAAGACCTCGATCCCGCCGAGCGCCGTGAGTACCTCGACAGTGCGGGTGTGGACGAACCGGGCCTCGACCGCCTGATCCACGCCGGCTATCGGTTGCTAGGCCTCGAGACCTTCTTCACCATCGGCGAGAACGAGGTGCGCGCCTGGACCATTGCCGAGGGCTCTACGGCATTCGAGGCCGCGGGGAAGATCCACACGGACTTCCAACGGGGCTTCATTCGGGCCGAGACGATCGACGTAGAGGAGTTCATCGCAGCAGGCTCCTACCGGGTGGCCCGGGAGCGCGGACTCGTCCGCTCGGAGGGGCGGGACTACCTCGTCCGGGACGGTGACGTGCTGCTGTTCCGTTTCAACGTGTGAAGTCGGGGGGTCGGGCGGAAGGGCACGGGTCGGGCTCGGTGCGGCCGAGCGGCCAGGGCGCCTGCCCACACAGCCCCTCCATTTCCTCCCTCAAGCCGTTATATTCATCGCCTCCTACAACCTACTCCGCCTTGCGCCGATGGCGGGGTCGTAACGGCCAAAGGACGGTGCCATGACACGAGACTACGAGCTCGTCTACGTCTTCGATTCCTCGCTCGAAGAGCCGCAGGTCAACGAGCGACTCGACAAGTTCCACGCGCTCCTCACCAGCCCGGAAGCGCCGGAGCCCATCACCGCTGTCAGCCACTGGGGCAAGCGAACACTCGCCTACGCCATCGCCGGCAAGGATACGGGATACTACGTGGTGGTCCAGTTCCGGACTCAGCCGGAGCTGTTGGGGGAGCTGGAACGGGCCATCAAGCTGGAGGAGACCGTCATACGTTACCTGATCGTGCTCAACGAGGGTTTGGCCCCCGTCGCCGCCACGCCGAGCGGAGACGACGAAGCGCCTCCGAGTAGCGACGACGACGAGAGGAATGACGAATGAGGCGTTCACGGAAGACGTGCCCCGTATGCGAATCAGGTGTCCGGGTCGTCGACTACAAGGATGAGCGGATGCTCACCCGATTACTGACCGAGCGAGGCAAGATCATCCCGAGCAGGTTGTCGGGCATGTGCGCACGGCATCAGCGGCAGGTGGCGCAGGCAATCAAGCGCGCCCGCCATGTCGCACTGCTGCCGTACATCCGCGGGTACAGCCGCTAGGTACCGATGGGGCCTCCGCGGGAAGCGGCGGCACGCGGTGGCTGGTGGCGGGTCATCCTGGGGCTGGTCGGCTTCTCTACGCTCGCACCGCTCTGGTCGGCGGCGGTTCCCCTGGCAACCCTGCTGCTGCTCACCCGTCGGCACGGCACGCGGGAACTGGTCGCGACCGGAGTGGCCACCTGGATCGGTCTCTGGTGGCTGGTACAGCCGGGCGAGCTGCCGGACCAGGTGCTGCGTGCGGTCATGGTCATGGCAAGCGCAGCGTTCGTGATGCTGAGCCTGCGCACGCGCTGGAGCTTCACGCATCGGGCCCTTGCCGCGGCGCTGCTCGGCCTGCTGGTGACCTCGCTCCTGCTCCCGGCGTTCGGCTCGTCGTGGCCGGAGATCACGTGGTGGGTTGAGTTCAGACAGGGAATCGCATTCCGCGGACTGCTCGGGATGTTGTCGGCCGTATCGGGCCAGCTGGGGCAGACCGGGCTTTCTGCGGCAGAGCTGCACCAGTTCGAGCGCAGACTCGCTGACACCGCCCGCCTGATGGGGTGGTACACGCCGAGCATCATGATGCTTCAGGTCCTGGCAGGACTCGCCTTGGTGACGGCAATCTACCGCCGCCTCGTCGCCGAGCCGATCGGTCGGCTCCCGGCGCGGTTCAGACAGCTCAGGTTTTCGGAACACCTGGGCTGGGCGGTGGTCGTGTCACTCGCGGTCGTGGTGCTGCCGCGACTCGCGGCGGTCAAGCTCGCAGCGGCAAACATCCTCCTCCTCGCGGCCGTGCTGTACGGCCTCCGGGGGGCCGCGGTGGTGGCCTTCGGCCTCCACCTCCTGGGCGGAGGCGGGCTCGTGTTCTGGCTCCTGTTCGGCCTGGTGGTGTTGCTCATGTTGCCCATTGTCGTCGGAGGCGCCATCCTGTTAGGAGTCCTCGACGCGGGCATGAACCTCAGACGGCGGTGGAGCAAAGCCGCCAGTAGGTGAGGCGATGGAAGTCATTCTGAGAGACGACGTGCCGAATGTCGGCCGTGTAGGCGAACTCGTGAAGGTGAAGGACGGGTACGCCCGGAACTACCTCATTCCCCAGGGGTTCGCGTACGCTGCGACCGCAGGCAACAAGCGTCGCATCGAGTCGGAGGCCAAGCATCGCAGCATCCGACTCGCGGAGCAGAAATCGGACGCGGAGGCCATGGCGACCCACCTGACCGACGTCGAGCTGCACTTTACGGCGAAGGCGGGCGAGGGCGACAAGCTCTTCGGGTCGATCACCTCCGGAGACATTGCGAAGCAGCTCGGCGCAAAGGGGTTCGAGCTGGACAAGCGGATCATCGAGCTGGCCGAACCGATCAGGATGATCGGCGTGTGGCCCGTCTCGATCCGGCTGCACCCCGAGGTCCACGCCGAGATCAAGGTCTGGGTCAGTAGAGAAGAGTGACAGCCGGCGCGCTTCCTGTGGGCATCGCATATCTCGACGGCGCTCGTCTTCGGCGGACGCTCATCGCCACAGCGGATTGGGTGGACGCCGGGCGTGACGAGCTGAACCGCATCAACGTCTTTCCGGTACCCGACGGCGACACCGGGACCAACTTCGCTATGACGCTTCGCGCGGCCGCGGAGGGAGTACGGCCGCTGCACGGTGCCGATCTTCCCACCGTCACCAAAGCGATGGCCGACTCGTGCGTGCTGGGCGCGCGCGGGAATTCCGGCATGCTGCTGTCGCACTTCCTGCTGGGATTCCGGGAGTCGCTCGGGAACAAGAGAGTGGCGCGGGCCCGTGATGTCGCCCACGCCATGAAGGTCGGGGCCGAGCATCTCTATCGGTCGCTGGACGATCCCCGAGAGGGAACGATCCTCACGGTGTCCCGCGACGCGGCCGAGGCTGCCGAGTCGGCCGCGGGAAAGACGACGAACATCCGCGAAGTCATGCGGCACGCGCTGCAGCGAGCGGAGGAATCGCTGCGCCGAACGCCGGAGCTGCTGGAGGTGCTGCGCGAGGCCGGCGTGGTCGATGCGGGGGGGAAGGCGTTCGTGCGGGTGATCGAGGGCATCGTGCGGCTGCTCGAGGGTGACCCCATCATGCCGGCCTCCTTCACCGCCGAGTTCGTCGTCCCGGATGCCGCCGCCCTGGCGGAAGTCGATCCCGAACAGGACTTCCAGTTCTGCACCGAGGCGCTCGTGCGGGGCTCGGGCTTCCTGCCATCCACGGAGATCCGGCAGCTGCTCAGGCGGTACGGCGGGAGCATCGTGGTGCTGGCGACCGACGACCTGCTGAAGCTGCACATTCACACCGATACGCCCGACGACGTATTCGAGCTCGCGGCCACCTGGGGGACGCTCGAGGCCACCAAGTCGGACGACATGCGCGCCCAGCATACCGAGGCGCTGCACTCGGTCCATCGCCGCATCACGATCGTCACGGACTCGTCCTGCGACCTGCCCGACCGCGTGGTGGACGATCACGGCATCGTCATCGTCCCGCTGCAGGTGATCGCGGGGGAACGGACGTACCTCGACCGCATCGATATCCGCGGCGAGGAGGTCTACACCCGCATGCGGGACGACAAGGAGATCTTCACCACGTCGCAGCCCACGCCGGCCGCCTTCACCCGAGGCTTCCAGGACGCGAGCGCCAACAGCGACGAGGTCCTCGGCGTGTTCATCGCAGGCGCGCTGTCCGGAACGCTGCGCTCAGCACAAGCGACGGCCCAGGCAATGCCGTCAGACCGACGCCTCACCGTCGTCGATTCCCGCACCGCGTCGCTTGGGCTGGGCATGTTGACACTGCGGGCGGTCGAGCTCGCGGAGGCGGGCTGGAAGGTCGACGCGATCGCCCGCGAGCTGACGGCCATCCGGGATCGCTCGGGTGGGCTCTTCACCGTCGACACGTTTGAGAACCTCCTTCGGTCCGGCCGGGTGACGCGGGGGCGCGCCTGGCTCGGGGAGCTGCTGCACATCAAGCCGATCCTCGAGGTCGACTCGAACGGCTCGGTCGTTCCGCTCGATCGAGTCCGCGGTCGCGACGCGGTGCTGCCCCGCATGCTGGAGCACCTCGACCGCCGTCTCACTCCCCGCCCTTCCTCCTTCAGGCTGGCCGTCGTTCATGCCGGCATCCGCGAGTTCGCCGGCTCGGTGCGCAAGGAGCTGATCCGGCGCTACGAGCCGCGGGACTGCTTCGTGGCGGACGTCACGGCGGCACTTGGCGTCCACACCGGTCTCGGGGCGTGGGGTGTATTCTATCAAGTCGAAGATTCGACACTGCTGGACACCGGGGAACCATTCGCGACCACGGACGATACGGGAATATAGAGCGCGATACGGTCCGGGACCTTCGCCTCGCCGTCCGCGCACTCGATGACCACAAAGCGCAGGACGTCGTCGTGCTCGACCTCCGTCAAATCAGCGACGCCGCCGATTTCTTCGTCATTGCCTCCGGAACGTCGGATACCCATGTCCGCACTCTCGCCGAGCGAGTGCAGGAAATGGTCGAGCGTGGCGGTGGACACGCCCACCACGCCGAAGGCGTGCGCGCCGGCCGCTGGGCGCTGCTGGACTTCGTCAGTGTCGTGGTCCACGTCTTCCACCCGACGCTGCGGGAGTATTACCAACTCGAGCGCCTCTGGTCGGACGCTCCGACGTTGACGGTCGACATCTCCGAGGCGGAGAGCGATGGGTCCACCACTCGGGCACGCCGCACGCCCGGCGCTACGCGCCCAAGCCGGTCGGGCTGACGCGCACGACAGGGGGATGAGTCCTGCAGATCCACCTCCTCACGATTCCGGCTTGCGCCCCCTGATGTCCCCACCTAGGTTCCCGCCCGTGCGCCTCCTGCTCCTGGCCATACCGATCATCATCGCGGCAGCTGGCTGCGGCTCGGAACCGGTGTCCAATCCGGTCAAGGATGTCTTCACGGCTACACCGCAGTCGGCGGGGCTCGGCACACCGGTGGCATTCCGCTTTCACGGCCGGAGAGCGCGGAGCCCGCAGCTGTATCGGTTGCCGGACCTGGATGAGATCCCCTGGCAGTTCGAGTCCCCGGAGAGTCCTGTCCGCAGCGTCATCGGTTACGCCGGTGATCGGGACCAGGTGTACGTGCTGACGGAATCCGACGTGCTCGCCGCACTGGATCTGGGGACCGGGCGGATGCGGACCGTTGACTCGAATGTGGCCATGGCGGCCGTCGGACCCACCGGAACCCCGTTCGCCATCCACCAGGACGGGTCGGTCGCGTCGGTTGGCCTGCGATCGCTGGTCCCCTGGTCCAGCGGCTTCCCGGAGCTGCCGACCCGCGTCTGGGCAGGTGTACGCGACCGTCTGCTCGCCGTGGTCGAGTCGGACTCCGCCCGGGCGCTCGTGCTGGTGGCCAACGGCCAACCGACCGTCAGTCAGCCGCTCCCGGCCGGACCGGTGGCGGTGTCCCCGTGGGGAGAAGCGGCACTCGTCGTTACCGATTCCGGCATCGTGCTGCTCGAGCCAACTGATCCCGACGCCCGGGAGCTCGTCGAAGTGGATCCGGCTCCGCTCCTGGCAGACTTTTCGGCGTCCGGTCATCGGATCGTGGTCGTGCGCACGGATGGCGTGCTGCTCGCGGTGGACCGCTTCTCTTTCGATGTCACCGAGGAGCTGGCGCTTCCCGGCACGCCAACCGCCTGGCGAGCGGACCCCTGGGGGCGGTGGCAACTGCTTCGCAGCGCGGACGAGTCGACCATCTGGATCGTGGACGTCGTGACGTGGACCCTCGCCGACTCGGTATCCGGCGACTGGAATCCCCAGTTGCCGGCGATCGCTCCCGATGGGACCATCCTGGTGCGGCGGGACGAGCAGGTCGTCTCGGTCGCAGTCGGCACAGAGGACGGACCGAGTGTGGATGCGGCGACCTCGGACCGTTGGATCGCGATGAGCTGGGATCCGAGCCGGCCCGCACTCGAAGCGTCGGAGCCCGGGGAACCCGAAGCAGCTCTACCGGGGCAGCTCATATACGTCCAGGTGAGCAGTACGTCGAATCCCGACTGGGCAGCCGATCTCGCCGCCAATCTTCGGCGCGCCGGCATGAGGGCGACGGTGCTCCCGCCTGAGCTGCCCACGGAGCCGTTCCGCGTCGTGCTCGGTCCCTACCCCACCCGTGAAGAGGCGGAAGCCACAGGGCGGCAGCTGAAGCTCCCGTTCTGGATCTTCACCCGCGATACCGCCTCGTCGCGCCCGTGAGTACGAGGGCTCCGAACGGCCTTCGGGCCAGACGTCCGACCTGCTACATTGTGAGCACGTGTCACGGTGCCGCGTCAGTCGCGTGTCCCACTCGGGTGGGATTCCCGGCCGGACGGAACCGGCGGACCCGGGCAGTCCGTGCCTCCGTAAGCCCTCACCACGTCGCAGGACACAGCCGATGAAGCTCAACCGGCTCGAGCTGTCGGGGTTCAAGTCGTTTGCAGACACCGTACCGCTGCACTTCTACGACGGCGTCACCGCCGTCGTAGGCCCGAACGGATGTGGCAAGTCGAACATCTCGGATGCCGTCCGCTGGGTGCTGGGAGAGCAACGTGCGCGGCTGCTGCGGTCGACCCGGATGGACGAGGTCATCTTTCAAGGTTCCGTCAAGCGGAAGCCCATCAACCTCGCCGAGGTCTCGTTGGTGTTCGACAACAGCGAGGGCCTGCTGCCGGTCTCCTTCCACGAGGTCGTCGTCACCCGCCGCATCTCCCGCAGCGGACACAGCGAGTACCTGTTGAACCAGGCACCCGTTCGGCTGCGCGACATCAGCGACCTGCTGCAGGGAACCGGCCTCGGGAGCGACGCCGGCGTCGTCATCGAGGCGCAGATGATCGATCGGTTGCTTTCGGATCGGACGGAAGAACGGCGGTCGCTGTTCGAGGAGGCAGCCGGGATCGGGCTCTACCGCAATCGCAAGGAGGCCACGGAGCGACGACTGGAGCGTACCGCGACGGATCTCCAGCGCCTCGACGACGTGATCTCGGAGGTGCAGACGCAGGTACGGAGCCTGGCTCGGCAGAAGGGCCGTACGGACCGGCACCGGACGTACACCGAGCGGCGCTTCGGCATCGTCATGACCCTCGCACGTCGCGAGTTCGCGGACTTCGAGGAACGCTACGCCGTCCTGGAGGGCCGGCGCGACTTCCTGCGAGGGCGCACTCCCCAAGTTCGCGAGCGGCTCGCCGAGCTGGAGCGCACCCGCGAGGCACGATCGCAGGCGCGGGTCGCGGCCGACGCGCGCCGCACGGAACTGGAGCGGCGGCTGGGAGAGACGAGGATCGAGACGGAGCGTCTCGACGGCGATCTCAAGCTCGCCGGGGAGCGCCTGCAGTACGTGCAGGTGCGCCGAGAACGAGCGATCGAGGAGCGCGCGCAGACGGAGACGAGGCTCGCCGAGCTCGAGCGGGAGTTGGAGGTCTCTGTCGCAGAGTGCGAGGCTGCGCGGAGTGCACGCGCCTCGGTGCAGACCGAACTGGATCTGCGGACCGCCTCGGAGGACGAAACGCGGGAACGGCTGGTCCAGCACCGGGAGGCGGTCCGCACGCTCGAAGACGAGCTGCAGCACCGGGCGGAGACGCTGCGCGCCTTGCAGGGCGAGCGGACCGCCCTCGAACGTGAGCTGGAGGAGCTCCGTCCTCGGTCCACGGACGGGACCGATCGCGTGCGGGCCACGAGCCACGAGGTAAAATCGTCGCGCGGGCGGCAGGAGGAAGCGCGCGTGCTGCTTGGTGCGACGGAAGCCGAAGAGCGCGAGGCAGGGGCGCAGCTCGAGCGGGCACGGCATGCGCTCGCATCGGCTCGCGAGCATGAAGCGGCGGTGCGGATCGAGCACCGTGAATATCAGGATCGTATCGCCCAGGCCACCGCGCGGCGTGATGCACTCGCAGCGCTGGAGCGCAAGCGAGAAGGTGTAGCGCCAGCCGTGCAGGCCCTGCTCACGGAGAGCGCACGCTTCGGGGAGGGGACAATCCTCGGTCCCCTGAGCGACTTCGTGACCATCTCCCGAGCCGAGGCTCGGCTCGCTGAGCGGTTGCTCGGCGACTGGCTGCAGGCCGTGCTCGTGCGGGACGACGCGGCGATCGACGCCATCCGGCAGTGGCACGGGGTGGCAGCCCCCGGCCCACTCCTGCTGCTTCCTGTCGGTGCGGAGCCGCATGTCGGGAGCACGGGGTACGCGCAGCGCTACGGACTGGAGGTGCAGCCACCGGCCGACCGCTGGATCGAAGTACTGCTCGGGCAGGCCGAGCCCGGGGACGCGGAGGGAACCGTGATCCGGCAGGCCAACGGGGCCGTCTTGCTGCCCGGTCGGACTGCGGCCGGTCCGTTGAGCCGGCGTGCGGAACTCGACGAGCTGGCGAGCCAACTCAGCGAGGGAGAGCAGCAGCTCGAACGGCTCACTCGGGCGCTTACCGATGCCGCGCAGCGCCAATCCGCTGGCGAGCGGGCGCTGCAGGCGGCCACCGAGCGCCATGGCAAGGCGCGAGCTGCCGCACGTGAGGCTCACGGGGCCGTCGATGATGCGGCCCGAGCGCTGATGCGAGCGGAGCGTGAGCACGCCGAGGCACAGGAGGCGGCGGCGCGTGTCGCGAAGCGGCTGTCGGAGCGGGAGCACCGTTTCCATCGCGCGGGTGCTGAGATCGATGATGCCGGACGTGACCGGGAGCGGATCGCACGGGACTTGGAACGGCAGTGGTCCACGCTGGAGGACCTCGAGGCACAGCAGGAGTCCGCCCGGGAACGCCGAGTGCACTGGCAGGTCGAGGAGGTACAGGTCTCTGCCCGGGAGCAGTCGGCGGCCGAGCGAGAGGACCGGGTACGACAGTCACTGACCGACGCGCGGGAGATGGTGGAGCGGCTCGGACGGGAGCTGTCGGAGATCGACACCGGCTCCCGCGAGCTCACGGGACAGCGCGGCGACTGGACCGACCGCTTGGCCGATCGCCGCGCCGCAGCGCAGGAACTCGAAGAGGCAGTCCGGGCGGCCGAGGTCGATGCCAGGGAAGCGCAGATGGCCGTCGACCACGTCGAGGGGCAACTCGAGGAATCGCGGACCGAACTCGACCAGGTGAACGAAGAGTTGCACCGTGTCGAAATCGAGCTGACCGAAGCCCACGGGCGCCGCCAGGGCATGGTCCAGCGCATCGAGGGCGAGTGGCACAAGCCCATCGGTGTGCTCCTCGAGGAGGCCGACGACGTCGGGGGAGAGACCGACGAGCTGCGTGCTGAGGCCGAGCAGCTCCAGGAGGACCTCGAACGGATCGGTCCAGTGAACTTGCTCGCCGTCGAAGAGCACGCCGACGAACTCAAGCGGCTCGACTTTCTCACCAGTCAGCGGGATGACCTCGTCTCAGCGCGCGATTCCCTCGTCCAAGCATTGAAGGAGATCGAGGCCACGGCACGCGACATGTTCCTTGAGACGTTCACAGCCGTCCGGGAGCACTTCCACTCGGTGTTCCAGACCCTGTTCGAGGGCGGGGAGTGCGACCTGAGGCTGGCGGACGATGCGGATCCGCTCGGAAGTGACATCGTGATCCACGCGGCTCCCCGCGGGAAGCGCACGCAGCGTATTCACCTCCTCTCGTCCGGTGAGCGAGCGCTCGTCGCGATCTCGCTGCTGTTCGCCATCTACCTGACGAAGCCCGCGCCCTTTTGCCTCCTCGACGAGGTGGACGCACCGCTGGACGACGCGAACGTGATGCGGTTCGTGCGGCTGCTCGATGAGTTCAAGGCGGATACGCAATTCATCGTCATCACGCACAATCCGCGGACCATGCAGGTCGCCGATTCCGTGTACGGTGTGACGATGCAGGAACCGGGAGTCTCCACGATCGTAGGCGTCCGCTTGGGTCAGACCGAACAGTCCGTGGCTTGAGACGCGCACCCCTCCTCCTGATGCTGCTCGCCGCGGCCGCGGCGGGTACCGCGGTCGGGCAGGAGCCGTCCCTATCCCCAGCGCTCGCGCCGGTGTTGGGCCGCGACACGGTCATCGCCATCTGGTTCTTCGGTCGCAGCGACATTCCGCTGGACGGCGTCGCCGAGACCGTGGAGAACATCGGGGGAAGGATCCGGCACCGCAGCCGCTGGCTGCACGCGGTGTCGGCGGACGTGGCGGGAACGGCGCTTGGCACCGCTCGCACCCGTCCGGAGTTCCGACACCTGCAGGCAGTCGCACGGTTTCGCGGCACCCCCGAGCCCGACCGCGCCGTCGCCGGACCTCCGCGCGCGCCCGCCGCCGGTGCCACGCTCGACTCGCTGTTCGGTCCGTCCGCCATGCCAATGCGTCAGTTGAACCTGTTTCCACTCACCGCACGGGATCTGCGGGGTGCGGGCGTGACGATCGCGATCCTCGACACCGGCTTCGAGACCGGCGATCCCGCGTTCGCCGCCGCACGGGTCGTGGCTCAGCGCGACTTCGTCTTTGGGGATTCGATCGTCGCCAACGAGCCCGAGGACGACCCGTTCGCCTCCCGCCACGGAACACAAGTCTGGTCGCTCCTGGCCGCCCAGCTGCCGGGGAGCATCGTGGGAATCGCTCCGGAAGCCGGCTACGTACTCGCCAAGACCGAGGACATCCGCTCGGAGACCCGGGTGGAAGAGGACCATTGGGTGGCGGCGATCGAGTGGGCCGACTCCCTGGGGGCCATCGTTGTAACGTCGAGTCTGGGCTACCTCGAATTCGACGACGGCTTTTCCTACGCTCCGGACGACTTGAACGGAGACGTGGCAGTCACCACGGTCGCCGCGGACGCTGCCGTGGAACGGGGAATCGTGGTCGTGACCGCGGCTGGCAACCGGGGACCAGGATTCCGTACCCTCATCACTCCCGGTGACGGCGACTCCGTGCTCACCGCCGGCGCCGAGGACTCGCTTGGCACGTTGGCCAGTTTCAGCTCCCGAGGTCCGACGGCCGATCAGCGGCTCAAGCCGGACCTCACGGCCCCGGGGGTCCAGCTATTCGTGGTGACACCGTCATCACAGACCGGGTTCGGCAGGGTGAACGGCACGTCGTTCTCCACGCCGCTGCTGGCGGGTTCAGCGGTGCTCTTCAGAGAAGTGCATCCGGGATACACCCCGATCGATGTGCGCGATGCCTTGCGCCGCTACGCACACCAGCAGCAGTCCCCGGACTCCACCGTGGGCTGGGGACGACCGGACATCGCGCGTAGCACCTTGTTCCCGCGGGGGGTGGTCCTCACCGGTCCAAGCGATACCGCCCTCACGTCCGTCACGCCGCTCCTGTCCTGGTCGGTGCCGGATCTGCCGGCTGCCGCCTTCCCGGTGGAATACCGCGTCGAGGTGGCACGCGACACGCTCTTCCTGGCGACCATCCTCGACACGGTGCTGACGGAGCAGTCCCTCTCCGCCGCCAAGGCGCTGGCGCCTGGGGAACGGCTGATCTACCGGGTGACGGCGTCAACTGCCGATTCCGTTGCCGTGCGCAGTACCTCGAGCCCTTGGTACCTGGCGCCTGCATGGGTCGCGGAGTTGCAGCCGGACGCGCCGGGCGGGGTAACGGTGCGCGACTTGCGGCCAACGTTCCGGTGGACGTCGCCCGCCAGTGCGAGTCCTCCCGGGCCGTTCCTATATGATATCCTGATCGAGCGCGTGGACGACGGGACGATGGAGGTGGAGGACAGAGACCTCACCACGACGCAGTTCGTTCCCCCGTTCGATCTGGAGCGCAACACGCCCTACCGGTGGTCGGTCACCGCGCGCCTCGGGACAGACAGTTCGCGTGTGAACAGTGCCGGCTCGTTCATCATCGTGGACGACTCCGCGCCGCTGGCGACCCTGCTGTACCAGAATTTCCCGAATCCGTTCCCGAACCGCGAGTTGATGCGCGACGTGACGTGTCTATGGTTCGACCTGTCCGAAACCAGCAGGGTCGAGTTGGATATCCTCGACGCGCGAGGGCACATCGTGCGAAACCTCGTGCCCGGCACTGAGTTCGAAACCGTGCTCGAGCCCGGCCGGTACGGCCGGCCCGCGGTCGGCGCTTCCGGAACCTGTGATCCGCGCCTGGAGTGGGATGGGACCGCGGAGGATGGATCGGTCGTGCCGCAGGGCATCTACATCGCCCGACTCGTGACGCTGGGGGACACGTTCACCAAGCGTATCGTCTTCATGGGCCACAACTGACGTGCAGCTCACGGTGCTCGGCAGCGGGACCATCGCTCCCAGCGCGGATCGCACGGCGGCAGCCTACTGGGTCGAGACGGGTGACGTGCGACTGCTACTCGACTGTGGCGCCGGAACGCTGCAGCGAGCCGCCCGCTTCGACGTTCCGTGGTCGACCGCCACCCACGTCGCGATCTCGCACTTCCACCTCGACCACTGGGGCGAGCTGCCCCATTACCTGTTCGCACTTCGATGGGGGACAGCGCCTCCCCGCTCCACCCCACTCGTGTTGCTCGGTCCCCGTGGGATACACGCCAGACTCACGCTCGCCGCCGGCGCCTTCGAGGACTGGCTCATCGCACCGGAATACGGATTGGACATCGTGGAGCTCGACCCAGGGGACGGCTACCCACTGGACCGGGACGTTCGCCTGGAGAGCGCTGCGACCTCACATACCGCCGAGTCGCTGGCGTACGCCGTCTGCGCCGATGGAGCGCGCCTCGTGTACACCGGAGACACCGGTTTTGACGAGTCGCTGGCGCAGTGGTCGATCGACTGTGATCTGCTCCTCGCCGAGTGCTCGCTTCCTGAGGAGCACGCCATCGAGTCACATCTCACACCGCAGCGGGCCGGCCGGCTCGCGCGGCTCGCCCGAGCGCAGCGACTGGTGCTGACGCACTTCTATCCGATGTTCGGCGATGCCGATCCGGCGGCACAGGCTCGGACCGAGTTCGCCGGCCACGTGAACGCTGCACGCGATGGGGATCGATTCACGATTCCCGAGGTATAGTCAGAACATGCACATGCTTCTTGGCCATCGAATGCGCGTCACGGGGTTGGGCGCAATCATCTGCGCCCTCTCGCCGGTGCGTGCTCCCGCACAGGATGCACCGGCAGCGCTGCAGCGGGCGGAGTCGGCCTACCGGGGACTGACGACGCTCCAGGCGAGCTTCACCCAGACGCTCGAGAACCCGATGCTGGGGAACGAAACGGCGGAGGGGATCCTCTACCTGGAACGCCCCAACCGGTTTGCGATGCGATTCACCGATCCGCGGGGTGACCGGATCGTCGTGGACGGCACCTGGCTGTGGCTCTACGCGCCCAGCACGGTTCCCGAGCAGGTCATCCGTCAACCCGTGCCCACCAGCGGGATGGTCACGCCCAACTTGATGGGGCAGTTCGCCGATCGTCCGCTGGAACGCTACGACGCGCGGTACGTTGGGGAGGAGTCGGTGGGGGGCCGGCGTGTCGACCTCGTGGCATTGGTCCCAAAGAGCCGCGACCTCGGATTTCGCTCGGCTGAGATTGCCGTCGACGACGACGGCCTGTTCCGCCGCATCAGCGTGGTCGAGGAGTCGGGCCAGCGGCGCACGCTCGTGTTGCGTGACCTCCGGACCGGCGTTGCGGTTCCGGAGGTAGAGTTGCGGTTCGAGCCCCCAGACGGTGTGAGAGTCGTCGTTCCATAGTCGGCCGAGGCCTAACGACACGACGGGACGAGCGCTACCGTGCCGCCCGTCCCGTCGTCTGTTGATGTACAGCCCACGACCGCTCAGTTCATCTCGTCGGCTGGCTCCTGTTCCGCCGCGGCGAGAGCCAGCAGCTCCGGCACCGACGTCGCCTGGCGCAGGAACTCGATGGTGCGCTCCACCTGCCGATCGTGCTGCAAGCGTCGCAGGCTCTCCGACTGCCGCCCGAAGACGTATCGCTGAATCTCGTAGCCAAGCTGCCGTTCGATCAAATCCCCGGCCCCGGCAAGCAGCTCCGTCGGGACCTCCACCTCGCGCTCCGCAAGGCGATTGATGATGTCGCGCCGCATCTGATCGGTCACCTGGAATGACGGGTCGGTGATGGTGCCCTCCCCCTTGAGCTCCAGGGCGTACGACGTCATCACGTCCTGGTACATCGGGAGCTTTGCGCCCAGCGCACGATAGAAATTCCGTTCGACGTCGGTCAGCGTGTCCGGGTACACCGTGACATCTGGCCGGATCCCGCCGCCGCCACGAACCTCACGCCCTCCGTCAGTGAGAAAGATCTCGTTGGTGTCGGCACCCGCGAGCACGGAACCTCCCTCGCCCTGTTCGGCAGCCATCAGTGGCTGCTCCGTCATGGGCTTCTGAATCAGCCGTCCGCTCGGCGTGTACCATCGCGCCGTGGTGAGCCGCAGCGCCTCCGACTGGCCGAGACGGTATACCGTCTGCACAAGGCCCTTGCCAAAGGTGGGCGTGCCGAGGATCAGCGCGCGGTCATGGTCCTGAAGCGCCCCGGCGATGATCTCGGCGGCGCTCGCCGTGCCCCCATTGACGAGCACGACAATCGGGAGATCCGGCCAGCGCTGCTCCGCACGCGCCTCGTACGTTTCCGTCGATCCGCGCGCCCGCCCGCGCGTCGAGACGACGGTGACCCCAGGCTCGAGGAACAGGTCCGACACCTCGACGCCCTGGTCGAGAAGACCGCCGGGATTGTATCGGAGATCGAGCACCAACGACGTCGCACCGGCGCCCCGTAGCGAATCCACGGCCTCCACCAGCTCATCGGCGAGCGTTTCTGACACGCTCGCGCTCACCATCGACACGTAGCCGACGTCCGAGTCGAGCATGGTGGCGAGCTGGATCGCCTTGACGTGAATGACCGCCCGCTCGATGATGACGTCCATCGGCTCGGGCATGCCTGGTCGGGCCACCGTGATGGTCACCTCCGACCCCGCCTCACCGCGGAGTTCCGAGACGGCCTTATCGGATTTCCAGCCGTAGGTGGAGCGGCCGTCCACGGCAATGATCCGGTCGCCCGTCTCGAGGCCCGCATCGTCTGCGGGCGTTTCCGCTATCGGCGCGATGACGGTAATCCAACCGTCGCGGACATCGATTCGGATACCCAGCCCGCCATAGTTCCCGGTGGTGTTCTCGGTCAGCTCCTGGAAATCCTCACGGCGGAGGAACCGGGCGTACGGATCTTCGAGCTGCCCGAGCAATCCGTCGATCGCGAGGTCGTACAACTCGGCCTCGCCGAGCGAATCGACGTAGAAGTCTGCAACGTATCCCAGCACGTCATCGAACAACCGTGCCTGCTGGTAGACGTTGCCTGCCTGGCTCGCACCGCGCTGCAACAACCAGCCGCCGGAGAGGAACGACACGAATCCCACCAACGCGAGCAGGAAGAACCGCTGACCCTTCATGAGACCTCCGAAGCCTTCCGAATCACCGTCGACCCCCCTCACGATCCGTTGAACCCTCCGAAACCTACACTGTTCCCGTCTCACACGGCTCCTGAGAGCCGCTGTTCCAGCTCCGCCCACGCCGCCGCCGCTACTTCGTCGGCCGCCAGGCTCGCGTCGAGATGCACAATGCCCGGCCCGTCGGCCGCCCGGAACGCAGCCGCAACCCGCTCATGCATCCCGGGATCTGCCTGTTCCATCCGGTCGGGCGACTTCCCCTGCGCTGCCTGCCGCCGGCGGCCCTCCGCCGGGTCGAGGTCGAGCACCAGGGTCAGGTCGGGCACGAGACTCCCCGTCGCCAGCCGGTTGGCCGCCAGCACCTCGTCCGCCGGCAGTCCGCGCCCGGCAATCTGGTACGCCCGGGTCGACAGATCGTACCTGTCGCACACGACGACGGCCCCCACCGTCAGTGCCGGCCTGAGCACCTTGGCCACCAGCTCGGCCCTGGCCGTCAGAATCAGGAACAGCTCGGCGGTGCTCTCCCAGTCCATCGTCGGGTCCAACACCAGGTTGCGCGCCGCCTCGGCCGTTTCGGTACCCCCCGGCTCGCGGGCGACCAGGACCCGGCGCCCGCCGTTGCGAAGCCGCTCCGCGAGATGCCCCACCAGCGTCGTCTTTCCCGCGCCCTCCGGCCCCTCCACCACGACGAAGAACCCCGCCATCGATGCCACGCCTCAGGTCAAGGTGATGATCCGGCTTTCACCGCCCTGCCGCATCCCGTCGAGGATCTGCTCCTGCACGTGGTGCATCACCTTATCGAAGTTCGACTGGGCCGCAACAAGCCGCTGGTACGAAATGTTGCTCTGCACTTCGCCAAAGAGACGATCGTATTCTTCCGCCTCGGCCTTGTCGGGTTCCTCGCCGCTCGCGACCCGCTGCTGCAGGCCGGCAGCCAGTTGCTCGAGCCGCTTCAGCTTCTCCGCCAGCTCCTTGTCCCCGTCGAGCCCTTCCCGCGCCCGCATCAGGGCACGGTACTCCTCCCCCTGTCCGATGAGCTTGCCCAGCTGTTGTGCTGTCGCGTCGATCACGTTCATCCCTTCGTCACGAGTAGGTAGCGGTGCCGGCCGAACAGATCGCGTCGCACCACCGGATCGTGCCAACCGATGCGGCGAGCGAGCGCAAGCGCGGCATCGGGCCGCCGGGAGTCGATTTCGATTGCGAGCAATCCGCCCCGGTAAAGCAGCGACGAGGAGCCCTCGAGCATTCGGCGAATGTGCTCCATGCCGTCCTCCGAGCTCACCAAGGCTTGCGCTGGCTCATACGCCCGGACGGATGCGTCGAGGGCCTGCCATTCGGCTTCCGAAACATACGGCGGATTCGAGACGATGACGTCAAACCGCTCGGCGCCTAGCGGGGCGAGCAGGTCCCCTTCCCGCAACTCGATCGGCACGGCCGGTCGAACGCGGTCGCGATTGGCAGACGCGACCGCGAGGGCCTCGGTGGAGGCATCGGTCGCCACGATGCGTTCGAACCGCCCTTCGACCGCGAGGCTCAGGGCGATGCATCCGCTCCCGGTGCCAACGTCGGCGGCCCTACCCCATCCGGCTTCGCGGTGCCGTCCGGCCCAGGCCAGCACGAGCTCGACCAGGCCTTCGGTCTCGGGTCGTGGGATCAGCACGCGCCGATCGACGACGAGGTCCAGCGTGCGGAAGCCTGCAGTCCCCAACACGTAGGCAAGTGGCTCACCCCGGACAATGCGTTCCAGGCGGGCGAACAACTCCGAGGACACGTCCGGGTCGACGGCCCGATCCACCTCGAGGAGGAGCTGACCGGGCGGTCGCTCGAGCAGTGCCGCGAGCAGGTGCGCGGCCGTGCGCCGAGCCCCCGGGGCGCCTGCGGCCCGGAGCCGGTCAGCCCCAGCCTCCAGGAGTGCGCCGATGCGGGCCGCCGCCGCCACGTCAGCCATCACCGTGCTCTTCCTGCCGGGCCAGCCGCAGCGCGTCGATGATCTCGTCGAGCTCGCCTTCGAGAATCTGGTCCAGCTTGTAGAGTGACAGGTTGATGCGGTGATCGGTCACACGGTTCTGCGGGAAGTTGTAGGTGCGGATCTTGGCCGACCGGTCGCCGGTGCCGACCATGGCCCGCCGCTCCCGGGCGCGCTCGGCTTCCTGCTCGGCGATCATCCTATCGAGGAGACGGGCACGCAGGACCTCGAGGGCCCGTAACTTGTTCTGCAGCTGAGACTTCTGGTCCTGGCACTGCACGACGAGCCCAGTGGGGACATGGGTGACCCGCACAGCCGAATCGGTGGTGTTGACACTCTGGCCACCGGGTCCAGATGACCGGAACACGTCGATCTTGAGGTCCTTTTCTTCGATCTCGACGTCGACGTCCTCCGCTTCCGGCAGGACAGCAACTGTGGCAGCCGAGGTATGAATCCGCCCCTGCGCCTCGGTGACCGGCACGCGCTGCACGCGATGGACGCCCGACTCGTAGCGCAGACGCCCAAAGGCCTCCCCACCCGTGACGGAGAAGGTCACCTCTTTGACGCCTCCCACATTGCCCTCGGATCGCTCCACGACCCCGACCTTCCACCCTCGTTCCTCTGCGTACCGGCAGTACATCCGCATGAGATCGGCCGCAAACAGCGCCGCCTCGTCTCCACCGGTTCCGGCACGGATCTCCACGATGGTGTCGCGATCGTCGAGCGGGTCGGGCGGGATCAGGAGGCGCTGCAGCTCCTGCTCGAGCTGGGCGAGCCGGGGGGTGACGCGCTCGAGGTCGGCCTGCGCAAGCTCGACCAGCTGCGGATCGGGATCGTCGAGGAGTTCCTCAGCCTGGGTGCGCTCGCCCGACAGCCTCTCGTACTCGGTGGCGAACTTGCGGATACGCTCCAACCGGGCGTGTTCGCGCCCCAGCGCCTTCAG
This sequence comes from Gemmatimonadota bacterium, assembly GCA_039584325.1. Lineage (GTDB taxonomy): Bacteria > Gemmatimonadota > Gemmatimonadetes > Gemmatimonadales > GWC2-71-9 > JAOTVV01. The sequence goes on from JBDGYA010000008.1 coordinate 68,623, forward strand.
CTTGGCGGGATCACCGGTGGTGGCAGGATCGGCGAGCTCGCGTTCGATGTCGGCCGCGCGAGCAAGCGCGGCCTGGAGCCGCGCTTTCATAGAGGGCTACGCTCCGGCCTGCTTCTCGCTCGAGGAATACCGCTGGCGGAACCGTTCGACCCGACCGGCTGTGTCGACCAGCTTCTGTTTGCCGGTGAAGAACGGGTGGCACCGTGCGCAGATCTCGACGTGGATCGAATCGAGGGTCGACCGCGTCTCGAACGTGTTACCACAGGCACACTGCACGAGGGTGCGTTGATATGTGGGGTGGATTCCCGGTTTCACTGGTGTTCTCCACGAGCTGCGTCGAAATCGCGAATTACTATAGACTAGTAATATAGCGATACCTTGGATCTGCCAGCAAGCCGGGAGCTTCGGCCAAAATTGACACCTGCCCGGCCGGCGGATAATCTTGCCCTACCATGAGCGTAGCCTCGTCATCCTCGCCCGGTGACCCGGTCACCGATCGCCTCCGTGCAGTCCGGCTGTTCGCTCATCTCACCGAACCCGAGTTGGTCCGGATCGCCGAGGCGGCCCGGGAGCGCCACTACCCGCGCAACAGTGTCATCCTGTTCACCGACGACCCCGGGGACGCGTTGTACATCGTCCTGCAGGGGGAGGTCAAGGTCGTCCTGGTCGGTGAGGACGGGCGCGAGGTCATCCTGACCATTCTGGGAGCAGGAGAGTTCTTCGGCGAGATGGCGCTCATCGACGACCAGCCCCGGTCGGCGCACGTGATTGCCACGACCGACGCAACGTTGCTCGTCCTACGACGTGACGACTTCCACCGATGCCTGGAAGAAAGCCCGCGGATTGCGCTCGGACTGCTGCGCGAGCTCTCCCGCCGGCTGCGGCACGCCGATGACACGATCGGCGGCCTGGTGCTGCTCGAGGTCAATGGGCGGGTCGCCCGGCTCCTGCTGGAGCTGGCAGGCGAGCACGGCGGCACCGACATCCCCCGTACCGTCACCCAGCACACCATTGCCCAGATGGTCGGATCCAGCCGGGAGACGGTGTCCCGCACCCTGCGGGAGTTCCAAGACCAGCGCCTGATCGGCATGACGAAGGATCGGATCCAGCTCCTGGACCGGCCGCGACTCGCCCGGCTAGCCGGGCTACCGTGACCCACGTCACCCTGGGCTCGTGATCGATCGTCTTGCCGCAGTTGAGGCCAAGCTCCTACCTTGGGCAGCATGAGCACGGCACGGCCAACATGACGTATACGGTCTCCGTTTGGGGGGCTCGAGGATCGATCCCGAGCCCCGGACCGCACACCGCCCGGTATGGCGGGAACACGTCTTGCATGCTGGTGCAGCGTGAGGGCGTGTCCGACAGGGTGGTCGTGCTGGACGCGGGGAGTGGCCTCCGGCCGCTCGGGAACGCGATCGGACGACACGGCGAGGGCGTGGAGGTGGATCTCCTGCTCTCGCACACGCACTGGGACCACATTCAGGGATTTCCGTTCTTCGTCCCGATGTTCCGTCCTGGCAGCGCGGTGCGGGTTTGGGGAGGCCGGCAAGGCGACGTGGACCTGGAGGTCATCCTGCGGCAGCAGATGCACCCCGTGGTGTTTCCGGTGCCGCTGGACGAGACCGGCGCGGAGCTCACGGTCACGCACGTCGGTCCGGGTCGCTTCGAGATACCAGGATTCACGGTCGACGCGTTCCGGCTGCGGCACCCCGGGAACACGCTGGGGTATCGACTCACACCGGTGAATGACGGCCAGCGTGTGGCGTACATCACCGACAACGAGCTCGGCCCTGGCGGCGACTACGAGGTCGGTGACGACTGGCGGAATGAGCTCGTCCGGTTCGTCGAAGGAGTGGATCTGCTGGTGCACGACGCGATGTACGCACCGGAGGACATCGGTCAGCATCTCGGGTGGGGCCACTCCTCCTGGGAGGAGGCCGTCGACCTCGCGGTGGAGGCACGGGTCGCGCGGCTGATGCTGTTCCACCATCGTCCGGAACGCACGGACGACGAGATGGACGCCGTTACCCGGCACGCGCAGGCCCGGGCTGACCGGACCGAGCACGCGATCGAGGTGCTGGCCGCGTCCGAAGGCCTGCACCTGAGCCTTTGAAGATGGAGGAGACATATGCGTAGGCGCTGGGCATGCACACTGATCGCCCTGATGCTGCTTCCGGCACTCACCGCCGGCCAGGATTCTCGGCCAGGCATCGCCGTGTCGGCGTGGGAGAACGGTGGCTCGTACGGGCAGGAGAAGGAAGACTTCGAGGCGCTGGGTGTTGGCCTCCAGCAGATGCTGATGAATGAGCTATCCCAGAACGGCGCCTTGCGTGTCGTCGACCGGGCGGAGCTCAAGACGCTCATGGGCGAGCAGGATCTCGGGGCATCCGGACGGGTCGACGAGGCTACCGCGGCCCGCATCGGAAAGCTCGTGGGAGCGAAGTACTTCGTCATGGGGGCCTTCATCGACTGGTACGGCGACATGCAGCTCGTGGCGCGCGTCGTGAACACGGAAACGGGGGAGCTGGGTACGACCGCCCGCGCCCGCGGCGAGCGGGAGGAGCTGTTCTCCCTGGTCGTGGAGCTGGCCGGCGGCATCACCGAGAACCTCAGCCTGCCCTCGCTGTCCCAACAGGTGAAGCGTGAGCGGGAAGAACGGGCTGAACGCATCCCGCACGAGGCGGTGCGGCTCTACACCAAGGCGCTGCTCTACGCCGACCGGGGTGAGAGGGACCGCGCGATCGAGCTGTTCAACCAGATCACGACCGACTTCCCGCAGTACACGGAGGCGGGCGAGGCCCTCGAGCAGCTCCGGTCTGGCGCCTGACGCGAGCGTCTGACCGACCCATCGGGTGCCCCAGCGGGCGGTGACCATCGCGTGGCCGCTCGACTCTACGGCGTCCACGCCCCGGCTCCGGAGCACTGCCACGAGGGCCTGGACCCCCGTGTCTTCTTCGGCCGGCGACCGTCTGAAGATTGCGGCAGTGCCGACGGACGCACTCTGATCACCCGACACACGGAATCAGCATGAAGTTCCTGCTGCTCCACGCTCCGAGCTGGGCATCCGCCGACCTGCTCAAGCCGCTGGAGGACGCGGGCGTGAGTGCACGAACGGTGGCGACCCGCAGTCAGCTCGTCCCCGGGGACTCCCTCTCGGTCTTCCTGCTCGACCACGACGCCAGGGCCACCTTTCCCACAGACGCGCTCGCCGCCTTCGCTGCCCAGGGCGGGACGATCGTCGTGCTCGGCGCACCCGGGGAGCGCGACCTGCCCGAGGCCATAGACGCCGAGGTCGTTTCCGCCTTCGTCCCACACCCCCACGGGGCGCGGCACGTGCTGGTCTCACTCAGGAGCGCCTACCGCGAGGCCGCCGCCCGGCGGGATGCACTGGCTGCCCGACGGGAGGCGTCGCTCCGCACCGGGGAGCTGGGGGAACTCACCCGTATCGGGATGGCACTCTCGACCGAGCGCGACTACAACACGCTGCTCGAGTCGATCCTGCACCAGGCACTCGAGATCACCCGGTCGGACGCCGGCAGCCTGTATATCGTCGAACACCCTGAGCAGGAGCCGCCTCGGCTGCGGTTCAAGCTCTCCCAGAACCGGTCGCGGCCGGACATCCCCTTCATTGAAATCACCATGGCGCTCGACGTTTCCAGCATCGCCGGCTACGCGGCAACCACAGGCGAGCCGCTGGTCATCGAAGACGTCTACCGGCTACCTTCGGACCTGCCCTATACGTTCAATCGCTCCTTCGACGAGAAGTACGGGTACCGGGCCAGGTCGATGCTCACGATCCCGATGCAGGACCACAAGGACGCGGTCATCGGCGTGCTTCAACTCATCAACCGCAAACGGCACCCGGACGCGAAGCTCTCAACTCCCGACGACTTCGAGCGCGAGGTCGTCACCTACTCGCAGCGACAAGTCGATTTGGTCTCCGCTCTCGCGGGACAGGCGGCCGTATCGATCGAGAACAGCCGGCTGTACGAGGACATCGAGCGGCTGTTCGAGGGGTTCGTACGTGCGTCCGTGACCGCCATCGAGCAGCGCGACCCCACGACGTTCGGCCATTCGGGCCGAGTGGCATCAATGACCGTGGCCCTCGCGCGCATCGTGGACGGGTATGAGCGGGGAGCCTACCGGCAGGTCAGGTTCACGAAGAACGAGATCCGTGAGATCCGCTACGCGGGCTTACTCCACGATTTCGGGAAGGTGGGTGTGCGCGAGCAGGTGCTGGTCAAGGCGAAGAAGCTCTACTCACCCGATCTCGCGCTGATCCGACAGCGATACGCCTTCATACGGCGCACGGCGGAGAGCGAGTTCTATCAGCGGCGCATGCGGTACCTCGAGGACCACGGATCCTCGGGTTACGACGACTTCCGTCGCCGCCTCGAGGAGGAGCACCGGGCCACGCTGGATACCCTGGACCGGTACATGAAGCTCGTCCATCAATCCAACGAGCCAACCGTGCTGCCCGAAGGCAGCTTCGACGACCTCATGCGCTGGGCGGACACGTTCTACCGGGACCTCGACGGACGGCAGCAGCCCTACCTCACCGACGACGAGGTGCGGTTCCTCAGCATCCGCAAGGGAAGCCTGGACGAGAGCGAGCGCCTCGAGATCGAGAGTCACGTGACACACACCTACATGTTCCTGCGGCAGATCCCGTGGACGAGAGAGCTGCAGTCGATTCCCGGCATCGCGTACGGACATCACGAGAAACTCGACGGCTCGGGATATCCGCGGCAGGTGCGGGACCGGGACATCCCGATCCAGACTCGCATGATGACCATCGCAGACATCTTCGATGCGCTGACCGCCTCGGACCGCCCGTACAAGCGCGCGGTACCAGTCTCGCGTGCACTCGACATCCTCGCCGAAGAGACACACGGTGGCATGCTCGACGACGAGTTGTTCCGTCTGTTCGTGGATGCCAAGGTCTTCGAGCGGGCGTCCGAGACCGGCGACCCCGCACGCTGAGTCAGCCGGACGGATCCCCCCACCCACCACCACCCGGCGTCTCGATCCACAGAATGTCGCCGGATACGAGGCGCATCGCCGCTCGCCCACCGACGTCGCGGTCGTTCACCCGATGGCACCCCGGCAGCCCGGGCTGGCCTCCTGCGCTGCCGGCCGGCGCGAACCGTCGGCGCTCGCCGATGAGCGACACGTCCACCGGTGCCAGGGCCTCGTAGCCACGCACCACACCGTCGCCGCCCTCGTGCACACCCGGTCCGCCACTGCCCCGACGTAACGCGTAGGTCACGACGCGCAGAGGATGCTCGAGCTCGAACACCTCAACGGGCGTGTTCCGCGTATTCGACATGCCCACGTGCACACCCGATGGCCCCCGGCCGCGGGACGACGCTCCCTGCCCTCCTCCCAGCGTCTCGTAGTACGTCCAGCCGTCCCCGCCGAGCACGACGTTGTTCATCGTCCCCTGGCCCTGAGCCGGTACGTCGGCGGCCGGCGCCAGGGCCTTGAACAGCACGTCGACGACGCGCTGTGAGGTCTCGACATTGCCCGCCGCTACCGCGTGCGGCCACGGGGCGTTGACGAGGGATCCTTCGGGCGCGTGCAGCTCCAGCGTGCGGTGCATGCCATCGTTCGTCGGGACGTCCTCCGCCACCAAACATCGGAGGACGAACAACGCCGCCGACCGCGTGACCGCGAGCGGGCAGTTCACGTTCCCCCGTGCTGCCGGGGCCGTCCCACTGAAATCGACGGCGAGATTCCCGTCGCGCACCTCGACGCGCACCCTGAGCATGAGCGGCGCCTCCTCGATGCCGTCACCCTCCATGCGATCCTCTGCTTCGTACCGGCCCGCCCGAACCCTCGCCAGCAGCGCCGCGCGCGTGCGGCGCTCCGCATAGTCGAGCAGATCCGCGACCGCCGTCGACAGGACATCCCGCCCCAGACGCGCCGCCAACTCCCGGTAGCGCTGCGCACCCACCTCGCACGCGGCGAGCTGGGCGGCCAGGTCACCTCGGCGCATGTCGGGGGTACGAACGTTGGCCAGCAGCAGGCGGCGCATGTCCGGCAACACGACGCCGCGCCGGGCCCAACGCACGGGCGGGATGACGATGCCTTCCTCGAACACCTCCGTGGAATGGGGCGGCATGCTGCCCGGCCGCGAGCCACCCACGTCGGAGTGATGTGCGCGGACGACCGCATAGCCCGCTACAGCACCCTCCAGATCGATGGCGTGCACCATCGTGAGGTCGGGCAGGTGCGTCCCGCCTGTGAACGGGTCGTTGAGCAGGAAGGTGTCGCCAGGCTCCGGAGCGAGCGCCCGCACCGCCGCCACAGCTTCCGGCATCGCACCAAGGTGGACGGGAATGTGTGCCGCCTGCGCGACCATCCGGCCCTCGGCATCGAACAGCGCTGCCGAGGAGTCCCGGCGCTCGCGCACGTTGGGCGAGAGGGCACTCGCTACCAGCACCGCACCCATCTCCTCCGCCGTGCCCGCGAAGGCGTGTGCCATGACTTCGAGACCTATCGCGTCGAGGCTCATCGTCGCTCCGCCACCAGCGCGCCGCTCGCGTGCACTGTCGCCATCCAGTCGGCCTCGATTCGGATCGTACAGTCCGGTGCGTCGATCATGCACGGTCCGTTCAGCACCGCGTCCGGACCGAGCGCCGCCAGCGAGGGCCGCGAACGCACCGCAGCCTCTGGCGCGGGTGCCGCCGCGAGGCGGATGGGGTACCCGGGCCGTTCGGCGAGCAGCCGCACGTTCACGATGTCGACCGTCCGGCCGGGGTCCGCATGGCCAAAACGCGTGCGATGGGCTTCGTGAAACCGCTCGGCGACGAGAACCCCATCGCCCTCTGCCGGAATCGACAGCTCATATCCCTGGCCGGGGTACCGGCAGTCGGCGAGCCGCACGAGCTGTGCCCCGGGGAGCAGCCGATCGGCGTCCCGCTCCAGCTCCTCGTACGCCGCACGGAGCGCGGCAGCCGTCAACGTCCCGGCCGGCTGGTGCAGTGATGCGGCAGATTCGACGCGGGCCGGGGCGGAGGCGAGCCCGAGCGCGGACAGCACACCGGCGTGCGGCGGCACGACGGCTTTCCGCATGCCGAGGTGGTCCGCTATCCGGCACGTGAACATCGGACCTGCACCGCCAAAGGGAACGAGGACGAGATGCCTCGGATCGATCCCGCGCTCGACACTGACACGGCGCAGCGCCCGCACCATCGTGGCGGTCGCCACCTCGACGATCCCCTGCGCGCACCGTTCGAGCGAGAGGTCGAGCGTTCCTGCGAGCCCGCGGACCGCCCCCTCGGCGAGGGGGCGCTGCAGGCGCAGGTTACCGGCGAGCGGCCGTTCAGGATCGAGCCAGCCCAGCACGAGCGCGGCGTCGGTCACCGTCGGCTCCGTGCCCCCGAGTCCGTAGCACGCGGGGCCCGGCGCCGCACCCGCGCTGCGGGGGCCGACGCGGAGCGCCCCCCCGCGGTCGGCCCACGCGACGCTTCCTCCTCCCGCTCCGACTGTCTCGATCAAGACGTGCGGCAGGGCCAGGGAGGTACCGCCGACCGTTCCCGCCGTCTGCGTCAGGGGGTTGCCGTCGAGCACGACACTCGCGTCGGCGCTGGTCCCTCCCATGTCGAGCGTCAGCAGATCCCGCTCGCCGATCGCCGAGCCAACGAGGCGCGCCCCCTCCACACCCCCCGCCGGTCCCGACAGCGCTAACGAGGCGGCACGCCGGACCGCCTGGGACAGGCTCAGCGTGCCTCCGTTGGAAGCCATGATGCGCACGTCGATGACCCCGCAGGCTTCCGCCTCCCGACCCATGGATTCCAGGTATCCGCTCACGAGGGGACGGAGGTACGCCTCGGCGACGACCGTGCTCGTCCGCTCGTACTCCCGGAAAACGGGGAGGACTTCGTGACTGACCGCCACCGGAATCCCGGGGAGCCCGCCTCTGATCGCCGAGGCGAGCCGCGCCTCGTGCGTCGGGTCGCGAAAGCTGAACAGGAGACACACGGCGACGGAGTCTGGTTGCCGGTGACGGACCTCGGCAACGACGCGCTCGATTTCCGAGCTGACGAGTGGCGTCACCGTTTCCGCAGCGCCGATGCGTTCCCGAACGCCGATCACGTCCTCGCGCTCCACCAGAGGTGGGGGATGATGTCGCGCGAGGTCGTAGAGATCAGCCCGGTCTTGCCGCCGGAGCCACAGGAGGTCCTCGAATCCGGCTGTAGTCACGAGGACCGTCCGCCCACCACTTCGCTCCAGCAGCGCGTTCGTCGCTACGGTCGTTCCGTGGGTCAACCCGCCGGCGTCTGTGCTCCCGGCACCGACCGTCTCCCAGACCGACGCCGGCAGCGTCCCGCGACTCGAGCGGACCTTCGCGACCGAGATGCTCCCGTCCGCCTCGAGTGACACGACGTCGGTAAAGGTGCCGCCGACATCCACACCCCAGATGGTCATGGACGCCTCCGGAGTGCGTGCCCGATGAGGAGAACCGTCAGTATGACTGTCGACACACCCACCCAGTCTCCCAGACGGGTGTAGGGGGTGAGCCCCGGAACACTCAGCACCTCCCCACGAACGAACGTCTCGGTGAACAGGCCCGTCTGTAGCGACGGACGCCCCAGCGGATCGACGAAGCCGGAGATGCCCGAGTTTGCGGCCCGGGCGATCCCGACCCGATTCTCGATCGCGCGCATCACGAGATGGGCCATGTGCTGGTACGGCGCCGACGTGCGGCCGAACCACACATCGTTCGTGATATTCAGGATGGCGTCCGCACCACGGACCCGGTAGTCCCGGACCAGCTCCTCGAACGCCGACTCGTAGCAGATGATGACCCCGAAGCTCCCCGTCGCTGTCTCGTACACCGGACGGCGGTACCCCGCAGTGAAGCTCCCGAGGATGTTCACGTCGAGCCAGTCGGGCGGCACGAACGGAACGCGCTCGGTGACCGGGACCAGATACTGCTTGTGGTAAACCGGCTGCGCGTCGTATCGCCCCAGCGAATCGAACAGGAATGCGGCGTTGAAGTGCCGGTACGGCGGCGGCTCCGCGGCATCCGTGGGCTCGAGAAACTCCAGGTCCAGGCCGCCGACCAGCTGGGGGACCCGAGTCGAGTGCGCCAGCTCGGCGATGGCGCGGGTCCACTGCGGGCGCCGGGTGAGATACCCGGGAGCGGCAGCTTCCGGCCAGACCACCAGGTCGGGATGCGTCTCGTTGACGGCCCGCCGCGCCAGATCGAGCGTGCGATCGAAGATCCGCTGGCGCTGCCCGACCGCCCGCTTCTCCTCCCATCCCACGTTGGGTTGCAGCACCGCCACCACACCCACCCGCTCGAGGGGGAGTGCCCGCTCCCGAGCGGCCCCGTACAGCAAGGCCAGCAGCACTCCGACGACCACCGCACCCGCGTGGGCGATCATCATGCGCCGCTCGCGCCGCCGATGCCACGCCACGGCAAGCGCCACGTTGGCCGCAACCAGCGCGAACGTGATGCCGCGTGCCCCGATGACGTCCGCGATCTGGACGACCGTGGGGAACCCGGTCAGGGAAGTGCCGAGGCCGAGCCATGGGAACCGCACGTCGCCCTGGTGCCCAACGGCCCATTCCGCGGCGGTCCAGATCACGGGAAGCGTAAGGACCAAACCCACGTTCGTGCGTCGGGTCACCCAGCCCGATAGGGCGAAGACGCAGGCCGTGTACAGCGCGAGGATGAGGATCGTCGCCAGGAATCCGAGCGCGGCGAGAGCCGTGAAGTGCCACAGCGCGCCGACGATCCAGTACAGCACCAACCCGTAGCCCGCCATGCCGAACCAGAAGCCCTGCAGCAGATGTCGTCGCAGCGGTTGCGGATCGTGCTGCGCGTCGAGCACGAGCCACGCAACCGGCATGAGGCAGAGAAACGACGGAATGAACAGATGGAACGGCGGATACGCGAGGAAGAAGAGTACCGCCCCCGCCGCGACCAGCGGCCAGTCACGGCGTGGCGGCGCGAAGCCCCTCACAACGCGATCTCGCGGCCCTCCTCAGCCGATCGCTGGATGGCCTCCATCGTGCGATGCAACTGCAGCTGCTCGCTGAGATCCGGTGCGGGCTCATCGCCCCGGAGGATGGCCAGGAAGTGCTCCCACTCGGCCCGATAGGACGAACTGAACGGATCACCCACAGTCTCGAGGGAGGGCGTGACGTCCACGGGGGAACCGTGCATCTCCTTGAAGACGGACAAGGGTGCAATCGTCGCAGATCCGGTCGTGCCGACGACTTCCAGCGCAAACCGCTCCTCCCGCCCCATGTGGCGCCAGGATACGTCGATGAACACCGAGTGTCCGTCCGAGCACTGCATGAACGCGGCTCCGAGATCCTCCACCGCACCTGGGCCGTGCGTCCCACCGAAGATGGCCGAGACCCGTTTGGTCGCCGGACACTGCGCGAGCCAGAGCGCCAGATCGACGAGCGGCAGGCCGAGATCCAGCATGGCGCCACCGCCGGACTCCGCTCGCCGCCCTCGCCAGCCGGCAGGTGCGCCGGCGGGCCGGAAGATGTGCCAATACGCCCGAACACTGCACAGGGCGCCCAGCTCGCCGCCGGTGAGAAAGCTGCGAAGCACCTGCACGTCTTCCCGATAGCGGTGGTTCATCCCCACCATCACGGGCACCTTCGACCGCTCCGCCTCCGTCATCACGCGCTCGACCCCCTCCGAGTCGAGCGCGAGCGGCCGCTCACAGAGGACGGGCAGCCCGGCTCGGACGGCACTGATCACATGCACCTCGTGCAGATGGTTCGGTGTGCACACGACGACTGCGTCGGGTCGGCAGTAGCGGAGTAGGTCCTCGATATCATCGTACACGTCGGAGACGCCAAACCGGGTGGTCAAGGCCTGCGCCTTGGCCACGTCCGCGTCACATAACCCAGCGATCTCCACACCCTCATGCTTCTTCAGGACGACGAGATGGGCCACCTGTGCGATGGCGCCTGTTCCGATCACACCCACACGTACCGTGTCAGTCACACCGCGCCCCCCTCACGGAAAGCGGAACATCAGCCCGCCGCGGGCCGACACCGACTGCAACTCGCTGGTCAACACCCCCCGCACCTCCGCGAGAAGCGCAAGCCGCGGCACGAGGGCGATGTCGAGCCCGACAGCACCATCGACCCCGGCCACAACCGTGTCGAGCGCATCCTCAACGAACGTCCCCGCGATCACGGCCCCATCCCCGTCGCGAATGTGCGCACTGAATCCGACCCCGGCATAGGGCTGGACCCGACCCAGCGCCGGAATCAGGTAGTGAAACGCCATGTACAGTTCGATGTTCGCCTGCGAGATGGATCCCACGGAGATCGAGTCGCATGCGCAATCGACGAGCACGTCCTCCAGGCGCTGCTCGAACTCCGCGATGCGCTCCGGCTTGACGTCGCCCTTGAAATACGAGCCGCCAACCACCACGCGGATACGCGGAGCGATCACGCCGAAGTCGACCCGGAGGCCCCCGATCGGCTCCGTCGTGACGTTGTTGGAGAGAACACCGCCGAACTCGACGGCGATCCCGGAGAAGCGGAGACCTTCGTAGCTGAATTGCTCCAGGAACCCCTGCCCACGGAGCGGCGGCGCCGCAGCGAGGAGCAGGAGAACGGTGAGTCTAGTACCAGCGCGCAAGGCGAGCTCCCGGGAAGTAGGTCTCGAGAATCGTGCGGGCATCCTGCCCCGCCTTCGCCCGGCCCACGGCACCCCACTGACACATTCCAACACCGTGGCCCCATCCTCGGCCTTCGGCGAGTAGCCGGCTCACCATCCCGTCCCGGTGCGCGACGCGCAACTCGACCGCCGTGCTGCCGAGGATTCGGCCCTCCGGTGTCTGGAACACGTGCCGTACGTCGGGGCCAAACACGGGGATGTCCCCCGCCCCAACCTGCAGCCGTACCTCGACGACGCGCTCCGACGGCCCCGTACGATGAATACGAACGTCGTGCAGCGCGTCGATCATGTCCCCGTCGACGCCCAGTGTCGCCGGTACGGTCTGCCGTAATATACGGAGCAGGGTCGGGCCGTCCCACTCGACAGTCCAACGAAACCGCGGTGAGCGATCGCAGTAGAAGCCGCCGCCGTGGCCGTCCGACACGGGCCGCAGATATCGCGTCGAGCGTACCGTGCGAAAGCTCTCTTCCGGAGCGGCGGTGGTACCCCCGCAGGTCGAGTGGTAGAAGGGTGTGATGACCTCGTCTTGGTGCACGAGCACCTGACCCGCAGTGGTGCGAACTGCCTCGAGGCCCTGCGCGGTCTCGGCTTCGACGCCGAGGTACGCCTGGTCCGCGACGCCTGCTCGCAGGTCGAACCCAGCTGAGGCGAACTTGCCCTGGTTCCGGACCGCGTAGGTTCGCGCGACGATGGCCTGTGCTTCGAGCGCCGCTGACTCATCGCGCGCGCGCCGCCCCATCTCCGCATTCACGACTCCGCCAACGTAGGCATCGAGCGGCAACACGTTCACCACGGTGAGTCCATCGCCCGCGCTCAGCACCTCAACGACGCCGCGGTACGCCCGCCCATCGACATACACGAACCGGCCTGGCTCGAGCGACACGAACGTGAGCCGCTCGAAGCGGTCTTCACCCGACGGAGCCCGCGTCGCGATTCCATACCCGTCGGCCCGAAGCGTCACCGTCTCACCCGCACCGAGCCGGAGAACGGCCCGCTCACGCTCCGAGCCCGCCAGCGCGCCGCCACCGCGAACAGCCACCTCGGCGGCGCCCACCAGCACGCCGATACGCACGTCAGGCTCTGCGCCCCGTGGTGTCGGTGCCGGCTGTGGGCGGCACGCGACGGCGATCGCGATGGATGCGACGAACGGCAAGGCGCGTGGGAATCCCCGCGAGACGGCTGGCCGGGTGCGTGCCATCACGGGATCGCGACCGCCGTGAAGTCGTAGTCGAGATTGTCCTCGAGCCGAACCGTGACGAACGATCCCGGCGTGGCCCATCCGCCCTGTCGAACGTACGTCACACCATCGATGTCGTCGGCCTGCCACGGGACACGGCCCACATGCGTCGCCCCATCCTCATCGGGCTCGGCCAGGCGATCCACGAGCACGTCCGCCTCACGGCCGACGTACCGCCCGAGCCGGTCCTGGGAGATCGCCCGCTGCAGCTCCAGCAGCTCGTCCTGCCTGGCCCGCTTGATGTCTTCGGGCACGTCGTCGGCAAGCGCGGCGGCGCGCGTCCCCTCTTGCTCGGAATACGTGAAGACCCCGAGTCGCTCGAACTGCATCTCGGACGCAAACGTACAGAGGGTCTGGAAGTCGTCGTCGGTCTCACCGGGGAAGCCCACGATCGCCGTCGTTCGCACGGTGATGTCCGGCACCGCCTCCCGCAGGTGCGCCACCTTGTCCCGGATGGTGTGCCGGCGCTCGGGGCGACGCATACGATCGAGCATCGCGTCGGAGGCATGTTGGATGGGAATGTCGATGTACGGCATGATGCGGGGCTCCGCCACCATCAACTCCACCAGCCGATCGCCGAGCCCCGCCGAGTACACGTAGAGGAGACGGAACCAGGGAACCGACGTTTCCCGGAGCAGTGCCTCGACCAGATCGGGCAGCGTCGGACCGCCCCGCCCCAAATCGCGCCCGTAGTGCCCGAGGTCTTGCGCAACGAGGTTGATCTCCTTGGCTCCTTGGGCTTCCAATTCCTGCGCCTCGCGGACCAGCCGCTCGAGGGGCTCCGACCGGTGCCGGCCCCGCATCAGTGGGATGGCGCAGAACGCACAGGTGTGATCGCATCCTTCGGAGATCTTGAGGTAGCGAACATGGGGCGCGTCACCGAGGTACTGCCGCACCCCGGGGTGCACAGCGACGGGATCGGCGAGGAGCCCACGGCCGGCGAGCTCAGGGATGAGATGATGCAGCTCGTGGAAGCCCAGGAACAGGTCGACTTCGGGAATGTCGTCGCGGAGGTCCTGCTGATAGCGCTGTACCAGGCACCCTACGGCCACCACGGCCTTGACGTGGCCGTCCTTCTTCAGGGCGGCAGCGCCCAGCATGGCGTCGATCGACTCGTCCTTCGCCGCGTCGATGAAGCCACACGTGTTCACGAGGATCACATCGGCTCGCTCCACCTCGGGCACGATCTCCGCCCCGTGGCCCACCAGCTCACCGACGAGACGCTCGGAATCCACGGTCGCCTTGTCGCACCCGAGAGAGATGACGCCGAGTTTCATAGGGGTGAAGGATAGGGGGAAGAGGGAAAAGGGAAAGGGGAAGGGTCTGGCACGGACCCTTCCCCTTTTCCCCTTCCCTTCTCTCGGTCAGTTCACGACAGAAAGCTCTCCAACGCCCGCGCCCGGCTCACGTGGCGCAGCCGCGCCAGGGCCTTTTCCTTGATTTGGCGGACGCGCTCGCGCGTGATGCCCATCATGCTCCCGATTTCCTCGAGGGTCATGGGCTCCTTCCCTTCCAGACCGAAGTAGAGCCGGAGGATCTTCGCCTCGCGCTCCTTGAGCGTGCTGAGCACCTCCTCCACCGAATCGGTCAGTGCGCGCTCGAAGGTCTCCTGGTCGGGACCGGCGTTCTGCGTGTCGGGCAGGTAATCGATCAGCTTGTTGTCTTCGCCGGGGGTGAGCGGGGCGTCGAGGGAGAGGTGACTCTGCGAGATGGAGAGTGTCTTGGCGACTTCCTCTTCGGAGATGTCCATGCCATCCGCAATCTCCTCGACGGTCGGCTCCCGTCCCAGTTCTTGCTGCAGCGCCGAGGAGCGTTTCCCGATCCGGTGTAACGTGCCCGCACGGTTCAGCGGCACGCGGACGATACGGGATTGCTCGGCCAGCGCCTGCAGAATGGCCTGGCGGATCCACCAGACCGCGTAGGAGATGAACTTGATGCCCTTGGTCTCGTCGAACTTGTGCGCCGCTCGGATGAGCCCGAGGTTGCCCTCGTTGATCAGATCACTGAGGCTCACGCCCTGATTCTGGTACTTCTTGGCGACAGACACCACGAAACGGAGGTTGCTCCGCACCAGCTTGTCCAGCGACTCCTCGCAGCCATCCCTGATCTTCATCGCGAGGTCGACCTCGTCCTCTCGCGTAATCAGGGGATACTGACTGATCTCACGCAGATACTGGTCGAGCGATCCTTCGTCGACCGATGTCCTCTTGGCAGGCATTGCCATGCGCCCGGCGCCTCCGCGTTCAGCAGCCACTCCGCAGTCTATAGCACACGCGGCACCCCGTGCCGCCGAGTCGGTACGGTATCTGGCTCAGGACTGCCACCGGTACGCTGCGGAACCTGCACGCTCATCGAACACTCTGCGCATGACGTGATCACGGAAGGGGCGTCACTCCGCTGCGGTAGCGTCACGTTTACGTTAGTCAGGCCCCGATAGTGGCGCAACTGTTACCGACCATCCCCGTCCGGCCGCCCACGGGCGCAGCAGGTGGAGCAGCTCGCGCACGTCACACTCGTGCTGCACCGTGACCGCAACGCATGCGGCGGTATTGCCGTGCGCGAACTCCGCGCGAACGAGGCGCGCACCGGGCAGGTCGTGCAGCGCCGTTGGGTCGAGGGTAGCGCCCCCCACGCTCAGGAGGACCGCGACCGAGTGACGCGTCGTCATGCGTCCAGCGTACGCACGTCTCCCGGGATGGACCAACGAAGATCGTGCGCGCAGGCGCCGAACGTTGCGCACGCTCAGTCGCGCGCCAGTCCGTATTTCTCGATCTTCTTGTAGAGGTTGGACCGGGGCATGTTCAGCTTGCGGGCCGTCTCACTCACGTTCCACCCGGTCTCATCGAGCTTGGCCTGCAGGAAGGAGCGTTCCGCCTGCTGTTTGAACTCCTCGAACGTGCCGCAGTGCACCAGATCGCCCATCGCAGAGTCGGTGCTCAACCCGGACACACGATCGACATCCGCAGCGGTGACGGACTCCCCCGAAGACAGAATCAGCAACCGCTCGACGGCGTTGCGCAACTCGCGGACGTTGCCGGGCCAATCCCGCCGGGCGAGCGCCGTGATGGCTGCGTCGTCGAACGGCTTGGGTTTGACACCGCTGTCACGCACCAGATCATCGACGAACTTCTCCGCCAGGAGCGGGATGTCTTCTCTTCGGCTGCGTAGTGGTGGGACGGTGATCGGGACGACGTTCAGTCGGTAGTACAGATCCTCCCGGAACCGAGCGGCGGCGATCTCGTCCGCGAGGTTCTTGTTGGTGGCCGCGACGACCCGGACGCTCACCGAGACGGCCTTGGTGGCACCGATGCGCGTCACGACGCCTTCTTCCAGGGCCCGCAGGACCTTCGCCTGGGCCGCGGCACTCATGTCGCCCACCTCGTCGAGGAAGAGCGTCCCCCCGTCTGCCTGCTCGAACTTGCCAGGCCGGTCGGCGAATGCCCCAGTGAACGAGCCCTTCATGTGACCGAACAGCTCGCTCTCGATCAGCTCGCCGGGGATCGCCGCGCAGTTCACCTCGACGAAGGGCTGATCCGCCCGTGGGGAGTGTCGATGGATCGCGCGGGCGACCAGTTCCTTCCCGCTCCCGTTCTCGCCGCTGATGAGCACGCGCGCCCCGGTGGGAGCGACCCGCTCGATCACCGCACGCAGCTCGCGCATAGGCGCGCTCTCCCCGACGAGTTCGTAGCGATCGCTGACGGTCGCACGGAGCCGCTCATTCTCGGACTCGAGGTCCTGGTGGTCTATCGCGTGGCGCAGCGTGAGCAGGATCCGGTCGGTATCGAGCGGCTTCTCGAGGAAGTCGTACGCCCCGAGCTGGGTCGCCTCGACCGCGGTCTGGATGGTGCCGTGCCCCGAGATCATCACCACCTGGGCGGCGGGGTCTTCTTCGCGAAGCTTGGCGAGCGTTTCGAGTCCGTCCATCCCCGCCATCTTGACGTCGAGAAAGACCAGGTGCGGGTGGAATTCCGGGTACAGCTTCAGCGCGCCGTCGCCCGAGTCCGCCGTCTCGACCTCGATCCCCTCGAACTCGAGGATCTGACGCATGGCATCGCGCACACCCTTCTCATCGTCTACGACCAGAACGCGTCGCGCCATCACTCCACCTGTCGATACAGGGTCACACCGTCGGGGCGCACCCGCACGTCACCAACCGATTCCGGTACGGGAATCGGGAATGCGCCGTCGTCTCGACCCGTCAACTGATTGACCAGCGCCGGTATGACCGATTGCGGGAATGGAAAGCTGAGAATGGCGAACTGGGTACACCGCCACGACAATCTTCCGGGCCCTCCCGATTCCAGCGGCCCCGCCATGCGCAGCGGCTCGGAGGTCCCGAACACGCCCGCCAATGGACCAAGCAGCTCGCGTCCGAACACGTCGAGCCGCACACGGCCGTACAACGCAAGACGATCCTTGTGCAACACCACGCGCAGCGAATCCACGGCCCTGCGGGCAACCGGATCGAGTCGATCGGCCACCAAGGCCGCGACTTCATCGGCCGTCAGCCGCACATACCCGGCCTCACCCGACGCGATATCACGCTCCTTCCGCTCGGCGCTGCGCAGGGCTTCCGGCGAAGGCACCCCGACCACACTGTCGGGCGCAAGGAGCCCCGGTGGCTCACGCCCCGTGACCGAGCGATACGCGTCGCCCAGTTGGCTGCGAAACATCCAGGCGGCGAGCCCGACGATCAGCACGAAGGTGAGACATCCCAGGGTCGTGAAGAAACTCTTGATGCAGCCTCCCGCCATTCGTCAGTCCCTTCCTGTTACCCGGCTAGCGCCGCGGCGTGCCGTCTGGTGTACCGTGCGCCCTGCGGTGCGAGCACGCTCTGCATCAGATCCACGGAGGACACCACCAGCTCTCCGTGGAAGTCCAGATCCGCCAGCTCCCGCTCGATGCCGGTGAAGTCTCGTGGGCGCGCGTCACGCCGCGCGCGTCCCAGTGTCAGGTGAGGATGGAACGCTCGTCCCTCTACCGGAAAGCCCACAGCGGCGAAGTTCCGCTCCACACGGTCCTGCAGCAGCTCGAGCGGGGGCGCCGCCTCACACCCGACCCACACGACCCGCGGCCGTCGCGGTGTCGGGAAGGCACCGAACCCGTCGAGCGAGAGCGGGAACGGTCTCGTCCCCTGCACCGCACTCCGCACCGCGTCGACGATCACCGGCTCGCGCGTCTCCTCGACGTCCCCGAGGAACTTGAGGGTGAGGTGGATCGCACCCGCGTCCACCCAGCGGACCGGATACGATCGAGCCCGCAGAGCGTGACACGCCTCCCACACGGCGGAGCGCAGGTCCTCCGGCAGATTGATGGCGACAAAGAGACGCATCAGCGCGCCGATCCGGCGATCAGCTCCAGGGGCGGCTCGCCCGATTGCAGCAGGCTGCCGCGCCGGTACCCCCGCAGATCGAGCGTGATCCGCTCGAAGCCGAGCTCGCGCAGTCGCACGCCGATGCGGTCGCGATGGCGCCGCAGCCGGTCGAACTCCGCGGGAGCCGCTTCGATACGGGCCTCGCCACCACGGTGCCGCACCCGCAAGTCGCCGGCCACACCCAGCTCCCGGAGGAACGCCTCGCTTGCCTCCACCTGGCGCACGCGCTCCGGGGTCACGGTGAGGCCGTACATCACCCGGCTCGAGAGGCACGGCGCCGCTGGCGCGTCCCAGACCGGAATACCGAGTGCCCTCGCCTCCGCTCGTACCGCGGCCTTGGTATACCCCGCCTCGGCGAGCGGCGACCGGACACCGAACTGGTCGGCGGCCTGCACACCGGGCCGATGCTCGCCGAGGTCGTCCGCGTTGGTGCCGTCCGCCACGACCGCCATCCCGCGCTCCCGCGCGACGGCGGTGAGCGTACGCCACAACTCGATCTTGCAGTGGTAGCAGCGGTTCGCCGGGTTGGCGACGTAGTCGGGGTTGGCGAACTCGGCGGTGCGCACCTGTTCCACCAATAGGTCGAATTGCTCGGCGATGCCGAGCGCCTGCTCCAGCTGTCCGGACGCGAGCGACGGGCTCACGCCGATCGCCGCGATGGCGCGCTGCGGGCCGAGCACCCTCCGGGCGGCGACCGCCAGCAGCGCGGAGTCCACCCCCCCGGAGAACCCGACCAGGACCGACGGCATGGTGCCAAGCAGCGATTCGAGCGGTGACGTACCTGCCATGGGCGAATTATAAGGAGTGTGCTGGACGAGGGGAGCGGCGGGTACCGTCTTGCCGCCGCGCCGTCGTGCAAGTCAGGTTAGGTTACATCGGATTCTACCCTCAGGACTTCGGGGACGAGTACGTAATGCACCAGGATCTGCGAGACGGTGTGCGCGAGCTGCGTAAGGCGCTGCGCGTCGTGGCGGCGCATCTGGAACCGGGAGAAGACTCCAAACCGAGCATGCGCGATCTGGGCACCGCGGTGGACGGTCTCCGCGGGAGCATCTGGGGCATCCTCCAGGACGCGCATACCGACGATCTCCGGGAGTACCAGGCGGAGGTACGGGTGGCTCGGGCGGGCGAGATCTGCGGGCTCGTGCTCGAGCACCTGTACACGGCCACCATCCGGCCCGACCTCGAGGGCTACGAGATGCTGCGGGCCTCGCTGCGGGAGTTGCACGCGATCGCGGGGAAGGAGATGGGATGAGCGAGCTCGACCGGGCCATCACCTTCATCGACCGGGCACTCGCCGAGATCGAGTCGCGACTCAGAGAGCCGGACATCCCGATCTCCGCACTCGAGGACTTCAAGGCAACCCTCGACAGCACGCGGACCGTCGTGCAAGCGATCATCGGCGCCTCCGGACCGGGCGACTACGAGCACAACGTCTACAGGTTCCGCCTGCGACGCGCGGCTCAGGTGTGCCAGAGCGTGCTCTTCGGACTGCTCGACGGCAGCATCAACCCATCGACACCCGGACTCACCGAGCTGCGCGCCACCGTGGCGGAGACCCTCCAGCACATGGATGCGTTCGCGGGAGGGGCCGACAAGACCGCGCGGTGAGCGCCCTGGCCCGCGTGGCCGTTGCGCATCCGGCGCTCGGCACGGGCGTCATCCCGGCACGCAGCCGCCACTGCCAGGGTCTGCCGGGTTCCCCACCCGTCGCACCGCTGCCCGAATGACACAGTTGGAGCGATCATCCTCACCCCCGAGACCCGCGTGACACGCAATCCGCCTCCGGACGACGCCGCGCTGGAGGACCGCCTGTCGGCACCGACGGACGACGACGTGGCCGCGATGGCTGCGCTCGAGGGTGACATCCTCCTGCTCGGGGCCGGGGGAAAGATGGGCCCGAGCCTCGCGCGACTGGCGCGCCGTGCGAGCGAGGCGGCCGGTGCCACCCGTCGCATCGTCGCCGCCTCCGGCTTCCACACTCCTGGCATCGCCGGGTCGCTGAAGCGGGCTGACGTCGAGGTGATCCGCTGTGATCTCCTCGATCCTGCAGCGCTGGCCGAGCTGCCTGACATGCCCAATGTCGTTCTCATGGCGGGTCAGAAGTTCGGTACGGCAGATGACCCCGCAGCGACGTGGGCGCTGAACGCGTTTCTGCCGGGACTCATCGTCCGGCGCTTCCCTACCGCCCGCCTCGTCCTGTTCTCCACCGGTAACGTCTACCCGTTGAGCGACGTGAGCGGCACGGGATCCAACGAGGGCGATCCCGTGGGACCAATCGGTGAATACGCGCGGTCCGCGCTGGCCCGCGAGCGGATCGTCACCCACCTCGCTACTCGGCAGGGCACGCCATGCGCGATCCTGCGGCTCAACTACGCCGTCGAGCTGCGCTACGGTGTGCTGCACGATCTCGCCAATCGGCTGGTGCGTGGCGAGCCGATCGATGTCGCGATGGGTTGGGTCAACGTGATCTGGCAGCGCGACGCGAATGCCATCGCCCTGCGCCTGCTCTCGCGCGCCGCGGTACCGCCATTCGTGCTGAACGTGACCGGACCCGAGAAGCTCAGCGTGCGGTCGCTCGCGCTCGAGCTTGCCGGGCACCTCGAGGTCGAGCCGGTCTTCGCCGGCACCGAATCCACGACCGCGCTCCTGAGCGACGCGTCCCGCGCCCATGCGCTGTTCGGCCCTCCGACAGTGGATGTCGACACCCTCTGCGTGTGGGTGGCCGACTGGGTGCGGCGCGGCGGGCCCTCGCTCGACAGGCCGACACACTTCGAAGAGCGGGAGGGCAAGTTTTGATGCTCTCGGACATCCGAACACGGCTTCTCGACGGACTGGTGATTCCCGCGCATCCGCTCGCTCTCACCGCCGAGGGCCGGCTCGACGAGCGCCGCCAGCAGGCACTCACCCGCTACTACCTCGAGGCCGGAGCGGGCGGCATCGCGGTCGGGGTGCATACGACGCAGTTCGCCATCCACCGGCCCGGGGTTGGCCTGTACGAACCGGTCCTGTCGCTGGCGGCGGAGGCCACGGCCGAGCACGAGGCCGCGTCAGGCCGGTCCGTGGCCCGTGTCGCCGGGGTCCTCGGCTCGACCGCACAGGCAGCGGCCGAAGCCGCTCTCGCGAACGACCTTGGCTACGACGTGGCGTTGGTGGGGCTCGGTGGTCCGGATCCACGCTCAGTGAACGATCTCGTCACCCACCTGAAGGCCGTCGGCGAGGTCCTCCCGACCATGGGCTTTTACCTCCAGCCGGCGGTCGGCGGGCGCGAACTGCCGATCGCGTTCTGGCAGGCATTGATGGACGTCGAGTCGTTGGTGGCCGTAAAGATCGCGCCGTTCGACCGGTACCGGACGATCGACGTCGTGCGCGCCGTGGTGAAGTCGGGCCGCGCCGCGGACGTGGCCCTCTACACAGGCAACGACGACCACATCGTGCTGGATCTCCTCACACCGTTCCGTTGCAGTGACGGGGATCCCGTGCACCTGGTCGGCGGCCTGCTCGGCCAGTGGGCGGTATGGACGCGCCGCGCGGTCCAGCTCCACGCGGCATGCCGCCGCATCGTGACCGAGCGGCGGCCGATCGCGACGCAGCTGCTCACGGTGGCAACGGAGCTGACGGATGCGAACGGCGCCATCTTCGATGCGGCGAACGGGTTCCGCGGCTGCCTCCCAGGCATTCACGAGGTGCTGCGCCGCCAGGGGCTGCTCGCCGGCGTCTGGTGTCTCGATGCGAGCGAGGTCCTCTCTCCCGGGCAGGCCGCGGAGATCGACCGCGTGCTGGCGGCGTATCCACACCTCACCGACGACGAGTTCGTGGCGGCGAACCTGGATCGCTGGCTCTCGTAGTTGCCGGGCGGCGGGCCAGTCCGCAGTTTTCCAATTGCGCACTCGCCCGAGGACTCCCCATGGACACCGTGACCGAGACCTACCAGACGCTGGTCGACGCGATCCGTCAGTTGCTCTCCGAGTGCGGCTTCGAGGCGACCGCGGAGCACCACCACAGCACGGGGGCCGGTTCCAAATACCTGCTGCTCACCCGGGAGGACCGGGCCATCTGCCTCAAGTGGGACGCGGCGGCCAAGCGCTTCGTAGTCGAATGCTGCAGCCGCACACCCGACTCGCCGGTCGGTGTGTGGGAGATCGTGTGCCAGGAACGGTTCGATCCGGACACGGACGATGCGGCCGTTGTGCACCAGATGGTCGGGCGCATCTGCGCGAGCGTCAGGGAGCACGTGCCGGACTGAGCCCGTCCGCTCCCGCTTGTCTATCAGCCGGGTTCCTGCGGCGACTCGCTCAGGCTCAGGCGTACGATTCGACTCGGTACCCCGGGTGACGCGCCGTAGGGTGCCCACACGTCCCCCGTCGCGGGATCGATCGCGAGATGCCGCACGATGGCCCCCGGTGACTCGAGCGGATACACCGTGAAGCGCTCGCTCACCGGATCGAAGGCGAGGATGGCGTCGGCGGCGCCCGTGCCGATCCACACCCTGTTGCGGTCCGCATCCACGCGCACCACGTAGGGCAGCGCATCGGCCATCGGCAGCTCGTACTCGCTGAACGTGCTGGTGGCAGGATCGAACTTCGCAAGGCGGTTGTTGGCGTACTCGGGAATCCAGACGGTACCGGCGGAGTCGACATCCAGGCGCCGCGGGCCACTGTGCGGCGTCGGAAACACGAACATCGTGAACCCACCCGTCACCGGGTAGAGGCCCAGGAGCCTGTTCCCCATCAGCTCCGTGGACCACACGAGGCCGTCGGGCGCTACGCGCAGGCCGTACGGAATCGCCGTCTCGCCCTCCGCGATCCCGGGTGCGGCGGGAGCCCCGAAGGTCTGCACCGCGCCGGTCGCGCCGTCGACGTACCCGATCAGCCCGGGATCCTTCGTGAAGTGCCCGTTGAACCACACGCGGCCGGCGGCGCCCGGGAACACGCTGTGGGGGTATATCCCGATGTCGTACTCGGACCACGCACCGGTGGACGGGTCGTAGCGGAGCGCTAGCTTCGGGTTCCCGAGCAGCACCCACCACTTCCCCGTCGTGTCGATCGCCACGGCCCGCGGATTCGCTTCCGGGACGGGGATCGCGACCTCCGAGTACTCGCCCAGCGCGGGATCGAGCACCCACATCGCGTGGGTGAACATGCCGGTCACCACGACGTGGCCCGCGGTGTCGACGGCGAGGTCGTGGGGCAGGTCTTCCGGCACCGGGAACGGGAACTCCTCGAGCGCGTAGCTGTCCGGCGCGGCCTGATTCGGTGCGACGCGCCGCCACACGTTGGGCGCACGCAGGTGCGCCGCCAGCCACCGAGCAGTCTCCTGCGGGTCCCTGCCCGCCGAGATGATGGGAAAGTCCGAGCCGGGGCCGGCCTGGTCGAGCATCCGGGCAACGATGGCCTCCCAGTCGCTCTCTGAGCGCGCCGCCCCATTCGCGAACGCCATCGAGGCGTCGAACTGGTGACAGCCGGTGCAGTCGATGATGAAGCGACGCTTGTCCGGCCCGTCGGGCAGGAGCCCCAGGTAATCCGAGGCGCGCGGCATCTGCGGCCGATCTTGCTGCTGCTGGCTGGTGGCGGGCGCCACGATCGTGACCGCGCCGGCGAGGGACAACAGGAATCCGCGGGTGGCTATCGCTGCACGCATCCGGCTCGCTCCGTCAGAGAGGGCATGGCGCAAGATACGCGGAGGGGACGGCGGGGGGCACTGCAGTGCGTCACTTCGTCCTCCACCGGCCGTCACAGGTGAGCGGATACTCGGTGCGTTCGGTGCGCAACGCGGCGCCCCGGGGCTGACCGGGGGGTCGGTGACCGTGACCGTGCGGGACCGGCGGCCGCCCCCTGACTTGGAGCGTGCCGCGCGTGACCAGAAGCGACGCGGACCCGACTTCAGGTGCGCCACCCGGAGTTTGGAGCGGGCCACTCGAAGCTTGGAGTGAGCCGCTCGAAGCTTGGAGTGCGGCATTCCAAGCTTGGAGTGAGGCACTCGAACACCGAGGCGGCCCGTCCGGAAGCTCGGATGCCCCATCGAAGCTTCGATCAGCCCGTTTGAAGTCTCGGGCCGCGCTCCGGAAGCTTCGAGCGAGGCGGACCAAGCTTTGAGCGGCTTGGTCGAAGCTTGCAGTGGGGCACTCGAAGCTTCGGGTAGGGCGCTCAAAGCTTGAAGTGCGGCATTCCAAGCTTCGAGTGAGGCGCTCGAAACGGGGCTCCGGTGGCCGAACGTCAGCCGCGACAGCGACTTACGGCCGCGGCTACTCACGGATGGCCTCCCCGAGCAGGAAGCCCACCCCCGGCCGCCGCGATCAGTTCGATCGATCTTCCCACGGTGAACCGCGGCTTCTTCAACTCCGCGTCGTAGCGTGCGTTCAGTTCCTGGTAGCCGGCATACGCCTCCCGATAGCCCGACTCGGTCGCGGGGAGGCTGAGGCTCCGGTCGATGCGGACAGGCATGTCGTGGCTCCCTTCCCTGGCCTGAGGTGCGTCCGGTGGCTCGGCGCATGGGCGGCAGGCGCCGCCCGGCGCCACTGGCCCCTATTTCGTGTACGGAATGGGGTTGCAAGAACGGGGTTAACTGATTGGGAGGGAATGGGTTACAAAAGGCGGCCGGGGGTTGCAACCTGAGACGTCGGCACGGCGCGTTCCGAATGGGTTCCGACGCTGAAGCGGCGGCTCGGCGCTACGCGGCGCGTCGTAAACGACGCTCCAGTCGAGCGCCCTTCAGGGCACGTCGCCGAAGGCGCCGAGCGGCGGCTTGAGCCGCCGAATCACCGTGAAGGTGAAGGTGCCCGGCGGCCGCGTGCGTTTGCACCAGTCCCGCAGACAATCGGTCCGGCGTTGTCGGGCTGAATCCCCAATACTCTAGGTGGTGTGCGAACGATTGCTGGTGCAGCTTCGCCGCGCGATACGCGCGCGGCATTACAGTCCGCGCACGGAGCAGGCATACGTGCGGTGGGTGAAGCGGTTTGTGCGCGCGAATCCTGGGCGTCATCCTGCCCAGTTGGGCGAGGCGGACATCACGGCCTTTCTCACCGATCTGGCCGTCCGCCGCCCCGTCAGCGCCTCCACACAGAATCAAGCACTCGCTGCGCTGGTCTTTCTGTATCGCGAGGTCTTGCGGCAACGCGTCGGATGGCTCGACGGCCTGGTGCGTGCCAAGCGGCCGCACCGTCTTCCGACCGTCCTGGCAACGTCGGAGGTGCACGCAATCCTCCGGCTCCTGTCGGGCGTGCCTCGGCTCGTGACCTGGCTCCTGTACGGCGGCGGGCTTCGGCTTTCCGAGGCGCTCCGTTTGCGCGTCAAGGATACGGAGTTGGGCCGATTGCGCATGGTGGTTCGCGATGCCAAGGGTGGCCGCGATCGCGTGACCACGTTACCCAAGCGAGTCGTCCCCGCTCTCGAGCATCATCTGGCACAGGTGAAGGAACAGTTCCGGCGTGACCTTCGCGATCCGCACTACTCGGCTCCGCTCCCCAACGCCCTCGATCGCAAGCTACCCGACGCCGGGCGTCGCTGGCCGTGGCAGTGGGTCTTCCCGGCCACGCGGTGCTATCGCGATCCCTCGACGGGGTTCCAGCATCGCCACCACTTTCACCCGTCGGCGGGCCAGCGTGCGTTTCACGCGGCCGTGCGGGCAGCCGGTCTCTCGAAGCGCGCCACCTGTCATTCCCTGCGCCATTCGTTCGCGACGCACCTGTTGGAGAACGGTGCGGACATTCGCACGGTGCAGGAGCTGCTCGGTCATCGGGACGTTCGCACGACCATGATCTACACCCATGTGCTCAACCGTCCCGGCCTCGGCATCCGGAGCCCTGCAGATCTGCTGTGAGTTGTAGGTCCCAGCGGTACCGCAATCGTGGTCTCACGCTATGCAGCCTGCTCTTCGCAGGATATCACGCAGCAAAGGGCAGGCACTGCGGGGCAGATCGTTGGCAGGACTGAAGTTGCCAGTTCGGCAGACATGCAGTCGGCTTGTTAGCTTGCCGAGAGCGTGTAGGATAAACCGATATGTCGGTCAACAGAAATACGAGTTAGGCAGCGCACCCAGCAGAATGACGCAACAGGGCGATGAGACCGACTATAAGACCGGCGAGACCCACAGATTCAGAGTTCGTATACCAGGTGAAGAAGGCAGCGCTCGGAGAGTACATTGAGCAGACATGGGGGTGGGATGAAGTGTTTCAACATGATTTCCATGTTAGGGAGTACGATCCAACAACCACAGAGATAATCACCTGGCAGGGCACGGACGTAGGTTGGATGGAGGTTGAAAGAGGAAGTGACAACCTTTTCCTGAGCGGGATCTACATCCTCCCAGAGTATCAGAGTCGTGGGGTGGGGTCGGCCTTGATCGGTCAGATCATCAGGGAAGCGAAGGAAACGCAGCTGCCTCTCATGCTGCAGGTCCTCAAGGTGAACCCACGAGCGCGGGCGCTGTATGAGAAGTTGGGTTTCGTCGTGACCGGTGAGTCGGAAACGCACGATCTAATGAGGCTCGACTTCTAGCCCGGGTGAGCAGCCGGGAAGATAGTTGACAGGATGTCCGGGGACATGGTTAACACTTTGTCTTGAGGGACGGAGCCCCGGTGATGGTGTGGGTGTGTTGGTCGAAGCGGCCGAGGAGCGTGTCGTAGTAGAGGATGTTCCAGAGGCCGTCAGCGATCTGTTCGAGTCCGATGT
>JBDGYA010000155.1:0-3643 GCA_039584325.1 Gemmatimonadota bacterium
TGGCGGGAGGCCAGGATGCCGCGTGCGAAGCGACGGTCTACGGCGACAGCGTGGGAGTCGATCCCATCCTGTTCAAGATGGACTCGGTCGGAGTCGACCCGATACCATGATAGCAGTCCACGTTCGAGGAGGGAAAGGCTCGGCTTGAGCTGCTGTGCGCACCCGCCGTCACCTTTCCTTCTCGAGCGCGTACAGCAGTACGTGCTGCACGTCCAGCTCGTCCCGCCAGGTACCGAGCACGAAGTCCGCGCCGATCTGGGTGACGACGAGGTCCGCAGGGAGCGCGAGCGAGCCGAGCATCCGGCCGGCGGGATCGAATACGGTCCACGTGGCGGGCCCGTCACCGTCCGGCTCGTAGTCCTCGACCCAGAGGTTGCCCGCCTCGTCGAGGCGAATCGCGTCATAGGCGGGCATCGTTTGGTGGCGCGGCGCCTGGTCCCAGAGCTGGCGCTGCAGGCGTCGCGCATCGGGGTCGTCGAGCCGCCGTACCCGCTGGTCGACGAAGCGGTCGATATCCGCGTCCGTCACGGGTCGTGGCGGTTGCGCCCGCCGGACAATGCGCCGCAGCACGCCATCCTGGCGATAGCAGCGGATCTCGTAGGCGTCCTGCGATCCGAAGCAGAAACCATCGCGCGCCACGGTGACGGTGCCCCAACGCGCGAAGGGCGGGTCCCGGAGCTGCACGAACCACTGGTTGCCCGAGCCCCCTCGCGCGGCATACCCCTCCCCGCCCGCAAACACGCCGAGCGAATCCAGCGGCGCGCCGGTTGGGGACACGCTGTGGTAGAGCACGTCGGGGCGCCGCAAGCCCGGCGCGTAGCTGCCCTGGAACCCCTCTACCGCCGACATGGCGAGGATCGTGCCGTCGGCGAACACGTCCACTCCGGTGACACGTCGCTCGCCCTTCAGCGGTTCGAGCTTTAGCGATCGCGCGAATCCCCCCTGCCCGTCGAGCACCGAGAGCCGCCGGAGCTGGTAGTCGTACACCAGCAGGGAATCGCCCCGGAACGCGCGGACCCAGCCGAGTCCCCGGAACTCCCCTGGGCCTTCGCCGTCGTCGCCCACGGTGGCCAGGTGGCGGCCGACGCCATCGAAGAACCGCAGCTCGCGGGTACCACCGTTGGCCACCACGATCCGCCCATCCGGCAGGCGGCGTACGTCGGAGACCCGGAACAGCTGGTACGCCTCCGCCCCTTCGGTCACCCCGATGTCGAGCTGCGGCTGGGCGCCCACACGCCATGCATCCCGCTCTGTCCAGCGGCCGGCGCTGCTCTCGACGATCTCGATCCCGGCACTGTCCCGAACGGTGGAGCCCACATGGGCGGCCTCGGTCCCACCGCTGCATCCAATCCACGAGAGCGTTCCGGCCAGCAGGGCGACAGCCGATCGAATAGTGAACGCCGGGCAGTTACGCATAGGCTCGCTGCTCTTCATCGAAATGAGATAGCTCGCAGCCGCGGAGAGGGCAACAGAGGGTGAGCCGGTAGGACGGCAGGGCGGACGCGATATCCAATGTCCAATGTAGAAGTTGGCTGTGAACCGACGGGACGGCGGAACGGCGGTCGTCGCTTCCGAGGCGGACGCGCGGCCTTTGCGTGTTACCGTGCACCCCCGTCCTGAGCCGCCCGTCACGCCGGACCCCTCTCGCACCCGGACCCAGCGGTACTGCTAGAGGCCGGGGTCCAGCCTGGCGAATATCACTCCCAACACGATCGCGCCCATCACGGCCACGGCTGCAAGCGGGAAGACCGTGTCGGCGGTTCGGATTCCGGAACGCTGCCGGGCGTGCGAGGACCGGCGCACGTCCAGCCGTGCCACGTCGCCGAGGGCGAAGCTCCGTTCGGCGCCCGCCGGCTCCGTGAGCCAGCCGCCCAGGCTGTCGGGGCTCACCCACACACCGCGAAGGCCGTGCATCGCCCCGTCCCTCGTCAGCACCCTGACGTCGCCGACGTAGAGGGTCTGCTTGGTCTCCTGCGGCACGACGGGAACAGCCCGCCACCGACCGGCACTCGCACACGCGGACACCCAGATCAACAACACCATGGCCACGGGCCGTCGAATCCTCGCGATCACACGCATTGCGACCTCCATGCGGGATCCACAACGCATGGTGCAGCCCGGACGTCAGGTGGACGTCAAGCGACGTGGCGGTGAGATCAGGCTCGAGTGTGCCGGAACCGTTCAGAGCGTACCGGCGTGCCCTGTAGCGGGCGTCAGTGAGCGGCAGCCCTGCCTTGGGATCCGGCGGCCGTCCGCGAACTGCAGGCCGCGGAGGAGCGCGCCGGTGCGCGGCGGACAGCAGGTCGTCGTCGCTGCAGCGACTGTCACTGCCGATCTCACACCCCCTATGCAATCAGCGGTACCGTCCACCGCTCTTTCGGTACTCGGCCGGCCGAGCGTATCATGTATGTTGGCGGCGGTCCACCACGGGGGCGCCACCATGCCGGTCACGGCCAAACTCTCACGGAAGTTCTACGAGCGCCTTGGCGACGATATCGCGAAAGAGCTCGTAGACTGGTTCAACGCGGTGGACGCCACCTATCGGAAGGACCTGCGCCAGCTCAACGAGCTGAACTTCCAGCGGTTCGACGCCAAGGTCGAGCAGCGGTTCGCTCAAGCTGACGCCAAGGTCGAGCAGCGGTTCGCGGGGCTGCGCGTTGAGATCGAGCAGCGGTTCGCTCAAGCCGATGCCAAGGTCGAGCAGCGGTTCGCCGAGTTCCGTGTGGAGCTCGAGCGGCGGCTGGCCGGTTTGCGCGTCGAGATGGAGCAGGCGTTTGCGCGCACCGGCACCGAGATCGAGGCAGTGCGCCGTGCCGTTGCCGACCAGCGGGCGGGCCTGATTCGCTGGATGTTTGGCTTCTGGGCAGCGACGCTCGTTCCGCTCGCGGGCCTGATGGTCGGACTGTTCACGGTGTTCCGCTAGAGCGGAGGCCAACCCACACCCGGCCTCCTGTTGGTCCACCCATCGTCCCGATCATGAGATCAGGCACAGGTGTGCCGGGCCGTTCAGGAGCGTACCGGCGGGCCCAGCAGCGGGCGTCGCGAACGACGGTAGGACGGTAGGACGGGTACGACGGTAGCCGGACCGGCAGTCGGGCGGTCGCTTCAGCGACAGTATCCGCCGAGCCGCGGCTTGAGCCGTGGGAACAGCCCTGGCTTGGGATCCCACGGCCCTCCGCGAACTGCAGCCCGCGGAGGGGCACGCCGGTGCGCGGCGGACAGAAGGTCGTCGTCACTTCCGAGGCGGGCGCGCGGCCATTGCGTGTGACCGTGCACCCCCGTCCTGAGCCGCCCGGCACCCCGGCCCCCTCTCGCGTCCGGACCATCCCGTCACTGCATGAAACCGGAGGACCATGACGCCAACACCGCTCCGAAGAGGATCGCACCTACCACGACCACGGTAGCCAGGGCGCCTATCTTGTCTGTCGTTCGAATTCCCGAGCCCTGCGCAGCGTGCGACGACCGGCGCACGTCCAGCCGTGCTACGTCGCCGAGGGCGAAGCTCCGTGCGGCGCCCGCCGGCTCCGTGAGCCAGCCGCCCAGGCTGTCGGCACTCACCCACACACCGCGAAAGCCGTGCGTCGCCCCGTCCCTCGTCAGCACCCTGACGTCGCCGACGTAGAGCGTCTGCTTGGTCTCCTGC
>JBDGYA010000073.1:0-12833 GCA_039584325.1 Gemmatimonadota bacterium
GGCGTTCTTGCCTTCCAGGCCTAGGTCCATGGAGTCGGTCTCCTCGTTCGGCACACGCAGGTTCCAGCGCGCCGGATGGCATGCTCCTGCTGCGCCACGATCCGTGCTGCCGACACGTCCTTGCACGCGCTGCGGTTCCTCCGGAGTACCGAGCACGCCAATCTGGGAGCAGAGGAACCAACGCGCGCTCCAGGACGCGTCGGCAGCACAGATCCGCATGTATCAGTGTAGAGCGACATGCTCGTGCTCACCCGTCCTGCTGGTACTGGGGCGAGATCGCCCGAATCAGCTCGTCGTCCCACGGATGTCCCTGCGCCAGCATCAGGCGCAGCTTGATGAAGTCCACCTCGCGCTTTCCCTTCGGTCCCTCGTTGAACGCCCGGAACCCCGCCTTGGCCTCGGTCATCATGTTGAGACCGAGCCACTCGCGATTGGTGACGTTCGTGTTGTCCCAGTGCCACTGCTTGTGCTTGCGCAGGCCGTTGACCGTCTTCGAGACGCAGTCGGGCATCAGCATCAGGATCTTCGTGCACAGTGCCTCGACCGCCTCGTCCAGCTGGGAGAGGTCGGTCTCCGCCTGCTTCAGCACGGTCTTGGCTTCGTCGCGGGCCGTCCCGGTCTTGAAGTCGCCGAAGACGATATTGCCCCATTCGTCCGCGTACCGGTCGATGATCACCATGGGGTTGGGGATCCACTCGCCGTTCACCTTGAGCACCGGGACGATTTGATTGATGAGGCCAATGTGGAGTGCCTTGTGCGCGCTCCACATCTCGCACAGGATGCCGCTCTCCATCGCGTGCGAGAAGCCGACGTAGAGCGGCAAAAAGTCCGTCGAGCCCCCATCCGGCGCCGAGCCGTGCTTGGGACCCGCCTGCCCAAAGCGGGACGTGTCCGCGGCGATGGTGAAGTCGCACGCCATGCCGATCTCCTGGCCGCCGGCGATCCGCATCCCGTTGACCCGGTTCACGACGGGCTTGTCACACCGCATGATCGCGTCGATCATGTCGTTGAACAGCCGCATGTACTGCTTGTACTCCTGCGGGTTGCCGGCGTAGTACTCGGCATACTCCTTGGTATTGCCACCGGTACAGAACGCCTGATCACCGACCGCGGTGAACACGACCGCTACGACGCTCCGGTCCATACTGGCCTGCCGGAATGCGAGGATCACCTCCTTCACCGCGTCGGTGGTGTAGCTGTTGAGCTGTTTCGGGTTGTTGAGGCTGATCCAGGCGTTGTGCAGGCCCTCGACGGGATGGCCCGCGGGGTTCTTGACGGGACGCAGCTCGTACAGGATCTCCTCATACTTCACATCGGGGACCAGTGTGTGGCTCTGTAGCATCGCTCCCTCCGCTGCCAAGCACATGGCGTGAACGTCACGCCGTCCAGTCGGGAATGAGGATCGCCCTCTCCGGGATCTGGTGATCCGCGACGCGTTCGATCACGTCGGGTCCGTCGCGCATCGGGAACGTCGCGATGAACGGGGAGAGGGCGATCTTCCTGCTCGTGACCAGCTCGAGGGCTGGTTGGTAGAGTTCCGGCTTGCAGCCCCAGGTGCCCTGGATGGTTGCGTCGAAGGCCATCGCGTTGCTGAGCCTCAGCTCGGTCTTGGCGAGCGTGAAACCGACGACCATCAGGGTCGCGGCATACGTCAGCAACCCGAAGGCCATCTCCTGACCACCGGGGTGGCCGGAGCACTCGAAGATCTTCCAGGAATGCTCCGCGCAGTCGAGTGCCTTCGCGTGGGCACGGACCTTCTTGCGCAGCGTCTTGAAGTCGGTGGTCGCCGAATTGATGGTGAGCGAGGGGCCGTGCGGGGCCACCGCGCTCAGCTTTGCATCGTCCACGTCGATGGCGACCACCTGGGCACCGAATGCTGCGGCGATCTGCGCGCAGTAGGTGCCCACGCCGCCGACACCGACAACGACGGCGAGATCTCCGGACATGAGCTGGCTGCGGACGACGGCCTGATAGGGGGTCGTGACGGCGTCGGCGACGACACTCAATTCCGCCAGTTCGTAGCCACCGGGGTGCTCGACGGGACACAGCCCACGGCCGGGCACGACAATCCGCTCCGCGAAACCGCCGTCGATGTCGTTCCCTGGCATGAGCTGCTGCCGGCAGACGTTGGTCCTCCCCTGGCGGCAGAGATCACACGTCCCGCAGGGAATGACGGCGGGCACAATCACCTCCGTACCGACCAATTCGGTGTAGTCGGCTCCGGCCTCGACCACGGTACCACTGATCTCGTGGCCGAGGGTGAGAGGGAGGGGCTTCTTGGTGGGCACCCCGTCTTTCCAGAAGCCGATGTCCGTGTGGCACACGCCGCAGCCGGCCACCTGCACCACAACCTCATTGTCCGCCGGGCTCGCGAGGTCCACCTCGCGCAGCTCGAGCGGCTGCCCGACGCCGGTGAGCTGTATGGCCTTCATGGTTGTTCCTCGGTGGATGTGGTGTGAATCGGGACTATCCGCATGTCAGCCCTCCCACGAGGTGATCGGCGAACTGATGTCCCAGTTCGTCGGCGTGCAGCGTACCCTCGGGGTTGTACCAGCGCGCGATCCAGTTGATGCTGCCGAGGATTGCGAACACGGCAATCTTCACATCGACCTGGCGGAACTCGCCGTCGCCAATGCCCCGGGTGAGAATGCGACGCACTGCTCGCTCGTAGCGGTCGCGAGCCGCGATGATCGTCTTCTGCCGTTCCGGGGAGAACGCGGTCACCTCGAAGGCGAGGGGGGAGCCTTCGAGGGTATCGGTCATCACGCGCACGTGCTCGCGGATTACATAGCCCAGCTGATCGCTCGCGGTGTCGAGCCTCCGCGCCCCCCTGATGATCCGCTCGAGCTCAGCGAGCGATTCCTGGTGACACGCCCAGAGGATGGCCTCTTTGTCGGGGAAATAATGGTAGAGCGCGGTCTTTCTGAGGCCCAGGTGCTCGGCGATGTCCTCCAGCGTGGTGGCGTGAAATCCCTTCTGCTTGAAGGCCCGAAGCGCGGCGTGCAGGATCTCCGCGCGCCGCCGCCGTCGCTTCTCGCGGATGCGCGGGGAGGGAGCGACCGGGGCAGGGGACTGGACTATCGCGAACTCCACGCTACGGTATGGTCGAACAGATGTTCAAATTTTGAATTTGTGGTAGGAGCTGTCAAGGGGAGAGGCTGGCGATCGACTTGCTGCCTCGCCGTGCTGGCGCATGTTTGTCGGGTGGGTCGTTGGGCGCCTCCGAGACGGTGGGGCGCCCTCGTTGCGGGTCGCTCCATACTGTGTTAGAACCCGTCGTGCCATTTTGCCCACCCCAGGAGGCTCGCTTGCTGACGCGGATCATGCGCATCTCAGTGCACCAGACGAGCAAGGTCGTCGCCATCCTGTACGCCTTCCTGGGACTGCTCTACATTCCATTCGGGCTGCTGATCAATGCGGTCTCCCCGCCTGAGGAACGGATCCCGACGGTGATTTGGCTGCTGGCACCGCTGCTGTTCGCGGGCCTTGGTTACGTCGTGTCTGCGATCATGTGTGCCCTGTACAACCTGGTTGCAGGCTGGGTCGGTGGCGTCGAGGTGTCGCTCGAGCCGTCCGAATGAGGTACGGAGCTGCTCCCCCGAGCGCCTCACACCAACGGATCCCGCCGAGGGCACCTGCGCCGGGCGAACTGATACCCTGGAGCCTGAACGACAGCTATCAGCGTGATACGTGTCGACACTGATGATCGCATCCTCCACGCTCATCACGCTTGCCCTGGCCTTCTACTCCCTGGGAGTCTGGTCCGAGCGAGTCGCCCGCTATTTGCAGCCATGGCACGTGGCGGCGTTCTGGACGGGTTTTGCTTTCGATGTAGCCGGCACGTGGGCCATGCACCGCATGGCCGAGGGACGCTTCGACCTCAGAGATCCACATACCCTCACCGGGCAGATCGCGCTCTGGCTCATGCTGGCCCATGCGGTTTGGGCCACCCGGGTCGTCCACAAAGGGAGCGAAGCCACGCGGACGGGATTCCACCGGTACAGCCTGTTCGTGTGGCTCGTCTGGCTGATCCCCTACTTCGGGGGGATGTACCTCGGGATGCGCGGGTGAGAGAGGAGGTGCAACCATGCCGATTCCCAGCACGCGACCGGAGTTGACGGAGCTCGTGACCACGAGTTACGCGAAACTCCGATCGGAGCTAGACAGTGCAGGCCCGGAGGTGGCAGAACTGCCGTGTGTCGACGCATGGACGGTGAAGGATCTACTCGCGGTCCGCGCATGGTGGACCGAGCGCGTGGTCGACTGGATCGAGGCGGGTCGACGTGGGTCGACTCCGATCACACCGGCGCGGGGGTATGGATGGAGTGAGACCCCACGGTTGAATGCGGACGTGGTCGCTGCGGCCCGAAGCGAGTCGTACCACGCGGTCTGCGATCGGCTCGACCGGGGTGTCGAGCGCGTTCTCAGCACGATCGACGCACTCGATGACCGCGAGCTGCTCGACGCGAGGGCCTACCCGTGGGCCGGGAAGTGGCCCGTCTCCCGCTGGATCTCCATCAACACGGCTCGGCAGTACACGACGGCGCGCACGTACATTCGGCGAGCGCTGCGTCAGCCTGCCCGCTAGGCACCATGCGGGCTCCCGTGCGAGGCGGCTCGAGGATTCCTCGCCAGGGCGGAGAGGTCGTATCGCTGCGACATGGCCACGCACTACATTCTCGTCGTCCCAGCGATACGCTTGAGCTGGAGCCCATCGGACTGATCACTTTGGACGGTGAGTTTGCACCATGGTCTTTCCTCGTGTCGTCCTCGTCCTGACAGCTGCCGTGCTCGCCGTGATTGGTGTCGGCTTCCTGATTGCCCCGGCCGCGTGGGCCCGCGCGATCGAAGTCGCCGTCTCCTCGCCAACCGGCCGTACCGACGTGCGGGCGACCTATGGCGGATTCGTGTTGGCCGCAGGCATCTTTCTCGCCGTGTGTGCCGTGCACCCTGGGTGGATTCGGCCGGGGCTGCTCGCGTGTGCGTTGATCCTCGGCGGGTTCGCAGCCGGCCGACTGGTCGGGCTCGTGGTCGAGGGATCACTTTCGCGGCTCATGACCTTCTTTCTGGCCATTGAGATGGCCGGGGCGGCGGCAGCCCTGATCGCCTTCTTCCGGACGGCATCGTGATATGACGGCTCCATCGGGCAAGCACCAGGCGGCGTCCGGCGGCCACGGGTTCGGGACGGCCCCGGTCTTCCTGGCCAGCATCAGCACCATCCTCGGCGCGATCCTCTTCCTGCGTTTCGGCTATGCGGTCGGGAACGTGGGCTTCCTCGGGGTGGTCTTGATCGTCATTCTGGGGCACCTGGTGACCATTCCCACGGCCCTGGCCATTGCCGAGATCGCGACCAACCGGCGGGTGGAAGGAGGGGGCGAGTACTTCATCATCTCCCGCTCCTTCGGCACGACCATCGGCGGGTCGATCGGGACCTGGCTGTACCTGTCGCAGGCCATCTCGGTGGCCTTCTACATGATCGCCTTCGCCGAAGCGTTCCGCCCGCTCGCCGCGTCCCTCGGCCTCGGTCTCGATCCCCGCTTTGTGTCGCTCCCCGCGACGGCTGCGCTGGGGGTGCTGGTCTTGCGGCGCGGTGCGCAGCTCGGCGTGCAGGCGCTCTGGGTGGTCGTCGCAGTCCTGGCGCTCTCGCTTGTGATGTTTGCGCTCGGCGGGGCACCCGAGGGGGTGACCATGCCGGAATGGAGCGCGCTGGGTCGCGTGGACAGTCCGGATGCGTTCATACTGGTGTTTGCCATCGTGTTTCCGGCGTTCACGGGCATGACGGCCGGGGTCGGGCTCTCGGGCGACCTGGCCAGGCCGAGTCACTCGATCCCGCTCGGCGTGCTCTCGGCGACGCTCACGGGCATGGTCGTCTACGTGCTGATCGCGTACAAGTTCTCGGCATCCGCCCCGCCGGAGATGCTAGCCGGAGATCAGTTCGCCATGTCGCGCATCGCCGTCTGGGGACCGATTGTCCCTATCGGGCTCGCCTGCGCGACCCTGTCATCTGCCATCGGGTCGATCCTGGTCGCACCGCGAACGCTCCAAGCGATTGCGGCGGATGGCCTGGCGCCGAACCGTCGGGTCAATGGTTTTCTGGCGGCCGGCGTGGGCGAGGCCAATGAGCCCCAGAACGCGACGATCGTGACCGTGGGCATCGCGATCGTGATGGTGGCCGCGGGGAACGTGAACATCGTCGCGCGCATCATCTCGCTGTTCTTCATGGTGACGTACGGCTCGCTCTGCGCCATCAGCTTCCTCGAGCACTTCGCCGCCCGGCCGAGCTACCGGCCGAGCTTCCGATCCCGCTGGTACATCAGCCTGGTCGGGTCGGTGATGTGCCTGTTTCTCATGTTCCAGATGGAGCCGCTGTTCGGGCTCCTGGCACTGCTGCTGATGGTCGCGCTCTATCGTGTGATCCGGGTACGGCGGGGCGCGGACGATCTGGCGGCCATCTTCAAGGGCGTGATGACGCAGACGTCGCGCTATTTCCAGACGCGGTTACAGGCGAGTCCGGCCCGGCCCCGGAGTGACGAGTGGCGACCCAGCATCATCATGGTGAACGGACGGACGTTCGAGCGGTCGGCGCCGCAGCAATTGCTCGCGTGGCTGTGCTACCGCTACGGCATCGGAACCTACCTGCACTACATCAAGGGGCACCTGAACCAGGACACCTTCAAGGAGAGCCGCCGGGTGCAAGCGCGGTTGGTCAAGACCATCAGTGCCCGGGGCAGCGCCGTCTACGTGGACACGATGGTCTCGCCCTCCATGCGCTCCGCTCTCGGACAGGCGCTGCAGTTCCCCGGTGTCGCGGGCGTGGAGAACAACTGCCTTCTGGCAGAGTTCGCCACCGACGACGAGGACGAGGTGGTGCAGGAGATCCGAAACGGCTTCACCATGGCTACGGCCGCGCGG
This sequence comes from Gemmatimonadota bacterium, assembly GCA_039584325.1. Classification (GTDB taxonomy): domain Bacteria; phylum Gemmatimonadota; class Gemmatimonadetes; order Gemmatimonadales; family GWC2-71-9; genus JAOTVV01. The sequence goes on from JBDGYA010000073.1 coordinate 6,913, forward strand.
GTGAGCAGTCTCGTACTGCGGCACGGCAGCCACTTCTTCGGGGACCGGTCCACCATTCACGTCTGGCTCACCTGGCACGACTATCACAACGCCAGCCTCATGATCCTCCTGTCGTACATCCTCCTGGGGCATCCCGACTGGAAAGATGGGACGATCCGGATCTTCGCCGCCTTCCCGAGGGATCAGGTGACGGAGGAGCGCGAGCGGCTCTTCGAGATGATCACGTCGGGGCGGCTGCCCATCAGTCGCAAGAACCTCCAGGTCATCGGCACGGACGAGCGATCCGACTTCGGACAGCTGGTCGAGAACCGTTCGAGCGGCGCGGACCTCGTGATCCTCGGTCTGACGCCGGAGCGACTCGAGGAGAAGGGGGTGGAGCTGTTGCGCCGGCATTCCGGGCTGCACGATGTGCTGTTTGTCTCCGCCCAGGAGCGCGTGGTGATCGAATGAATCGCCGGGCCGCGGTCAACGCAGTGGGGGCGATCCCCGTGGCACGGTGGCTGGCGGTGCCGCTGCTGTCGGCCGCCGTCTTTCCGATCGGCCTACCGGCGCAGGAGGTGCACCCCGCCGGTCTCACGCGCGCCGTACCCGGGTACGAGCATGCCGTCCGCGGCGAGGAGCTGACCTATCACTCGCCGATCCCAACCGTCGACAAGTCACTGCTGGTGCGGTCACTCGATCGAGCGTACGACATCGCATGGGAGAGCGCACCCGTGCCGTCGTCCGCGGTGGGCGACACGGTCGAGCTGGTGCTGATGATCGGTATCGACGTCAACGAGGAGCCCCGTCGCTTCGATCTGTTTGTCGGTGGAGACTCGGTGCTCGCGTTCGTCAATCCCGTGGCGGTACGGAAGGGTACCCTCAGCTGGACGGGTCGGGATGGGGTCAGTGCCGACTTCGAGGTCACCGAGATCGACAAGTACGGCGACGCGATGGGTTACCTGTTCCTGCGTCTGCCCCGCGGGTACTGGGAGCCTGGCGCGCCCGTGCGGTTCCGGGTAGCCGGCGAGACAGCCGGTGCGCGCACGTGGTTCATGGTGTTCAAGGAACCGATCGCGCCGCGGATCCGCGTGCGGAATGCCCCGGCCCTGCTCCGTGGGGGCGCCGGGGCGCTGCAGACCCTCCGGGTCGACGTCGTGCACCTCAGGGCCTCCGACCGCTTCGTGCTCGCATCACCGGTGGCGTCGCTGGATACGAGCGTGGCACTTGGCTTCAATCGATTCGAGCTCGCCATACCTCGGGCGGACACGACGACCAGCATCCCACTCACGTACCGGCTGGGCGAAGCGCACGGCAGGTTCGTCGCCGCGGTGGATCCGGTCCGGCAGTTCGAGCTTCACCTGATCCATCACACCCATCTGGATATTGGCTACACCCACCATCAGGACGAGGTGGAACGGCTGCAATGGGCGCACCTCGACAGTGCGCTGGCATACGCTCGCGAGAGCACGGCCCGCGATCCGGCTGCGCGGTTCGTGTGGCATCCGGAAGGTGTGTGGGCGGTGGAATCCTATCTCGAGCGGCGTTCGCCCGCCGAGCGTGAGCGGCTGCAGGAGGGCATCCGGCGCGGCTGGATTGCGCTGGACGCCATGTTCGCCAACATGCTCACTGGACTCGCAACCGAGGAAGCGCTGACTCGCTCGTTGCGGCCCGCTCAGCGGCTGGAAGACGTCACCGGTGTCGCCATCGAGACGGCCATGCTGAGCGACATCCCGGGATTCTCCTGGGGACTCGTGCCGGCGCTGGCCCAGCATGGCGTCCGGTATCTGTCGATTGGCCCCAACTTCGGCCATCGGATCGGCAGCTTCCTCGACACGTGGGGGGATCGTCCCTTCTGGTGGGAATCACCATCGGGGCGCGAGCGCGTGCTCACCTGGGTTTCGAGCGGCGGATACGCATGGTTCCACACGGGGCTCGGGTACGACCGGATCACCAGCCGCCTCGATGAGGAGCGCGTCTTCCGGTACGTCGACCAGCTGATCGACGCGGGCTACCCCTACGACATCGCGGCACTGCGCTACAACATCGGCTCCGACAACGGCCCGCCGGATCCCACACTCTCGGCGGCCGTCGCAGCGTGGAATGTGCGGTATGTATCGCCGCGCATCGTCATCGGACGCACGGCCGATCTGTTCCGGTCGTTCGAGCAGCGTCATGGTCATGACCTGCCGACCTACCGCGGTGATCTCACCGGTCACTGGGAGGACGGTGCCGCATCCTCGGCGCGCGAGACTGCCGTCGTTCGCCGCACGGCGGAATCTCTGGTGCAGACGGAGATCCTCGCGGCCATACTCGGCCGACGACTGCCGCCCGAAGCACCGTACGAGGCGTGGCGCAAGGTGCTGCTGTTCGAGGAGCACACGTGGGGCTCGTGGAACAGTGTGAGCGAGCCCGACGCGGAGTTCACCAAAGCGCAGTGGGCCCGCAAACGGTCGTTTGCCGACTCGGCGCGGCTGCTCGCTGACCGGCTGCACCGCGTGGTCGTCGGAGACGGCACGCCGAGCAACGCCAGCGAGCGGGCGATCGCGGTCTACAACACCGCCAACTGGGTCAGAACCGACGTTGTGCTACTCTCGGAGAGTACGAGCACGGCCGGGGACCGCGTCATCGATGACTCGGGGCGCACCGTGCCCTCGCAGCGGCTCGCGTCCGGCGAGCTCGCGTTCTTGGCAGAGGGCGTGCCGGGACTGAGTGGGCGACACTATCGGGTCGCCGCGGGTGCGGGCAGTCCGGCCACGCAACGAACGGGTGACCTGGTGATTGCCACTGACCGCGTGACGTTGGCCGTGGACTCTGGAACCGGACTCATCACGTCGCTGATCGACGTCCGATCGGGCCGGGACTTCGTCGAAGCCGATGCGGAGGGGCTCAATCAGCTCCTCTACGTTTCGAGCCGCGACCCCGCCGATACGCATACGATATCCGACGTCCGTGTCCAGCGTGTGGAGTGGGGACCGGTGGTGCACACGGTCCGCGTGCGGGCTTCGGCTCCGGGCACGCGTGGCGTCGAATCGGAGATCAGGGTGTACGCAGGTACCGGACGCATCGAGATCGTGAACCGTGTCGACAAGATGCTCGTCCGCACGCCGGAAGCTCTCCTGTATCGATTTGCCTTCGATCTCGCACACCCACGCGTGCGTGTCAGCGTCCCGTGGGGCTCGTACGAGGCCGAGCATGAGCAGCTGCCGGGAGCGTGCCGCAACTACCTCACCGTCGAGCGGTGGGTGGATCTGGCGGACACCCGTGGGGGTGTGACGATTGCATCGGTCGATGCACCGCTCATCCAGCTCGGTGCCGTGCACACCGACGCAATCGTCGCCGGGTGGGTGGACAGCCTGCCAATTTCGGGCACCGTGTTCTCCTACGTCATGAACAACTACTGGGAGACGAACTACCGTGCCGCGCAGGAAGGGCCGCATGAGTGGCGCTATGCTGTCCGCCTGCATGGGGGCTTCGATGCCGCTGGCGCCGACCGATGGGGGCGCGAGGTGGCGCAGCCGCTGATCATTGCCGACGTGCCGCCCGGGCGTCCCTTGCCAGGTCCCCCGTTCTCCGTCGAGGCCGCACGGTCTGTGGTGACGGGGGTCGAAACGGCGGCGAGCGGTGACGCGCTCCTGGTGCGGCTCTACAATCCGAGCGAAGCGGCGGACACGGTCGCGGTGCGGACGCGCAGCCAGCACTCCACAGTCGCTTTTAGTGATGTTCGAGGAGGCAAGGGCGATCGGGTGCGCGCGCCGCTCGTGCTCGCGCCGCGAGCCTTCGTCTCGATCCGGATCGACCTCGATCCGACACGGGAGCCGTGATGGGACGGGTGGAGGCCCGTGTGCATTGGGTGCTGTTCGACGTCGACGGCACGCTCATCGACACGTGGGACCTCTATATCGAGACGTTCCTGCGAACGCTGGAGGCCCATGTGGGCCGGCGCCTCACCCTGGAGGAGCTCGCCGCCATGCACCCGACCTCGGAGCTGCGCGTCCTGAGGCAGGTACTGGCGAGCGACGAGGAGCTGCCTGACGCACACGATGGCTTTCTCACCCATATGCGGTCCCTGCATCCGGAACTGTTCGCGGGCGTGTACGACGGTGTGCCGGAGATGCTGGCGGCGCTGCGGGCCAGGGGACTGATACTGGGCCTCGTCACCGGCAAGAGCAAAGGAGCGTGGGCGGTAACCGCTCCAGTCGCGGCACTTGGTGAGTTCGCTGTCGCGGTCATGGACGATGACGTCGCGGCACCCAAACCGGCGCCCGACGGCATTCTCGAGGCGGTGGCGCTGCTCGATGCGGACCCGGCCGCGACCCTGTACGTCGGTGACTCCGTGAACGACATGCGGGCGGCGCAGGCGGCCGACGTGCGGTTTGCTGCTGCCCTGTGGGACAAGTCTGATGAGGAGCGGCCGCGCTTCGTGGAGAAGGTGACGGCTGAGGGAGCGTGGGCGCTGCTCCCCGAGCCGGCGTCGCTGGTCGACTTACTCAACGGCGGCGGCGAGACCACGTAGGCGAACCCGGCGGTCCGCCTCAGCTCGGATCTGGCAGCGCGACGTTGTCGATGAGCCGGACGCCGTCGAGCATCACGGCTCCGAAGCGGCGTCCCTCCACCTCCTCGACGTACTCGACTTCGAATCCCAGCCGCTCGAGCTCGGCGCGGATCTGCCCCGGATCCGATCCCTCCATGAGGACACGCGCGAACTCGCCGGCCACGTGCCGAGCGCCGGGGGACAGCAGGCGGTTGCGCGAGCTGAGCGCCAGCCCGTCCTGCTCGCGGACGATGGGGCAGGGCACGATCTCGAGGTCGAGGAAGAAGGACCGCACCATCCCCTCAACCAGGAGGAGCTGCTGGTAGTCCTTCTCGCCGAAATACGCTCGGGTGGGCCGAATGACGCTGAACAATCGGAGGCAGACGGTGAGCACACCGTCGAAATGTCCGGGCCGGTGCCCGCCGCAGAGGCTGCGGCTCAGCTCGGTCTCCGTGACCCGGTAGCGGTAGTCGTCGGGGTAGATGATCTCCCGAGTCGGGAGGAAGAGGAAGTCGACTCCGGCATCGTCGAGCGTCTGCACGTCCCCGGCATCGTTGCGAGGGTAACGTTCGAGGTCCGACGAGTCGTTGAACTGAGTCGGGTTCAGGAAGATCGAGACGACGGTGGCCGGGTTCTCCTGTTGCGAGCGCCGGACCAAGGACAGGTGCCCTTCGTGCAGCGCACCCATCGTCGGCACGAATCCGATGTCCCCTCTGAGTTCTGCGCGGATCGCCCGCCAGCCCTCCACCGACCGGACGACCTCGGTCACCGATAGGCCTCCTCGTCGGACGGAAAGGTGCCTGAGCGCACCGCGACGGCGAAGTCGGCAACCGCGTCACGCAGCTGCTGCGCGCCTGGCCGGAACATCCGTGCAAACCGGGGCTGAAAGTCGGGCATGAATCCGGCGAGGTCGTGCAGCACGAGAACTTGACCGTCGACCTGGGCACCGGCCCCGATGCCGATGGTCGGAATGGCGACACCCTCGGTGACACGGCGCGCCAGCTGCGACGGCACACACTCGAGCACGAGCGCAAAGCAGCCCGCATCCTCGACTCGACCGGCCTCGTCGAGCAGGCGCTCGGCCGCATCATCACCTCGGCCCTGTACCCGGTAGCCACCATACTGGTGCACCGACTGCGGCGTCATTCCGAGATGGCCCATCACCGGGATGCCGGATTCGACGATGTGCCGGATGACGTCCTCGTGCCCTGCCACTCCCTCCACCTTGACCGCCTCCGCGCCGGCCCGGGCCAGTGCTTCGACGGCGTCGAGTGCTGGGCCGATGCCGCGGCGCACTGAGAGAAACGGCATGTCGGTGATCACGAATCGGTCGGGGGCGCCCCGCGCGACGGCGCCCGTGTGCAGCGCCATCATGTCGACCGTCGCGGGGATCGTGGAATCGTGGCCG
>JBDGYA010000156.1:0-3586 GCA_039584325.1 Gemmatimonadota bacterium
GCCGACGAGCTCCTCAGCAGGTACTGCACCTTGGTCTACGCGCAGACCGGCAACTATCAGGAGTGTGCGCGGAGGCTCCAGCTGGATCGGCGCACGGTCAAGAGTCGAGTCGACGCAACGCTGCTCGAGCGGCTGGCGGGCCCTGAAGGCCATGATCGGTCCGATCCGATCACCTGATCCCGCGTGCAGCTACAGGAGGAAGTCTACACGATGGACGCTGACGGCTTCAGCTTGGACATCACCGCGCCGAGCAGCGGCTTGAGCCGCTGAATCACGCGGCGCGTCGTGAACGACGGTCGAGCCAAATTGCCCTTTAGGGCACGCCGCCGAAGGCGCCGAGCGGCGGCTTCAGCCGCCGAATCACGCGACGCGTCGTGAGCGACACCGACTATGCGTCCTCAGCCTCCGGGCGCAACGCCCTCCCCATGCCTCTGCGCCTGGTTTTTCACGTAGGCGATCACGCGCGGGAGTCCACTGGGGCTCACCGTCTTGATCTGATAGCCCTTCTCCCAGCGAAGCCCCACGGTCGATTCGAGGTTGCCGAGGCGAGAACTTGCCCCCTTGAGGCCTTGTACCATCCTCGGCAGATCCACCCGCGGCGGAATGCGCAGGATCATGTGCACGTGATCCGGAACCACGCCCAGCGCCACGACCTCACATCCGTGCCGCGTAGCTCGGCAGGTAGGAATCGCCGAAGGAACGACGCAACTCGACCCGTGATCATGCGCCGTCGCTCCAACGTCACCCAGACGAGGTGCACGTACAACGCGTGGGGCATGACCCGATCGTACGGATTCCATCGTCGGCCGCGCCAGCCAGATCGTTGCACGATGGATCGGGTTGACGCGAGGCTCCCTTTCGGGCATGTCGCCTGGGTTCCGACGTTGAAACGTCGGCTCGGCGCTGCGCGGCGCGTCGTGAACGACGCACCCGACTCGCCCTCTAGGGCACGTCGCCGTAGGCGCCGAGCGGCGGCTTCAGCCGCCGAATCACCGAATGCACTGACGAACGCTTCCTGTGCAAGGTCTTCCGCCCGCTCGCGGTGGCGGACGATGCGGAAGACGGACGCGAGGACGCGGTCCCGGTACCGGCGCACCAGCTCGCGATACGCGTCGTCCAGGCCCTCGCGCGCCCGACCCACGACCTCGCGGTCGGATGCGGCGGAGAGATCGAGTCGCTCGGGCCGGCTCGGTTGCGCGGGCGAGGTCATGAGTCGGCTCTACGAGGGGAACGACGGGAGCGACGGGAAGGACGGGAGTTATCGTTGAGGCGTCTCCGGCAATCCCTAGGCGAATCAACCCGCGGGTTCCTTCTCACGCCTGCTCAGCCTCGGCGTGAAGCCTGAGTCCCAATGCTCCGATCACCTTCAGAATGGTGTCGAAGTTCGGGATCCGTTCTCCAGACAGCGCCTTGTACAGGCTTTCCCGAGAGAGACCAGCATCCCGGGCCACCTCTGTCATCCCCTTGGCTCGAGCGATGTCGCCCAGCGCCTTCGCCACGAACGCAGCGTCCCCATCGGCATCTTCCAGGCATGCCTCCAAATAGGCCGCCATCTCCTCGGGCGTCCTGAGGTGTTCTGCCACGTCGTACCGAGTAGTGACTGTCTTGCCCATGATCTCACTCCGTGAGGTTTCGAGCGAGGCGGAGCGCGGCCGCGATATGGCTGGCCTGCGTGCTCTTGTCCCCTCCAGCCAACAAAAATGATCAACTCCCGCCCGCGCCTCTTGAAATAGACTCGGTGGCCCGGACCGAAGTCGATTCGCATCTCAGAGACCCCCTCCCGGATACGCCTGACATCTCCGGGATTCCCTCCCGCCAGACGTTCGATGCGCGCCAGGATGCGAGCTCGCGCGCGAACGTCTCGCAGACCGTCGATCCAACGCGCAAAGCGCTCGGTCTTTCGGATCTCGGTCACGGAGTAAGTGTAGCCTACCGGCTACAGTGGGTCAATGTGCCAAGGGCGGAAAGGCGGTAGGGCGGTAAGACGGTACGACGGTAGTTATCGTTGAGGCGTCTCCGTGTCGGGCCGCGTTTTGGGCCGGCAGGGAACGCAGCCGCTGGACGGACATCTCACTGGGGGACCGTGACGAACCATGACGATTTTCGCCTTCCTGTTGCTGGCAGCGGTGAGCCAGGAGTGCGGTGGCGGCGCGCCGGACGGCGGGCCCAGCAACTTCGTGTACTTCGGCCGCGATCACGAGCCGGCGCTGGAGCCAGCGTTCCTCCAGGCCCACGGCGTGGACGGTGCGCAGCTGACCTTCACGTGGAGAGAGTTGGAGCCCGAGCGGGGGCAGTATGATTTCGCCGAGATCGAGAGGCACCTCGAGATCCTCGGACGGCACGGCAAGCGACTCTGGATCCAACTGGCGGACGTGACGTTCACCGATCGTCTTCCCGTCCCGGAGTACCTGCGCGCGGACACGGCGTTTCACGGGGGCGCGGCCCGGAAGTACGAGGGGTCGGAGGGGGTGTTCGACGGTTGGGTCGCGCGGCGGTGGGATCCGGCGGTGCGACGCCGGCTCGCCGCGCTCTTCGCGGCACTCGCGGCTCGGTTCGATGGTCGCATCGAGGGTGTGAACCTGGCCGAGACCGCGATCGGCTTCGAGGACCCGCGGTTTCATCCGCCGGGTTTCTCGTTCGATGCGTACGCGAGCGGGATCCGTGAGATCATGCGGGATGCGGGGCGGGCGTTCAGCCGCTCGTGCGTCATCGTGTACGCCAACTTCATGCCGGGTGAGTCGCTGCCCGTCGTCGATCACGGATACCTCCGAGGGACCTTCGAGGCCGCTGAAGAGCTGGGAGTCGGGGTGGGAGGTCCGGATCTGCTCCCCTATCGGGAGGGGCAACGCCGTAACAGCCTTCCCTTGATCGCGTCGCGAGGTGAGCACGTGGTCGCGGGGATGGCGATACAGGACGGCAACCTCTCGGAAGTGAATCCCGCAACGGGGAACCCGGTCACGGTTGAGCACCTGTATCGCATCGCGCGCGATGAGTTCCGGTTGGACTACGTGTTCTGGGGGAGGGAGGAGCCCTACTACTCGCGGGATGTGCTTCCGTTCCTCGCGTCGCTGAGGGCGGTACGGCGGTAACGACGGGAGGGACCGGAACGACGGGAAGGGCGGGCACGCGTTTCACGTTTCCCGTTTCACGACCCCCGCGACGTTCTGGAACCCGAGCGGTGCCCTGCCCGTAGGGCTGACACGGCGCCGAGACGCGTCCAAGACCATCGTGCCTGACGAGAGTGAAATGAAGCAGCAGACGTACCTGCCCGTCGTGTGGTTCGTTCTTGGGTTTGGCCTGTTCATGTCGACACGGGCGAGCCACTTCATCCCCCATTGGGGCCCGGCGATCATCATCGCACCGGTGTTCATCCTGGCCTTTGGACGATCGCTTCCGAGCAAGCGAGGCAGCCTCCTGACCGTAGCGGGCTTCATCCTCAGTCTGAACATCGCGATGTGGAGACTGTACGACTTGGGTGATCCAGTTGCGACGATCGCGCTCAATGTCGCGCGAAGTTCCATCCAGGGTACGCTCTTCTCACTGCCATACATCGCCGACCGGCTCGTCTATCCGAGACTCGCGCGCA
>JBDGYA010000031.1:0-38263 GCA_039584325.1 Gemmatimonadota bacterium
AGCCCGAGGCCCGCGTCGGCGCCGGCCCGCGTGGACTGCACCAGATGCGACACGCCGATCGCCGCGGCCGCCCAGAGGAGGCCGGGACCGAACGCGGCCCAGAAGCTCGTCAACCGCTGCTGTGAAGTATCACGCATCGTGGGGAACAAGCTTGCACCAGGCAGGGGGAAGAGAACAAGCCCCACACCGTCGGTGCGGGGCTCGTCGGTTCGACCGGTCAGGACGTGACGGCCGTCAGCTCTCGAGGTACAGGATCTCGATGTCGCCGTCGAAGGTCTCGATCTCGAGCTGGGCCCCACCGCCGCCAAGCGTGAACCTCGCGCGATGCCTCTGGAAGTCCTCCGGGAGCGAGATGGGGAAGTCGGACAGGACCTCGCCGTCGTAGGTGGCCACCGTCACACGAGCGCTGGCATCTCGGGGGAGCATGATCGTCGCATCCCCATCGTGGGTGACGAACGAGTAGATCCCCTGCGCGGCGAGCGCGCCGCCGAACCAGATATCGCCGTCCACCGACGCCGCACTGACACTGGAGGACGTGATGTTGGCCAGTCGGATCTCGCCATCGGTCGTCTCGATCGAGACATCCCCCGACGCGACGTCCACAGAGACGTCTCCGTCGATCGCATTGATCCGGATCCGCCCCACGACGTCCTCGATCGTCACATCACCTTCGACGCTGCGCACCGTGAGCGGCCCGCGAACCCCGCTCACCGTGGCATCGCCTTCGTTGAGGGCCACGCTCGTCTCGCCGACCGGGCCCTCGACAGTGACATCCGCAAACGGTGCACCGATGTCGAGCACCATGCCCTCCGGTACCGTGATCTCGAAATCGACGATCGACGGACGACCACCGGCGAACGACCACGAGAGCGAGACGTCGTCGGAGTCGATGTCGACATCGAAGTCGCCGCTCTTCCAGGAGGTGGGACTGACGCGGACCACGCCATCCGCCTGCTCGACAAAGAGCCCGTCACGCCGTCCGTGATCCGCCACGATACGCATCTGATTCTGGCCCCACGTCCGGATCACGATGTCGCCGGCGTAGTTCCGCACCTCCAGTCGCGCACCCGGAGCGACCGCGAAGGTGGTATCGGTGTCTTGCGGGATCGCCAGCGCTATCGCGGCACCCGCGGCAAGCGTCAAGAACATGGTCTACTCCTTGGGCTAACTGCTCCGGACGGCCGCTGCCGAACGGAGCAGGGTGAGTTTCCTCCGCATCATCGTCGCGAAGTGCTCGGCCAGGTATGCGCTGCCGGGGTCCTTCGCCATGGCGACCCGCGCCTCGGAAATGGCTCGATCGATGACGGCCAGCTTCTGTACCACGACGCGCACCGTCGCCGAGTCGAGTCGGTCTTCGCCGTGCAGCAGCGCCTGCTCCAGCTGGGCGATCGCCGCACCGTACTTTTCGGCCGCAAGCAAGGCAGTACCGGTCGGTCGCGACACCATCATCGCCTCAGCCGTCGCGGCCACGCCGGCGACTGGGGTCGGCGCCATGGCTCGGCCGGCCACCCAACCACCGATCCCCACCGCAAAGAACGCGAGCGAGGCGGCCAGGGCCAGCGGAACGCTGACACGCATCCGCTCACGTCCCTGCACCGCCTCGATGGGCGTGACGTCGGGGGAAACCCGCTGCCGGATCTCCTCGCGCACACCGTGCCACACGTCCACTCGCGTCGGGGTGCCGGCATAGGTCGCCGCCCACTGCGTCACCTGCCGCAGCCGGTCCAGATCGGACCGGCAGGTCGCGCACTCGGCGAGGTGCACCTCCAGCTCCCGCCGGTCGGCGGCGCTCAGCTCGTCGTCGAGATAGGCCGAGAGTCGCTCGGTGAATGGGTCCGGCATGGTTCGCTCCTTCATGCGGCGAAGTATTCCCGCAGCGCCATGCGCGCGTGGTGTAGCTGCGAGCGCGAGGTACCCGCCGAGATGCTCAACAGCTCGCCGATCTCCTCGTGCTTGTAGCCAGCCATGTCGTGCAGCACGAACACCTCCCGCGCTCGCTCCGGCAGTCCCTCGACCGCCGCGTCCAGATCGATCTTCAGTCCCGGGGTCACCCGGTCGGCCCGCGCCCGGGCCAGGTCGATCGCCGATCCACTGTGTCGCTCGCCGTAGGTGCCGCGTTCGGCGCGGCGACGCAGGATCACGTTCGTCGCCAGTCGGTGGAGCCACGTGCCGAAGGCCGACTGTCCCTTGAACGTGTGCAGCTTCTCCCACACCCGGACGAAGATGTCCTGCAACACGTCCTCGACGTCGTCCTGCCCCATGAGCCACCGTGTGAGGCTGTGGATCCGGTCGACGTGGCGGTGGTACAGGCGCTCAAAGGCCTCGCCATCACCGCTCACGGCTAGTTCCACATCGACGGCGTCCCGTTCGGCTGTGGTCAGCTCCGTATCGCTCTGCAGAACGTTCACTCCACTCCGCGGCCCGTTGCTTGGCTCACGGAATTAGATACGGTCGGGGCGGAAAACGTTCGAATCCGGCCGCCGGCAGGTAAGTTCTTGCTGTCAGGAGAGATATACTACATGGGAAGCGCGCGGCAGCCACTCGGCGAGGCCACCGCGCGCGCTGGCATCCCGTCGGTTACCGACCCGTAGCCGCGAGGCTCGCGCCGAACAGATCCCGGTTCAGCTGGGCGATGAAGTCCGTGCTGATCTGTTTCGGGCAGACGGCCTCGCACTCGCCGTGGTTCGTGCAGTTGCCGAAGCCTTCCTCGTCCATCTGCGCCACCATGTTCAGCACGCGGTCCCGCCGCTCGGGCTGACCCTGTGGCAGCAGCCCGAGGTGGCTCACCTTGGCGGAGACGAACAGCATCGCCGACGCGTTGGGGCACGCCGCCACGCACGCCCCACAGCCGATGCAGGAAGCCGCGTCCATGGCGAGATCGGCGTCTTCCTTCTGGACGAGCACCGCGTTGGCGTCCGGGACGCTGCCGGTGCGCACGGAGATGTACCCGCCCACCTGCATGATGCGGTCGAAGGAGTTCCGATCCACCATCAGGTCCTTCATGACCGGGAATGCCTTGGCCCGCCACGGCTCGATCCAAATCTCGTCGCCGTGCTTGTAGTGTCGCATGTGCAGCTGGCAGGTCGCGGCGCCGTGCTGCGGGCCGTGCGGCACGCCGTTGATGACGAGCCCACAGCAGCCGCAGATACCCTCGCGGCAATCGTGCTCGAACACGATCGGCTCCTCACCCGCCTCGGTGAGCCGTTCGTTCACGATGTCGAGCATCTCGAGGAAGGATGCGTGCTCGCTGATATCCTTCGCTTCGTAGCGAACGAAGCCGCCCTGGGCCGCCGGACCGGCCTGCCGCCAGACGTTGAGACCGAGATCCATTACTTGTAACTCCGCTGCGACAAGGGGACGTTTTCGAACGTGAGCGGTTCCTTGTGGAGCGTGGGCGAGGAGCCGACCGCGGTGAATTCCCAGGCGGCAACGTGCGCGAATCTCTCGTCGTCGCGCTTGGCCTCGCCTTCCGGCGTCACGTACTCCTCCCGGAAGTGGCCGCCGCACGATTCCTCCCGGTAGAGGGCGTCGCGGCACATCAGCTCCGCCAGCTCCATGAAGTCGGCGAGGCGTCCGGCCTTCTCGAGCGACTGGTTCAGGTCGTCGCCTCTGCCCGGTACCTTCACGTCCTTCCAGAACTGCTCCCTGAGCTCCGGGATCCGCTCGATCGCCTGCTCGAGTCCCTGGTGGTTGCGCGCCATGCCACACGCTTCCCAGACGATGTTCCCCAGCTCTTTGTGGAAGCTGTCGACGGTGCGCTTGCCGTTCGCCGACAGGAGCTTCTTGGTTCGCTCCTCCACCTCCCGCCGCACGTCGCCGAATGCCGGATGCTCGGGGTCGGTCTTGGTGGGACCGATGCGTGCGAGGTAGTCGCCGATGGTATAGGGGATGACGAAATACCCGTCGGCCAGGCCTTGCATGAGGGCGCTCGCTCCCAACCGGTTGGCCCCGTGATCGGAGAAGTTCGCCTCACCGATCACGAACAGGCCCGGGACCGTGCTCATCAGATTGTAGTCGACCCAGAGCCCGCCCATGGTGTAGTGCGGCGCCGGGTAGATCCGCATCGGTACCTCGTACGGATTCTCGCCGGTGATCCGCTCGTACATCTCGAACAGGTTGCCGTACCGCTCCTCGATCACCGACCGGCCGAGTCGCTGGAGGGAATCGCGGAAGTCGAGGAACACGCCGTTCTTCAGCTCGCCCACCCCACGGTCGTCGTCCACGACTTCCTTGGCCCGCCGCGACGCGATGTCGCGAGGCGTGAGGTTGCCGAAGCTCGGGTACAGTCGCTCCAGGTAGTAGTCGCGCTCGGACTCCGGGATGTCTCCCGCCTTGCGGGTCTCGCCCTGCTTCTGCGGCACCCAGATCCGGCCGTCGTTGCGCAGCGACTCGCTCATCAGGGTGAGCTTGGACTGGTAGTCGCCGCTGGGCGGGATGCACGTCGGGTGGATCTGCGTGAAGCACGGGTTCGCGAAGAGCGCCCCCCGGCGGTGCGCGCGCCAAATGGCGGTCGTGTTGCAGCCCTTCGCATTCGTCGACAGGAAGAACGCGTTGGAGTACCCGCCCGTCGCGAGCACCACGGCGTGCGCGGTGTGGGTGGTGATCTTCCCCGTGGTCATGTCCCGCACCACGATGCCCCGCGCCTGCCCGTCCACGATGACGACGTCCAGCATCTCGGTGCGGTGGATCATCTGCACCTTGCCCGTCGCCACTTCCTTCACGAGCGCCTGGTAGGCCCCCAGCAGCAGCTGCTGCCCCGTCTGGCCACGTGCGTAGAAGGTCCGCGACACCTGGGCACCGCCGAAAGACCGATTGGCCAGGAGGCCGCCGTACTCCCGCGCGAACGGGATGCCCTGAGCGACGCACTGGTCCATGATGTTGTTGCTCAGCTCGGCTAGGCGATAGACGTTGGCTTCACGCGAGCGGTAGTCACCACCCTTGACGGTGTCGTAGAACAGGCGCCAGACACTGTCCCCGTCGTTCTGGTAGTTCTTCGCCGCGTTGATGCCGCCCTGCGCCGCGATACTATGCGCCCGACGCGCGCTGTCCTGGTAGGCGAAGCACTTCACGTCGTAGCCCAGCTCTGCGAGCGATGCCGCCGCCGACGCTCCGGCGAGCCCCGAGCCCACCACGATCACGTCGTACTTTCGCTTGTTGGCCGGGTTCACCAGCTTCAGGTCGAACCTGTGCTTGCTCCACTTGTCCTGGACCGGTCCGGAAGGAACTTTCGGATCGAGCTCCATGGGTCAGCCCCTCCCCACCTATGCGATGATCCCGGCCACCACGGCGGCCGGGACCGTCATGAATCCGACAAAGACCGCGGCGGCGACGATCACGGCCAGCGGCCTTCGATACTTGTTGTACCGCACGTGGTTGGCTCCCAGCGTCTGCAGGGCACTCCACACGCCGTGATACAAATGCAAACAGAGCGCGCCGAGCGCGACCGCGTACGCAAGCACCACCGGCCACGACTGGAACCCAATCACGAGATTCTCGTAGGCGGCGCCGGGCACGAAGCTCGGATGCGCCGTCCCGATGGTGAAGTGCAGCAGGTGGTAGACCACGAACACGAAGATGATGACGCCGCCCCAGCGAATCGTCCGGGAGGCATACGTCGACTCTTCGGATTGGAGCCCCTTCACGTAACTGACCGGGCGGGCCGACCGGCTCAGGAGCCACAGCTGGATCGCCATGAGGACGTGGATCCCCACCGCCGCGAGCAGCACGATCCGGAACACCCAGAGCAGCTGGCCGTGCCCGAAGATCGGAGCCCCCATCTCCCTGAGGAACTCGGCGTAGTGGTTGAATTTCTCGGAACCGTAGAAGGCCTTCAGGTTCCCGTACATGTGTGCCAGAACGAACAGCACGAAGATGACGCCCGTCACGGCCATGAGGATCTTCTTGCCGACGGACGAGCGATACAGGCTGAGCACCCGGCGCATCGTCACCCCTCTCCACACAAACACGGGCCGCAGAACGCTGTCATGATACTCCCGCGGGCCGAGTGGTGGCAAGCGAATCGTGTGAGGCGAACATGAAGCGATCCTGAGGAATCGCAGAATGTCCTACGAAACCGCTGAATACCCAGTGCCGAACACTCAATGTCGAAGGATCCGGTAATGGCCCGCGAGCGTCATTCGCCTCTCACCACCGTTCCTTCGACATTGAGTGTTCGATATTCGATATTGGATATTCTATCGGTTCCGAAACTCCTCCCAGCTCCGCATCGGCTCCCGGCACTCCGGCCAGGTCCTCTGCTCGCCGGTTCTGGGATTCATCGGCATGACCCGCTGGTCGCGCGGGATGCGCTCCGGATCCTCCGACGCCAGGTAGGCCAGCATGGCGGTGAGGGTGGCGTTGTTCTTCAGATCGTCGAACACGAGCTTGTCGAACGTGTCAATCTGGGTGTGCCAGGTGTAACGGAAGTACTCCCAGTTTAGCGAGCCCAGCCCGAACGCCGGAGCCGGCGCGCAGATGAACGAGGCGTGATCGGTCCCTCCCCCGCTCGGAGTGCCCGGAAAGCTGACGTCGATCTCCCTGGTGAGCGCCTGCGGGATCCTCGAAAACCAGCGGCCGATGAACTCGCCGGCGCCGACCAGTCCGGAGCCGGACACCCGCACGACGCGGCCCGTTCCGTTGTCCTGATTGAACAGCGCCTGCAGGCCGGTCACGATGTCGGGGTGGTCCTGCACGAACGCCCGCGAGCCGTTGAGCCCCTGTTCCTCGCTCGCCCAGAGCCCGATGAGGATGGAGCGCTTGGGGTTGGGGTACACGGCCTTCAAGATCCGCATCGCCTCGAGCATCGTCACGCTGCCGGTCCCGTTGTCCGTTGCACCCGAGCCGCCGTCCCACGAGTCGTAGTGGGCGGACAGGATGACGTACTCGTCCGGCAGCTCCGTCCCGCGGATCACCCCGATGGTGTTGTAGAGCGGCGCCTCGCCGGTGAACTCCGCGTCGGCCACGGCCCGCACCACGGGATCCTGGCCATGGTCGGTGAGTCGGTAGACCAGGCCGTAGTCCTCACAGCTCAGGTCGAACGCCGGAATCCGGTCGGTGTTGGCGGCGAAGATCCGGTTGGCCCCCCACCCGGTCGCCCAATTGGATGCGAGAAGTCCGATCGCCCCCGCATCCTCGAGCCGCTGCACGATCTCGGCGTCGGGTAGACCGTACCGGCCGCTCCGGCTGCGCCACGCCTGGCGCAGCGAATCGCGCGCCTCCCGCATCCGATCGAACGAGCCGGGAGCGGCATACTCCTCCCAGTTGGCGTCGGACCGGCAGGTGGGCTGTGCAAAGGTGACCAGCACGAACTTGTCCTCGACCTCGGGCAGCCATGCCGCGAACGCCGTGCTGTCCGCGGGATCGGCCAGGATCACCGTGCCGCCCTCGACCGGCCCGCCGCGGCTGCCCGGGCTCCAGGCCAGGAGCATCGCATCGAGGCTGCGGACGCGAGGCTCCAACAGATCGACGTGACTGATCCCACGCCGCCAGCCCATCCAGGTACCGTACTGCTCATTGCGCGCCTCGACGCCCCAGCTCTCGAGCGTTCGCTCCGCCCAGTCGTTGGCGGCGAGTTGGCCCGGGGTTCCCGTGAGTCGCGGCCCGATCGAGTCGAGCAGCACCTGCGCCAGCGGATAGGCGTGGGAGTTGGTTGTCCCTTCCTCCCAGATCGCCTGGATCACGGGATCGTCGGTCGGGAAGCCCTGGGCCGACGCCGCGACGGGAACCGCGGTCAGCACGCACACACCAAGGATGGTGAGCGGATGACGAGTCATGAGAAATGCGCTCCTTTGGATGCAAAGCGGAATGCGTATCGTATCTTGTAGCAGCAGGCTGTCTGCACGCGTGGCCGGGAAGAGACCGCACATCGGATGCACCGTAGGATGACGACGACACCCCATCTCGACAAGGTTCGGCTCGACCGCTGGCTGTGGGCCGCGCGCTTCTACAAGACGCGCTCGCTCGCCGCGGCGGCGATCGACGGCGGCAAGGTGCAACTCAACGGGGCACGGGTGAAACGATCCCAGCTCGTACACGAGGGAGACGTGATCCGCATCCGCAAGGCGCCATACGAGTTTGTGGTGGAGATTCGTGCGCTGTCCGAGCACCGCGGATCCGCGTCGGTGGCGCAGACCCTGTACGAGGAGACCGCCGAGAGCGTGGCGCGGCGGGAGGTGCTGCGGGAACAGATGCGAAGCCAGCCGACGGTAGCCTTCGATGGGAAGGGCCGGCCCAGCAAGAAGGACCGTCGGAAGATCGAGCGGTTCAAACGGGAGTTGTGACGATGCGTGCCATGGTGCTGGACTGCGTGGGGCGGCCGCTCGACGGGCGCGAGATCGAGGCACCGGATCCCGGCACCGGGCAGGTGCGGCTCGCGATCAGCGCGTGCGCGGTCTGCCGCACGGACCTGCACGTGGTGGATGGCGAGCTGCCGAATCCGAAGCTGCCACTGATCCTGGGACACGAGATCGTCGGTCGCGTCGAGGCGGTCGGCGAGGGTGTGGAGCGCTACGCCCTCGGCGATCGGGTCGGCGTTCCGTGGCTCGGGTGGACCTGCGGTGTCTGCGACTACTGCCGCACGGGACGCGAGAACCTGTGCGATCGCGCGAAGTTCACCGGATACACCCTCGACGGCGGCTACGCCGAGGCCACCGTGGCGGACGCGCGCTACTGCTTTCCCATTCCCGACGCGTTCCCCGATCTGCAGGCGGCTCCCCTGCTGTGCGCCGGACTCATCGGGTATCGCTCGCTGCGGGCTACCGGCGATGCCGCGCGGCTCGGGCTCTACGGCTTCGGGGCCGCCGCGCACCTCATCGCCCAAGTGGCGCTGCACCAGGGACGCCGCCTCTTCGCCTTCACCAAGCCGGGTGACCTTGCCGGCCAGGAGTTCGCCCGCTCGCTTGGCGCCGAATGGGCCGGCGGATCCGACGAGGACCCGCCGGACATGCTCGACGCGGCGATCATCTTCGCCCCCGTGGGAGCGCTGGTGCCCGCGGCGCTGCAGGCCGTGGCCAAGGGGGGAACGGTCGTGTGCGCCGGGATCCACATGAGCGATATCCCGTCGTTCCCGTATCGGATCCTCTGGGAGGAGCGCACCGTCACCTCTGTGGCGAACCTCACCCGTCGGGACGGCGAGGAGTTCTTCCCGGCCGCGGCGGCAGTTCCCGTGCGGACCGAGATCCAACCGTACCGACTGGAGCAGGCCAACCAAGCGCTCGACGACTTGCGGGCCGGCCGAGTGACCGGTGCTGCTGTCCTGGCCATCCACACTGACGAGGACAGCGGATCTTGAGCAGTCCTGCCCGCAAACGCCGCTCGCTGACCACTCCGGCACCGAAGGGTTGCGGGCGGCCGGCTTGGCACCGCCCCGGCGTTTGACGGCTCATGTCCGAGACCGTACTATTGGGCCGTTGGATTGGGGACTTGGGGTTTGCAGTGCGCACGAAGTTCGATTCACTGAACGTGTAGGGGGCACCGGCTCGCGGGTCGGCGGCTCCCCTTTTTTTGTGTGTGCTTCCCAGTCCAGGGAGGTCGTTGCTCCTCGCCGGTGGGCGCAACGTTCGCATCGAGTCGGGGAGCTGCCCGGCGCGGGGTGTAGTCCCGCGCAGAACCAGTAGGCACAACCAGTCGTCGGAAGTGCGGCGACGCCGGACGCCGACGCGCAACGTGGGAGGGTTGGACGGAATGCGTACGACAGGCGTGGTGAAATGGTTCAACGACGGCAAGGGGTACGGGTTCATCACTCCGGACGCGAGCGAGAACGACTGCTTCGTGCACTATTCGGCCATCCAGGCCGACGGATTCCGCTCGCTGGCCGAGGGTGAGCGGGTCGAATTCGATCTCGTCGAGGGCGACAAGGGGCCGGCCGCAGAGAACGTCGCGAAGGTCGTCGAGTAGCCGACCGCCGGACACGCGTCGGAGGGGGTCGCCGCGGGAGGCGTCACGGCGGCCCCTTTCCCCGCTTCCCGCCCCCGACTAGGTTTGGACCGGCGCGGAGTCGAATCCCGGGATGGCCAAGAAAGACGCTATCGAGTTGCAGGGGACCGTGACGGAGGTGCTGCCGAACGTCACGTTCCGTGTTCTCCTGGAAAACGAGCACACGGTGCTCGCCACCATTGCCGGTCGCATGCGGCGCAACCGTATCCGCGTCCTCGCTGGCGACCGTGTGACCGTGGAGGTTTCACCGTACGACCTGACGAGGGGCCGCATCACGTACCGGCACAAGAACTGATGTCAGCCGCCGCCGGCGGCACTTGCGGAGACCCGCTCGTGTGGTAGGTTCGGAGGAGCAACCCATCCCTCGACCGCGGACCTCACGCTCCGGCAAGCACCAGCGAAGCCCATAACCAGAGATACGTTGGCTCGAACCCAACGTCTAAGACACCATCGTGAATGATCAAGCCGTCAGCGGCATCCTGGAGGTAACCTCCAAGGGTACCGGATTCCTCCGTCGACAGGACCAGGGGTACCTCCCCTCCCGCGGCGATGTGCACGTGGGGCGGAAGCTCCTCCAGCAGTTCCGTCTGCGTACCGGCGACGAGCTCGTCGGTGAGGCGGGCAAGCCCTCCTCGGGCCGGGGCAAGAGCATGTCGCTCAGGTCCCTGAGCATGCTCAATGGCCGGGAGCCGGTGCAGGTCGGCCATCGCCCGCAGTTCAACGAGTTGACGGCGATTCACCCGAATGAGCCGCTGACCCTCGACTGCGATCTCCGCCGACTCGGGGGCCCGGACTACACCAACCGCGTGATCGATCTCATCTGCCCGCTCGGCCTGGGGCAGCGCGGCATGATCGTCGCCCCGGCAAAGGCCGGCAAGACGATGGTCTTGCAGGCGCTGGCCGAGGGCATCGCCAAGAACCGCCCGGAATCGATGCTCTTGATCCTCCTCGTGGACGAGCGCCCCGAGGAAGTCACCGAGATGGAAGCCTGCGGGTACGGGGAGATCGTCGCGTCGACCTTCGATTTCCCCGCCAGTCGCCACGTCGCCGTTGCCGAACTGGTCCTGGAGCGGGCCCGCCGCCGGGTCGAGATGGGCGAGGACGTCGTGATCATCCTGGACTCGATCACCCGCCTCGCCCGGGCCTACAACCGGCTGGAGAAAAGCAGCGGGCGCACGCTCTCCGGCGGGCTCGACGCCACCGCCATGGAGCGGCCCAAGCGCTTCCTGGGCAGCGCCCGCAACATCGATCCGCGGCAAGGTGGCGGCTCGCTCACGATCATCGGCACCGCCCTGATCGACACCGGCTCCAAGATGGACCAGGTCATCTTCGAGGAGTTCAAGGGAACCGGGAACAGCGAGCTCGTGCTGAGCCGCGAGCTGTCGGAGCGGCGCATCTTCCCGGCCATCGACCTCAACGCGAGCGCTACGCGGCGTGAGGAGCGCTTGTTGTCCGAGGAGAGTCTCGACGCGTCACGGTCGCTGCGCCACTGGCTCGCCAACTTGCCCCCAGCCGAGGCGATGAAGGAACTCCTCGAGCTGATGCGACACACGGAGAGCAACGAGGAACTGGTGGTCCAGATCCTCAAGCGGGGAAAGGCAAAGCCGGCTTAACTGCCGGTCCCGCCGTCGAGGGGCTGGACCAGCGAGGTCGAGACGGCACCATCCGGAGCAGCGATCTCCGCCGGCCAGCCGCGCTGAGGCCGATGCCGTTCCCACCATTGACGCGCACGCTCCGCGCCCCATGACTGGGCCAGCGGAATCCGATCGAGCCGCTCGCCGACGGCCGCGGCGGATGAGGGACGCGCGTCCTTCTCCTTCCCAAGCAGGTCCAGAACGAGCGTGTCCAGCTCGGTGGGAACCGGCAGCTCGGTGCAGCGTGAGGGTGGCTCCGGCTCACGATGCACGTGATGCATCAGCATCTGCATCGGTGTACTCGCCTCGAACACCGTGCGGCCGGTGAGCAGCCAGAAGGCGACACACCCCAGCGAGTAGAGGTCGCTCCGCGCATCTACCGTGCCTTCCTCGCCGATCGCGCTCTCCGGCGACCCGTAGGCGGGTGTCCCCGCGAACGACCCGACCTCCGTCACCCGCACGTCCGACGGGGCGCCCTTCCGCTTGACGAGGCCGAAGTCGAGCACCTTGACGAAATCGTGCTCGAGCCCGTAGCGGCACAGGAAGATGTTCGCCGGTTTCACGTCCCGGTGCACCAAGTCCATCGCATGTGCTTCCGCCAAGGACTGACACACCTGCTTCAGGAGGAAGACGCAGCGCTCGGCGGGAAGCGCACCGTACTGCAGTACGAGATCCTCGAGGCTCAGCCCATCGAGCAGCTCCATCACATAGTAGAACCGGCGGTTGTCGGTGAGACCGTAGTCGTACACCTCGACGGTGTGCGGCGAGCGCAGCTGCGCGGTGGCCTGCACTTCGCGCTCGAACCGGTGCAGATGGCTGCTCGGCGTGCGGCTCGACCCGCCGTCCCCACCCGACGTACCAACCAGCTTGATGGCCGCCGGCCGGGCCAGCATACGATGCTTGGCCATCCACACCTCTCCCATGCCGCCCTCGCCGAGCTTTCGGACCAGTTGATACGCGCCCATGCGCCGCGCGCGGCTGATGTCCGACCCGAGGCGATACACCACGCGCGCGCCCACCACCGCGATCCCCACGCAAATGGCGTTGGCCATGAACATCTGGGTCAGGTAGTGCGCCGGAAGCGGCGGTCCGCCCCGCGCGACACCGATGTAGTAGAGAATCGGCGTCGAGGCAGCTGCAGCGAGCGAGGCGACGAACGCCTTGCCGGGTGTCGCCGGAACGATCAGCGGGAAGAAGACGATCCAGACACAGACCCACGAAATCCCGCTCACCGTCATTGACTCCGGCCACAGCCCCCAGGCGAGATAGATATCGATGCCGAACGCCCCGACGACCTCGTACAGCAAACCCACATCCATCAGCCGCCGAGACTCGACGAGAGGGCTGCGGGCGAGGAAGAAGAGCCCGATGGACAACCCGATAAAGAGCCCGGCCCAGAGGTCCGGATGCAGGGGGATACGGGAAACATCCCACTGCTCCGGCGATGCGGTGGCTCGTCCGGAGCCGTACGCCAGCAGGTACGCGCCGGCGTACACCAGCGCGGCGAGGGACAGGCGCCGGCCTGCCTTGGCGATGACGTCCGGAGGGAGCGATGGCCGGCTCTTCGTGGCTTCCCCGGATTGGAGCGACCCGGAGGGCTGTCGCTGGATGTGACGTGACTCGCGCATCAATCGTTCGTTTCGTCGGCAGAGTGGACCGGTCTAAGATACCTCGTTAGCCTTCGTGGACCATGACCCCCTGGGTACTGCGAATCATCATTGCGAACATCGCGATGCACTTCGTCACGATGGCGTTTCCCATCGTGCGGTACGTCCTGCTCCTCGTGCCGGCGCTCATCCCGTACCGGCCGTGGTCGGTCGTGACGTACATGTTCCTGCACGCTCCCGGGATCATGCACATCCTGTTCAACATGATCGCGTTGTACTTCTTCGGACCGGCCGTGGAGGCTCGGCTCGGCAGCCGCCGCTTCGTCGTGCTGTACTTCGTGAGCGGCATCATGGCCGCGCTCGTGTCCCTGCCGTTCACGCCCTTCGTGCCGATCGTCGGCGCCTCGGGCGCGGTATTCGGTGTCATGCTCGCCTTCGCCCGCTTCTGGCCGCGTCAGCAGATCTACATCTGGGGTATTCTGCCGGTCGAGGCGCGCTGGCTGGTCATCTTCCTCACGGGGCTCTCGCTGTGGGCCGGCTTTGGCGGGCAGCGCGACGGCGTGGCGCACTTCGCGCACCTCGGTGGATTCCTGGGTGGGTTCGTCTACCTCAAGTGGGCCGAGTGGCGCTCGCCGGCACGGCGCTTCAAGAAGAAGGCACAGGCCCCACCGGCGCCGCGCGACGGTGACCGGACAATGGAGCGGTGGCAGAAGATCCGCACCGAAGGCATCCACCCGCTCAACCGGGATGAAGTCGAGCGGTTGCTCCAGAAGATCGCGTCCGAGGGCCCGAAGAGCCTGACACCCGACGAGCGGGCCTTCCTGGAGCGGTTCGCCGAGCGCTGACCGGCCCGCACCTGGCGCTGTGCGGGCCCGATCCTCACCATTGCTCCGATTCCTCGATCGTGACTCTCCAGGGAGATCCGCATGCCGCTACCTCGCGTCTGCTCGTTCATCGCCGTGTTCACCGTCAGCATCTCGGCTCTGGCGCTCGCCCAGGACGACGAGCCTCCCCCCGAGGACCGCGAGTGGCATACGGTCGCCGGGGAGCGTCACGGCGTGAGCTTCTTTCCCCTGCACCGCCACCCGGGCGTGGAATACGAGGTAGGCGACACACTGGCGTTCGACCGGTATCACACCGCTCCCGTGATGGATGCGTGGTTGCGTCGCTGGGAAGAGCGCTATCCGGAGCTGGTAGACGTGTACGAGGTCGGCCGGTCGTTCGAGGGGCGGCCGATCCTGCAGGCCACCCTCACCAACGAAGAGAACGGCCCGGCGACGGACAAGCCGGCCGCCTATTTCGAGGGAGGGAGGCACAGCGGCGAGATCACCGGGTCCGAGTCGGTGCTCTGGCTGATACAGCACCTGCTCGCCGGGTACGGCTCCGATCCCGAGATCACCGCGTTGCTCGACACGAAGGCGATTCACCTGCGCCCACAGAACAACCCCGATGGCTCGACGCTGTACGTCCACACCGCGCAGGCCAACCGCAGCTCGGTGCGTCCGCACGACACGGACCGGGACGGGCTCGTGGACGAGGATCCGCCCGAAGACCTCGACGGTGACGGCGTCATTTACTCGATCCGCCGCCGCCCGGGTCCTGACGAGCAGGAGGACGCCGACTACGTGATCGACGAGCGCGACCCGACTGGACGCTTGATGCAGCGCGTGCTCGACGGCGAGGGCGACTGGATCGTGTTCTCCGAGGGAATCGACAACGACGGCGACGGGCGCATCAACGAAGACGGCATCGGCGGACTCGATCTGCACCGCAACTACCCCGAGAACTGGCGCCCCGAGCCCGGCCGCGACGCCACCGGCCGCGGCCGTACGCAGCGCGGCGCTGGGGCGTACCCGCTGAGCGAGCCCGAGACGCGGCTCACCGTGATCTGGCTGCTCGAGCACCCGCACGTGTCGGTGGTAAACTCGATGGACACTCGCGTGCCGATGCACCTGCGGCCGCCGTCCACTTCGCGCAGCGACGAACGGATGTATCCCGAGGACCTGCGCTACTACGAGGAGTTCGACCGCATCGGGAAGGAGATCACGGGCTATCCGTGGGCCGGGGACGTCTACAACACCTACATGACGCGCACGGCCGTCGATCGGGTGACCGGTGATCCCAACCTGCCGTCGCCGCTGTTCGGGCACGGGCCGGACTTCGGCTACTTCTACTACGGCAGCATCTGGTACGGCGACGAACTGTGGAACGGCGGCCGGATGGAGGATTACAACGACGACGGCGAGGTCGACGAGGTCGATGCGCTCATCTGGGACGACCGGGAGAACGGCAGCGACGGATTCCGCGAGTGGGAGCCGTTCGTGCATCCCGAGTACGGCGCGGTCGAGATCGGCGGGTTCCACCCCAAGTTCTTTTCACAGAACCCCCCGGCCCACGAGTTGGAGCGCTGGGCACGCAACCAGGCGCTGTTCAATCTGGAAATGGCAACCTGGCTGCCGCAGCTCGAGATCCTTGAGGTGGACGTACGCCGAGGCGACGCACGTGAGGACAGCACCACGTACAGCGTACGTGTCGAGTGGACCAACACCGGCCGGCTGCCCACCGCGCTGCGTCAGGCTCAGCTGGTGAAGATCGTGCGGGAGGAAGAGGTCGAGCTCGAATTCGACAGCACACTCACCAGGGGCGATGCGCCGGCAGTCACGATCGTGACGCCGACCACCCGCGACAAGACCATCCGCGCCGGGTGGACCGAGCCGGGAGAGCGCAAGTCCGCCACCTTCGAGGTCCGCGTTGTCGGTGTTCCCGGCGTCGAGGGGACGCTGCGGCTGCTCTCGACTCGAGGAGGAAAGCAGGAGGTGCCGCTGGTGTTGGGGAGGCCTGTGGAGAACTAGAGTGTTCTGTATCGGTCAGGCGAAGCCGGGGGTGAGAGGGAGCGACGGACGCTTCACACGCGAGGCGCTCGGTCGGCACATCCGCTAGGTACAGTGGTAGTATCGACACGTAGGTGCCCGCCGTGCGGCCTCGCGTGTCGGCGTCCTAGGCTCCCTCTCACCCCCGGCTTCGCATCGTGGCCAACGCGGCCTCGATCAGCTTGGGATGCTTCCAGCCGATCACTCCAGCAGCATCTTGCCGATCGTCTGGAGCTGCATGTTGCTCGTGCCCTCGTAGATCGCGCCGATCTTGGCATCGCGCCAGTACTTCTCGACCGGATACTCCTTGGTATAGCCGTACCCGCCATACAGATCGACGCACAGGCTGGTCACGCGCTCGGCCATCTGCGACGAGTAGAGCTTGGCCATCGCCGCCTCCAGCGTATACGGCTGTTTGGCATCACGCAGGCGGGACGCGTTGTACACCAACAGCCGCGCGGCTTCGAGTTCCGTGGCCGCCTGCGCGAGCTGGAACTGCACGGCCTGGAACGCGCCGATCGGCTTGCCGAACTGCTGCCGCTCCATCACGTACCGCCGGGTCGCGTCGAGAGCACCACGGGCGACGCCCACCATCTGCGCCCCGATCCCGATCCGACCCACATTGAGCGTCTCGATTGCGACCTTGTAGCCCTTGCCCACCTCGCCAAGCACGTTCTCGCTCGGCACACGGCAGTCCTCGAGAATCAGCTCCGTCGTGCTCGAGGCCCGGATACCGAGCTTGTCCTCCTTTTTGCCGACGGTGAAGCCGGCGAAGTCCTTCTCGACGATGTACGTCGTGATGCCCTTGTGGCCCTTCGACGGATCCACGGTGGCGAAGATCACGAAGATCTCAGCCTCACCACCGTTGGTGATCCACAGCTTCGTGCCGTTCAGAATCCAGTCGTCGCCGTCCGCCTGGGCCCGGCAGGCCAACGCGAACGCATCCGATCCCGATCCCGCCTCGGAGAGCGCGTAGGCTCCAACGGTGCCCTCCGCCAGGCGCGGGAGGTATTTCTGCTTCAGCGTGTCGCTCCCCCAATCGAGGAACGGCACGTTCACCAGGGTGTTCTGCACGTCCACCAGTGCCGACACCGACGCATCGACCGCCGAGAGTTCTTCGACAGCCAGCATCTCCATGAAGAACGTCCCACCGGCACCGCCCAGCTCCATGGGGATGTCGATCCCCATGAGCCCCAGCTCGGCGAACTTCGGGATCAGCGACGCGTCGTACTTCGCCTCCCGCTCCATCGCTTCCACACGCGGCCGGACCTCCGCTTCCGCAAACTCCCGGACGGCGTCGCGGAACATGGCCTCGTCCTCGGACAACGCCGTGAGCGGCGCTCCCGCCATCGTCTCGCTCATCGCCACACCCCTCCCCTATCGATAGACGTCAGTCCCAATCGTGGCCGTCGTCCTCGCCCCAACCGGCCGCGTCGCGCTTGAAGAAGGCGGCCTGCTGCGCGTACGGCTCCACCAATCCCGAGACCCGCGCCAGCTCCTGCTTGTCCATCGGCTCGAACTGCTGCGCGATCTGCACGTTCTCCTCGAGCTGGGCAACCGTATCGCACCCGACGATCACCGTGCTCACCGGGTGGGTGAGCACCCAGCGTAGCGCATCCCGCATCGAGGTGATCCCGCCGTCACGGAACAGCCGTCCCCGAGCGGGGATTTTCATGCCGACGATTCCCATGCGTTTCTCGTTCGCGGTCGTCAACAACTGGGCGGCGAACGGCAGGTGATGCGGATCGGCCGGATTGAGTGCCATGAGGATGTTGTCGAAGTCGTAGCGGGTGATCCCGTCGAGCAGCACCTCCGGATCGTAGTGCCCCGTGATGCCGAGGAACCGCACGGTGCCCTCGTCCTTTGCCTGCTCCATCGCCTCGATCGCCCCGCCCGCACCGAAGATCTGATCGAGCTGCTCCGTGCGCGTGATGTTGTGCAGCTGCCAGAGATCGAGGTGGTCGGTCTGCAGGGACGTCAGGCTCTCCTCGAGCAACCGCAGCGACCCATCGCGGCTGCGGTCGTGGGTCTTCGTGGCCAGGAACACCTCGTTGCGGCGGGTGGCCATGACCTCGCCGATGTATGTCTGGCTGATGCCGCCTCCGTAGCGCGCCGCCGTGTCGATATAGTTGACGCCCAGGTCGATCGCCCGATTGATGATCGCGAGCGACGCGTCGCGGGTCCCGTCCCTTTCGAGCGTGGCCTGCCCGCCTAGGCTGAACAGCCGCACGCGGTGGCCGGTACGGCCGAGATCGCGCTCCGGCATTGGCGGCTGCGGACTCAGCGAATCGCCACGGCACACGAACGCCGCGCTCGCACCCACGGCGCCGAGCTTGACGAACTCACGGCGGGAGAAATCCTGGGGGGTCATGGGTCCTCCGAAGCAAGTGGTACCATGGCACGAAGCCCCTCCATGCCGGGAGGAACAGGAGGGAGGATGGTCTTAAGATGTAGTGGAGGGGCGGGAGGGCGGTAGGGCAGTGGAATGTCGAATGTCGACTGGAGGAATGATGAACTCCGAAGTGAGCGCCTCCTGTCACTTCTGGATTCGACATTCCCCTAGTCGATATTCGATAGTCAGTCAGGCTCGCACCGTGGCTCCCTCCCACTGCTCCACCAGCTCGTCCACGGTGGTGAACTGCCGGTCGGGATCGGTCGCGTACCAGGCCTTGAAGTACTCGAGCCCCTGCGCGTGTGCCTCGTCCGTGAACGCCTGCAGCGCGTCGGTGACCCACACCAGGTCGTAGCCGCGCTGGAAGGCGTCACCGGAGGTGTGCCGCGCGCAGCAGTCGGTGTGGAGGCCCGTGACGTAGAGCTGCTCGATACCACGGGCGCGCAGCTGCTCGTCGATGTCGGTGTCGGTGAAGGGACTGTACGTCCGCTTCTCGATGACGAGGTCGCCGGGCTTCGGAGCCACCCCCTCGACGATCTCGGCCTCGTGCGTTCCCTTCATCGCGTGCGGAGGCCACTTGTGCAGCTCCGCGTCCTCGGGGGTGTGGGCGTCGGTGGCGTAGACCACCGCGACGCCCGCCTTGCGGGCCGCATCCAGCAGCCGCGCCAGGCCCGGGACGATCGCCTGGGCCTTCTTCTGGTACTCCGCCCCCCCCGCGTCGGCGATCACGCCGCCCGCGAAGACGAAGTCGTTCGCCAGGTCGATCACGACCACGGCACTCTTGGAAACATCGGTGGATGGAGTGTGTGTCATTGCCGCAACCCATTGTTGAGAAGGTGACACCGCCGAGGGGCCGATTGGGCAACGCCTTGGCCCGCGGATGGCCACGGGCCGCTCCCGGCAGCGGGACTGCTTGTGCGCGGAGGAAGATAGCGGGGAGGAACAGAATATCCAATGTCGACCGGGGGAATGATGAATGTCGACGTACCAGTCCTTGGACATTCGGCGTTCCCCCATTGGATATTGGACAATCACTCTCGGTCCCTCCGATCTCACCACACCCACGGAGCCCGATTCGCACCGGAGCCATCTGATGAACTCAGTTCGCCCTCCAACCCTCCTGTACCTCTCTCGGCACGAAGTCGAGTCGCTCGGCATTTCCATGGCGGAGATCGTTGCGATCGTGGAGGACGTGTTTCGGGAAAAGGGTGCCGGCCGCACACAGATGCCGCCGAAGATCGACCTGCATCCTTCCGGGGACGGCTTCATTCACGCCATGCCCGGTTATCTCCCGGCGCGCGCCGCCGCCGGGATGAAGTGGATCTCCGGCTTCCCGGTCAACCGGGAGCGCGGCCTGCCCTACATCTCCGGGATGATCGTGCTCAACGACCCCGCAACAGGCCTGCCGGTGAGCGTGATGGACGCCACCTGGATCACGGCGATGCGCACGGGCGCGGCCACAGCCGTCGCCGCCAAGTACCTCGCACGCCCCGACAGTCGCTCGGTGGGCATCGTCGCCTGCGGTGTCCAGGGGCGCAGCAACCTCGAGGCGCTCACCTGCGCCTTCGCCCTGGAGCGCGTCATTGCCTACGACGTGAGTCGTGACGCGGCCGAGCGCTTTGTGGAGGAGGCACGGGAGCGGTTCGGGCTCGCGGCGGACGTCGCCCACGAGCTGCGCGATGCCGTGGCCGCCGACATCGTGGTCACCAGCGGCCCGATCCGCCGACAGCCGAACCCCACCCTTCCTGCCGGGTGGCTGCGGCCCGGGGCATTCGCCTGCCCGCTCGACTTCGACTCTTACTGGCGGGGCGACGCGCTCAATGAGGCCCACAAGCTCGCCACGGACGACATCCCGCAGATGGAGCACTTCCGCAGGCTCGGCTTCTTCCGCGACACACCACCGGCCTACGCCGACCTCGGTGAAATCGTCGCGGGGACGAAGCCCGGTCGGGAGACGGACGAGGAGATCACGATCTCGATGAACCTCGGGCTCGCGCTGGAAGACGTCGCAGTGGGAGCGGCCGTGCTCGATACGGCGCGGGAGCGGGGGGTGGGGGTGGAGCTGGAGCTGTGACTCCGGGGGGAATGTCGAATGTCGAAGTCCTTGCCGCCGACCACTTCAGCATTCATCAATTCCGCCAGTCGATGTTCGACGTTCATCCGAGGCTCCAACGCCGACTCCGGTGTATCAGCCCATATCGCCTCAGCGAGCCACATCGATGCTCCGCGCGCCCCTGAGACCCACAACGTTGCGGCACCCACTGCTGTGGTGGGGGTCCCTCATCGCGTGCGCGGTGCTGGCAGCCGCCGCGTGCGAGTCCGTCGAGGAGCGCCAGATCCTCGATGACGCGTAGGAGGTAGGCAAGTTCTGCAAGCGAGCCGATGCTGATATCGAGGTACCGGCGAAACTCGCGCACGCCCCGCTTTGCGGAGCCCTCGGCAATGTTGCTAGCGGCCGAAACTGCGGCCCGCCGCGCTTGTGCCGTGAGGCCGTATCGCTCGTCCGAAGGCAGCCGTCTCGTCGCACGATAGACTGCCAACACGAGCTCGTGGCTGAGTCGCCACGCTTCTAGGCGCTCAAACGGCATCATGGGGTGCAAGCTCGCTCACGCAAGCCTGCACCCCATAACCATTCGCGTGCGTCGACGACCGAAGACCTCACCGCTCCATCGGTCTTCCCGTCGATCCGTCTATCCGCCCATCCGCCTATCCGCCACTCGAGACCTTCTGGTCGTCGACGCCTCCCCCCTTCACATACCGATCCAGCCACGTCTCCATCTCCCACAGCATGTGGAGGATCGACTCGCGGGTCCGATAGCCGTGGCTCTCATGCGGCAGCATTACGAGCCGCGCGGTCTTGCCGAGTCCCTTGAGCGCGTGGTAGTACCGCTCGCTCTGGATCGGGAACGTGCCGGAGTTGTTGTCCGCCTCGCCGTGGATCAAGAGGATTGGCTCGTTGATCTTGTCAGCGTTCATGAACGGCGACATCCGGAAGTACACTTCCGGCCCCTCCCAGAACGTGCGCTGTTCCGCCTGGAAGCCGAACGGCGTGAGCGACCGGTTGTACGCGCCCGAGCGCGCGATCCCGGCAGCGTAGGCGTCGGACCACGTGAGCACGTTCGCGGTCATGAACGCTCCGTAGGAGTGCCCGCCGATGCCTGCGCGCCCCGGCTCGGCGACGCCGCGCTGCACCATCTCGTTCACCGCCGCTTCGGCGCTTCCGACGAGTTGCTCGACGTACGTGTCGTTGGGTTCCTCGTCTCCCTCGCCTACGATCGGCATCGTCGCGCCATCGAGCACGGCGTAGCCGAGCGCGACCCAGATCGGCGTCGACCAGCCGCCAAGACGAGTGAAGCGATGGGGTGAGCCCACCACCTGCGCCGCTGCACGGGCGTCCTTGAACTCCCGCGGATACGCCCACACGAAGAGCGGCAGCGGACCGTCGCGCTGCGGCTCGTAGCCAGCCGGCAGATACACCGTGCCGGACAGGGCCACGCCGTCGGGCCGCTCGTACTGGATCAGCTCCTTCTGCATGCCGGCGAGTTGCGGCGTCGGGTTCGGGAAAGACGTCACCTGCCGCAGCTGATCCCGCCGCAGGTCGCGCACGAAGAAGTTGGGCGGGTCCTCTTGCGACTCGCGCAACGTGAGAATCGTGCGGCCCCGATCGTCGAGCACGTCCAGTACCTGCTCGTAGTACGGTGCCTCGGAGCGGAACAGGCGCTCGGTCTCCCCCGTGCGCAGGTCGTACTTGTCGATGAAGGGGCGGTCGCCCTCGGGGGAGGCACCACGGCCCGTCAGGAACAGCGTCCGGCCGTTGTCCATCGTGCGCAGGACGCTCCGGCCCTGCTCGTTCACCTTCATGACCGGGCTTCCCGGATCGTTGTACCGGTCCTCGTACGACCGCTCCATGAGCAGCTCCGGCTCGGCTGCGAGGTTCTCCGGCTCGACGCGCCACAGACGCATCTGTCGCGTGCGCCACCAGCTCTCCGCGACGAGCGCGAGATCGTCCTCCCCCCACATGACCCCGCCGTAGCGGTACCCGAGGGTGATGACCGGCTCCGGCTCACCGCTGAAGGGAGCGGCGTGCATGAACACGCGGTCCCGCTCTTCGGCCGGCTTGCCCGCGTCGCCGCCGTCGAGCGCCTCGACCCAGTAGAGGGTGGCCGGCGCGTCGGCCCGCCACGACACGCTCCGCGGCCCGGTGGGCACGCTTCCGAACGGCACCGGCACCTCCTCCTGGAGCGGCAGATCCGCCACCAGGTGTACCGGGGCTCCGCTCATGTCCAGCACCTCGATGAGGTTCGGGAAGCGGTACCAGGGGACCAGATAGGAGAATGGGCGGTGAATCCGCTCGACCAGGACGTAGCGCCCGTCGGGCGACGGGCTGACGTCGCCCAAGACGCCCGGCTCGCCGAGCGTTGTGACCGTGCCGTCGAGGCTCACCTTGGCGAGCTGCGCCGTCCCGTAGTACTCGAACAGCTCCGCGTCGTGCGCGTTCTCGAGCAGATCTTGGTACGTGCGCGCGGGGGCGGTCTTGTCGATGTTCTGCTGGATGGTCGGTCCGGTGGGAACCGTGGGCGCTGCCGGTTCGGGTCCGCGCCCCGCAGGGACGAGCGTTACGAGGAGCGTCCGGCTGTCCGACACCCACACAGGCCCGCCGGCGAGCACCGTGTTGAGCCGTGCGTCGAGCAGTCGCGTGGCCGTGCCGGACTCGACGCCCGCCACCCACAGCTCCATGCCGGAATCGGTCGTGTGGGTGAAGAGCACCCGCTCCCCGTCGGGCGACCACGCGAAGTCATTCAACTTCGGGTTCTCCGGCAGGCCACTGATCGGCACCTCCCGCCCGTCCAGGATGCGTTTGAACCACGCGCCGACGTATCCCGTCCGCCTGGACCGCCCGTTTATCTGCGGCGCGATGCGGGTGCCGGCGATGCGGAGCTCACGCTGGGCGAGATCGGCGATCGGTGGGAGACTCGGACTCTGGATGAGCAGCATCCACTCGTCGTCGGGGCTCGTCCGCACCGATGGCGTCGGTGGAGCATCGACGATATCGACGAGTACCTGCGAGGGCTGGCGATACCCCTGCTCCTCGACCTGTGCCTGCGCCGGTCCGGTGACGGCGGACAAGGCACACACGATGGACAGGATGGCGACACTTGCTGATAAGCGACGGAGGACGGAAGCGGCACGCATCTGATCACCCCGGATCAAGACGTTGGATGGCATGATGGCTATCGAGCAATGTTACGGCGGACGGCGGCGTGCGGCTAGGGAGCAGGGCAGTCCTGCGCGGGGCCCGCTGGACTGACTCGGGCCGGGTAGGGGATGCCTCAGCAGATTCGCGGCAGCTGGTCTCCGGGGAGCATGTCGACGACACGCGTGCCGCCGATCGCGGTATGCAGCGCCACGATGCCGGGGTGGGTCTCAACGACGCTTCCGATCCGCGCGGCGGCAGCACCGAGCGGGCGTCCACGGAGCGCATCCAGCGCGGTGTCGGCCGCCGCACCATCGACGATGGCGACGAGGATTCCCTCGTTCGCAACATAGAGTGGATCGAAGCCCAGCATTTCGCAGGCGGCGGCCACGGGTCCGGGAATCGGGAGCGTCGCCTCCTCCAGCATGACGCCGACGCTCGCCGCCCCGGCTATCTCATTCAGCGCGCTCGCCACCCCACCCCGCGTGGGATCGCGCAGCACGTGCACGGCATCGCCGACCACGGCGCCGAGGGCCGCGACCAGCGGGTGCAGGTTCGCGGTATCGCTCTCCACCTCGACCTCGAACGCGATCCCCTCACGGACGGCCATGACCGCGATCCCGTGTCGTCCGATCGGACCACTGACCAGCACCGCGTCACCAGCCTTGGCGCGATCCGGTGCCGGCGCGAACGCCGGATCGATCTCGCCCACGCCGGTGGTGTTGATGAACGCGCCGTCCGCCTTGCCGCGCTCGACCACCTTGGTGTCGCCGGTGATCACGGGCACACCGGCCGCGCGCGCCGCGCGCGACATCTCGCCGAGAATCCGGTCCAGCACCCCAAAGTCCAGCCCCTCCTCGAGCACGAACCCCGCGGTGAGGTACCTAGGCGTGGCCCCCATCATGGCCAGGTCGTTGAGCGTCCCGTGCACGGCGAGCGTGCCGATGTTGCCACCGGGGAACTCGAGTGGGCGCACAACGAAGGTGTCGGTGGAGATCGCAAGCCGGCCAGCCTTCACGTCGACCACCGCGGCGTCGCCCAGCCGGTCGAGCGTCGGGTTGCCGAAATGCGGCAGGAACCGCTCCTTGAGCAGTGCCGCACTCATCTTGCCGCCAGACCCATGACCGAGCTGGACCCGTTGCTGCTCCTTGAGCGGGGTGGGGCAGATGGGCCCTTCAACGAGCGAAGTCGGGTCAGCCACTCGTCACGACGCCGCGGAACCGGCCATACGTGTAGTACGCCGCGCACGCGCCCTCCGACGACACCATCGGTGCGCCCAGCGGGTACTCGGGCGTGCACCGCGTGCCGAATGCCGGGCACTCGTTGGGCTTGAGCTTGCCGCGTAGCACGTCTCCCGCACGGCACTCCTCGGGCTCGTTGGCGGTGATCACGGATACTCCGAACTTCCGTTCGGCGTCGTACTCGGCGAACTCGTCGCGGACGCCGAGGCCGCTCGTGGGGATGAGGCCGACACCGCGCCACTGGCGGTCGACGATCTGGAACACCTTGGCCACCAGCTCCTGCGCCGGTCGGTTGCCCTCCCGCTGTACCGAGCGGACATACTGGTTCTCGACCTCATGGCGCCCGTCCTCGAGCTGCCTGACCGCCATGAGCATGCCCTCGAGGATATCCACGGGCTCGAATCCGGTCACCACGATGGGAACCCGGTACCGTGCCGCGATCGGCTCATACTCGGTCCACCCCATCACCGTGCAGACGTGGCCCGCGGCGAGAAACCCCTGCACCCGGTTGTCGGGCGAGTCGAGGATCGCGGTCATGGCCGGTGGGACGGTCACATGCGACACGAGCACGCTGAAATTGCTGACGCCGAGCTGCTGCGCCCGGAACACCGCCATGGCGTTTGCCGGTGCGGTTGTCTCGAAGCCCACGGCGAAGAAGACGACCTCCTTCTCGGGGTGCTGCTGCGCCAGCGCGAGTGCGTCGAGCGGCGAGTAGACGACGCGCACGTCGCCACCCCGGGCGCGGACCTGAAACAGGTCCAGCTCGCTCCCCGGGACCCGGAGCATGTCGCCGAACGATGCGAAGATCACATTGGGCAGGGACGCGAGATGCAGCGCGCGGTCGATCTGCTCGAGCGGCGTGACGCAGACCGGGCAGCCGGGCCCGTGGATCATCTCCACGGCGTCTCCCACCAGCTCGTCGATGCCCTGCTTCACGATGGTGTGGGTTTGACCGCCGCAGACCTCCATCAGCACCCAGCGGCGCGAGACCGTGTCGCGGATCTGTTGCGCCAGCGCCTTGGCGATACCGGCATCGCGATACTCGCTCAGATACTTCACGAGACTTCCGCTTCCCCGGCGTCCGTCCCCCGCGGCGAGGTCTCGCCGGTCCACTCCAGCTCTTCCAGCTCACCCATTTCCTTCAGGAGGTCGAAGGTGCGCTTGGCCTCTTCCTCGTCGACCTTCGAGATGGCGAACCCAACGTGGACGATGGCGTAGTCGCCGACCTTGATGTCGTCGTCCATGTAGGCGAGGCAGACCTCCCGACGCACACCACCGAAATCGATGGTACCCATGCGCAGCCCCACGTCATCCGTGATCTCGACGATCCGCCCGGGAATGCCTAGACACATATGCCGCTCCTGCTAGGTGGTCGTCGACTGAAGGACGGCGGCTGCCACCGCCGCCTGGCCGAAGCTGATCGCGCCATCGTTCGGGCTCAGCGCACGCGGAACCAGCACTCGCAGTCCCGCCTCCGACAGTCCCGACACCGTCCGTTCGAGAAGGCGCGCATTCTGGAACACGCCGCCCCCTAACGCAACTTGATCTATCGCCGTTCCCTCCGCCACCTGACGAGCGACCTCCACGGTGGCCGCCGCGACGGCGTCGTGGAATCCCGCCGCCAGTTCGGCCCCGTCGTGCCCGGCGGTGCGACGCTCGCCGAGGGCCACCAGCAGTGGGAGTGGATCGAGCAGCCATCCACCGTCGGCCTGCTCGCGCACGGGGAACGGCAGGTCCTCGCCGGTGCGCCTCCCTGCGATGGACTCCAGCTCCATGGCCGCCTGACCCTCGTAGTGGCACCGATGCCTGGCACCGAGCACGGCGGCGGCCGCGTCGAACAGCCTGCCCATGGAGGAGGCCGGCGGGGCGTTGACGTTGCGTTCGATCTGCCGTCGGGCTACCCGGACCTCCGACTCGGCAACGTTCGTGAACGCAGCCTTGAACGCGGCTTCCGCGCCTGGCTCCAGTGAGAGGTAACCCAGCGCCACCCTCCACGGCTGTCTCGCGGCGAGGTCGCCACCCGGCAGCGGCGCATAGCGCAGCTGGCACACGCGCTCGTACGCCGTGAGATCGGCCACGAGGATCTCCGCTCCCCACACTGCCTCGTCGTCACCGTAGCCCGTCCCGTCGTAGGCGATGCCGATCACGCGATCGGTCACGCCGTGCTCGGCGGCGACGGCCGCGATGTGGGCATGGTGGTGCTGCACCGCCAGCGGCTCACCCAGCCCGAGCTCCTCGGCGACGCGGGTGGAGAGGTACCCCGGATGCAGATCGCGCACGACGGCCTCGGGTGTCAAGCGGAACAGCCGCTGATACATCGTCAGCGATTCCCGGAAGTGCTCGAGTGTCTCCAGGTTCTCGAGGTCGCCGATGTGCTGGCTCACGTAGGCGGTGCGGCCGTGCACCAGGGCGAACGTGTTCTTCAGGTGGGGGCCGACCGCCACCAGCGGCTTTGGTGCGGCAAGCGGCAACCGCAGGGGGAGCGGCGCGTAGCCCCGGGCACGCCGCAGGAAGATCGGGCCCTGCCCCATCGGCCGCACGACCGAATCGTCGTATCGCGCGACGATCTCGCGATCGTGCAGCAGCAGCAGATCGCCGATCGGGCCAAGGCGCCGGCGGGCATCGTCGTTGGCCGTGGCGATCGGCTCGTCGCTCAGATTGCCGCTCGTCATCACCAGCGGCCGGTCGACGAGGTCCAGTAGAAGGTGATGCAGCGGCGTGTACGCCGTCATCACCCCCACCGTGTCGAGTCCCGGCGCAACCGAAGGCGCGAGCCCCGACGACACCTGCGTGCGGAGCAGCACGATGGGCCGCTCCGCCGACGTGAGCAACCGCGCCTCGACGTCCCCTACCGCTCCCAGCAGCCGCGCCTGCTCCACCGTGCGCACCATGACGGCCAGCGGCTTCGCCTCCCGCGCCTTGCGCTGCCGCAGCCGGGTCACGGCTGGGTCGTTTGTGGCATCGACCGCCAGGTGGAAACCGCCCAGACCGCGGATGGCAACGATCTTGCCGGATCGGAGGGCGGTGGCGGCCTCCCGGATCGCCGCGTCGTCGACGGATCCGTGGCTCGACTCACCTTCACTGAAGTGACGACCAACGCCCAGGTCGTCCGCCAGTCCATCGGTCCCCCGTTCTGCCGCCTGTTCGTCCCGCCGTTCCGCTACCTCCACCCACACCCGCGGTCCGCACTTCGGGCAACTGTTGCTCTCCGAGTGGTACCGCCGGTCCGCCGGGGTACGGTACTCGGCCAGGCACGCGTCACACTGCCGGAACGCACGCATGGACGTGCGCTCCCGATCGTACGGCATCGCCTCGATGACGGTGAAGCGCGGTCCGCAGTCGGTACAGGTGATGAACGGGTAGCGGTGGCGTCGGTCGGCGGGGTCGGACAGCTCGCGCTCGCAGTCCGCACAGAGCGCGACGTCGGGCGAGACGGGCTGCCGTCGGTCCGGCTGGTCCTGGCTCTCCACGATCCGGAACCCATCGAGGCCGTCGGGCGCGACCGACCGAACGTCCAGCCGATCGATGCGGGCCAGCGGCGGCGCTTCAGCCTCGATACCGATCAGGAACGCCCTCAGCCCCTCCGCGGCTCCTTCAGCGACGATGCGGACCTCGCCGGCCTCATTGCGGACCCAGCCACCCAGGCCGTGACGCACGGCCAGCCGGTGAATGAAGGGCCGGAAGCCGACCCCTTGCACCACGCCGGTGACACTGATGTGCAGCGCATCACGGGTCGGCACCGGCACGCCGTCCCTCAGCTCCGGCTGCGGCGCACCTGTCCGCGCAGGAAGTCAAACCACGCGTCGAGGCCTTCGCCGGTGCGTGCCGAGGTTCGGAAGATCTCGATGTCCGGACTCACCTCACGGGCGTGTCGCTCCGCCTGGGCCGCGTCGAACGGCACGTGAGGCAACAGGTCCACCTTGGTAAGTACACAGTAGCGCGACTCGCGGAACATTTTGGGGTACTTGGACGGCTTGTCCTCCCCCTCCGTCACGGAGAACAGCACGACCTTCGCGGTCTCCCCGAGATCCCAGCTGGCTGGGCAGACGAGATTGCCCACGTTCTCGACGAACAGCAGATCCGTGTCGGCGAGGTCGACGGCCTCGAGCGCGGACTGGACCTGGCGCGCATCGAGGTGGCAGGCGCCACCGGTCACCACCGCCTGGACGAGTCTGTCGGTGTGTGCCGCCAGCCGGTCGGCATCGTTCTGCGTCTGGACGTCACCGGTCACGACCGCGATGCGTATCTGGTCGCCGAGGTGGGCGAGCGTCCGCTCGAGGAGGGTGGTCTTCCCCGAGCCCGGACCGGACACGAGGTTGAACGCGGGCACCCGATGCTGAGCGAGCGTGGCCCGGACCGCACCCGCGAGCTCGTCGTTCTTCGCCATCACCCGCTCACGGACCTCAATCGTCCGGACGGCCATCATCCACCTCCAAGTAGCTCACGCGGAGGACGTCGCCCCCGACGCGCGTGATCACGGGGCGTGCGGCCTTGAACGGCGAATTCGCGAGCAGCGTCTCCAACCAGAACTCGAGGTTGTCGGCCTCGATGCCGGCCTCGTCGCCGACCTCGATGCCGACTTCGACGATCTGCTCGAGTTGTTCTCTGGATACGTGGCGCTCCGCGATGCTGCACACTTCGAGCGCCAGGCTCATCTCGTGCACGGTGCAGGATACTCCTGTTACGTCAGCGGATCGGCCCGATGCCCCCAGTCCTCCAGTTGACCAATGATACGGGCCAACAGGGACGTGACGCCATCCCGCACGGCTTCACTCAACTCGGTCGACAGCTCGATGCGCTCGGGCTGGAGCCCGATCGCCACCGTCTGATCCGGAAGCGTGCCCCGCAGCTCGGCGACGGCCAGGACCTCCTTCATGTCGATCTG
The DNA here is from genome assembly GCA_039584325.1 of Gemmatimonadota bacterium. Classification (GTDB taxonomy): domain Bacteria; phylum Gemmatimonadota; class Gemmatimonadetes; order Gemmatimonadales; family GWC2-71-9; genus JAOTVV01. The sequence goes on from JBDGYA010000031.1 coordinate 29,757, forward strand.
ATGGGGAGAGAGCTTCATCGCGAAGAAGCGCGGCAGCTCGTCGCGCTCGAGCACGATCAGCGTACCGGGGGAACGGTCGGCATTGATGGCGTCGACCAGGAGCACGCGTTCCGCATCTTCGATCTCGTGGAGCAGGTTCATACCCCACGTGCCACCGTCCACGAGGGATGGTGGGGGATCGAAACTCCAGTCTGTACGGAGCTGCCCCAGCGCCGCGAGGCCGAGACCGTCGTCACCCATGAGTGGACTGCCCAATCCGATGACGACGGTCCCGGCGCCCGGAGGCGGGCTATTCATCCTCGAATCTTACATCCGTCCGTACGAACCGCCCGCCGCTGAAGATCGAGGACATCTCCCCTTCACGATCGACCACGTCCGCGCGGAACGCCAGATACACGTGAAGCGGGATGAACCACACCAGGACCCACGTCAGAATGTGGTGCCAGAACCGCGCGTTCTGAATACCGCCGAACAGCGGGCCGACCCACGCAAACACCGTGAAGATGATCCCGCCGGGATTCGACATCCCGTACATCGCGAAGCCGGTCACGACATGCACGATGACCAGCGCATAGATCGCGGTGTAGCTCAGCTGCTGGAGCGGGTGGTGTCCCAGATAATGCGGCGCCTCCTCCTGCTTGACCATGAAGTAGTACTTCACGGTCTTCGCCAGGTTGCCCCAATCTCTCCCACGGACCGGCAGCAGCGCCCGCCAACTCGCGTACCTGCCACCGGCAAACAGCCAGTAGACGCGCAGGATCATCGCACCCACGATGATGGCGGCCGCCGTGAAGTGGATGAACCGCGCCCATCCCATCAGGAAATGCGCGCTGGCCTCGCCCCAGGTCGAGAAGTACGGATTCCCGATGTAGAACCCCGTCACACAGAGCACGAGGATGCAGGCCGCCGACACCCAGTGGGTGAGCCTGAGCGGCCAGCGCCACAGCAAGATCCAGCGGTAGCCCGGCGCCCGTTCGGCAACGGCTGCCGCAATTGGTATACGTGCGGAGGCTTCGGTCATTGCACTTTCACCTCCGTAACGAGCCCGCCGTTGGCATCCAGTACGTGCACCCCGCATGCCATACACGGGTCGAACGAGTGGATCGTGCGCAGAATCTCGATCGGCCGCTCGGGGTCGACCAGCGGATGGTTGTCGGTCAGTGCCGCCTCGTAGGGCCCCATCTGCCCTTGGCCATCCCGCGGGGAACAGTTCCACGTGCTCGGCACGACGCACTGATAGCGGGAGATCTTGCCGTTCTCGATCTGCACCCAGTGCCCCAATGAGCCGCGCGGTGCGTCGAGGTAGCCGTATCCCTGTGCGGTGGCCGGCCACGTCGATGGGTCCCAACTGTCCTTGGTGAACGTCGCCGTGTCTCCGGCTCGGACCCGCGTGATCAGATCGTTGAACCACTGCTCCATCCGCCGGGCCAGCAGCACGGTCTCGATGCCACGCGCCGCAGTGCGGCCGAGAGTGGAGAACAGCGCTTCCGGCCCCACCTCGAGCCGTCCCAGCGCCTCGTTTGCCAGCTCCTGCACTCCCTCGTGTCCGGACGCATACGCCACCAGAGCCCGTGCCAGAGGACCGACTTCCATCGGCATGTCGTCGTACCGGGGGGCCTTCATCCACGTGTACTTGTCCTCTTCCTGCAGGTACTCCCACGGCGTCGGCGGGCCCGTGTACCGCGCCTTCGTCTCACCCTCGTAGGGGTGCAGCCCGACGCCGTCACCGCCGTCGTACTCGTACCACGAGTGGGTGATGTACTCCTTCACCTTCATGTGGTCGTACGGCAGCACCTCGCTCAGGTTCTTGCCGACGATGATCCCGCGGGGGAAGTACAGCGAATCCACGTTGCGGACGTCGTCCTCCGGGAACTCGCCCGGGGTGAGGTAGTTGCCCACCCCGCCGCCGATGCTAGCCCACTCCTTGTAGAACGACGCGACGGCGAGCAGATCCGGCCAGTACACCTGCTCCACGAATTGAAGTGCCCGCGTGATCATGCCCTGGATGTCCGTCAGGCGGGCGGCGTTGATCGTGGCGGTGCCGTCCAGGTTGATGGCCGACGCCATGCCGCCGACGACGAAGTTCGGGTGCGGATTCTTGCCGCCGAAGATCGTGTGCAGGCGGATGACGTCCCGCTGCCAGTCGAGCGCCTCCAGGTAGTGCGCGACGGCGAGCAGGTTCACCTCGGGCGGCAGCTTGTACGCCGGGTGTCCCCAGTAGCCGTTGGTGAAGATGCCGAGCTGTCCGCTCTCCACGAACCGCCGCACCCGGTCCTGCACTCCCCGGAAGTACGTCGCGGAGTTGTTCGGCCACGGAGAGATGGAGCGGGCGATCCTGGCGGTGCCGTCGGGGTTTGCCGACAGCGCGCTCACCACGTCCACCCAGTCGAGCGCGTGCAGGTGGTAGAAGTGGATCACGTGGTCCTGCACGAACTGCATGCCGTGCACCAGATTGCGGATCGTGTTGGCATTCGGAGGGATGCGGATGTCGAGCGCATCCTCCACCGCCCGGAGCGACGCGACCGCATGCACGACCGTGCACACACCGCAGATGCGCTGGGTGAAGGCCCATGCGTCGCGTGGATCGCGTCCCTGCATGATCAGCTCGATGCCGCGGAACTGGGTCGACGAGGCCCAGGCGTCGGCGATCCGTCCGTTCTCCTGCTGCACCTCGATGCGCAGGTGCCCTTCGATTCTCGTGATAGGGTCGACGACTACCTTAGTTCTCGCCATGGCTTCCTCCCTTCGGGGTCTGGCTCTGCTCCACTACGGGGAGGGTACGCCGTTGCCGTGCGCGGTGAATGCCCGTGGCTACCGCGTGGGCCGCGATTCCAGCCGTGACGCCGGCCGCAACCGCTCCGCCGATCAGATCCACGCGGCCCTCCACACCGAAGCCCGCGACGTCGGGCAGTCGGCCGTAGAACGGCGTCATCTGATCCCAGAACCCCCGTTCGGTGCACCCAATGCACGGGTGCCCCGCACCGATCGGCCAGCTCGTCGTCTGATTCCACTGCAGGATCGGGCACGGGGAGAAGCTCGCCGGGCCCTTGCAGCCCGTGCGGTACAGACACCAGCCCTTCCTGGCCGCCTCGTCGTCGAACGTCTCCACGAACTGACCCGCATCGAAGTGCGCGCGCCGCGGACACTGATCGTGAATCCGCTTGCCGTAGGCGAACAGCGGCCGCCCGTCTCCGTCCAGTTGAGGCAGACGGTTGAACGTCAGGAAGTGCGCGACGGTCGCCGTGACGACGTCCCCGATTGGCGGACAGCCGGCGATGTTGACGACCGGCTTGTTACGGATCACCTCCGACACCCCGACGGCCCCGGTGGGATTGGGACGCGCCGCCTGGATGTTGCCCCAATGCGCGCACGCACCGACGGCGATGATCGCCGCGGCTCCTTCCGCGGCCTCCTCCAGGATCTCCTTGGCGGTTCGCCCACCGATCGTCGTGTAGATGCCGTCTTCCTTCAGCGGCACCGAGCCGGTCACGACTAGGAGGTACTCGCCGCGGTGCTGTTCCATGGCGTCGTGCATGGCGCTCTCGGCGGCGTGCCCGGCTGCGGCCATCAGCGTGTGGTTGTAGTCGAGCGAGATCAGATCGAGCACCAGATTTCCAATGGTCGGCTCGCCGGTGCGGATCACACTCTCGACACAGCCCGTGCATTCCTGCAGCTGCAGCCACACTACTGACGGTCGCTGCGCTTGCTGGAGGGCCTTGGCGAGCTTCGGCGTCAGCACGCTGCCGAGCCCGAGAACGGCACCCAGCTCCGCACAGAACGCGACGAAGTCGCGACGGCTCACCCCGCGTTTCTCGAGATGTTCCGCCAACGTCTCGCCTTCGACCCATGGATGGGACGACGGATAGAACATACCCGCACTCCGGTCTGAGTTTTCATATGAGAGCGGCAGCAGCTACGCCGACTACCACGGCGGCCCACCGTATCGGGGCTCCCGGCCTCGGGAGGGGACGATCGACACCGTCGAACCGAGGTCGAGCACTAAAGAGGTCGAGCACTAAAGCCGAGTTCCCCCAGCACAGCTACGATGGGGTGGTGGTACTGTAAGAAACCGTGAAGTTTGCATGACGAATCTGGCGAGAAACTCAACCGCCGAGATGACAACGGATTACAGGGATGCCCTCGGCCCGAGCCTGCTCGGCCTGGATTGGCGGTGGGTCTCCCGGCCGGACCACCCTTGCCGATTCCAAGACACCGTTGTATCTGAGGATGCAGACCACGCGACCAGGGGAGGCCGGCAATGCCTAGCATCGGCAAGGAGTACCTTTCCCGCATCCACGAGCGGCTGCGGAACTTCGAGCAGGCGGTTGTGGACCGTGAGAAGTTCAAGCCGCTCGAGAGCAAGATCATGCGACAGCAGGAGGTCGATACCACGCGTGACAAGGTGATCGAGATCATCGTCGACATCGTCACGAAGGAGCGGATGCAGCAGCAGTAGGCCGCCTCCACCACCCCGTCCGACGACCGTCGCCTGCGAGATGCGGGGGCGGCCTCGCATTGCCGATGTCCCAGGAGCAGACCGCTACCCGCAGATGAGCCTCATTCCCAAAGCGCTCGTCGGCGCGCTGGCCGACCGGTACAGGCTGGAGCGAACGATCGGTCGCGGTGGCATGGCCACGGTATACCTCGCCGAGGATCTGCGCCACCGTCGCGACGTGGCGGTGAAGGTGCTCGAGCCGGAGCTGGCGGCTTCGCTCGGCAGCCGGCGCTTCCTGACGGAGATCGAGATCGCCGCGGGCCTCACACACCCGCACATCGTCCCACTGCACGATTCCGGCGAAGCGCTCGAGTTCCTCTACTACGTGATGCCGTTCATCGAGGGCGGCTCGCTGCGCACGCTGCTCAACCGGCGGAACACCCTCGCCATCGATACCATCCTGCCGATCGCCGCACCGGTGGCCGATGCCCTCACCTACGCGCACCGCCGCGGCATCGTGCATCGCGACATCAAGCCGGAGAACATCCTCTTCGCCGAGGGACATCCGTTGGTGGCGGACTTCGGGATCGCCCGCGCCGTGCATACGGCGGGTGGCGCTCGGCTGACGCGGACCGGCTTCGGGCTCGGCACTCCGGGGTACATGAGTCCCGAGCAGGCGGCAGGTGTGGGCGACTTGGATGCCCGCACCGACGTCTTCAGCCTCGCGTGCGTGGTGTACGAGATGCTCATCGGGGACACACCGGGTTTGTGGGTGACCGAGGAGGCGGCCCGCCTCGGGCGGTTCATGGATGCCATGCCGGATCACCGAGAGCGGCTCGATCGGCTGTCGGGCTCGCTGGAGCAGGTGCTGGTCAAGGCGCTGGCGCTTCGATCGTCGGACCGGTACGCCACCCCCAAGGACTTCTCCGATGCCCTGTCCGCCGCGCAGCACCGGCGGGACCGCTACCGCGGCGACGAGGTACGTCAGATCATTCGGCGGGCCGCCGAGCTGGAGGCCGCGCGGGACACCGAGGAAGGCGCCCTCTCAGTCGGCGGCGTCGAGCGGGTCGCGGCCGAAGCTGGCATTCCTCCGGCAGAGGTGCAGGCCGCAGCGCGGGAGATTCAGCGGTCAGGGCCCCGCGTACTGCCCCAGAAGCCCGGGACGTGGACCTGGCTCTCGGGCCGGCGCATGAAGGTCGTCGTCCACCGGACGATCCCCGGCGAAGTGCCGGTCAGCGAATTCCCCTACCTCGTGGAGGAGATTCGGATCGCGCTCGGCACCGTCGGCCTCGTCGGCACTCTGGGCAACTCGATGACGTGGAGTACCTCACCTCCGGGTCAGGGCACAGGGCGGAACGTACAGATCACCGTGGCCGCCCGCGACGGCCAGACACGGCTGCACATCGAGGAGCAGTTCGCCAACGTGGCCGGGGGACTGTACGGCGGCGTGGTCGGCGGGGCCGGCGGAGGCATCAGCGCGGGGTGGATCGCGTTCGCCACCGAGACCCTGCACAATCCGCTCGTCGCTGCGGTCGGCGCACTGGTCTGGGTGGCAGGCATCTATGGTTTCACGCGCTCGATCTTCGTCAACATGCACGACAAGCGGCACCGCCAGCTCACGGACCTGGCCGACCGCATGGAAGCGCACATCGTGTCCGTGGTGTCGGGGCGGTCGATCAGGGGGAGTATTCAATAACCAATACCCAATATCCGATGGGGGAATGTAGAAGTATTCTTCAACAACCCTTGGATACTCCCACACTCCTTGGATATTCCCCCATTGGGCTATTGGCTATTGGATTTTGAGACGGTATGCAATCTCGATCCGAGGACCTGACATGAATCGACTGTACGCCTTGATCACCGTCCTCCTGCTGGTGAGTTCCCTCGCGCACGCGCAGGACGCGGGTCTCACCGTTCCCTACGAGCGCATCGTGCTCCCCAACGGTCTCACCGTCATTCTGCACGAGGATCGCAGCACTCCCATGGTGGCAGTCAACGTGTGGTATCACGTCGGATCCGGCCGGGAGCAGCCAGGGCGCACCGGGTTCGCGCACCTGTTCGAGCACATCATGTTCGAGGGATCGGGCAACGTGCCGGAGGGCGCGTTTGACGAGTGGCTCGAAGCCGCTGGCGGCTTCAACAACGGCTCCACCAACACTGACCGCACCAACTACTTCGAGATGGTACCTCGGAGTGCGTTGGAGCTGGCGCTGTTCCTCGAATCCGACCGCATGGGCTTCCTGCTCGACGCCATGTCGCCGGCGAAGGTCGACGGGCAGCGGGACGTGGTGAAGAACGAGCGCCGCTTCCGGGTAGACAACCGACCCTACGGCAGTGCCTTCATCCTCCTGAACGAGAATCTCTACCCCCCGGAGCATCCGTACCACTGGCCCGTGATCGGCTCGATGGAGGACCTCTCGGCGGCGAGCTATGAGGACGTCGTCGACTTCCACCGGACCTACTATGCGCCTTCCAATGCAGGGCTCTCGATCGCCGGCGACATCGATGTCGAGGAGACGAAGCGCCTGGTCGAGCACTGGTTCGGCGACGTACCGGCGGGACCGGCGGTCGGTCCGCTGGACGGCCCCGCCGCGTTTCTCGGTGACGAGAAGCGCGTTGTGCTCGAAGATCGCGTACAGTTGCCGCGCCTCTACATGTGCTGGCTCTCACCGGCGATCTACACTCCGGGCGACGCAGCGCTCGACATTGCTGCCAACGCACTCGCCGGAGGTAAGAACGCACGGCTCTACAAGCGGCTCGTGTACGACATGCAGATTGCCCAGGATGTGTCGGCGTATCAGTCGTCGGCCGAGCTGAGCTCGGAGTTCTGCATCGTCTCCACGGCGCGGGCTGGTCACGGCCTGAACGAGCTGGAGGCGGTGATCCAGGAGGAGTTGGACCGATTGAAGGCGGAAGGACCCACCGAGCGCGAGGTGCAGCGGGCGGTGAACCAGTACGAGTCGCGCTTCCTCGCCGGAATGGAATCGATTCTCGGCAAGGCCGACCAGCTGAACGGATACCACTTCCGCACCGGCAATCCCGACTACTTCAACGAGGACTTCGCCCGCTACACCGCGCTCGCACCGGACGACGTCCGCGCGATTGCACAGCGCTACCTGCGGAGCGACGCCCGGGTGCTCCTGAGCGTCGTCCCCGAGGGTCAGCCCGAGCTGGCGGCCTCGAGACCTACGAGCGACTGATGACGACCATCACGACACGCATCGGATCGGGGGCGGCGCTGCTGATGTGCGGCGCCACCTCACTCCTCGCGCAGGCACCCGACCGGAGCACTCCGCCACCGTTGGAGGAGCCCCCGCGCCTCACCTTGCCCCCAGTGCAGGAGCACACACTGTCCAACGGCGCGCGAGTGTTGTTGATGGAGAAGCATCAGGTACCGGTCGTCCAGATCACAATCATCGTGCGCGCGGGCAGCGCCTACGATCCGGCGGATCGGATCGGCCTGGCATCCATCATGGCCGACATGATGGACGAGGGAGCGGGCTCACGGGACGCGTTGGAGTTGGCCGACGCCATCGACTTCCTCGGCGCCCGCATCGGCGTCGGCGCCACCATGCACACGATCACGGCGTCGTTGTTTACCGCTGTCCCCAAGCTCGATGACGCCTTGCCCCTGCTGGCCGATGTCGTGCTGCGACCGACATTCCCCGAAGATGAGCTGGAGCGGAAACGCGTGAGTCGACTCACGTCGTTGCTGCAGGCGCACGACGAGCCATCCACGGTCGCCTCCGTGCTGTTCGCGAAGGCCCTGTTCGGCGACCACCCGTACGGCAACCCCCGGGTGAGCACCGAAACATCCCTCCGAGCCATCACGGTGCGCGATTTGCGCGAGTTCCACGGTGCGCACATCAAGGCGAACAACGCCACGATCGTCGTGGTGGGAGACGTGATGCCGGAGGACATACTTCCCAGACTCGAGCGCGCATTGGGAGACTGGGAGGCGGGCGATCTCGCCACGCCGACGTTGGCGGCGCCTGCCCAGGTCGCCCGGCGGGAGGTGCTGCTCGTGGACAAACCCGGTGCCGCCCAGAGTGAGATCCGGATCGGCCGC
>JBDGYA010000002.1:0-204525 GCA_039584325.1 Gemmatimonadota bacterium
GCTCTTTCTCCAGGAGGACGGTGCGCTGCACATGGAGGACAGTCACGAGCGCTACGTGCCGGTCCGGGACGACGCCGGTTCGTTCGCCGGGATTGCGGATGCGAGTTCCATCGTGACGGCCGCCATCACCGCCGCAGCCGAAGGTTACAGCGAGCGTGCAGACCGCCTTCTGGGGACGGTCGAGGGTGATGTCAGCGTGGAGGTCGGAGTCGGGAGAGCCCTCGTGGATCTCCTGAGCGGCAGCCCACAGTCGGCGGATCACGGGGTTCAGGAGTTAGCGGACCGCCTGAACCCGGCCCGAGTCGAGGCCGAGGTCAACGCCGTGGGCTACGCGTTGCTGCCGACGGAGAAGGCGCAGCAGGCGCTGGCGATCTTCGAGCTCAATACGCGTGTCTTTCCCGAAGCGTTCAACACCTGGGACAGCCTCGGCGAGGCGCACATGGTTCTCGGCAACGACGATGAGGCTATCCGCTTCTACGAGCGGTCGCTGGCACTCAACCCCGAGAACTCGAACGCGGAAGCGATGATCGCCCGGATTCGAGAAGGCGCAAGGCAGCCGAACTAGGAGCGACGGCGCACCGTCGGCCTCGGGCAACAGGAGACGTTGGAAGAGCCGACTGAGGGTTAGGGAGGAGTGTTTCACCCTCAGGCGAGCACAGATGATGACGAGCCCAACCTACACGTGGCTCGCGCCCGCACCAGCGTAGCAGGGAGTGCGCGATGTCCAGAATCCTCTATGTCATCAATCCGGCCGGCCGCGGGGGAGCGGGTGTCAAGGTCTGGGAGAGGGTGCAAGCGACCTGGTCCGATCCCATCGCACCTGAAGACGTACACGTCACGGAACGGCAGGGACACGCTCGGGAGATTGCGGCCGCCGCCGAAGGCTACGACATCCTGGCCGCTATCGGTGGCGACGGAACCGTCGGCGAGGTCATGACCGGGATTCTGTCACAGCAGGAGCCGCACCCCAACCTGGCCATCATTCCGGCGGGCACGGGCAACGACATCGCCCGTAACCTGGGCATTCTGTCCTTTGAAGACGCCGTGGACGCCTTGCACGGGAATCATTCGAGGAGCGTCGACCTCATTCGGGTCGAGTGCCAGGTCGAGGGCAGCACAGTGCATAGGTATGCCTTCCTGACGGCCAACGCCGGTTTCTCAGCGAACACCGCGATACGGCCCTGGATGAAGCGGCTTCTGGGTCCGACTGGAGCCTACTACCTGGCCACCGTCCTGCAGATCATCACCTACAAGGCACCACACATCACGGCGCTCTGGGACGAGCACGAGTACAGCGGCGAAGCCTGGATGGTCATCGTGGCAAACGTCGAGCGTACTTCTGGGGGCAGTATGTGCCTGGCCCCCGGGGCACATTTCGATGACGGAGAGTTGAACGTTTCGATAATCCCGTTCCAATCGAAGCTGAGGGAGGTGGCGACGATACTGCCCAAAGTCGCTTCGGGTGGACACGTCGAAGAGCCCAGTGTCATGTACTTCCCGGCCAAAGGGATTACGGTAAAGAGCGACCCTCCCGTAGTCCTCGATGTCGACGGCGACATCTTCGGCACGACACCAGCCACCTTTGCCGTCTGTCCCAGAGCAGTGCGGGTTCTCTGCCCTTAAATGACAAAGCGAGCCAACCTATTTGGTCGACTCGCTGTACATTGCCCCGCCAGGGATCGACCAAACGGCACGAGCGTGAGGGAGTGCCGTGGCAAGCACGGGCGGGCCCCTCGCAAGTGCGGTCGGCCGCTCAGCCCGCGCTCTCGACCGGATCGCGCTTCCGCGCGCGGATGGCGACATAGTCGCCTCGGTCGTAGCCCTCGCTTGGCTCTTCCACCGAGGCGTTCGAGTACCTGGCGTGAACGGTCAGCGTCTGCGCGTATTCTAGATCCACGAAGCCCACGGCAGAGAGGAGCCCGACCTTGTCCTCCGTGGTGCGCCACCGGGCCGCGGCAGCGAACTCGATAGGGTACGGGGTACCCGGGGCGACACTCTGGAGGTACGGGTCTTCCCAGGTTCCCTGCGACGCGGCCAACCGGTAGAGCAACCCGTAGGAACTCTCTGCCGGCACGTCCGCTACCACGATCGCGCCACCCGATCGCAGCACGCGATACGCCTCGGTAAAGGCCTGCTCTAGGTTGTCGATGTAGCTGGGAGTCCCGTTCAGGATCACGGTGTCGAACTCCGCATCCCCGAGCGGTAGCTGCTCCGCCGTCCCGCTCCTCACCGTCATCCCGCGCTTCTCCGCGATCCGTGCCATGCCGACTGCGGGCTCGACCCCGTGACGGATGTCAATCCCGTACTGAGTGCGCAGGATCTGCTCGAAGAGACCGCTCCCACAACCGACACTCAACGCCTTCCCAGGTCGGGCCAGGAAATGCTTGAGGAGCAGGACCTCCGATTCCAGAACGCAGCGGTTCTCGAGAAACCACGCATCATACTCTGCCGCGTAGGCATCGAACGGTTCGTCAATCATCGGGCCAATCTCCGCGATCTCCACACGGGCCGGCACCGCTCAGCCAACGTCTCGAGGCTTGGTGACGTTCGAAGAAGGCTCGAGCGATGAGGTCAGGATTCAAGAGAGATCTATCGTAAGCTACATCGAGAACGAGCTCGACCTCGCCGCGTGGCGGTGAGCCGCGAGACTCCAGAAGAATGTTCGGTGAGAAGTTTGGTGACCACCCCTTCCGAAACGCAGAGAGAGCCAACCTAACCGGTTGGCTCTCTTATAGTTGCCCCGCCAGGGATCGAACGTGAAGTGCGAGCGAGTGTCCGAGCCCGCGGGGCAACGAAAGAGGCGCAGTCTCACGACTGCGCCTCTGAGTTGCCCCGCCAGGGATCGAACCTGGACTCTTCTGATCCAGAGTCAGACGTGTTGCCAATTACACCACGGGGCAGCGACTTCGATTGTCATGGAGCTGAGGGGGCTCGAACCCGCAGCCTGACGAGCAATGTAAGCTAGAAACCGCCTGGCAGCGTGTAAACCCTTCCGCGGTCGACAAATCTCCTCTGCCGCGGCTCGACCAAGCCGTCGGGCTTGCCTACGGGAAGGGCACCATATCGGCGTGGCAACTGCCCTGCCGTGAGCCCCTCCTGGCTCCACTTCCGCCTCAATCTGTCGCGCTGGCCGAATGGGGACCGAAGTGATTGGGGTTACGGTACTTATTGCGTTCCCATCTATCTTTGGAACATCCTGTCGTCCTACGGGAGCTCCGCCGAACACCGGGTCATGCCCAGGATCACCGATTGGATCGCCATGAGAACGAGCACCCTACGCAGAGGGTTCGGACCGGAGAGGCGCATATGGCCGGTCATCGCCACCGCCGTCGTCCTCGGCATCGGCGCGTGTGACGACGCTGACGAGAGCACCGGGCCCGAAGACGGTCTGGCAGCCCTCGTCGTCGTGTCGCCCGATCAGGTGACGCACCCCTTCAGCCTCGACACGATCCAGCTCACCGCTGCAGCCTTCGACGCCCTCGGCGAGCCACTCGCCACTGCCGCGTTTGCGTGGACGTCGTCCGACACCGCGGTCGCCACGGTCGATGCCGCCGGTCTCGTCACGACCCGCCGCTACGGACGCGCGCAGATCAGAGCGCGCGTCGACGATGCCATCGGACGCGCCGAGGTCGTCGTGAGTCCGGGAACGCCACTCGAGAACGAGTGCATGCGGTGTCACACCGCCTCCAACGCCTACCGGCACGTCGCGTGGGGATTCGCAGCGAACTCCTGTACCGCGTGTCATGTGATGGATGCGAGTCCGCACTCCGAAAAGGTCAATGCGCACGACGCAGTCTCGGGCGGGTTCGCGCTGCTTGCCGTGCACGCTGGCGCATCATGCACGGCTTGCCACGCGCCCGGGAGCGGTACCGTCGCCGCGTCGCCCGCCAACGACCAGGACTGCGTTGCCTGCCACCTGGCCGACTACGAGGGATTCCACCCCGACGGATGGCCCACGGCGTGCGCCGCGTGCCACAGCCCGACGACGTGGAGCGGTGCGACCCTCGATCACGAGCTGGCGAGTGGCGGCTTCCGGCTGCTCGGCGCCCACGCTGGTCTCAACTGCTCGAGCTGCCACGACCCGAGCACGTTCGCACCGCTGTGGGACCCGGCTGACGACAGCGACTGCGTGACGTGTCACCAGTCGCTGTACGACGCACAGCACACAGGGAGCGGGTACCCCACCACCTGCCTCACGTGTCACTCGACGACGACGTGGACGGGCGCGAGCTTCAACCATCAGACGGCGAGCGGATTTGCTCTCCCGACCGACCACGGCGATCTCGTGTGCACCTCCTGTCACGACGCGACCACGTTTGCGCCGCTGTTCGCACCTTCGAGCAACACTGACTGCATCGCGTGCCATCAGTCCGATTACGCTGGGGAGCATCCCGTCGGGTGGCCAACCGGCTGCACCCAGTGCCACACGACGACCGGATGGGTCTCGGCAACCTTCGACCACGACGCCAGCTGGTTCCCGATCTTCAGCGGCAGGCACGCAAACCGGTGGACCGATTGCGCCACCTGTCATGCGAACGCGGCGGACTTCTCCGAGTTCACGTGCTTCAACTGCCATCGGCACAACCAGACGTCGATGGACAACACGCACTCGGGCATCGGTGGCTATGCGTACGACAGCGCAGCGTGTTATGGCTGCCACCCGAGCGGAGAAGCGCCCTAGCGAAACTGGCGTTGTGAGGTGGGGTGTGGCGGGTGCTGGCAGCGTGCACCCGAGGTGACGTCGCGCTACTCGGCAACCTGGAACGGGACGTCCAGCACCATCCCATCCCGTGCAACGGTGGTCTCCCTGAACACCTGACGCGCCTCGTCTCGCAGGACGTCGGGCGCAGCGGAGTAGCGCGCGGAGAGGTGCGTGAGCGCGAGTCGCCGGACCCGCGCTGCCAGCGCGACCTGTGCGGCCTCGAGCGCCGTGGAGTGCTCCGTCTCCTTGGCCCGGTCCAGCTCCTCATGGCTGAACGTCGCCTCGTGGATCAGCAGGTCGGCCCCCTCCGCCGCTGCCACCACACTCTCGCACGGCCGCGTGTCACCGCTGTACACGAGGAGCCGTCCCGGACGCGGCTCTCCAACCAGATCGTCGGGACCGACGGTCCGCCGCTCCGTCGCGCCGCCCGCAGTCACTACGTCGAACTCCACCGTCTCGCCCTGATGGAGACGGCCCCACAGTGGGCCCTCGGGCACTCCGAGATCCCGGGCCTTCTCAGGGTTGAACCGTCCGAGGCGCACGTGCTCGCGCAACACGTACCCCAATGCATTCCGCCCGTGCTGGACCGGAATGGCCTCGAGGTCGTAGGCGCCGCGCGGCAACCGCTCGCCCGCCTCCAACTCGTGGATCGCGATCTCGAAGGGAGCGCGCTCCAGCCCCAGGTCGCACGCCGATCGCAGATACTGCTTCGCACCGGCGGGACCGTACAGGTGGAGCGGTTCCTCCCGGCCCTGGAGACCGAGTGTCCGCACCAACCCGGTGAGGCCGAGAATGTGATCGGCATGAAAGTGGGAGAAGAAGACGTCGGTGAAGGTGAACCCGACGCCAAAGCGCATCATCTGTCGCTGTGTGCCCTCCCCGCAGTCGAACAACAGGGTCTCACCTTCGCGCATCACCATAAGCGCCGACACCCCACGCTCCACGGTGGGCCGAGCCGCAGAGGTGCCGAGGAAGGTGACGGTCAGCATGGTGGCGACATATAGGTACTGGTGGTTCGAGAGGAGTCTCCTGTAGCACGCGCCGCGTGGGATCTTTGCCCAGTATGAACCGCGTACGGCGTACCGCCCACCGCGTCCCGTTAGAACACGCTGACGTTCACGTATCTCCCCGGGCGCTCCCGCAGGTCGTCAAGCAGCATCCGGAGCGAGACCATCGTCTCGTTCATCTCCACGTAGAGTGTGCTGTCAGTCAAGAAGCGTCCGACGGTACCCTCCGGCGAGCGCATGGTCTCGAGCACGAGCGACAGGTTCTGAGCAACGGCCGAGAGCCCTTCGGTCATCTCTCGCACACCGGTGGCGATCTCATCCATCTCGGAGAGCGACTTGTGCAGATCCGGATTGGAGAGCAGGGAGTCCAGGCTGGACGCAGCGGAGTGGAGCGATTCGACGGCCGACTCAGCCCGCGACACCATCGGACCGGAACCCGCCCGAGAGACGACGTCCATCGCCCGCTCGGCGGCGGCGAGCGTCGAGCGTACCTGCCGCCCGGTCTCGGGCGTCAGGAGCTCCCTGGCCCCCTGAAGGACCGCAGCCGCCTCGTCCGCCAGCGCCGCCGCGCCGGATGCCAGATCGCGCTCCTCGGCTCCGACGAGGACCGCGTCTTCCTCGAGATACTCTTCGGCCTGCCCCGGCGCGTATCGGACGTACTTCGCTCCCAGAAAGTCCAACGACCGGATGCTGGCCTCAGCATCGATGCGGGGCCGCACGCGCCCGTCTATCTCGAGGTCCACCGTTACCCGACCGACTTCATCAAGTCGCACACGCGCCACACGCCCCACCTGGACACCGGAGATCATGACCGGATCGCCGGTGGTGAGGCCTTGAACGGTCGTGAACTGCACCGGAACGACCACTCTGCCACCACCGGCGAACGACTGACCGGTGAGCCACATGAGACCGCCGATCAGCACGACCAGTGCCGCAAGGACGACTCCTCCGACCGTAATCTCTTGTTTGTAGTAGAGATCCATAACTGTTTGACCTCGATGTCCAGCGGACTAGCCGAAATCCCGCTCGAGAAAGCTCCTCACGGCCGGATCCCGACTCTCTCGTACCTCGTTCGGGGTTCCGACCATCCGAATCCTGCCTTCCGAGAGTAGCGCTACCTGGTCGCCGACCCGGAACGCCCCTCGTACGTCGTGAGACACCACGATACTGGTTACACCCAGCTCCTCCTGCAACTTCTCGATGAGCGCGTCGATAATGTCGGCATTCACCGGATCCAGCCCCGACGTCGGCTCGTCGTATAGGAGGTAGTTCGGCTGTCCCGCTATCGCCCGCGCGATCCCCACGCGTTTCTTCATGCCGCCTGACAGATCGGAGGGGAACTTCTCCGCGGTCTCGATCGGCAGATTCACCATCTCGAGAACCTCCCAGACCCGGTTGCGGCAGAACTTCTCATTCGACTGGTGCTCCTCATTCGTGATCCCCAGCCGGATGTTCTCGCTCACGCTCATCGAATCGAACAGCGCACCGAACTGGAACACGTAGCCGATGCGAGTGCGCAGCTTCGCCAACTCCTTGCGTCCGAGCAGCGGCACCGGCTGACCGTCCACATAGACTTCGCCCTCGTCGGGGTGGATCAGACCGTTGACGTGCTTCAGCAACACACTCTTGCCCGTACCCGAAGGGCCCAGCAGCGAGATCGTCGTGCCGCGGTCGATGGTGAGGTCGACCCCGTCGAGCACGACGTTCGACCCGAACTGCTTGCGCACCCCACGCATTTCGATCATGCCGCCGTACCGCCGTTCCGCGCTTCCACCTTCCTCATATATCTTCCAGCACGATGCCAAAGCGACCGCCGCGCAACGCGCTCTCCTTCAAGCGTCGACTGCTCCGCTGGTTTCGCCAGGACGGCCGGGACCTGCCGTGGCGAAGGACGCATGACCCGTACCGTGTCCTGGTCTCCGAGTTCATGCTGCAGCAGACCCAGGTCGTCCGAGTACGGCAGTACTACGGCCGCTTCCTCGAGCGCTTCCCGACGATCGACGACCTCGCCGATGCGCGTCCGCACCAGGTTCGCGAGGCCTGGCAGGGGCTCGGGTATTACCGCCGGGCGGCCAACCTCCACCGCCTCGCTCGGATCGTCGTGCGCGAGCACGACGGCACCGTGCCCGACGATCCCGGGACGCTGGAAACGCTCCCCGGTATCGGGCGATACACCGCGGGCGCGGTGGCCACGTTCGCGTACCAGAAGCGCGCCGCGGCGGTGGACACCAATGTGGCCAGGGTACTGACGCGCGGATTCGGCCTCAACCACCGGAGCGCGATGACCGGCGGTCACACCTCGGTGCCGGGCCGCACGGTGTGGGAGCTGGCGACGCGCATCTTGCCTCGCAGGCCTGTCGTCGCGTGGGAGTTCAACCAGGCACTGATGGATCTCGGTGCCCGGGTCTGCACCGCGCGCCGGCCGAAGTGCGGGGAGTGCCCGGTGCGGCCAGCCTGTCGCAGCGGCCGCCGCACCTGAATCACCCAGGCTCCCAACTGCCAGCCGGTCCCGCGTCATACCAGCAACACCTGCGAGAGGAAGGCATCCAGCGCCAGAATCAGCACGGAGGCCGTGACCACCGCCGCTGTCGTCGCGCGCCCCACGCCTTCCGCACCCTTCTGGGTGTTGAAGCCCATGTAACAGGGAACCAGGGTCACCGCAAGGCCGAAGAACAGCGACTTGACCAGGGAATACCAGAGATCGTACGGCTTGAAGAAGTACCGCGCGCCGTAGATGAAGTCGGCATTCGTGATTTCGAGCGTCTGCCGAGCAGCTGCCCAGCCAGAGAGGATCCCGGTGAAGTCGGCAAAGATGACCAGGATCGGCATCATCAGTGTGCCCGCAATGACGCGCGGAATCACCAGATGTGAGATCGGCGAGCGTCCCAGACTCTCCAGCGCATCGATCTGCTCAGTGACCCGCATGGTGCCCAGCTCCGCCGCGTAGCGGGCACCGATCCGCCCCGCCAAAACCATGGCCGTGAGGACCGGTCCCAGCTCGAGAATGATGGACTGGACGATGACGCCGGCGGCAAAGTACACCGGGATGCCGCCGGAGAACTGGTACCCGGCCTGCAGCGACGTTACACCACCGGCGAAGGCAGCGGTCAGGAGGACGATGAAGAGGGAACCCACACCCACCTGCATCGCCTGCTCGATGGTCCGTGGGATCCAGATCCGCCACTCCAGGATCCCTCGCACAATCTCGACGATGAGGTACGAGAAGCGTCCCATGTGCGTCGCCACTCGCAACACCGTGCGACCCACGTGGCGGCGCGGATCGTACTGGGGCCCCTCGGTAGGAAACCGGTACGCACGCGACAGCCGCCAGCGTTCTTCAGCCATTTCGACTCGTCATGTTAGTCCAGGTCTGTGCACCGGCAGGTTCAAAAGATGTACCACGCGAGCAGTGCCAGAATGGCCAGGCCGCCTGAGACTCCCGACACCACCACCAGTCGCTTCCGATACGTCTCGAATGCCGGTGGCAGTGTCCCCTTCGTCGAGACGACCGACAGGGCGCCCAGGCGGGTGGCCGTGGGCAGTCCCACGAAGAGCACCATGAGACCGGCGACGATGCCGGTCACGATCATGACCCACAGCTTGGGATCCCGCATCAGGTCTCCCAATCCCTCCGTATCCAGGGCCATTGTCAGGATCACGCCTGTCCCGAGCACGATCAGCGCACCGAATCCGATCACCATAGTGTGGAGGCGGGCGACGATGCGGAAGGCCCCCGCCTTCACGGCGGCTGGCTCGCCCTGCGCCGTCGACGCCACCAGCATACCGGCAAGGCCTCCTCCGATCCACATTGCCATGCCCAGGATGTGTACGAACAGCACGAGTTCCATCTACTCACCGTCTCCATGCAGATGTCTGGGATCCAGTGACTTACGACCGGCGAACCCGGCCTCGACGTCGTGCCAGTGGGAGACCCGGGGCTCACCGAGCCTCCAGCACAGAAACACGTCCCGTCCGTCCAGCTGGCCGTGAAAGTCCACCAGGCCGCCCTCGAATCCTTTGAAGACGCAGCCGACCGCCGTCAGCTCGTTGATATAGCCGTTGATCCGCTGCGCAACCGCGTCCACTTCCTCGCGCAAGCCGATCTGCTCCTCGGTCTCGCCCGATTCCGCGGTGCTGCCCGCCGCTATCATCTCGTACCGATAGATCGCGTCCTTCCAGTGCTCGTACTCGTCGACGATATCCTCTACGATGCGTCGGACATAGGGGAGCGTGGCGTTAGCCTCGGCAACGGTGAAGTACTTGACTGCGGTCTCCGTCATGGCCAACCCCCGCGTTCCAAACCAATCACGCGCCGAGCCACAGACGCATCACGTGCGCGATCCCGAAACCGATACAGTTGCCGGCAGCGTGCCCGATCAGGCCCACGGCGACACCCGGCAACAACTGGCCCGAATAGCCCGCGCGGTAGCAAGCGCCATCGCGGATGCCGGTCCTTCGACATTCGCCTGCGATGCGACGGCTAGTGTCGGGAGATCCAGCCCCACCGCCCAACCGGCCCCGAAAAGTAACAGCCCATGCACCACCACCACGACCACGGTGAAGTAGAAGATCGCGGGCCCTACGCGAGGGATTCTCCGCCACGATGAACTGCGCGCCGTCACCTGCACCCGCGCGACCCACTTCTCGAGCTTCACCGCGAAGAGCACCACGAGCGCCAGTACCAGGAGGACGGTGAGTGGCTCGACGACCCTCAATCCGGCCCCGAGCCTCGTGGTGGTCGTACCGATCCGTCGTTGGACCTTCCGCGAGCGAGCAGGTCACGGTGGGGTGACCGCTCGAGGGCCGCCACCGCGCGACGGTATCCCTCCTCCACATACGCCACCGCCTTGCCGACTGCGAAGGTCGCCGCTTGATCGACCACCGGCTCGACCAGGATGAGGGGGACATCCGCGCCACGCCAGCGCCCCACCTCTGCATCCGTCTGCGCGGCCATCAGCGTGCGCATGGCCTGGTTGTGTGCCCGGAGCAGCGGAGGCGTGGAGGGCGCCGGGCTCGCGGGCCGCGCGGCAAAGGACGGCCCCACCCGAACGGCGAACATGATGCTCGGCTGAAAAGACGCTGCCACTCCGAGCGGCAGCACCGAGCGGAGCCCGCCGTCGGCCAGGTCCTGCCCCGCTATCCGCGTCGGCGGATAGAGTACCGGAAGCGAGCAGGAGGCGCTGAGGGCGTCCACGAGGGGGACGAGTGCATCACCGCCGTCGCCAAAGAGCACCAGCTCACCCGTGCGCACATCCACCGCGGTAACCGTGAGTGGCACGGTCAACTCGGAGAACCGTCTGACGGGAACCAGAGACGCGACGGTACGCCGCAGCTGATCGTGCTGCAGCAGGCTCGTCGCGTACGGACCCATGAGCAGACTCCACGATACTCGTGCCACGTCACGCCGGCTGAGGGTGAGGACCCGTCGTAGGACCTCGTCATAGGTCATTCCGGCGGCAAAGGCGGCCGCGACGACCGCCCCCATCGAGGTCCCCACGAAACGGTCAACGCGCACGCGCCGTTCCTCGAGCGCCCGCAGCGCCCCTACGTGTGCCGCGGCCTTCGCGCCGCCACCACTGAGCACCACGGCAATGTGATGACGAGGGGTCATCCACCTAGCTCCTCCCGGTGACGCTGCCGCAGCGTGCGGCGCGCCTGGGCATCCGAGTAGCGCCGCTTCTGCTTGGCTGTCTCGGGAACGATCGGCGCGACGGGCCTCGGTCGCTCGTCCGCGTCAATCGCGACGAACGTCACGTAGCAGCTGTTGGTGTGACGGCGCCGGCCCGTTGGCACATCCTCCGCCTCGATGCACACCCCCACCTCGAGCGAGGTTCGCCCCACGAAATTGACGCTCGCCCGCGCGATCACCAACTCACCTACGTGGATCGGCTCACGAAAGTCGACCTGGTCCACGGACACCGTCACGCACGGACCGCCGGCGTGCCGGATCGCCGCCACCGCTGCCACACGATCGACCAGCGAGAGAATGACACCGCCGAACACATTGCCCAGCACATTGGCCATGTGGGGCATCATCAACTCGGTCATCGTGGTCTGCGACGCGGACACGGGACGGGGTGTGAGATCGTGGTGGGTCATGTAGCCTCGGACTTGCGAGTCCTTGCAGCCAGCGAGCCGGCGGCGGCGGCGGCGATTCGGCAGTCAGTGATCGGTGAATTGTGAAGGCAGCAGCCTCTCCACCCTTCCCTCTTCACTCTTCACTCTAGTAATCCACCGGCCTCAGGTAGCTCTCCCCGATCGCCGTGCTGCTCACCATGGCGACCGTCGGCAGCCGACGCTTCCAGTGTGTGGAGTGGAGCCGCCGGGAAACCAACGTCACCTCTGCGGGCTCGAACCCCTGTGCCGCTACCTGCTCCTCCGTCATGCCGAGCAGCAGCCAGTGCAGGATGCGGTCGGCCTTGTCATAGCTGATCCCGAGGTCACCTTCGTCCGTCTGCCCTTCGATCAGATCGGCCGTCGCGGGTTTTCGCACGATGACGTCGGGAATGCCCAGGTGCTCTGCCAGTGCGATGACCTGGCTCTTGAAGAGATCACCGATCGGATTCACCGGTGGCGCATCGTCGCCATGCCACGTGAAGTACCCGAGGAGTCGCTCCGTCTTGTTGCCGGTCCCGATCGGCAGAGCACGGTGCTTGGCGGAGAGATCGAACAGGGTGATCATCCGCATTCGAGCCATCACGTTGCCGCGGCGCGTGGAGTCGGCCTCGGAGTCGGCGGCGTCCAGGTACGCGTCGACGGCGTCGCTAATGTCGACCGTACAGACTACGATGCCGAACTGCGCGGCCAGCAACTCGGCATGCTCGAGGCTTTCCGCGCTCGATGTGCGGTAGGGCATTCTCACCCCAATCACTCCGTCGCTGCCCAGTGCCCGCACGGCGAGGGCCGCGCTCACCGAGCTGTCGACGCCACCCGAGAGACCGATGACGCCCTTGTCGAATCCGCGGCGGCGCACGATTTCGTCTCGCAGAAACGCTTCGAGCCACCGCGTCACCAGATCCGGGTCGATTGCCATTGGGTCGCCTCGCTGCGGGAGCTCGACGATCGGACACCCTGTGGCCGTGGGCGGATCGGAAGTACCTGACGTCGGGGCCGCGGGCTCGAGCGCGGGCAGGTCCGGCTCCTGCAGCCGCCGGCCTTCCAGCAGGTTCAGGAACTGACTCTCGAGATCGGCCAGCAACGGCTGCTCGAACCGGGCCCGCGTGATCTCGTCCTGCTCGAGCGTCGCAGTGAGAAGGACCTCCTCGAACAGGGGCGCCCGCACCAGAATGTCACCGTGCGGGTCCGCAATCAGGGAGCTGCCCTGCAGGCCCTTGCCTCCCTCGAAGCCCACGAGCTGCGCGAACACCACGTACATCCCGTGCTCGCCCGCAATCTGCCGGGCGAGTGTCTCCCAGCGACGGACACTCGAGGGCCGCCGCTCGACATCGTCCTGACTCTGGTCGTCGGGACCGACTCCCCGCGCCGGAGAGGCACTCGGGACCACGAACACCTGCGCACCGTCGAGTGCGGCGAGGGTCGGAACGATCGTGTGCCACGCGTCCTCGCACACCCCGAGTGCCATCCGGCCCCAGCGGGTATCGAACGCTCGGATCGCATGCCCGTGCTCGACGAAGCGTTCCTCGTCGAACAGGCCATACGTCGGGAGGAACACCTTGCGGTGCACGTGCCGGATCCCGGCATCGGCACCGCCGAGCGTGGCGTACATCGCCGAGTTGTAATAGCGGTTCCGGTACTCCTCGTAGAAGCCGATGATCACGTCCGCCGGCGGAGCGGCAGCGAGGGCGTGCTGAGCGGAGAGATCCCGAAACATCGTTGCGGCGGTGACGGCCAACTCCCGAACGCCACCCTCGAGGAAGTACCCAGTCAGAGCAGTTTCCGGAAAGACGACCAGGTGCGGGGGGGCCTCGAGGCTCGCCGCCTGCGCGAGCACGCCGGCGGCGCGCCGGAGGTTGTCGGCATACGCTCCCTTCGCCGGGCGAAACTGTACGGCCATCACACGCAGGTGACGCATGCCGAGGAAGATAGACGTGCGACGAAGCGGATGTCAGAGGGACACGCGACTGAAGTGGTCGGCCGGACAGCACGCGCCCGAGCCGTGGCGCAGGCTTAGAACAGCTCGCCTTGCTCCCGCAGGTTCTCCGGAGGCACCGGCTCTTGCCCCATGCGCTTCTGCAGTTCCCGAGCGCTGTGGGGTGCATGGCCCTCGTGGAAGTTGCTGAAGTAGCCGAAGATCCGGGTCACACGCCCCTGGAGCAGCCGCAGCACTTCGACCCACCACTCGAGATCTTCGGTCCGGTCGAGCTGCGGCCGTGAGAAATCGGTCAGCCGCCGGTCACGCCCCATCCAGCGGATGTAGGCGAAGTCCGCCGTCGGCTCCAGCGCGACATCCCGCATCATGTCGCGGGGTATCCACCGGCCGTCGACCAGGACGGTGGCGACGCCGCGCGACTTGAGCAGCTCGAAGGTGGCCGGTGTCATCCAGCCGGGGTGACGGAATTCCACGGCCCAGCGATACTCCGCAGACAGGCTGCCGATGAATTCCTTTATCACGGTGCGGTTCGCGTCGGTGGCCCGGAAGGCCGGACTCACCTGGATCAGCAACGGCCCCAGCGCATCGCCAAGCTGCGACACCCGATCGAGAAAACGGCGGAGGAGCAGGGTCGCATCCTTCAGGCGCCGCTCGTGCGTAATCTCCTGCGGTAACTTGAGCGAAAACCGGAAGTGTGGCGGCGCCTGCGAGTGCCACCCCAGCACCGCCGGATCGCTCGGAATCCCGTACGCGGTGGAATCGACTTCCACGGTGGGGAATGCCCGCACGTAGCGCTCCAGCATACCGGACGGCCGGGTACCGAGGGGGTAGAACGGCCCGACCCAGGACCCGTAGTTCCATCCCTGCGTGCCGACGAGCAACTCGGCACCGTCCAGCACCGCTAGGACTCCGTCCGGCGATCCCAGTACATCCGCATCTCCGAGATCCTGCCCTCACGGGTTTCGCAGAAGAGCGCGCCGCGCACGTCGACCGGCTCACCCGTGCGGCGGCGCCGGAACGTACACCGGAACTCCGTCGCGAACCATGGCCCCGCCACGTAGACTTCGCCGAAACGGAAGGAGACGTCCGCCTGTTCGAACGGCAGCTTGTCCCAATATCCGGCGATCGTATCGCGCCCGCTGAGCGGCGCGGCAAACGCGTCGGGTACGAAGGAGCCGTCCTCCGCGAAGACATCGGCCATGGATTCGGCCTTGCCTTCTTCCCAGCCCTTGCCGAACTGCTCGATAAGCGCCGCGAACTCGGCGCGCTCAGCCTGGATGTCTTCTGGTATCGTCACTCGTCGCCTTCTCACGGAACCGGGCCAGAGGGGAAGGTTACGGGACGAGGGGCGGCTTTGCCAGAGCCGCGCAGCCCCGTGCCGTCCACGGTACGTTCCCCCTAGAATTCCGCCATGCGCACGATTCCCGTCGTCATCGACACCGATCCCGGCATCGACGACCTTGTCGCTCTGGCGCTCGCCCTGCGGTCGCTCGAGCTTCACATAGTCGCGCTCACGACCACCTACGGCAACACCACGCTCGAGCGCACCACGCGGAACGCGCGCGACTTGCTGAGCCGGATGGCGCGACCTGACGTCCCCCTGTTCCCCGGAGCCGATCGACCCCTGCAGCGCCCACTGGTCACGGCCCCGGAGACCCATGGAGTCTCGGGCATCGGGTATGCCACCGCATCGGAGGTGGTATCGGTGCAACCCGACCCTCACGCACTGTTGCGGGCCCTCGATGCAAGCGCCGCGCCTGTCGTGCTGCTCACACTCGGTCCGCTCACCAACCTAGCGCTGGCGCTCAAGGCAGATCCCAACCGAGTCCGCACGCGCGTTCGGCGCCACCTCGGAATGTTCGGAAGTCTGCACGAGCGCGGAAACGCCAGCCGGTGGGCGGATTTCAACGCGTGGTCTGACCCGGAAGCGGTCGATCAGGTGCTGCGAGCCCAGCTGGGCACCGTCATGGTCGGACTCGACGTGACGCGGCAGATGACCTGCACCGCAGCGGACGTGGCTGCGTTCTGTTCCGATGGCGATTCGCTGACGCGCTGGCTGGGGCAGGCGCTGCAGTTCTACGTCGAGTTCCACCGCGTTCAGGAGCGGCTGGATGGCTGCGTGGTGAATGATGTGTTACCGGTCGGACAAGTCCTCGCACCCAGCCTGCTCACACTAGCGGAACGCCGCCTATGCGTGGACCTTGGTGAGGGCGACGAGCGGGGCCGCACAGCTGAGCGCCCGAACGGCGCCCGCGTGCAGGCCGCGCTCGGGGTGGACGTGCCGCAGATGCGTTCCCTGCTGTCGCGCGTGTTCGCACTGCAGTCACCGCTCGGCGGGATTCATCAACGGAGGGGTCGATGAGCGTCGGTCAGGTTCGCGTGGCTGTCATTGGAACCGGAGATATCGGGCGAGGGTGGGCCGCGATGTGCGTGGCGCAGGGCTGGCCGGTCGCCCTGTACGACTCCGAAGCCCATGCGCTCCAGAATGCCGCGGACGAGATCGGGCAGCGCGCGCAGACGCTGGTGGACCTGCACCGCGCGCAGGCCGAAAGCCTCGAGGCCGGGCTGGCGCAACTCACCGTCGGGCGCAGCATGCTTGAAGCCTGTCGAGGATCGCAGTGGGTCATCGAAGCGGGTCCGGAAGACCTCAAGATCAAGCAGAAGCTGTTCGAGAACATCGAATCGGTCGCGGGATCGGCACGGGCCGTCTCGAGCTCCGCGAGCGCCCTCAAGCCAGGCGATATCGCCGCCCGGTGCGTGCGCCAGGAGCGCTGTCTCGTGGCACATCCGCTCAACCCCCCGGAGTTGATTCCGCTGGTGGAACTCGTCCCCGGGCCAATGACCGAGCGCGCAATCGTCGAGGTCATGAAGGGATGGCTCCACGCGCTCGGACGCATCCCCGTCGTGATCAAGAAGCCGGTGCCGGGCAATGTGGCGACCAGAATCGCCGCAGCTGTCTGGCGCGAGGCGATCAATTTGATGCTCGAAGGGGTCATCGATGTCCAGGACCTCGACCGTGCGGTATCCGTCGGACCCGCCCTTGGATGGGCGGCGGCCGGTCCGCACCTGACTTATCACCTCGCCGCTGGCGACCGTGGTGTGACGGGATTCCTCCAGCACCTTCTCAAGACGTTCGAGGACATCTGGGAAGATTTGCCAACCTGGTCCCAACTCGACCCGGAGCAGCAGCGCAAATTGGTGCACGCGATCGAGAAGGCCTATGCGGACAGAGTCACTATGCTGAGGCCTGTCCGGGACCGGAGGCTCGGCGGCATCCTCAAGGGAATGGAAGAGGTGCGGGATTCGAGTCGCGACTGACGTTCCGACACCAGCCACGATCCGTCGACCCAACTCTCCCTACGCCACGAGCAGCCCCGTCCCATACATCACGAGCAGGCCCGCCAGCACACCGCCTGCGGTGAGGGGGGAGAGCACTGCCCTCTCTCTACCCTCCTCCACCACCCGCATCAGTACCAGTACGACCTGCGCGATGGCGCCGGTCCCGACTGCGAGGAACAGCGTCGCGAAGAGGGGGGAGTAGGCCAGCCCACCGATCCACGCGCCCAGAATCGTCGGGGCACCTGCCAGCAGGCCAAGTCCGGCGAGTGAGCGCAGGCTTGGCCGGTCTTTCGCAATTGGCGCGACGATGCCGAGGCCCTCCGTGGTGTTGTGCAGCATGAAGCCGACGATCAGGAACGTGCCGAGGGTCGCCTCACCCAGCGCGTACGCAGCGCCGATGGCGAGTCCTTCGCCGAGATTGTGCAGTCCGATGCCGAGTGCCACGAGCAGGGCCACTGCCATGCGGCCCCCCACTCCTCCCGATCGGAGTTTCGCCCCCGAGAGCACCTGCAGACCGAGCACGGTGCCGAGAGCTCCGACGGCAACGAGCAGGATGCCCTGGAACGCCCCGGCCACATCGGCAGCAGCTTCCAGCGCCTCGGCCAGCGTATCCACTCCGAGGAACACGAGCAGCCCAATCGTCACCGCGAGCGCGAAGTCGATCCACCGTCGCGGTACGTCCCGCAGCAGCGGATACCACAGCAGACCTATGGCCACGGGAATGACCCCGACGTAGAGCCCGATGAGAGTGAACACACCGAAGAATCGGGCGTCCGGCTTCGGCGTCGCCGTGGCGACCGCGATCTCGTGGGAGAAGGTCAGACCGGTGGACGACAACAGCGTGATCTGGTGCGTCTCAAACTGCACCCACGGGTAGGGTACCACGATGCTCGCACGTCCCAGCCTCGGTACGGTGGCACCGGGCTCGATGGCGAACGCCCAGTACCCCTCGTCCACCATCACCTGCGCCACGGTGACTGGATCCGGACCGCCATTGACCACGTCGACCCGGATGAGGTTGGGCTCGAGCGTGACCCGGTCGAACGTCAACTCCTCGACCGGAGGCGCTCCCTGCCGCATGAATGCCACCAGCTCCGTTCGCGACAGGAGGAGCGCTGTGGCTGCCAGCAGCACCAGCGGAAGGACACCCCAGCCAAGCAGGGCGCGACGCGACGCGCTCACGCGACCGGCTCCATGACCTCGAACAGGCCCATCCACCCCAGCTCCGCAAACTCTGACTGGTGCGCGTGGAACATGAACCGGCCGACATCCTCGTAGGTGAACTCCAGAATGTGCCGCTCACCCTGACACAGCATGACCGTATCCGTGTACTCCTGCGGCGCCAGCGTGGTCCCGGTCCGATACAGGCTGAAAAAGTTCCCATGCAGGTGCATGGAGTTGATCGGATCGAACTCGGTGGCGTTCACCATGTAGATCCGCTGTAGCTCCCCCTTCACGATCCGAATTGGCTCCCGCTGGTAGGCGAACGCCACGGTGTTGGCGGCATAGATCTCGTTCTCGCCGTCGAAGTTCGTGTCGAAGCCGTTCAGCACCATGACCATCTCGCGCGCGGGGGGACGCGGTTCGGGCGGATCGACGATGAAGGCACCGTACAGCCCCTTCGCGATGTGTTTCTTGAGAGGCACCGCGTGACAGTGGTACAGATGCAGTCCCATCGGCTTCGCATCGAACTCGTACACAAACTCATCACCCGGCATGACGGGCTCGAACACCCCGTCCATGTTCGCCGCATGGATGCCGTGGAAGTGGATCGTGTGCGGATGGGACCCCCCGTTCGCAAATCGGACTCGGAGACGGTCACCCTCCGTGGCACGGATCGTCGGGCCCGGCACCTGCCCGTTGTACGTCCACGCCGGAAAGCGCACCCCCGGGGCGACCTCAATCTCCCGGTCGACCGCGACGATCTCATACTCCCTGAGGACCTGTCCGTCATCGAGAGTCCGTACGTGGCCGTAGTCGAAATGCTCGAGAAACCCCTTTGGATCGTATCCGTCCGACCGGACGGCTCCGACGGTGCCGGCTGCATGGGGGTCGTGCGCGTTTGGGAGCCCCGCCGAACGCGACGACTCGTCCGAGCTAGCCTCCAGCGCATCGCCCAGCACTGCAAACCCCGCTGCTCCTAGGGTGCCGCGCTTGAGCATTTCCCGTCTCGAGAGACGCCGTCCATTCCCGGTCATCCAACCTCCTTGCCACGCAGGAGACACCCCAGGGAGCTTGCCAGCTCGTGCCCGACCACCTGCTCCTTCGGGAGTCGGCCCGAGAGACGAACCGTCACGGGGCCACGAAACGGCTGGCGCGCAACGATCTCGAATGCTGCACCCAGTCTGAGGCCCAGCTGAGCCAGGTAGCGCAGCCGCTCCGCGTCGCGGTCGCTCACCTGCCGCAGCTCGGCCATCGATCCGATGGGGACTTCGGATAGCGGCACCAGCACCGGCTCCTCGATGACACCCTCCTTCGACGGGATCGGCGCACCGTGCGGATCGTACCGCGGATGCCCGAGCGCGAGCGCCATCCGCTCGATCAGCTCGTCGGAAACCGCGTGCTCGAGGCGCTCCGCTTCCTCATGCACCGAATCCCAGTCGTATCCGAGCTTCGACGTGAGGTAGACTTCCAGGATGCGGTGACGGCGCACCATCCTGAGCGCGCTGCGGCGCCCCACCCTCGTGAGCTGCACGCCCTTGTAGGGCGTGTGCTCCAGCAGACCGGACTCCGACAGGCGCTTCACCATCCCGGTGACCGAGGGCGGGGCAATCGCCAGCACCTCCGCAATGGCGCTCGTCTGGGCGGTACCCTGCTGTACCTCGATCTCATAAATGGCCTTGAGGTAATCCTCCGTAGACGGGGACAGTCTGGTCGTCGCCTTCACTCGCGCACCGCCTCTAGCTCGGATGCCATAATTTGCCCTCCGCAAACAATAGAATTAGTTATTACTAATTCAGCAAGCACTCCGGTTCCCATACACACCGCTCTTCCAGCTACAATCGGACTATGTCTATGAGGTTGCTGAGGATACAGTGGGTCATCCCCCACACGACATGGGGCCCGATGAGGAAGGCGGGCATGAACCTGGACTCACCCCGAATTCGAATCTCCGTTTCTGCGGCCGTAGTCGCCAGCTGGTCCAGCGAGGTCCACAGATGGAGCGCAACCTCGCGGCTCGGTGTGATATCCGGCAGCAGGTCCAACGCGAACACGAACGGACGCACGATGACAGGCGGGAGCACGGGGGTAACGGGAGCGATGTCGTCCAGGGAGCCCACGAGGCTCTTCTCCGCCAGCGGAACCGCGATTTCTTCCTCAGTCTCGCGCCTGGCCGTGGCCAGCAAATCCCGATCGCCTTCCTCTCGTCGCCCCCCGGGCAGTCCCATCTGCCCGGACCACGGATCGCCTTCGACGTCAGCTCGCCTGATCAGTAGCAGCGCGAGGTCGCCGGACTCGTCCGGGGCTAGCAGGACCGCAACTGCAGCCTGCATGCGGCCAGTTACGGCAGCCCGCACGGGCTCATGCTGTGCCAGGTTCGATCGGACTATGTCGTCGGTGATCTTCGTCACGGAGATCTACACCGCTTGAACTAGATTCGTCCTCGAAGTGTACGACAAGGTGCCCACGAAGGAATGTCACTTGCGTCCGCATCTATATTGGTGGCGGATGAATGCGTTGGCACTGACGTCGTAATGGGAAGGGAGGAGCATATCAAGAACCTGGGTGTCGGTCTCATTGCTCTGACCACGTTCGCCGCTGCAGGATTGTTGCTACGGTGGCGACGCGTGGTCGCCACGGACGCGGGGCGCCGCGCGAGGTTAGTAGACTCGCTCTACGCCGCCGGCCTCTAGATCGAACGAGACGGCCTCCGACCCCGGGGGCCGTCATCGTCTTCCCCTCAAAACAGGTGCCGCACGAACCAGTCGACGGTGAGGTCCATCGCTCGGTCGAGCTGCACTGTGGAACCCGCCCAGGGGTGGCGTGCCCCAAGCGTATGACTGCCACCGTCGATGATGACGCGATCGGTCGTCGTGGTGGGAGCCGCCGAGTGCAGTCGCCCTGCCTCATCGACCTTGACGGCCTCGTCCACGCTGCCGTGCACGATGAGCCATGGTGCCTGCAGGCGACCCGCGGCCGCCAATGGATCGAGCCGCTCTTCGTGTTCCGCGAGGTCCTCCAAGTAGGCCACGCCCAGCGGTAGAACCTCGCCCGTTCGCTGGTTGACGATGTCCAGGCTTCCCCGCTCCCGCCAGCGCCTGACCGCCTCCACCCCCCACCGGAAGTACGAAGCGATCGCCGCCCAGGTGACGATCGCCCGACATTCCGTATGCGCCGCGGCGTGGAGGAGCGCCGTCGCACCGCCGCGGCTATGCCCGAAGATGCCCATGGTCGGCGGCAGAACGAGCCCTGGTACGAGGCCCCCGCCGCGGACCGCTTCCCACACAGTCCGCACGTCTTCGAGATCCGCTGACGGCGTCGCGCGGCTGAAGCGCTCCGGCTCCGAGAATGACTCCCCGTCCGGACCCACACCGCTCCCGGAGAAGTTGAACGAGACCGCCGTGACACCCGCGTGCGCGAGGCGGCTAGCGACGTGAGGAAAGAAGCCCCAGTTCTTGAACCCCTTGAAGCCGTGGCAGATCACGACTGCGGGTCGCGCCTCGATGAGCCCCTGCGACCGGACCTCGCCCCTGATAGGACCGCCGTCGGCTCCAGTCAGTTGGAACGGAAATGTGCGTACCGTGGCCACGTATGATTTGACCTCCCGAGTGCCCCCATTACATTCCGCCTCGTGCCAAGGGAATATCACCCAGCTGGGGCGGCTCGATGATGATGATGAGACCGTCGAACCCGGCCCTCCTCGCCGTCACCGCAACACTGCGAGAACACCGTGAGGCGCTGATCGCCGAGTGGGCGCACTGGGTATCGAACCGGCTGGCACAGGCCCCACACATCCGGCGGCCGACCGTGGAGCGGCATCTCGCGCTCATGGTGGACATGATCATTCAGCTCGCCGGACCACTGCGCCGGCAGGCGACGGAGCTTTGGTTCCAGACCTGCGAGGCCTACGGGATCACCGCCGCCGCGCGGGGGCTCGCTGCCGGAGAAGTCGTCGAAGAACTCCAGCAGCTTCGGGAGTTGCTCATCCGGCACCTGTCCGAAACAGTAGCGCTACTGCCGCCCCGGCAGTCCATCGCCGCGGTTCTCCGCCTCAACCGGGTCCTCGACCGCGGCCTCGCCCATGCGGTCGTCGGGTATACCGACGCCCTCGTGGAGACACTGCTAAATCGCCGGGGCGTGCCGATCGTGGCGTCCGAGCCCGCGGAAGACGAGATCGTACAGCGTCTCGAGCAGCTCGAACAGGAGTCCGCCCGGCTCAGGGAACGCGCGGCGGCCGACAACAGCACTTAGCCGCCCGCGATCTCCTCACCACCGTCGACGTTGATGACGTTGCCGGTGATCCAGTCCGTCCCCGGCTTCGAGAGCGCCACGAGCGCCTTGGCAACGTCCTCCGGCGTCGTGAGCCGCTTATGCGGGTTCCGCTGCACTGCCTCCAAGAACAGCTTGTCGCTCTCCGGAATGCGCTCCGCCGCCGGTGTGCGGGTGACGCCGCCCCGTAGCGCGTTGACTGCTATCCCGTGGGGTGCGAGCTCCATGGCGAGCTGCCGCGTATGCGACTCCAGCGCGCACTTTGCCGCAGACACCGCGCCGTACGACGGAATCACTCGGGTCGAGCCCGACGAGGTCATGCAGAAGACGCGACCGCCCTCGACCATGAGTCCCCGCGCGAGCACGTCCTGGCACCAGAAGACCAGCGAATGCGCCATGACATCCATCGTCATGTGCATGTTGCGCTTGTTGATGGCATCCTCGGCGATGTACGGCTTGAGTGTCCCGAATGCCAGCGAGTGCATGAGGACCGCTACCGTGCCACCGTTCTCCTCGATGTCTTCCTCGAGGGCGTCGAGCACTTCCGTCCGCTTCTCGTCGTCGTTGGCATTCACGTTGAAGTACCACGCCCGGTGACCGGTCTCCTCGATCTCCGCCTTGAGGTCCTCCACATCCTGTTCGCGGCTCGCCCGATCGAGATGGACTCCGGCGATGTCGTATCCCGCCTTGGCCAGCTCCTTGGCCGTGGCTTCACCGAACCCGCTCGAAGCCCCGAGAATGAGCGCCCAACGTGGAACGGTCCGCTGTGCGTGTCTCACGGCACCCTCCGGTGGGAAGTGCTACAAGCTATCCCCGACCCACATGGGTCGCCATCCCGTTGTCCACTCCAACTGGCCCGCTCTGGACTTCCTGAATAGAATGGTAGGCGATTGACCCGACCACCACGCCACCACCGTTCCGCGCGATCCTCCAGATCGTGACCGGCGGCCGCAGACGCACCGATGCCGAAGGACACCGCACCATGGATTACCTCCTGACCGAAGACCAGCAGATGATCCGGGATCTGTGTCGCCAGATCGCCGATGAGCAGATCAAGCCAGTCGCCGCGGAGCTGGACGAGTCGGCGGAGTTTCCATGGGACATTGTCCGAGTGCTCGCCGACGCGGACATCTTCGGAGTCTTCGTGCCGGAGGAGTACGGCGGCATGGGGGGCGGCGTGATGGAGATGGCGATCGTGACCGAGCAGTTGTCGTGGGGATGCGGAGGCATCGCCCTGGCGTTCGGCGGCACCGGTCTCGGCGCGTTCCCCATACTGCTGTTCGGTACCGACGAGCAGAAGAGCAGGTACCTGCCACCGATCGCGCGCGGCGAGAAGCTGGCGGCCTTTGCCATCACCGAAGCCGACGCCGGCTCCGATGCTGGCCGGATCCGCACAACCGCGGTGAAGGATGGCGACCACTACGTCCTGAACGGTACCAAGCAATGGATCACCAACGGCGGCGAAGCCGAGGTGTACACCGTCGTCGCACTCACCGACCGCTCGAAGGGAGCGAGGGGTGCCAGTGCCTTCATCGTGGACCGCGATGTGCCGGGCGTGAAGTTCGGCAAGAAGGAGAACAAGCTCGGCATCCGCGCCTCCGCGACCCGCGAGGTGATCTTCGAGGACGCGCGGATTCCCGCCGAGAACCTGTTGGCTCGCGAAGGCATGGGGTTCATCGTCGCTTTGAGGACGTTCGACCAGGCGCGCCCAGGCGTGGCGGCACAGGCGGTGGGGATCGCACAGCGCGCGCTCGATGAGGCGGTGCACTACGCCACCGTGCGCAAGCAGTTCGGGCATCCCATCTCGTCCTTCCAGGGTCTCCAGTTCATGCTCGCCGACATGGCCATCTCCGTGGAGGCAGCACGCGCGCTGGTGTACGCTGCAGCACGCATGATCGATTCGGGCACCAAGGACATCTCGAAGGCGTCGGCGATCTGCAAGACGTTCGCGTCCGACGCGTGTATGAAGGTCACCGTCGACGCGGTGCAGGTGTTCGGTGGATACGGGTACATGAAGGAGTATCCGGTCGAGAAGCTGCTGCGCGACGCGAAGATCACCCAGATCTACGAGGGATCGAACGAGATACAACGCAACGTGATCGCGGCACACCTGATCAAGGAGAGTGCGCGCGCGTGAAGTTGAACCTGGCCATCGCGCTAGGACTCGTCGCCGGACTCCTGCTCGGTCTGGCAGCCGCGGCAACGGGATCTCCCATGCTTATGGCGTTGGCCGAAGGGGTCGAGCCAATCGGCACCGCGTTCGTGAACTTGCTCAAGATGGTCGTCATCCCGCTGGTGACGGCCGTCGTCTTTGTCGGCGTCGCTGGGCTCGGTGACTTACGCCGCCTCGGGCGGATGGGTGCGGTGACGCTCGGCTTCTTTGCCGGCACGACGGTCATCAGCGTGCTCTTGGGCATGGGGATTATGCGCGCCCTGCTGCCGTTCGCGTCGGAGGCCGCGGCACAGGCCGTGGAAATCTCCGATACGACGGCTCCAGCCTTGCCTGGCCCCGTGGAATTCCTGCTCAACCTCATCCCGACTAACCCCTTTGCCGCCGCCGCCGACGGTGCGCTGCTTCCCCTCGTGGTGTTCACCGTGCTCGTTGCCGCCGCCGCAGGCACGCTCGAGTCGGCGTATCGTGACCAACTACTGTCGCTGGGACATGCTATCGCTGCTGCGTTGATCAAGCTGGTGCATTGGATGATGTTGATCGCCCCCGTGGGGGTGTTCGCGCTCGCCGCGCCGATCACCGCGCGGGCTGGGTGGGCCTTGCTCCAAACCCTCGCGATCTTCGTGGTGGCGGTCCTGGTAGGCGAGATCCTCTTCGTGGCCGGGATCTACGTTCCCACGGTGCGGTTCTTCGCCGGGATGCGCGTCCGGCGCTTCCTGCGCGGCTGTGTGACGCCCCAGATCATCGGCGCAAGCACCACCAGCTCTCCGGCCACGGTGCCCGCCATGCTCGAGGCGGCCGACGAACACCTCGGCGTGTCTCCGACCGTGGCCGGGTTCGTGATCTCCCTCGGCGCGGCACTCGGACGAGCCGGCGCCGCACTGTTCCAGGGTGCCGGGGTCGTCTTCCTCGCCTGGCTGTACGGTGTCCCGCTTCCGGTGAGCGGCATCGGCGGGGCGCTGCTCGCGACGATGATCGTGTCCTTCACGGTACCCAGCATTCCAGGAGGGAGCGTGCTCAGTCTCGCGCCCGCCCTCGGCACCATCGGCATACCACTGGACGGCATGGCGGTGTTGCTGGGCGTCGACCGCATACCCGATATGGCCCGCACGGCCACGAACGTGACGGGGACTCTCACGGCCACCGTACTGGTGGATCGACTCGAGCGCCGCGCAGTCGGCGAATAGCACGGTCGGCGCCCATGCTCCTCCGCCTGGCCGCGGACGGCCTCGTCCTGATCCACCTGGCATTCATTCTGTTCGTGATCGCTGGTGGTTTCCTGACGTGGCGATGGCCCCGCGTCGCGTGGGCGCACGTGCCAGCCGCATTGTACGGTGCGGCCATCGAGTTCGCGGGATGGATCTGCCCGCTCACACCGTGGGAGGTCGCGCTCCGGCGCCAGGCCGGCCAAGCCGGATACGAGGGCGGCTTCATCGAGCACTACATCATTCCGATCATTTATCCGGGAGCGCTCACCACAGAGCTGCGCGTGCTGCTGGGCCTCATCGTCGTGGCGGTGAATGCCGTCGCCTATGTGGGCTACGTCCGGCGCCGGCGTACGCACTGATCCGAGCATACCGTCCCGCGTACCGTCCGGCGGCGGTACATTCCTCTCGCGGCAGGCGGGGATTGGCAGGTGCCACTCAGGCTCGTAGGGTGCGGGGCAAACCTGTCCGCCCCAACGCGACGGTGGCCACCACGGGGGAGACATGAAGCTGAAGCTCCACTGGCAAATCTTGATCGCGATGGTTCTCGGCGTACTCGTCGGAATCGTATTCCAGGTGGTCTACGACGGGGAGCCGTCGGGCTGGCTCTTCTCGGCCATCGCGTCACTGGGCACCATCTTCATCAGCCTGCTCCGCATGGTGATCGTGCCACTGATCTTCAGCTCCATCGTCAGCGGCGTATCGAGTGTCGGGGATGGCAAGAGCATCGGCCGACTCGGGATCAAGACCTTCACTTATTACTTCGTCTCGAGCCTCCTGGCGATCCTGATCGGGATCACAGTTACCAATGCCTTCAAGCCGGGTGTCGGTGCCAATATCCCGGTGGGCGAAGACTTCGACCCGTCCACCATCGTCACACCGCGCTCTCCGGGCCAGATCCTCATCGACATGATTCCGCTCAATCCCATCGAGGCGATGTCCTCGGGGCACATGCTCGGGATCATCTTCTTCTCGATCTTTCTCGGCTTCGCCATAACACGGATCGGGGCGAAGAACCGCGAGACGATGCGAGGCTTCTTCGAGGCCTTCTTCGAAACCATGATGAAGATCACGCAGGTCGTGATCGCGTTCGCACCGTTCGGAGTGTTCGGTCTGATCGTGAGCACAGTGGCGTCCGCGGGTATCAGCCTGTTCATCACCCTCGCGCTCTACATGATCACGATTCTCACCGGTTTCCTCATCCACCTGTTGGTCGTGCTCCCCCTGCTCTTCTACCTCACGGTGCGGATCAACCCGATCTACCACTTCCGTGCAATGGGGTCGGCCATGATCACGGCGTTCTCGACCTGCTCGTCCAACGCCACCCTCCCGGTGACGATGAGCGACGTGGAGAACAAGGCCGGCGTCTCCAATACGATTTCGAGCTTCGTGCTCCCCATGGGAGCGACGGTGAACATGAACGGCACCGCCTTGTACGAGTGCGCTGGCGTCATCTTCATCAGCCAGGTACTCGGGATGCAGCTGGATATCTCCCAGCAGTTCCTCATCGTGCTGACCGCCTTGCTCTCAGCCGTGGGCGCGGCCGGGATCCCAGCCGCCGGTGTGGTGGTGATCTTCATCGTCACCCAGGCTATCGGTTTCTCGGATGCCCAGGTCGGCCTCATCATCGGCACCATGCTGGCCGTCGACCGGCCAATCGACATGTTCCGGACGACCATCAACATCTTCAGCGACAGTATCGGCGCGGTGATCGTGGCGAAGAGTGAAGGTGAGACCAACCTCTACCCTGACATGATCCCCGCATCGTCATGACGCCGCCACCGCTGATACCACGAGAGGTCCTGTTCGGCAATCCAGAGAAGGCCGATCCTCAGCTCTCGCCCGACGGATCGTTTCTCGCTTTTCTCGCTCCACTCGAGGGCGTGCTCAACGTGTGGGTGGGGGAGCGCGACGGCGATACGTTTCGGGCCATCACCAACGACACCGATCGCGGTATCCGGGCGTACTTCTGGGCCCACGACGGCGAGCACCTGCTGTACCTCCAGGACGTTGGCGGGGATGAGAACTGGCACCTGTTCAAGGTTCATCTGGCCAGTGGAACGATCGACGACGTCACCCCGTTCGAGAACGTCCAGGTGCAGCTCGTGTCGCGGGACAAACGGCACCCATCGGAGCTACTCCTCGCCATCAACCGGGACGACGCGCGCCTGCACGACGTCTACCACCTGGACCTGCGGACCAACGACCTTGCGCAGGTGGTGAAGAATCCGGGCAACGTGCTGAGCTGGATCGCCGACACCGCCCTTCAGGTCCGCGCAGCGCAGGCATCCACACCCGATGGTGGTACGGAGTTGCTGATCCGTCCGGACCCCTCCGGAGAGTGGGAGCCCTGGCTTCGGTGGAACGCCGAAGACGCGATGAGCAGCTGGCCGTTGGGCTTCACGCTCGCCGGAGAGCATGTGTATCTCGTCGATTCCCGTGACGTGAATGCTGCACGACTGGTGCGCCGTACGGTCGGCGGCTCTGAGATCGAGGTCCTCGCTGAAGATCCGCAGTACGACGTCGGCGGGGTCGTCGTGCATCCCGACACACGGGAGATCCAGATGGTGGCGTTCACACGTGCGCGGCACGAATGGGACGTGCTGGACCGGGCGCTCGCAGCCGATGTCACCGCAATGCGCGAGCTCTGCCCCGGAGACTTGTCGATCCAGAGCAGGACGCACGCGGACGATCTCTGGATCGTCGAGTACATCGAGGATTGCCATCCCGTCTCGTACTACCTCTACGACCGAACGACGCGCGAGGGGCGTTTCCTGTTCACCACACGTCCCGCGCTGTCAGTACACACGCTGGCGCCGATGCAGCCTGTCAGCTTCGAGGCGCGTGACGGCCTGACCCTCCAGGGCTACCTCACCACCCCCGCTGGCGTCGACCCCGTTGGGCTGCCACTCGTGCTCAACGTGCACGGTGGGCCATGGCATCGTGACACGTGGGGGTACGACCCGGAGGCGCAGTGGTTCGCGAACCGAGGGTACGCCTGTCTGCAGGTCAACTTTCGGGGCTCGACGGGATACGGGAAGCGGTTTCTGAACGCCGGGAACCGCGAGTGGGGCGGCAAGATGCATGACGATCTGGTGGACGCCGTAGGCTGGGCTGTCGATGCCGGCGTGGTGGATCCGGAGCGCATCGCAATCTACGGCGGGTCGTACGGTGGGTATGCGGCACTGGTCGGCGCGACGTTCACACCGGAGTTGTTCCGCTGCGCGGTCGACATCGTGGGACCCAGTAACCTCATAACGTTCATCGAGACGATTCCCCCATACTGGTCGAGCTATGTGGCGATGCTGCACGACCGGGTCGGCAATCCCGAGACGGAGGCCGACTTTCTGAGGTCGCGCTCACCGCTCACGTCCGTTGACCGCATCCGCATCCCGCTGCTGATCGCGCAGGGTGCAAACGACCCGAGGGTCAAGCAAGCGGAATCCGAGCAGATCGTGGCGGTGATGCGGGAGAAGGGCATCGACCACGAATACATGCTCTTCCCGGATGAAGGACATGGATTCGCGAAGCCGGCGAACCGGCTGAAGTTCTATGCCGCGGCGGAGCGTTTCCTGGCCAGGCACCTCGGCGGCAGATTCGAGGAGGCGGCACCCTGATCGCTGAGTAGCTCAGCGGGGGGCTGGCACCGGCCCCCTCGGCGTATCGTCATCCCAATTCCCGCACACGGCACGCGTCGTGCCTAGCCTCCAGTCACAAACCCGTGCACCAGGCGTGACACATCCACGATCAGCGAGTCGGCAGCCGCCACGTCGTCGATCCCCCGGGTCAGTACCACCAGGACGTAGCGACGCCCGTCCGGTAGCGTCACGATACCGCCGTCATGGCGGATACCCGTGATCCACCCAGTCTTGTGCGCCACCTGCGCCTCCGATGGCACTCCGGCCGGGATCCCCTCGTTGAACTCCTGACGTTCGAGGATCTCCACCATCTCGCGGCACGACTCCGAACTCGCGGCTGTACCGTCGGCGATGGCCGTGAAGATGACGCCGAGATCTCGTGCAGTCGTGGTGTTGCTCAGACCCGCCTCGTAGGCCTTGATGTCTTCCACACCACGCAACACCACAATCGAGTCCGCTTTCAGCTCCCGCATCGTCGCTTGCACGCGCTCGGCGCCGACCAGCTCGATCAGCATGTTCGTCGCCAGGTTACTGGAGACGGTGATCATGCGCTCGGCGAGGACCCTGATGGACGCTCGCTCTCCCAGACGGTTATACAAAGTGGTATCGGCGTCATCCGGTGCACTGAGGTCGAAGGACGAGCCGTCCACGATCGACCGGAACGTCTTCGTCAGCTCGACGCTGTCAGCCAGGTCAAGCAGATCTACTTCATGATCCCGGAACAGCTGAATGAGCACCGGGACCTTCATCATGCTGGCAGCATGGACTGGTCGATCGGCGGCCAGCAGGACAGAGTCGCCGGACTCGAGGTTCTTGAAGTAGATCCCCACGGTCTCGGCGTCGGTCGCGGCCACGCGGTCGTCGATCTCCGATCGCAGCGATGCGAGACGGTCGGCTCCGCACGCCGTCACGAACACCGTCGTAGCACAGACGAGGAGTGGTAGTCGCAACACATCGATCATCGGCCCGATTCGTTGGAGGAGTCGAGTCCAATATAGGTTCACACACGGCCGCCTCGACAGAGCAGTGGCAGTCGCAGCCGTCCCGGTCTACGTTCCGGTGAGCGCAAGCGCGGAGCGCGACCGAAGCCAAGGCATCCTCACCGTGACCCGTCTGATCGAACTGGAGTACCGCCGGCCGGGAAAGCACACGACGATCTACCGCGAGTGGCTCGTCCTGGACCGCCCGGACGTCAAGGTACTCCTCCTCGAGCCCTACGAGGGAAAGACAGTCAGCGTAGCGGGCACGGTGATCCAGGATAGCGGCGCACCGATCGTGTGGTTCGTGTTCCCTGAGCGATGGTACGACATCGGACGCTTCCACCGGCTCGACGACTGGTTCACCGGATGGTACACGAACCTTTGTCGCCCTCCCGAGGTCGACGGTGACCACTGGACTGGGCACGATCTCTTTCTCGATCTCTGGCAGCCGGCCGGCGGCGAGTCGCTGTGGCTGGACGAGGACGAGTTGGAGGCAGCCGTCGAGGACGGGCTGATCAACACGCACACCGAGCGGCGCCTACGCAACGAACGGACGCTCATCGAGCTGCAGTTGCGGCATGGTGCTTGGCCACCCCCAATCACCCGAGACATCTCCCTCGAGCAAGCCCGTGCGTTGATGACGGCCTGAGCGCGAATTCGCACCGCAGCGCGAGCTTCCGGTTCCCGCCCGCTACATCTGGTGCGGTACCGTGGTCCAGCCGCACCGGATCGAGCCATGCTGCTGGACGCACTGCGCCATTCCCAAACCCCCGCCGACCTGACACGGCTGTTCGTGCACCTCGGATACCATGCTGCAGACGCGCCCTATGCCGACGACGCGGTGGTTGCCGCCCGATGGCGCGGGTTCATCGTCGTGGCCCGCACCCACGCCACCGACCCCAGGGAGAGCGCACGCGCCTTGGCGCGCCGGCTGGGGGCGGCGGGTGAGCGTGGCCTCGCTGTCAGTGTTGGAGCCACCTCGATCGCGATCGCCGCCCCCCGCCCCGGAACAGCAGGTGCGACCAAGGCCGTCCTGGTCGACATCGCCCGCCCTTCACCCGTGGCGCTCGCACAGCTGCGAGCACTCGCACCCAAGCGATCGAAGACCGGACTGGAGCATAGTCTGCACGTCGCCGAGGTGCTCTCGACCGAGGCCGTCAGCGATCGATTCTTCCGCAGCTTTCGCCGTATCTGGCTGCGCATGGCCGACTCCTTACCTCCGCGCGCCCCAATGTCCGACCGGCGGCTCGCCGCCCTCCACAGCCTGATTCGCGTGTTGTTTCTCTACTTCGTCCAGGTCAAGGGGTGGCTGGCTGGCGACCCGGAGTACATGCGTGCCCTGCTCGACCGGACACTGACTGAGGGCGGCGACTTTCACCGGCGGGCTCTGGACCCCCTGTTCTTCGGCACACTCAACCGTCCCCTTGCCCAGCGGAGGGCCCGGGATCCGGAAGGCATTCCGTATCTGAACGGGGGTCTGTTCCGGCAGCATCCAATCGAACGGCGGGTCGGGCCGGTGCACCTTCCTGATGAATTGTGGGTCTCCGCCTTCGAGGACCTGTTCGACCGCTACCACTTCTGCGTCCGCGAGGCCGAGCGTGTCGACGCGGTCGCCCCCGACATGCTCGGCCGCGTGTTCGAACGTCTGATGGACACAGACGAGCGATCCGTCACCGGAAGCTTCTTCACACCCGAGCACATTGTACAGGACATGGTACGGGAGGCGCTCACCGCTGCCCTCGCGGGCACGGGTGGCCTCCCACAGCGCCTCGCAGAACGGATCGTGGGCCGGCAGC
This sequence comes from Gemmatimonadota bacterium, assembly GCA_039584325.1. Lineage (GTDB taxonomy): Bacteria > Gemmatimonadota > Gemmatimonadetes > Gemmatimonadales > GWC2-71-9 > JAOTVV01. Next base: position 32,318 of record JBDGYA010000002.1, read on the forward strand.
CCGTGGCACGAGGAGAGCGAGCGCGTGGCGACGCCGCACTGCAAGGTCTCCGACTGCTCGACCCGGCGGTCGGCAGCGGTGCCTTCCTCCTCGGCGCGCTCGACGTTCTCACCGACATCGGCCTGCCCCCGCAGGCAGGCTCCGACGCCCGACGCCGTTGGTCGCTCCGGCGCCGCATTCTCCGGCGGAACTTGTTCGGTATCGACGTGAACCCCGTCGCGGTTCGCCTCGCGGAGTTGCGGCTCTGGCTCGCCGTGATCGCCGACGATCCGGCAACGACGCCTCCGGCGATCGAGCCCCTGCCGAATCTCGATGCCGTCGTGCGACAGGGGAACGCGCTCATGGATCCACTTGGGGCTGCGCGGGCCCATGGCAGCTTTGGGCCCGTCAGGGCGGCCGGACTTGTCCGGCAAGTGGCTGAAGCACGCACCCGTCTGTTCGACGCGCGGGGACACGAAGCCGACCGTGCAGCACGAGCGCTGCGTCGGCGCGAGGGCGCACTTGCTCGTACGGTGCTCGGTCAGGCTTCTCGATCTTGTGAGCGCGCCCTCCGCGAACTCGACGTCGTCTCCAACGGACGCGATCTCTTCGGGGAGCGCTCGCGGCTCACCCCGGCTCAGCGAGCGCGGCGACGCGCATTGCGGGACGACCTGCGCGCCCTCGAGTACGCGGCCAAGGCACTCGAGGATGGAGCATTGCCGTTCTTCTCATTCGAGGTCCAGGCCGCCGACGTCTTGAGTACTGGGGGGTTCAACGTCGTCGTAGGCAATCCCCCTTGGGTACGCGCCGAGCGACTCCCTCCCCGCGAGCGCGCGATGCTGCAGCGCCGATTCGGCCTGTGGCGCAGCAGTGGCACGCGCGGGTTCCGACACCTTCCTGATCTCTCGGTCGCCTTCGTCGAGCGCGCCCTCGAGCTGGTCGCTGCCGGAGGCGTGGTAGCCCTGCTCCTGCCCAGTAAGGTCTCGTCCGCGCAGTACGGAGAGGCCCTGCGGCAGCACCTCGCAGCCAAGACCACGATTCTCTGCCTTCATCGTGTTCCTGACAGGGAGGCCACGAGGTTCGGGGCGACTACGTACCCACTCGCGGTCGTCACTCGGGCCGCCTGTGCCGAACCTGCGCACCGTATCCGTCTCCAGCTCGGGAAGGGTGAGTCCGTGGCGCAGCGAACGCTCGGGCATTCGGGCCCCTGGATCCTCGTACCGGACCGAACGCGGGACGCGCTCGAGCGACTTCGACACAGCGGCACGCCGTTGGCCGAGGTGGCGACCCCACACCTCGGCGTAAAGACCGGCGCCGACGGACTACTGGTGGGCGAGCCGTCGGAGTTGGAGGGTCGAACGGTGCGGGTCACACTGCCGCTGGCGGGCGCCGTGACGCTGGAGCGGGACGTAGTGCGAGCGGCAGTGCGGGGCCGCGACGTGGACCCTTTTCGCGTCAAGCCCGGCCGGGTTGTCTTGTGGGGTTATGCGCGGCACGGTCGTCCCAGACCGACGCTCCCCGCGAAGGCTGCCGCATTCATCCTCCGGCACAAGGACGTTCTCGAAGCCCGGGCTGATTACCGCGGCGGACCTCTCTGGACCTTGTTTCGAACCGAACCGGCGTTTGCGGCGCACCGGCTGGTCTGGCGCGACATCGCGCGACGTCCGGCTGCAGCCGTCCTCGATGAAGTCACCGATGACGCGGTTCCGCTCAACACTTGTTACGTGGCGTGCTTTGCCGACCGGACAACGGCCCTCGCCGCAGCGGCAGTGCTCAATTCCACTTGGGCGGAGGCACTGATCCGGGCCACTGCCGACGAAGCCCGTGGTGGCTACCGCCGCTGCAATGCCAGAGTGGTGGGTTCGATACCCCTGCCCACCGGCACGGGCGCGGTGCGGCGTCTGGCCGATCTCGCACACCACGCTCACCACGAATCGCGGTGGTCACATGCCGACCTCGACACGTCCGTCGCGGAAGCACTCAAGCTTTCCGGGCCCGTACAGGCCCAGCTGCGCCCCCTCGTCACTGATCGCGGCTGAGGCACTCCAGGTGGTGCGCGAGCCACTCGCGTGGACGCTCGCCGACCTCGAGGGCGCCCCGGTTACCGAGGTGTATGCGGCGCTCGCACGATGCGAACGGGGCACCTGGCTCGACGGATGGAACCCACCGGTGTGGCTCTTGGCACACCAGGTGCCTGCCGCACACCGTGTCGCGGGCAGCCTGCAGACGTTCGGCGGTGCGTTGCTCGCCGACGCCGTCGGCATGGGGAAGACCTACGTCGCGCTGGCGGTCGCAACCAGGTACCGACGCGTAGCCGCGGTCGTCCCTGCCAATCTCATCACGCAGTGGCAGCGCGTGGCGGCGCATCTCTCGATACCCATTTCCGCTGTATCGCACGAGCGCCTGAGCCGAGGCGGCGACATCCCGCCGAGCGATCTCGTCATCATTGACGAGGCTCACCGCATGCGGAATCCCGACACCGTTCGGTACGATCGGTGTTCGCGCACCATCGGTGCGGCCCACGTGCTGCTCGTCACCGCCTCCCCGGTGGTGAACCGCCCGGCGGACCTCGTTCACCTGCTGCGACTCTTCCTCTCCGACACTGCACTTGGCTTCCTGGGCGTGCCGCTTCTCGATGGCACTGACGATCCAGCCGCTGTCGGGCAGCTCGCCCGCGCCGCAACTCGGCTCACGGTGGCGCGGTCGATTGACGTGCTCTCACGGGACGGTGCGTTCCTCCCTGCGATCCGAGAGGGGGCCGTTGTCCGTGCCCCGACCGTCTCGGCTGACTCGCTCGCTCCGCTGATGGACGCCCTGAGCGGCCTCGACTTTCCTGGCGTTCCCAGCGGTGCACAACATCTGCTGCGCGCTCATCTCTGGCATCGACTCGCATCATCCGTAGCAGCCCTCCGGGAGACGGTGCGCCGGCATCTCGCGTACACGGACCGAGCGCTCGCCTGCGGTCACGAGCGACCGCCGGGCCGTGCCATCATGCGGGAGATGCTCGGATCGGGAGACGACCTGCAGTTCGAACTCGCCGTGCTGTGGAGCGGAGCGGTCGGTCATCCCGCATCCCCGGGTGCGCTCATCAAGGAGCGCGAGCAGCTACTGAGCCTCCTGCACGACCTGCCAGCGACGGGCGCCGATCCAAAGATGGATCGACTCCTCGAGGTGCTCGAAGGGAAAGCGGGGAAGGCGATCGTCTTCTGCACGTCGGCGGCAACGGCGCAGGAGGCGGCGCGCAGGTTGTGCTGGACCAAGCTCGCCCTCGTCGCGTGCGGTCGGGCGAGGATCGCCTCGGGACCCATCAGTATCGATGCCGCGCTCGATCTGTTCGCCCCACGCGCCCGAGGCCGGCGGCCCGCTACCGTTTGCTCGACACCGATCGATCTGCTGATCGCCACCGACCTCGTGTCCGAGGGGCTCGACCTCCAGGATGCCGATACCGTGGTGCACTACGATCTTCCGTGGACGCCGCTTCGCGTGGCGCAACGGATCGGCCGCATCGTGCGGTTGGGCTCGACGCATTCTGCCGCACACGTCGTGTGGTTCGCCCCTCCCCCAGTCATCGCGAACCGTCTCGGGCTCGAGCAACGGCTGGCCCGCAAGGTCGAGATACAGCTGGCACTTTCCGTCCCGGGCACGAGTAGGGTGGGACGGGCCCGGGTGGTCAACGCGACCCTCCAGGCACGCGAGCGCGTCTGCGCCCACTCCCGATGTGATGTCGGCACAGCGCTGCATCACGATCGCACCGCGTTCGCCCTGGTACGCGGGCCGCTGGTCCTAGCCGCTGGCTTGCGCTGGACCTTGGCGAGTGGCGTCGTTGACGAGCTGCTCGTGATTGGCGGTTCGCCGCCAGTAGCGCTCCCGGACTATGGCGACATTCTGGCAGTCGTGGCACGGCTCAGGCGCTGCAGGCCGGCCGCTGGCGACCTGCCCGAACCACTGCGCCGTGCCCTGTTCGACACGATCCGCACTCGACTCCGAGTGGCGGCAGGCCCCACGGTCGGGACGCACACGCGTCGTCTACGGCGCCTCGTGCTGGTCCAGGGGCTCGCGGCAGGACGGCGGCGCGATGCGAGGCTGCTCACACTGCTCGACGGCGTGCTCGAACGGCTGGGTACTGTCCGGCGGATGGGCGCGCTGCGTAACCTAGACGCGATCATCACCGGTGGGTGGGACACTCAGGAACTCGAGCAGTGGCTCCGCGTGCAATCACCGGGCGTGGATGCGGGTCCGGGGATCCGGATTCTCGGGCTTCTCGCCGGCGACGGGTCAGTGCCTGCGGCACGTGTTCCGGCACATCCGCAACCCAAGAGCAGCAGAACTCAGTGACCTCCGGCCAGACCCTCTTCGTCGTCAGCCGCTGTTGGGTCAATCTCCGACTCGTCATAGTAGTCCAGCTTGTGCAGCGGCATGACGACGCTCGAGAGGATGTTGAGCACGTGCGCACCGATCCGCTTGTAGTACCGCGACCCGAGCACGGTCGCAGCGGTGAGCCCCGCCGGATAGCGACTCCGGGCGATGCGGACAATGAGGGCTTCACAGCGGTGCGCCAGATCACGACCCTCCCTGATCAGGGTCACGGCTCGCTCACGATCGGAGGATATGAACACCTCGGCAGTTGCCGCGAACGCCGCCTCGACACCGTTACGGATTTCGCGAAGCTCGGCAACGATCTCATCGTCGGGCAGCGGCTCGTTGTTGAACTCCGGCGCTTCGGCGAGGTTCTTCGCGTAGTCGCCGATTCGCTCTACGTCCTTCACCAGGCTCATGAGAAGCAGGCAATAGGGTAGCGACGCCGTGTTGCTGGTGATCGACAGGTGTGCGATCACCTGCTTCCGGACCGTGCGCTCCAGCTTGTTGACCTGAACATCCGCCTTGTAGATGCGCGTCCGCCCCTCCGGTTTCGGGTCCATCTTGAAGTAGATCTCACCCGCCTCCAGCGTCATCTGCTGCGTCAGCGTCAGCATCTCGGCGAACCGCTCGCCCATGACGCTGAGGGGCTCGTTGGACCGGAAGATGCTCAGTAGTTCCCGTAACATGGAGGCCTCCGCGATTACCACACCATCCTGTTCAGCAGCGCGAACAGGGCAGGTAGACCATAGAACAGTACGGCGACATATGCGAGTGCCAGGGTACGCGATCGCACGGCGGTCTCGGCCAGCCGCCGGGCGGCCGCCAGCGGGATGCGCCGCATCGCAGGCACCGGATAAATCAACAGCGTCGCCGAGAAGTTGAACATAAGGTGCACCAGGGCGATAGTGAGGCCCGCCCCGGCATTCACCCCCGTGGCCGCCAGCGCAGCCATCAGGGCCGTCACCGTCGTCCCGATGTTGGCGCCGATGGTGATGGGGAACGCCTGCGGGAGCGTGAGCAGCCCGGCTCCGGCCAGGGGAACGAGCAGTGACGTCGTGATCGAGCTGGACTGCACCAGCGTGGTCACCAGCACCCCCACCATGATCGCGTAGAGCGCCGAGCGATGGAGCCCGCGGGACACGATGACCTCCACCCGGGAGTGCATCGCACTCCGCATGACGCGCACCAGCAGCATCAGCGCAGTGAAGATGAAGACTCCGCTGAGCGCGATCAGTACCACCGCAGCCAGCTGACCGGAGCCGAATAGGTCATCGATTAGGTCGTTGATCGGCTTCAGCGACGCTTTGAGCAGTCCCTTGATCGGGCTGTCGTACTCGACACCGCCAACGCCGGTGAGGAGCGAGGAGAGCTTCGTCGCCGCGTAACGGAGATACCCCGTGGCCAGCTCGAGCGGCAGGAACACGATAACGGCGATGTAATTGAAGAAGTCATGGCACGTCGCCACCGCAAACGCCCGTCGGAACTCCTCCCGACGACCCATGTGCGCCAGTGAGACGATGGTGTTGGTCACCGTGGTCCCGATGTTCGCCCCCATCACCATCGGTACGGCATTGGCAAGCGGCAGCGGGTTCTCCGGCGCAGCGACGAGTCCGACGATGAGCGCTGTCGTGACCGAGGAGCTCTGCACGAGGGTCGTCGCCAGCAAGCCAACCATGAGCCCCATGAAGGGATTCTGCGTCGTGGTGAAGAACGTATCCAGCAGGTCGCCGCCGAGGGACTTGAAGCCCTCTCCGAGTCCGTTCACGCCAAGTAGAAAGACGAACAGCAGCAGCAGGACGGTGCCGGCACGTGCGAGAGGGTGGTGGAGTGTACGTGCCACGCTCGGGGGTATGCTGGGCGGCAAAGAGGGAGCCCCTGGCGTTATCGGGTTCGCAGAAACGTACCGTTCTGTTACCGGGCGCTGGCAATCTCGTTACTTGTCTGTGACATGGCAAGGCAGTGACTTCGGGTGCGCGCGGTCGTGGTAACACCCGCGTTCTGCACTTCCCTCTTTCAGAAACGGCATCCGTTCACAGGGTGGTTGCGGGAAAGGATTTTCGGTATATATTCGGTTACAATGACCGTACAAAACCCGAAGACAAATCGGCTCCAGACGGGGCAAGTACATGCCAGGCAGTGGCTTATGCAATTTCCTGCCGATGTCGGCGTCGAGGCGGAATACTCGCTCTGCCCGGAGTGCGGCTACCGGCTCGTGCGGGCGTCTGCCTGCACCTTCTGTCCGGCGTGCGGTTGGGGAAAATGCGGATAACCTCGCTTCCGCTGGAGGTCCGCGCGCAACCATCGTATGGCGGGCCGCTCGTCGTCCTCGACGAGCGGCGCCGCGGCACCAAGTTCATCGAGCTCCCCGCTCGGTCGATCATCAATTCCCCCGAATCGACAGGCATGGGATTCTGGTCGGTCAATCCGTATGTGGGATGTGAGTACGGGTGCACGTACTGCTACGCCCGCTTCGCCCACCGCTACGCGGTGCAGCGTGCGTGGGACGGCGACCGCATCGATGCACGGGACTTCGACGACCTCCGGGCGCCGAGGGGGCTCGAGCCGTTCGAGCATCGCATCTTCATCAAGGCGCGGGATACGGTGCTGTCGGCCCTCGAGCGTGACCTCCGACTCGTACGCCGCCGGTTGGAGTGTGACGGCACGCAGAGCCTGCTCATCGGCACCGGTACCGATCCCTACCAGCCCGCCGAGCGACAGTATCAGCTGACTCGCGCCATTCTCATACGACTGCTCCGGGAACAGGGATTGCGCGTCGGCATCATCACCAAGAGCCCGCTGGTAGTCCGCGATCTCGATCTCCTGGGCCGGCTCGTGCAGCGGCATGAACTCTCGGTGTACGTGTCACTCGTGAGCGCCGATCCACAGATTACCGACCGCTTCGAGGTACGCTCCCCCATTCCGCAGGTGCGCCTTCGTGCTCTCGACCGACTGCGTGCAGCCGGTATCCGGACTGGCCTGCTCGTCGCTCCCGTGCTTCCCGGGATCTCCGACTCTCACCAACAGCTGCACGCCCTGATGCGGGCGGCCCGGGATGCAAGTGCGCAGTTCGTCTTTCCCAGTCCGCTCCGGCTCTACTCGGCGGTACGGCATCGCACGCTGGCCGTCGTGGAGCGTCACTATCCGCATCTCCTGCTGCGATACCAGACTGCATACCGCCGGGGATGGCAGGCGCCGCCGGAATATCTCACTGCCCTCACCCGCCGGTTCGACCGTATCGCGGCAGCATACGGCATTCCGACGACGGACGGAGCCCGGGAGCAGCCGCGCGACTGGCCGATGCACGTCGATACACAGTTGAGCCTGTTCGCGCGGAGCGCATAGGAGGAACCGTGCGGCAGCATCGCTGGCAGAGCACGCGGCAGCATGCGGGACCGGTCAACCGTCGGTCGGGGCCGCCGGCATATGGCGCCGACGAGCATTCCCATCCCACGGGCCGTGCATCCCGGACGCTGGTGAGCGACCACGCCGCGTGTCTCTGGATCCCGCTCTTTCCACTGCGGTGCGAGGAGTGGAGACGTCCCGAGCTCGTCGGACTGCCAGCGGCTCTGCTCGCCCCCACCGATACGCGGCGAGCCTGGCTGGTCTCCCCCGTTGCTCGGCGCATGGGAGTACAGCCCGGTATGACCGTGAGTCAGGCCATTGGACTCTGTCCCCCTCTCACGCTGATCGAGCCGGATCCGGTGCACTACGACGAGACGTTCACCCAGTTCCTACTCGCCCTGGAACGTGTGAGTCCGGTCATCGAGCCGGCCGAGTTAGGCCGTGTGTTCGTCGGGGTCGACGGATTGGAACGGCTGTACGGCACGCCCGAGCAGCAGATACAGGTGATTGCGCACGCCATCAGCGGCAAAGGAGCAGAGGGAAACGATGCCGTCCTACGGCTCGGCTGGGCACGAGGGAAATTCCTCTCCTGGATTGCCGCTGCCCGCGCGAAGCCTGGCGCACCACTCGTCATCCACGCGGAGCACAGTGCGGCGTTCCTCGCGCGTCAGCCCGTGGCTGCACTGCCGGTCGGCAGCGATACGCACCGACGGCTTCAGCAGCTCGGTCTCACCACACTTGCCGACGTGGCCCGCCTGCCCGAGCCCGCCCTCGTCTCCCAGTTCGGCGGCGAGGGCCGGCGGGCATGGCGTCTGGCCAAGGGACTCGAGGTCGAGCAGGTGACGGGCCGCGGGCGGCCGGAGCCGATCGTCGCCGGTCTCGACTTTCCGATGCCCGCTGCCGACAGGCTCATGCTCGCACATGCCGTTGACAGGCTGGTCGAGCGTGCGTTGTCCCATCCGCGACGGACTGGATGGCGTGTTCAGACTGCTCGCCTGCGCGCCCGACTCGAGCACGGCATCTCCTGGACGACGGACGTGACCCTCAAAGACCCGTCTGCCGACCGGAAGCGCATCGCGGGCCCGCTCAAGACGCGTCTCGAGCTCGCTCCGCCCACTGGAGCTGTCGAGCGTCTCGCCGTGGAGTTCGTCGCGTTCGCCCCGGGAACCGGTGAGCTCCAGCTCTTCGCACGCGATGCCGACAGTGCCGCTCGTGCCGGACGCCGTCATGCCCTGCACGCCGCGGCGCGTGAGATCAAGACACGATTTCAGCACTCTCGCCTCTTTCACGTCGTCGAGGTACAGCCATGGTCCCGCATTCCCGAGCGGCGGTACGCGTTGATCGACTTCGAGCCCTGAACGTACCTACACCAGTCGCTGTGACCGTAGACGACGACGGCCTGCCGGTCGAGGTGAGGCCATCGACCGGCACAGTCACCGGTGACGACACCCCGGTCGCTACCCGCCGGCCCGCCGGGCCGCCACCATCGTCCGGCCGGATCACCGAAGTCCTCGAAGTCTGGCGTATCGACGACGAATGGTGGCGCGTGCCAATCACGCGCCGATATGTCGACGTGGTCCTGGATGGTGGGGCCCACGTGGTGTTGTTCGAAGACCTGCAAACGGGAGAGTGGTTCGTCCAGCAGCCCTGAGGAGGGAAGGATGTGGTGGTTCGACAACCGCGTCCACCATCCGCGTTCCGCCGACGTGCCATGTACATCGAGCTCCACACCCATTCCGCTTTCTCCTTTCTCGACGGCGCCTCGCTGCCCGAGCAGCTTGCACTCGAGGCTGCGGAGCTCGGCTATGCTGCTCTCGCGCTCACCGACCACCACGGCGTGTACGGGTCCATGGCCTTCGCCCAGGCAGCGAGGCAGCTGGGGGTGCAGGCGATCACCGGCGCCGAGCTGACCCTGCTGGACGGAACACACGTGACGCTGCTCGCCGAGACACCGGAGGGCTACGCTAATCTGTGTCGGCTCGTCACCGAGACGCATCTCGGTCAGGACGATCGGCGAGATCCCCGGCTCGATGTCGCATCACTGGAGGCACGACACGAGGGGTTGATCGTGCTGTCCGGCTGCCGCCACGGTCTCCTTCCGAGCGTGCTCCACCGGGAAGGTGTCACCGCAGCCCGGCGCCTCGCCGAACACTGCCGGGAGGTGTTCGGCCGGGACCGTTTCTTTGTGGAGTTGCAGCGCAACGACGTATGTGGAGATCGGGCACTCACTCGTGCGCTCGCGGACCTCGCAGATGGTGCCGGACTACCTCTGGTTGCGACAGGCGACGTGCACTACCATTGCCGCAAGCGGCACCGCCTCCACGACGCTCTCGTCGCCATCCGTCACCGGACGACGCTGGACGCGTCACACGACGCTCGCCGTCCCAACAGCGAGTTCTACCTGCGGCCGCCCGAGCAAGTTGCCACGCTCTTTCGCGATCGCCCCGACGCGGTTGCCAACACCCGTATCATCGCAGAACGCTGTGCCGCCTTCGATCTCACTCGTGATCTGGGATACACTTTCCCTGACTTCAACGGTGCCGACCGCACACCTGCTCCGCGCGCGCTGGCCGAATTGTGTCACATGCGGCTCGAGGAGCGCTACCCTCCGGATTCACCGCACCGGACGGAGGCGGAGTCGCGCCTCGAGGAGGAGCTGAGGCTCGTCGACCATCATGGGCTGTGCGGGTTCTTCTTGGTATACCACGATCTCTTCGAACTGGCGCGGGAGGTGGCCGCCGACGTGCGCAGCGGCAGCCGCCGTGCCCGGTGCGATCTGTTGCCCGGCCGCGGGCGCGGCTCGTCCGTCTCGTCGATCATCTGCTACTTCCTCGGCCTGTCCCACATCGATCCCGTTTCCAACCAGCTCTTCCTGGGCCGGTTCCTGAACGAGACCCTGGCATCGGTTCCCGACATCGATCTCGACTTCCCTCGTGAAATCCGTGAGGAGCTCATCAGGCGCGTCTACCGTCGATACGGCGACGAGCACACGGGACTGGTCTGCTCCTTCCCCACCTATCGGCTACGATCGGCGGTGCGTGAGCTGGGCAAGGCGCTCGACCTGCCAGCCGGCGAGATCGAGCAGGTAGCCAAACTCGCGAGCCATCGGTCGGCGGGGGCGCTACGCGAGGAACTGCTACGGCTGCCGGGCTTCGCCGGCCGGGTAGAGGCACCCCTCTGGCGGGACCTGTGCGATCTCGCCGAAGAAATCGCAGGCCTGCCCCGTCACGTCTCGCAGCACGTAGGCGGCATGATCATTTCGAGCCGGCCGCTCGTGGAGATCGTCCCACTCGAGCGGTCGGCGATGCCGGACCGCGTGGTCTGCCAGTGGGACAAGGACTCCTGTGACGACGCGCGCTTCATCAAGATCGACTTCCTCGCCCTCGGCATGCTCTCACTCGTCGAGGAGTGCGTCGAACTCGTGGCTGAGCGAGAGGGGACTCCGCCGGACCTGAGCCGCATCGATTTCGAGGATGCACCCGTCTACGACCAGATCTGTACCGGTGATACGGTCGGGCTGTTTCAGATCGAGAGCCGTGCGCAAATCCAGATGATCCGGCGTACACGGCCGCGAAATCTCGAGGACCTCGCCATCGAGGTCGCGATCGTCCGGCCGGGGCCCATCGTAGGCGGTGCGGTAAACCCGTTCGTCCGGCGGCGGGAGGCGCAACGGAAGGCGCGTCACGAAGGACGGCCCTACACCCCTCCTGTCGAGCACCCGCTGCTCGCAGATGCTCTGGGAGAAACGCTGGGCGTCATTATCTATCAGGACCAGGTCCTCCAGGTCTGCCAGTCACTCGCCGGATTCTCGGCCGGGCAGGCAGAAGCCTTGCGCCGTGCCATGAGCCGGCGGCGCTCCCGTGAGCTGATGGAGAACTTCTGGGAGGAGTTCCTCGACGGAGCACGCAACCGCGGCGTCTCAGCCCCTGTTGCCCGCAAGGTCTTCGAGCAAGTAGTTGCGTTCTCGGAGTTCGGCTTTCCCAAATCACATGCCGCCGCATTCGGCCTCCTCGCGTACCAGTCCGCCTGGCTGCGCCACTATCACCCGGTCGAGTACTACACCGCGCTCTTCAACAACCAGCCGATGGGGTTCTATTCCCTCGACGCGCTTGGCCGGGACGCGGGCCGCCATGGTGTCGCGGTCACGCTGCCCGACGTGAACCGGAGTGACGTGTACTGCACGGTGGAGGACGGCGGCATCAGGGTCGGCCTGGGATTCCTGCGCGAATGGGGCTGGGACGTCGCGGAGCAGCTCGTCGTCGAGCGGGAGCAGAACGGATGCTTTCAGGGACTCGGCGATCTCGTGCGGCGTGCACCGGCGTGGTTGTCACGCGATGCGATCGAGAATCTCGTTTGGGTGGGCGGGTGTGACGCGTTTGGATTGACGCGACGTGAACTCTTGTGGCAGGTCGGTCTCTGGCTCCCGCCCAAGACCGAACAGCCCGCACGCTCCCGCGTGCGCCGGCAGCTCGAGCTGCCGCTCGTCCACCCGTATGAAGGACTGCACTTCGGCGGTGTGGCACCGCGCGAGCGACTCGTCGCCGAGTATGAGGTGCTCGGCTTCTCAGCCAGCGGACATCCGTTCACGCTACTGCGCAACGACCTCCCAGCCGGCGTCGTGCGCAGCGACTGTCTCGAGACACTCGGGCACGGCACGGAGGTACATATTGCCGGCCTCGTGGTCGCCCGGCAGCGGCCAGAGACGGCACGAGGGTACACGTTCATCCTGCTGGAAGACGAAGCGGGCATGATGAACGCCATTGTGAGACCCGACGTGTATGAGCGCGACCGGATCGCCGTCCGCGGAGAGCCATTCCTCCAGATCGTAGGTACCCTCGCCCAGGATGATGGGACGGTGAACATCCTTGCCGAGGAGGTACGGCCGCTGAACGTCGGACGGATCGGTGGGTCGGCAGACAGGCGGTCAGATCGGGCGAACCGCCACCCCTATACCTTCCTCAAAGATCTCCGGCGCCACGCACCAGGCTCGAAGAACTGGGGCTAGCCGTAGCCGGCTGCAGCCGTCGGTGCTCGCGCAAATGGGCCCGGAGGTCGACGCCAATCTTCAGCACCACGAGCAGTGCTACGGCGATGGCCGGCAGTTCGAGTGCCATCACCAAGAAGCCCCCGAAGAGAATCGTCAGGTGCAGTACGACCACCCGGCGGTACGGCTGCGCCATGAGCTGCTGGAGTGTCACCCGGCGGTATTCCTGCTCCGCAACGTAGTTCCGAATGAAGGAGAAGCCGTGGCTGAGCACGAGCGCCAGTACCGCCACCCACAGGTTATAGTCGACGATCACGTCGATGACGTTCTCCACCGTCGGGAATCCGCTGATGGACGCAGCTTGCCCGAAGAGCGCAAAGACGAACACCCCGTGCACGCCAGTGAACAATCCGTAGTGAACGACGAAGAACGGGATGATCGCGAACTTCGCAGCCGGCATGCGCTCGGCTCCCCGCTCCACCCACAGCATGCGCAGCACGTTGAAGAAGCCGACGACCACATTCTCCAGCCAAAACAGGAATACGACCGCGAAGACGTCCCACCCGAACAAGGCAATCCCGGCCAGCGGGACGAGATTGGCGGCAACCAATACGGTCGCAGAAGGCACCCGGCGGTTCGCCATTGATCAGACGCCCAAGTGTGTCGCCAGACGATCCAGGTGCCTAGCCCAGTACCGCTTCATGCGATCCGCAGCAGCTGCATCGGGGAGCCGCTCATGTTGGACTGCAACCTGTGGTCCGGCAGACGTGTCATGCCGGCCCTGTCCATCAGAGCGAACCCAGTGCTCCCAGTCGTGGCCTGTCGCCGAGTGCACTGCTTCATCGGAGATGCCTGCCGCAAGCAGGTGGGCCGCCTTACGCCCCATTCTATACGGGGGTCGGGAGTTTCCGGCTGCGCAGGATTCGCTCGATCGCCTCACCAATCTTGTTGTTCGGCGTCGAGGCGCCGGCTGTGATGCCGATCCGCGTCACCCCATCCAGCCAGTTCGCCCGCTCGACCTCTGCATTCGAGTCGGCGGGCTTGTGACGGACAGCTCCTGACTCGATGTCGATGCACCCGGAGTCCGAGATGTGATACGTCGTGACCTTCCTCGCGCAGATCTTGGCGAGGTGGTTGGTGTTGCTGGAATTGTATCCACCGATGACGACCATGACATCGAGCGGCTCCTGGATGAGCTTGAGAACCGCATCCTGTCGCTCCTGCGTGGCGGAGCAGATCGTGCCGAAGCTCCTGAAGTGCTCCTGCAGCTGTTCTTCGCCGTACCGATCGGCGATCGCCTCGCCGATCGTCTGCGCGATCTCCAGCGATTCCGACGAGAGCATCGTCGTCTGGTTCGCGAGCCCCACTCTGCGTAGGTCCCGCTCGAACTCGAGCCCCTGCGACACCTTGTGCCGGAAGGTCTCTTCCAGAACATCGATCGCCACTTCTCCACGGATGAAGCCGCACAGCAGCAGGGCCTCGTCCATGTCGCGCACCACGAGGTACTTTCCGCCCTCGTACTTCGATACCTGGCTGGCGGTTGCCTTGGTCTCTTCGTGAAAATGCTTGCCGTGGACGATGGCGGTGTAGCCGTCGCGCGCGTAGGCGTCGACCCGCTTCCACACGTTCAATACGGATCCACACGTCGTGTCCACGACCGGACAGCCGATGGCACGCAATGTCTCGAAGTCCGCCACGCTCACACCGAATGCCGGAACGATCACGACGTCGTCGATCTTGATATGAGAGAAGTCGAAGCCGCCGGTGGGTGTCGGATGGATGATGCTGATCCCCATGCTCTCGAGCTTCTCGTTCACATGGGGATTGTGAATGATCTCCCCCACGAGGAAGATGCGCTGCTCCGGGAACCGCGTGCGGGTTTCGTACGCATACTCGACCGCCCGATCCACCCCATAACAGAACCCGAACTCCTCCGCCAAACGCACGACGAGCTCGCCCGCATCAAGGGTATTCCCCTCCGAGCGAATGGCGTCGACCAACCGCGAGTGGTAATCGGTGGTCAGTTCACCTTCGATCTCCTTTCTGAGGCCGAATCCCTTCCGAAAGTACGTCTGTTCGGTCATGCCCCTTCCCTCAGGTGGAATCCTGCGTGGCCGTATCCGGAGGAAACAGCGCGGTCTCAATACTCCGGCACTGCTCCTCCGGCAATGGCGTGATCGGGATGCGATCAAACACGCCGGCGAACCGGACACGCTCGTCCGACATGATCTCGCGAAGGGTCACGGCGAATCGTCCCGTCGCTCGCTCGTCGACGGCGGTCAACTCGACCTCGCCATCATCCCCCTGGTACGCGAAGGCACTGCCCTCACGGAAGAGCTGTACGCCGATCTGGGACGCGGGTGGCTCTGGCGCTCCCGTTTCTGCATACGTGATCGGGTAGACTCCCACCCGATCGCCCGCAGTGGGGAGCCGGAACAGCACCAGCGTCCCGAAGCCGGGAGTCTCGGCCAGCACCTGGAGAACACCCAGGTCCTCGCAGATCGCGGCGCGTGCCTCCCACGCGCCGGACAGATCCTGCGGACCGGCGCTCAGAGCCACGAGAAACCTGCGTCGCGGCTCCGGCGGCTCCGGCATCGGGATGCTCTCGATCGGCACGGCCTGCGGGCGGACCGGTTCTTCCTCGACGACTACCTCTGGCGGCGTATCCTCCGGTTGCTCTCCGCACCCGACCGTCGCCGTCAGCAGTAGAGCCACACCGAGCTGCAGCAGTCGCTTCACGTCATATCTCCCAGTTCTCCTGGCGTATCGCGTCGACGGTGGATGTCCACGACGACACACTGCCGTGGCTCTGCAACCTAGAGGCTCACCGTGGCGCGCGAAAGAGCAGATCGAAGCGGAGGGAGTTGTCCGGACGGAGGCCCTTGGAGAGGTTGAATCGGATCAGGCCATTGAGTAGCGACAGGCCGACCCCGGTGCCAATGAGCGCATCGGACGCAAAGGTATCGCCGATATCGAAGAAGACCACCGGTGCGAAAATCCGGGAGCGCGTGATGGCGAGATCGAGCTGGGCCGCCCAGAACTCGCGGCCCTTCCGAATCCCGTAGTCATATCCCCGGACGGTGGACGGACCGCCCACGCGGAAGTCGAGCTGTGGCAGGGTATCTCCGCGCGTAATGCCGACCCTCGCCTGGACCGAACCACCCAACCCGAGCACCGTAAACGGTAAGCCAACCGAGGCCCAGGCCCGAACGCCGGTGCCTGGCCCGCCTGCGACGACCTCCACCCCGGGATCGACTGAGACGAACCCGACGCGGTCGTTCCGCCGCACCGAACCGCGGAAGAAGTGGCCGTCCGCCACCCGTGGGTTGGGCGGAAACGTCCCATTGCCCCAAATGCCGGCGATGGCGGACGAGGTCGCCACTTCCACACTGGACTGATACTCGTAGCCCGCCCGGGCCTCGACGTTGCGCAGCACGCCGTAGTTCCACGTGTAGGCGATCCCGCCCCCGGAGCCGAGGTAGTAGTCAGCGTCGTCGTTGCCGACGAACAGCGCGTTCAGCGAGTTACCGATCCCGAGTCCGCGCGTCCATGGCTCCACCTCTCGCATTTCGTGGTGGCCCGTCAGATCGAACCGTCCAACCGGCCCGTCGTGCCGCCAGGTCGCCGATCCCGTCGGACGGAGATCCGACAATCCGAACCGGGCCGAGAGGAGGACCGACGAAAACGCCGGGCCGGGTCGAAACCGGACACCACCGCCCAATGAGAGTCCCTGCACTCGGTTGAACCGTACCACGTCCGCCGCCTGCTCCAGAGCGAGCCCGAACCGCTGCCGACCGAGCCACTCCTGCGGTAGTCCCTCTTCCAGGGCGCTCAGCTCGGCAAACGTCTCCCTCACCCGACGCTCCTCATCCGGATCCTCCACGGTCTGCAGCTTCGCCTCCCAGGCGAACGACTCAAGGCTGTCCGCCGGAGGAACGTCCATCTCCCACCGCCCATCGCTCCATTCGCCAGCTCGCACGTAACCCCGCTCCTCACGCAGTCCGCGCTCGCGCGAGACGCTGTCAGACTCCAGAGCCGCCCCGTCTGCCGTCCTGACGCGCAGGAGATCGTCGTCGTCCTCCGTCGCCACATCTCTGTCGCTCACCGCGAACTCGATCGGGGGATTGTCGTTCACGCGGTAGTCACCAAAGGTCGTCACAGCCATGGCGGGAACGGCGAGGTTCACGAACCACGGGATTTCCGCCGTAATCGCGAGCAGCTGCCGGTACGGCATCCAATACTGCCGGTCCACCAGAGCATACTCGACCATCGCCTGCACCGAGAGATACTTTTCGGCGGTGGCGTTCTCCTTCCGAGCCTTACTGCTGTCATCTGCTGTCGGGCCGGCTGGAGTCTCCCACAGGAAGTCCCCCAGGAATACCATGGCGAACCGGACAACGTCGGCTGTTTCGACATCGATCCACATATCACCCGCCACGAGCGCCGGACCCAAGCGCTTTGGCTCCACGCGCATCTTGTACGCTCGTACCGTCCGGTCGGGCACCATGATCCGGACGGAGTCGGTGACCGCAAAGCGGTAGAAGTCCAGCGCGCCATCGGCGAGGGGATGCAATGCTGCGTGCTCGGGAACGCCCATGAGCCTTATGCTGTCGCCCAGCGCCCGCGGAATGAACCAGGGACGATCCATCACCATCTGGCGGCGCAGCTCCCGCTCGGCGTCGTCTTCCACGTCGCCGCCGAGCCCCCGAATGATGCGGATGACCGGAGCGACCGCGCGGGCGCCGAGCACTCGGACCTGGAGATCATTGGGGCGCTGCCAGGAGATCTCCGCAACGGACTCATGTGCGAGAAGCGTCGTCTGCCTCGCGAACCGGCTCCGCCCCGCCGAGGCCTCAAGGCGAGTGCGCACCGTCGCGTGGTAGTTCTGGACGAGCGCATCCTGCCGGATATGCCGGACCTGAGCACGCGCGTAGAGTTCCGCAGTGGCGGGATCTCGAAACGTCGCTGTGTCCGGCTCTTGAGCTGTGGAGAGCAGGAGGGCCGCTATGAGGAACTGGACCATCTGGCCCGCTTGTCCCGATCGATGTCGTACGCTCTGAGTCGCCGCCAGAGGGTTGTACGGGAGATACCCAGTCGGCGGGCGCTCTCGGTGAGCTTCCAGCCGGTCGCGTCCAGCGTTTCCAGGATCGCCTCCCGCTCGCGGTCCGCCAGCGTGTGCCTGCCGCGCTCTCCCCTCAAGTCCGCCGGCAGAAAGACCATCTCACAGATCTTGGCGCTTCCCACCCAGATCGGCGAGAGGCGGCTTCCCAGCCGCGACAGTCGGGGCAACATGGACGAGCGGTCGCCATGCTCAATCCGGGCTTTCCGCATGGCCGCTCGCGCGGAGGCATTGACGTACGCAACTCGCCCCCTCATGTCGAAGATCACGACCCCCTCAGCGATCTCCTCCATCAACGCCCGCGCCAGCGGATCCAGCAGTGGCGTGCCACGGTCGATCATGCTTTCCTGACCTACGCTGCTGCCATCGAGATGGTTTCAGACCGGAACTACAGCCGACGGTATGCCGCCAGTGGCGCGCACTGGCCGGAGAATCAAGATGGAGGTAGGTCTGGTGGAGAGCCCCCCGGCCCGTTACCATGACTGTCCGGACAGTAAGGAGAGCGTGCAATGGCGAAGCAGCGAACTGACTCTGAGGCTTCCAAAGGACTGATACTCGGCGCAGCCCTCGAACTCCTGCGGGAGTCCGGATCTTCCTCCGTGACGGTAGCTGCGGTAGCGGAGAGAGCCGGCTGCGCGAAGGGGCTGGTCCATTATCATTTCAAGACGAAACAGAAGCTCTGGGAAGCCGCTGCGGAGCACTTGACTGAGCGACGCGTGGAAGCTTGGCGGGAGGCCTTCTTGGCGCCCTCTCCGTCCGAGGCGATCCAGAGCACGTGGCACTTACTGGCCAGGGAGTCAAGTGACGGTACGATTGTCGCCTGGACATCCATCCTCGACCCCGGATCGGCCATTCCCGATCGCGACGTGAGCCGGGCCGTTCAGGCATTCGGCTCGGGGATTGCGGAGGCCGCCGGGCAGATGTTCACGCGACTGGGAGTCGAGGCCAGGATCCCGCACACAGAGATCGGGTGGATGCTGGCCAGCATGATCTCGGGCATGGGCTTCCTTCTCACTCGCGGGGCAGACGAGCACCAGCTCGAGAACGCATACGCCGCGGCGTGGCTGGGGATCCTCTCGCTCGCCGAGTAGCTGTCAGCGACCCCGCCGGCGGCCTGGGGCGCGCCCGCGACGCATCTGGCGCCGTCGAGTATCGAGTCGTGTCAGCACAGTCCGGAGTTCCTCCAGACTGCTTGCCCGAGCCACCTCCCGCCTCCCGCGGGCCACGCTGAAGCGCAGCGGGTACGGAACGTCGGGAAGGTCGGACGGACGCAAGCGATACGCCTGTTTCTCGCGAAGCCTGAGCCAGACAACACCGCGTCCACCTTCTACACGGTAGTCGAGGGTCACGCGGTCACCGAAGATCATCGCGGACCCTGGTAGCGCATCGAGCCGGTCTCGCTCCGCGGTCGGCACAAACTCCGCCGGATCAAGCCGCAGCGGGGTCTCCAGAAACTCATCCCACGTCCGTACCGAGCGCAGCTGGTCGACCAGAGTCTCGCGCACACGATCCGGATGCGCGCCCCTGAGACTTCCGCCAGAGCGCCGCCAGTACTCCGACATCCGCGCTGCCGCGCGGGCGAGGCTCGGTCGATTCGGATGGCGTGACTTGCCCTGCAACACGGCGTCGGCCATCGCCTCGCGGGCCGTGGCAACCATCTCGTCCGGAATGGTACCGAACAGCGGCTGGCGTTCTCGTGACAGGGAGAACCCGTGGTACTCGGTGACGCGCACGACGGCGAGACCCTCTCCACGCCGAAACTCCCGGAATTCGACTCGCACCTCACCTCGTCGGGCATACCGTTTGATGAGCTCGAACGGCACGGTGGTGCCTTCGATCGCGCCGACGGGCATGCCAAACCGGTCGGCGAAGTAGCGCACCGTGCCAGCGATGGCACCGTGACGCTCGCACACCGACGAATCCGACAAGCGCACGCGATCCCCTTCTGCCGTTTCGCCGTCGATTGTGAGATCGAACGGCATGTGGCAAGCCAGGAGATCCTGATAGCGCCGCA
This sequence comes from Gemmatimonadota bacterium, assembly GCA_039584325.1. GTDB lineage: Bacteria > Gemmatimonadota > Gemmatimonadetes > Gemmatimonadales > GWC2-71-9 > JAOTVV01. Next base: position 52,115 of record JBDGYA010000002.1, read on the forward strand.
GGGTTGCGCGCCCGGCCACAGGCAGCTTGGACGGCAAGGGGCGCTCCAGTGTGCGGTAGACCGACGCCATGCCCAACGCCACATCCTCGATCGCCTTCACGAGGACTCCGCGGTCTTCCCCCCACTCGGCAATCGTCTCGTCAAAGACATGCCGCGGCAGCCCATAGACTTCGCCCAGCGTGCCGTATTGGTTGACCGCCTCAGCGTACAGGTTGTAGGCCGTCAGGTGATCAGAGCCGTACACCACCGCGCCGGTGAGCTCGGGGTGTTCCCGCGTCATCCGGTGCAGGGAGTCGATGCTCGATGCGACCGCGACGAACGGGAGCAGATCGTCATCGACGTGAACGAGCAACTCACCCCAGGGCCGGTCAACCGGCATCGCCTCCACATCCCGACCGTAATGCGTCAGCCGCCCGTTCTCGACGATGCCTCGATCCGTCAGCTGCCGCACCGCCCCCGTGTAGGCCCGCCGGTCCAGCGGAACCGGCAGGTCCAGCGTCCGTAGATCGACCGCGAGTGCCGCAGCCGTGAGCGCCACCCGCTCGCTGTCGCCGGCTAGCTGAAACGCCGGCGGAATGGGCTTCAGCGAGAAGAAGTCGATGTCACGATCGCTGAGGAGGTACACGAGTCCGTTCCGCACCCGCCCATGGACACGACCGGCCATTTGGAGGATCTCGTTCGGTCCGAGGTACTGCCGGGAAAGGACGTTGCGCCCGCGCTGGACGACGTTGGCATAACACGCGTCGTAGATCACGACCGTGTCGAGGCCATGAATGTTCAGTGCCGACTGCCCGGCCTGCGTCATGGTCAGCAGGAACGGCTTGGTCACGGAGCCCTCGAGGTACGGCCGCAGCACCCGGATCGGCTCACCCCCGTGATAGAAGGCTGCGCTCACGCCAGGCCACCGCGCACCCAGCTCCTGCGATGCGGCTTCGACCTCCGCCCGGGTCGGCAGAAAGACCGCCACACCACGACGCTCCCCCATGACGCGCCGAACAAACTGCTCGTCGAGGAACTCGAGCGGCCGTTTCTGACGCACCTCCACGGTCGCCGCGAGTGCCGGATCGAAGGCCGACGTCTCCAAGACCTCCACGGATCGTAGGTAGTCGGCATAGAACGAGGGATCGACTGTCGCCGAGAGCCATACGAACCGGCACCCCACTCTCTTGCCGAGTGCGAGGCACAGCTCGAGCTCGGCGGAGGTCTGATGGATCTCGTCGACGACGAGCGTGTCCTGCGGCGCGATGAGATCGTCCTGGAACCAGCGCCGGGCAATTCCCGTCGTGACGATCACGACATTCCACGTCGGCGTCTCGGGAGTGGCTTCACGCTCGCGGTTGACGACGCCCACCCGTAGCGGTGCCTGCAGGACCGCCTCGGCGATCGGACGGATTCCCAGCGTCTTGCCTGTCCCGGTACCCGCGACGATCCCGAAGCCCACTCCCGACGCTGCCAGCCGTCGGACGTCATGCCCGTGACGCCGCTCGAGCAGGGTTTCGACGTGCAGCTGGCAGGCGAGTTCGATCGTCTCGCACGCGGCACGTGTCGGCGCAATGACAACAATCCGCCCAGTGGCCGGCTCCGCCCGGCGAAAGGCCTCGGGGTCGGGAGGTAGGTAGTGGTCGCGGATCTCGGAGCGGGGGCTCACGCGTGGCTCCCGGGCCGGGCCTCAGTCACCGAGACAGATCCCCATCTCTCGTGCGGTCAGGATCGTGTCGGCATCGGTGGGCACCTGGTTGGGTCGACCGGTTACCGCTGCAAGGGGCACGTACGTCATCATCGGAGGGTCGAGTGCAACCATCTGCCCGAAGCGCCCCTCCGCGACAGCTCGAACCGCGGCAGCGCCGAACCGCATTCCGAGAAGGCGATCCCACGCCGTCGGCGAGCCGCCGCGGAGCAGGTGACCCAGGATCAGCGCGCGGGTCTCCTTGCCCGTGTTGGTCGCAATGGCCGCCGCTACCTGCTCTGCTACACCCCCGAGGCGCTCCGTCCCTCCTGCCTCCGCGTCTGCCTTGACGGTAGTCTGCCCGTCCCTCGGCAACGCTCCTTCGGCCACCACCACGATGCTGAAGTGGCGTCCACTGGCTTCGCGCCGCCGGATCTTCCCATAGACGGCATCCAGATCATAGGGAATCTCCGGGATGAGAATCACGTCGGCGCCACCGCCCACGCCGGCATTGAGAGCGATCCACCCGGCGTGGCGGCCCATCACCTCCACCACGAGCACACGGTCGTGCGACTCAGCGGTCGAATGCAGCTTGTCGATTGCATCGGTTGCCGTCGCCACGGCAGTGTCGAAGCCGAAGGTGATGACCGTTCCGGCCACGTCTCGGTCAATGGTCTTGGGCACGCCGACGACTGGCAGGCCTTTCTCCCACAATTGGTGTGCGATGTGGAGGGTGCCATCTCCGCCCACGGCAATGAGCGCGTCGAGCGCGAGTTGCCGAAACGACTCCAACACCTCGGCCGAGCGATCGGATTCGGTCCAGTTTCCATCCGTTTGCAGCACCGGCCAGCGGAACGGATTCCCGCGATTTGTCGTCCCGAGGATGGTGCCGCCGGTGTGCACGATGCCACGGACGCTCTCCCGGTCCATTGGCACTACACGTGCGTCACCCAGCAAGCCCCCGAACCCCCGCCGCACGCCGAACACTTCCCACCCCCGCTGTAGACCCGAGAGCACGATCGCCCGGATGACCGCGTTGAGCCCGGGAGCATCCCCTCCGCCTGTCGAGATCGCTACGCGCATGGTCCTGCTATGGCCTCGTACGCTCCTGGAGCAGGGCCAGGACCTCTCCGGGCAGCGCATGCCGTCCGAGCTCCTGCTTCGAGAAGATCAACTCTCCCTCGTGGACCACCTCGAAGACGCCGCCCGACGATTCGATGAGCTGGACGTCGGCATCGGCATGGGCATCCTCTATCTCGGCCGCCAAACTGGAGGCCCGCGGGAGATAGCCTCACACCCCGCAGTACTGAATCGAGATCCTCACATATCCCTCCTCGGCAGGAACACTGACTGCCATAAACTAACGGGGGCGAGGTGTCTGGCGCTCCGGCCGATGTGACGCCCGTCGCTCCCTTCCCACCGTTGAGGGGAGTAGATTGGGGCCATGATGCGGATCACCCTTCTGCTGCGCGTTCTCGCCGTGGCGCTCCCGGCTCTTGCCGTCGGGCCACTGCCAGCGGCGGCCCAGTCCGGCACGGGTGGCCAGGTCGAGATCGGGCTGCTCGGTACGTATACCACCTTCGACAAGGAGAGCATCGGGCTCACCGCCGACCCCGGCGCGGGCGGCCGTTTGGGCTTCTTCTTCAATCGGACCTTCGCCCTGGAGGCGCGGGGCGACTTCACGCGTACGGAGACGACAGTCGCACGTGAGCAGGTCGATCTGTCGCGGCTGAGTGGGACGCTGTACGCCTTTGCACCCCGGACGTCGGTGGGCCGTTTCTATCTGGGCGCGGGATACACCCGGTCGAACTATGGCGGTGGCCTAGATGCTCAGGGCAATGGCGGGCACGTCATCCTGGGGGATCTCATCTCGCTCGGGGGGCGCACCGCGCTGCGGCTGGAGGGCCGCCTAGACTTCATTCCGTCCTCCACCATCGTCGAGCCAGCCGCGAGTGCGTTGAACTTCGGAGCTGGGGTCGGATTGTCCGTCTTCGCCTTCGGAGGACCGCCCCGGGATACGGATGGCGACGGGATACCGGACAAGGCCGACGATTGCCCCGACACGCCGTTCGGCGCAGTGGTCGACGCTCGCGGCTGTCCGCTAGATACCGATCAGGACGGTGTGTTCAACGGGCTCGACCGGTGCCCCGATACGCGCCCCGGCGCGGTTGTCGATGGCTCGGGCTGTGCGATCGACAGCGACGCAGACGGGGTGCCCGACGGGATCGACATCTGCCCGAACAGTCCCCAGGGAACCGTCGTTGACGTCAACGGCTGCCCGCTCGATACCGACGAGGATGGGGTGTTCGATGGCCTCGACCAGTGCCCTAACACGCCAGCCGGAGCAATGGTGGACGCGGTGGGGTGCCCGGTCGATTCCGACGCCGACGGCGTAGCCGACGGCCTCGATCAGTGTCCGAACACTCGGGCCGGCATGCCTGTGGACGCGGAGGGATGCGCGCTCGACTCCGACGGTGACGGCGTGCACGACGGGGTCGATCGTTGTCCGAACACACCCGCGGGACAGGACGTCGACGAGATCGGCTGTCCCGTCCTGTTCGCGCAGCCCGAGACGCCGCTCGTGCTGCGCGGGGTGAACTTCGCTATCAACCGGTCGGTGCTCACGCCGGAGTCATACGCGATTCTCGATGAGGTCGCCCAGGCGCTGCTCGCGCGGCCCGAGGTACGCGTGGAGATCGCCGGACACACGGATATCACGGGGTCGCAGCGCACCAACATGCGTCTCTCGCTCGAGCGGGCGCAGGCCGTGATGGCCTATCTGGCGCAGAAGGGTGTCGCCCCATCGCGGATGGAGGCACGCGGTTACGGCCCCGACGTTCCAGTCGCGACGAACGCCAGCGCGGCGGGACGCGCCCAGAATCGGCGCGTGGAGCTGAGGCGCATCGACGAGCAGCAGTAGGCCGTCGGGCGCAACCCGACGATCTTTCGGGCCCTCGGCCCGGGAAGTCGCACGAGCGACGGTCCCGGGCCGTCGTTCGCCGCGAGGCCCGACGAACAACGAGCAGGTGGACGAAGAGCGGTCACTGGTCATGAGAGAATTGGGCGCGGCTTTGACACTCGCCGCGGCGGCCCTGGTTGGCGGCGCGGATGCACGAGCGCAGGATCCGGATCTCCCGGACTGGCTGCGGCCGCCGCATCATGCCGAGCCAGCTCCGGACTATGTCGTGGACGTGCTCACGCCTCGGCTGCGTCCCATCCCACGCCCGGAGCCGCCCCAAGAACCCTCGCTCCTTGTCGACGTGCTGCACGATGCCCTTCGACCCCACTATCTCCTGGACCTGCAGCCGCCGCCCGCCGGGGCCATTCCGATTCCTCCAGCGCCGATCGGGCAGCCCCCCGCGGTCGTACGCGCCCTCTACATGAACGGGTGGGTGTTCGGCTCAAGTCGGTTCTTCCGTCTGCTCGCCCTGGCCGACACGACCGAGATCAACGCCCTGGTCATCGACGTCAAGGACGCCACCGGCTACATCACCTACCGTTCGAGCGTGCCAACGGCCGAGCAGATCGGGGCCAACGACGTCATGCGGATCGCCAGCCCCCGGGAGCGGCTCGCAATGCTCCACGCCCGGGGCATCCATCCGATTGCCCGCATCGTCGTCGCTCGCGACCCGTTGCTGGCCAAGCGAAAGCCCGGCTGGGCCATTCAGGACTCGGCCGGATCACTCTGGCGCGACGGCCTGGGTGAGCCATGGGTCGACGCATACAATGACTCGGTGTGGATCTACGCAGCGCAGCTCGCGGAAGAGGCCGTGCTCATGGGCTTCCGGGAAGTCCAGTTCGACTACGTCCGATTCCCCGATGAGCCGCCGCGGCGGCTCGGCCGCACCGTGTACCCTGCGCGGCGCCCGGGCGAGAGCAGGCGGGAGGCAATCCGGCGAAATGTCGACCTGCTGCGGGACCGAGTACGCGCCGCGGGCGTACCCTTTACACTCGACGTCTTTGGACTGACCACCAGTGCTCGCGGTGACCTCGGCATCGGGCAGGTCTGGGAGGATCTTTCGACGGCCGCCGATGTCATCCTCCCGATGGTTTACCCTAGCCACTATTCACGCGGATCCTTCGGCCTTACCAGCCCGAACCGGGAACCGTACGTGGTCGTGCGCCGGGCGATGCTCGAGGCGCTCGACCGATCGGCCGGCATGCCGAACGCAGCGAAGATCCGACCATACCTGCAAGCCTTCACGATCTACCGGGTGCGCTACGGACCGGAACAGATTCGGGCGCAGATCCGCGCCGTCGAGGAGCTCGGGCTCACTGACTGGGTACTGTGGAACGCACGTGGCGTGTACCCGCCCGAAGCGTTGCGCCCGGCGCGCAGTCGACGCGCACATGGCACGGGCAACCGGAATGCGGAGTCCGATCAACCATACCCGGAGGAACTCCGTCCTGTCCCGGACTCGATTGAGAGTCCTACGTCGTCCCGGCAGGCTCCCACGCCGTGATGCAGCCGGCGATGGCACTGGCTGCCGTCGTGTAGGGACTGGCCAGGTATAGCTCTCCGGGTCCCGAGCGCCCCGGGAAATTGCGGTTGATCGCGCTGATCGTCACAGTCTCACGATCGTAGGACACGCCGGGACCGGCATTGATGCACGCTCCGCAGGACGGCTCGATGAACTGCGCACCGACCCCGCGAAACAACACTAAATAGCCGCGTTCTTCGCAGTACCGCTTCACCTCCTGCGACCCGCACTGGATGAAGCACCCCACGTCGGTGTGGACTCGCTGGCCGCGCTCGAGTGCTTCCCGGAATACCTCGGCGTACATGTCCATGTCCGCCTTCTTCCCGGCCGTGCACGATCCTGCGTAGGCGATGTCGATCGCCACCGGGTCGCCAAGCTCGCCGATGAACAGACCATTCCCAGGATCGCCCGGCAGCGCGATCATGGGCTCGAGGTCGCCGGCGTCGATCTCGATGATCTCCTCGAACGGAGCACCGTCATCCGAGAAGAGCCCGTCCAGCAGTGGTCGAGTCTCCTCCGGCGGCAAGCCGCGCTCGCGCGTGAGAAACTCCACGGCTTTCATATCCGGACGGATCACCCCCGTGAAGGCACCGACCTCGGCAGCCATGTTGGTCATCGTGGCGCGCTCGTCGATCGACAGGTCCTCCACGGCTTCGCCGGCATACTCGACGATCTTCCCGATGGCGTGGCCGTTCTTCACGTACGGATGCCGTAGGATCTGCAGCATGAAGTCCTTGGCCGTCACGTTGGCGGGCTTCCGGCCGTTTACCCGGACCAGCACCGACGGTGGTACCGTGATCCTGACGTCCTTGGTCAGCCAGGAATTGAAGATCGCCGTGGTTCCGACACCGAACGCCACTGCACCGATCGCCCCAGCGTGCGGTGTGTGTGAGTCGCTCCCGATGATGAGTTGACCGGGCAGCGCATGCTGCTCGAGGATCTTCGAGTGGCAGATGGCCTCCGACCCCTGCACCGCCATGTGCTGCCCCAGCCGGGGCAGCTCACCGTAGAGACGGACTCCTTGATCCTCGGCGAAGTCCTCCTGCTTCTGCTTCAGTTCCAGCGCGACGTCTAGGAGCCCCTGCGCTTTCCGCTCCTCTGTCATCGCGAGCTCGAGGAACGTCAGGTGATCGCGGAAGAAGAACACCGACTCAGGGTCGACGATCAGTTCGCGCTCGCCGACGTAGTCCCGCCAGAAGATGGCCGCCATCGGCGTGACGTACTCGTGGCTGAAGCGGATGTCAGTCCGGACAAATCCCTCATCACCTGGCGCGACCGCCGGAGTGCCCACCCGATCATTGGCGAGATCCGTGACCCAGTGCCTCGCAAGGATCTTCTCTGCGAGGGTCATTGGCCTCACCGGTGTCGTGATGACTGGAACTCGCACTTCCCCCTGCAGCCGCGCCACGTTGTAGTGGAAGAGTCCACCGTATTCGATGATCCCGCGAGTGATCTCCCCCTCGCCAGCCGTGAATGTGCTGAGCGGGATCTCTTGCCCTTGCCGCAGCTGCTCGATCAGGGAGGAATCGGTACTCGTGAAGATGCCGAGGTTCTGGCAGTTCTCGCGGTAAATGCGCTCGATATTCTCCGCGATCACCAGACGGATACCCGCGCACATCTCGGCATATGGAGACTGCTCGCGCGACGAGCCCTTCCCGCGCCGCTTGCCACTCACAGAGCAGACGAACCCGCCCGCTCGCACACTGCCACGCGTTATGGGAAACTCGTCCCCCGCCTTGAGTCCGAGATACGGGAAATCGCCCAAGGTGTCGTCGTAGTAGTAGCAGATGTAGGCGGGGGTGATCTCGTCGGTGGAGATGTTGTCCCGGAGGGGGGCCTGCACGGGATACGGGAGATCTTCCCCCTCGAGCTGCCGGCGGATCAGGTCCGCGTCGTCGGTGAGTACCAGTATTCGGCCCGGAAACCGGACGTGGTCCGGTAGTCGCTCGATCGATCGATGTCTGAGGCTTTCTATCATGGATCGCGAAAACTGTCGGTTCCGTTTCGGCGAAGCAAGCGCTCCGCTAAGATTCGAGAGGATGTCCCTAGTGTTCCGTGGCGCGATGTGCGCTCTGGTTTGTGGACTGGCCGTGTGCCTGGGGTCTGGATCGGCGCGTGGGCAGGAGTCGGTGCAGCCGACCCTCTTCGAGCCCCTCGCCGCGTTCGACTCACGGGATATCTCGGAGAGTTCCGGCGTGGCGGTGAGTCGGCGCCATCCCGGTCTGCTTTGGACACACAACGATTCCGGGCACGACCCGATCCTCTACGCGGTGGATCTCCAGGGGCAGGAGGTCGGGCGCTTCATCGTGACCGGGGCGAAGGCCGTCGACTGGGAGGACATCGCGCTGGGCCTATGCCCGGACAGTGACGAGACCTGCCTGTACATCGGCGATACGGGGGACAACGGGGAGCGCCGCAACCATGTCTCGCTGTACATCGTGCGGGAGCCGGGAGAGGTGGGCGGCAGGCGAACGGTCGGTGCCCGGCGGATTCGCCTTAGCTACCCGGATGGCCCCCATGATGTCGAGGCCCTGGGCGTGATGTCATCGGGAGATCTGGTTCTCGTGAGCAGGGGCCGCCGCGGACCGATTGTCGCGTTTCGGATACCGCGGGCCGCGCTGCTCCGCAACGCCACCGAGGCAATCGAATGGTTCACCCTGGGAATCGAGCCGCAAGCTCTGATTGGCCGGCTGGTCACCGGAGCAGCCGTCTCGACTGACGGGTCAACTTTGGCTGTGAGAACATATACGGAGTTGTTCTTTTATTCACTGACCGACGAGTCAGAGCAACCCCAACTGATTGGCTCGTGCTGGCTTGGCCTCAAGGAGCCCCAGGGCGAGGCAGTTGACTTCCTGGACGACAGCACGCTCGTGTTCACGAGCGAGGCGGCACGGGGTCGGCGGGGCGGTATCTCTCGGGTGCGGTGTCCCGGCTACCCACGGGAGGAGAAGCCATAGTGCACCGTCTCACGTTCGCGGGGGCCCTACTCCTGACCTGGGTCGCCGGCGCAGTGGCGCAGGAACGGCCCGCTACTGGGGTCGGGTCGCTGACCGTATCGCCAGCAGACCTGATCGGCGCCACCATTCAGTTCCTTGCCCGTGACCAGATGGGTGATCGATTCGCGGCCTCCGCCGGAGCCGTACCCGCCGCAGCGTTCATTGCAGCCCAATTCCGCATGCTCGGACTGGAGCCGGCCGGGGCCGACGGGTCCTTCTTCCGACGTGTCGATGCCGTAGGGGTTGCGAGTGAGGGTGTGCTTGTGGTCGGGGGCGCGGGGCAGACGGTGACCGTGCCGATCGGAGAAGGCTTCGCAGCCTGGCCGGTCCGGCCAGCTGAGGCTGTCACGGTCGACGGTGAGATGGTATTCGCCGGATACGGCATTCATGCAGAGGAGTATGGCTGGGACGATTTCGGAGAGACGCCGGTCGTCGGGAGGGTCCTCGTGGTCCTTTCGGGAGACCCGGGCATCACGGATAGCGTTCGATTCCGAGGCTCGAACGGCACACCGTACGGCACTCTTGCCTACAAGCTCGAGGAGGCCGCGCGCAGGGGTGCGCGGGGGCTCATCATATTGCATGACGACAGGCGTTCCACCTGGTCGTGGAGTCAGGTGCACCGAGTACACTCGGGCGAGGTGCTGCTGCAGTCAGGTGCGGCGGCGTCGGAGTTGGCCTTTGCGGCAATCATGCGGCTGGACAGGTTTCGCAGTCTGCTGAGTGGGCTCGGACGGGATACCGACGTGCTGATCAGTCGGTCAGAACTTCCCAGCTTCCAGCCCATCCCGTTCGGCGCCCATGCAGTGATGCGACTCAGGATTGATGTCCGGCAGGTACAGCTCCTGTCTGTTATCGGGCGAATCCCTGGGGGGAATCCCGGGTCCGTTAGCGAGGAGGCCGTGCTGGTCACGGCACCGTATGGCCGGGAGCGCAGGGGTGCGAGCGTTCCTGGTGACTCGGTCAGTCTTCATGCCAGCGATGCCCCCGGTGTGGCCGTGATGCTCGGTGCCGCCGGCGCCATCCGCCTAGGGCCTGATCGCCCCCGGCGATCCGTCTACTTCGCCGCCGTGGCGGGTTCCGACTACGACAATCTCGCTGCCCGGGAGCTCGCGGCGGAGCCTCCCGTACCCGCAGAGCGCATCGCCGCGGTCGTCAACGTGGAGCGTCCAAGTGTCGAGGGATTCCCACCGGTTGTGACCGGCATCGAGGGCGTCGCGGCAGGTATTGACCCGGTGCTCAGCGCCGCGGCAGTGACGTCCGGCGTTTCGGTAGCGCCGCGGAGCGGCCATGGCCTCGAGCGGTTCGCGCTAGGTCATGCAGCGTTCGCCAGGCTCGGGGTGCCAAGCGTCACTGTGCGGGGGGGGGCCGCCGACTCACCCGGACAAGATACGCTACGTTCCGTCGAAGGCCTCGCATTGCAGGCCCGGTTCGTGGCGAGCCTGGCTCGGCTCCTCGCTGACGCCCAGGACAGGCCGGCGTGGAGTCCCGACTCACCATACTACACCGCCTGGGATCGGCTCGAACGCCGCCGATTGCGCAGCTCGATTCCGTAAACGTGGTGTAGTGCGAGACTGGCCGAATCCTCGCATTCTTGCTATGTTCTCGCGCACTTCGTAGTCCTCGGTCCGCTACTCAGTCAGGAGTGCCGACGCTGGATCTTCCAACATCCCACCGGGTTCCCGTCAGCTGGCTGCGGGAGCACGCCTGTGCGCCCATACGCTGGCGGACCGTTGCCGACATTCTGCCTCCGGGATCGGCGTCGCCGGGCGACATGGCAATCTTGAAAGAGGAAGTCCTTCAGTACAAACGCGTTACGCAGACGATCCGGAAACAGAGGTCCAACGGGACGTGGGCTGGCAACATGCTGGGCCTCGCTCCAGCAAAGAGCCAAGGTATCGCCGATGTCGGGACAGTGGCGCGTTACCGGCACCTTGTGGAACTCGGCGTTCCGGGGGACGAGCGGGTGTTCCGGCTGGCGAACCGGGTCTTCTTTCGGCTGCTGTCGCGGGACGACGACCAGAAGCTGCTGTTCGAGTACGAGAAGTCTGCAAAGGCGAACGAGTATCTCGCGACCTGGGCACGGGAGTTCCTCCGAGAAGCCGCCACCGTTGCGCTGGCGCATGCCGGACACGTGCAGGATCCTCGCGTGCGAGGCGCCGCTCACCGGATCGCGACGAACGTCTCCCAGTTCTTGCGCAGCGAGCTGTCGGAGAAGCCACTGATTCGGAAGGGCTCGCGGACGATCCTCCACCCGGACGCCTACCCACCCACGCTCTTCTCCGTCGCGATCATTGCCCACATGCCGAATCTCAGAAGAGAGCGTGCCGGCTTCGTAGAACGCCTCGGGCATTTCTTGAGTCAGCCGATGACGAAACGCCCATGGGTGATCGCCATCGGGAGGAAGACCCTCAAGCCGACGTTCCACTTCCTGGGTGATCCACTTCGGGCCGACTCCGCTGGTAATCCCAAGGACCTCCCATTCGCGCTGCATTGGATCGAGTTGCTCGCCAGAATGGGGACCGTGGACACCTCGCCGACGGCGGTTCGGATTCTCGGTCGCCTGTTGCGCGAATGTGATGAGCGCGGTATCTGGAGCCCGAAGAACCTCCGCGGCCTTCCCAAGAGTCCGTCGAAGCTGACCGATTTCGCAGTTCCCTTGGAGCACGACGAGAAGGTCACGGAGACCCGTCGGGTCGACGTGACTTTCCGCCTGGCCCTGATCGCGAAACTGGCTGGCTGGGATCTGGAGCTGGTGTAGACAGGCTCCCAACGGTCCGTCAGGCTTCTCACTTGAAATAGCGTGTGGGAGTAGTATATGCTACTCCTATGCACATCCCAGATTTGACGCCCTTTGGATTCACTCCAACGGAGACCGCGGCGTACGTCGAGCTCCTTGCCGCCGGCCCTTCCTCTGGCTACGCCGTTGCTAAGCGTCTCTCCATGGCGCGGGCCAACGCCTATGCCGCACTCAACGGCCTGGTCACGAAAGAGGCGGCGGATGTTTCCGGAGAGTCTCCAGCCATCTACCGGGCGAGGCAACCACAGGCGCTGCTCGCTCGAATCACTCGGGACACCGCGGCCCGGTTGGATACACTCGAGCGCGCGCTGGGCACGCTGACCAGTGAGGCCGAGCCCGGACTCGTGCGGTTTTCCGGCGAAGCAGAATTCGGCGGTATCCTGCTTCGAATGGCCGTCCGAGATCCGGGGGCCGTCAGCTTCCTCGCCGATGCTGCCATCTTGCGTGCAACCCTGCCCGTTTGGCGTGCCCGGGAGGCCAATGGCCGGCCCTCGACCATATGGTGCGTTGGTGAGCCTCCAGGAGCCTTTCCAGTCCAATTTGCTGGACAGGTTGACGCTTCGGCCGTCGTGGATCAGCTCGGAGGCATGCTGACAATCGCGGTGACCGGTACGGCGGCAATGCTCGCAGGCAACTGGGGGCGGGGCTTGAACGGCTACTGGACGTCGGAGCCGGTCCTGCTTGCGGCAGCTCGCGGGACCCTGCATGCGCTGACCAGCTGAGCACCGGTTGACGGAAGGATCCTCACCCGCCAGCTTTCTGTTGCAACCAACTGGATGGTTGATTTGTCTGCCTCAAGATCGCCGAAGCGGAATCTCATTGAAGTTGCTGCCAGAAAAGAGTTTGCAGATCACGGCTTTCACGGTGCGCGCGTCGACCGGATTGCCCGAATGGCTGGAGTCAACAAGCAGCTCATCTACTACTACTTCGGTTCGAAACGAGGCCTATACGAGCAGATACTCAGCCGGGCTGCGGTGGAGCTTCGCGTCACACCAGCTGTGCGACGGCGACTGTCAGGTTCCCCTGGTGAGCGATTGCGGAATCTGCTCGTTCAGAGTGCCGAGCGGGCAGCGGCTACACCCGATCTGATTCGGGCAGCTGTACTGACCGCAGGCGGGGATCGAGGCACGCACGGGGGCGCCATCGCCGACCTGGCCGCCGACTTAGCCGCCGAGGTCTCACGAGGTCAGGGCCTCGGGTACTTCCGGGACGATGCCGACCCCGCCGTTGTGGGCCAGCAGGCCGCGATTCTGGTCCTGGGATGGGTGGCAGTCGGCGCGGCGCTCGGCGCCGCCCCTGATGCACGGAGTATCACCGACTGGGCGCACGCTGCTGCTGACCTGTTCGGTCGCGCGCTCACGTGGTAGAAACACGCCGATTTGCCGCGAAGCACCCCCGGGCCGCACTCAGGCAGAGGCAACTTCCGCCGCTCTAGCGTCGCGTTCGGTTAACGCACCGGGCTCGACCTCACGGCGCAGGGCGTGATCGAGGACTTCCCTCAAGGTGTCCACCCCATGGGCAGCGATGTCTTGGCGCTCCTCCTCGCTCAGGTCCTCGAGGTCGGCAAGGTTCTCCTTCGGCAACAGGACATTCGAGATACCGGCACGGCACGCGCCGAGCACCTTTTCTTTCACACCACCGATGGGAAGCACGCGGCCCGACAGCGTCATCTCGCCGGTCATGGCCAGGTCATGACGCACGGGCACACCCGACAGCGCGCTCACCAGCGCGGTGGCCATCGTGACGCCCGCCGACGGGCCATCCTTCGGGATGGCACCGGCCGGGACGTGGATGTGGACATCTCTCTCGGAAAACGCCTTGGGTGAGATCCCCAGGGCCTTCGCATTGGACTTGGCGTACGTCAGCGCCGCCTGGGCCGATTCCTTCATCACGTCCCCGAGCTGACCCGTCAGCACCAGGTTCTCGCGGCCGGGCATGATGGACACCTCGACGAACATGATGTCGCCCCCCGCTGGCGTGTAGAACATGCCCGTGGCAGTCCCCACCTGATCTTCGCGACTGGCGCGCTCCGGATGCACCGTGGGTCTGCCGATGAGGCTGTGCACGTCATCGGGAGCTACGTCGATGCTCACCACCTCGTGACCGGCGATCCGCCGCGCTACTTTCCGCGCAATCTTGGCGATCTCCCGCTCGAGCTGCCGGACGCCAGCCTCACGCGTGTAGCCCTGGATGAGCGCACGGATTGCATCGTCTTGCAGGATCAGTTCCTGCTCGCTCAGCCCCGCCTCGCTGAGCTGGCGTGGAACGAGATACTGCTTGGCGATCGAGAGCTTGTCATACTCCGTGTACCCGCTGAACTCCACGGTCTCCATGCGGTCCAGCAGCGGTACTGGGATATTCTGCCGGAAATTCGCCGTTGCGATGAACAGCACCTCGGATAGATCGAAGGGCACACCGAGGTAGTGATCCGTGAAGCTGTCGTTCTGCGCCGGATCGAGCACCTCGAGCAGGGCCGAGGCGGGATCGCCCTGAAAGGACACGCCGAGCTTGTCCACCTCATCGAGGAGGAATACGGGGTTCTTGGTTCCGGCGCGCTTGATCCCGTCCATGATTCGACCCAACATTGCGCCGACGTAGGTGCGCCGATGGCCCCGTATATCGGCTTCGTCCCGCGCACCCCCCAACGAGATACGGATGTAATGACGTCCCATCGCCCGCGCGATCGACTTTGCAATCGACGTCTTCCCGACCCCCGGGGGGCCAATGAAGAGCAGGATGGATCCCTTGGTACCACGATCGTCCTCGTTGCCGATCGCACCGATCACCCTCTCGCCGGGAGCGCGGACCTTGAGCAACTGCCGCACGGCGAGAAACTCGAGCACCCGATCCTTCACGTCTTTGAGCCCGTAGTGATCCTCATCGAGGATTCTGGTCGCCTCCTGCAGATCCAGGTGATCCTCACTGCGGATGTTCCACGGCAGCTCCGCGATGGTCTCGAGGTAGGTACGAATGATCTGCCCCTCCATCGAATCCCGCGCCGATCGTTCCAGTCTGCGTAACTCCCGGTCCACCTCCTCCCGAACTCCTTCCGGAAGCAAGAGCTTCTCGAGCCGCTCGCGCAGCTCCTCGACCTCGGCACCGGCGTCGTCGTCTCCGAGCTCTTTCCGAATGGCCTTGAGCTGTTCGCGCAGGAACATCTCCCGCTGGCGCTCCCCGATCTCCTCTTGGACCTTCGACTTGATGTCCTCCTGGGCCTCGACGAGCTCCAGCTGGCGCTGGACGTGGATCAGGACGCGCCGGAGGCGCTCCTCCACACCGCGGGTCTCGAGGAGTGCCTGACGCTCCTGTGCGGTGATGTCGATGTAGCCGGCCACGAGGTCCGCGAACCTCCCCGCGTCATCTACGCCCTCGAGCACCTGCTCGACGACCTCCTGCGGCAGCCCCATCTTGAGCCCCAGATCGGTCGCCCGCTCACGTACCTCACGGTGGAGAGCGACAAACGCTGCATCCTCCAAGTCGAGGGGTGGTAGATCGGGCGCTTCCTGCACGACGGCTTCGATGAAGCCATCGCCCTCGGAGTACTGGAGCACCGCCGCGCGGTACTCGCCGTGAAGCAGCAGCTGGATCCCGCCGAGGCCGCGCTGAACCTGACCGACGCGTGCCACCGTGCCGGTAGTGTAAAGCACGTCCGGCTGGACCTGATCGACATTCTCGCGCTGAGCAACGGCGAAGATCAGCTTCTCATCCTGCTTCATGGAAGCTTCGATGGCGCGAAGCGTACTCGGGCGTCCGGCGCCGATCGGCGCCGTGACACCGGGAAACATCACCGTCTCACGCAGCGGGAGCACCGGAAGTCGCAAACGACTGGATCGCTCTGGCATTACCTCACCTCGCGTCGGCGCCAGCGCCGAGATTGGAGGCTCACCTGTTCAACCACTCGTGCACCAAGGCAGGACGCGTGCCGCCCAATCCTGCCACAAGGCACGTCCCTCTTGACTAACGCCCGCCAAGAGGGGCTCTGTTCCTGCCGAAACTACGGGTCAGTGGGGGGTCCTGCCAGAGTGGCGCAAACAGCGCGGGGGTCGTGCGTGGGAGTCAGGGGGCCTTTGGAGCGACGTTCAGCAGCGCCCGCAGCTCGGATTCGGTGAGCTGCTCGAGGAGACCTGCACGGGCCTGCACTTCGCGAGCTGGCTCTGACCCGTCGGACTCGCATTCGAAGCGAATGATGTCCGCTGGTTCGGGAAAGGAGCGCTTGGACTTCTTCGTCGGGACAAGTCCGGAGGTCCGTCCTACCCGTTCCGCAGACCACCGCTTCCCCGAGTCGTCCGTCAGCCACCGCATTGCAGCCTCAGTCGGGTCGGTCTAAGGTTGCCCCGCTATTTGGGGTACGTTAATCTACCCCCGGTCTGGAGCATATGCTACATGGCTGACGGGAAACAGGGACAGCTCGCATCTCGCCTGGCGGACATCCTCACCGGATCTTACGAACTCGAAGGTGAGATCGGCAGGGGAGGGATGGGCATTGTCTTCAGCGCGCGCGACGTCAAGCTGAAACGGCGTGTCGCCATCAAGGTGCTCCCACCCGACTTGGCGTTCCGTGAGGAAATCCGAAAGCGGTTCACGCGCGAAGCCCAGACCGCCGCACGGCTGTCGCATCCGCATATCGTGCCTATCCACACCGTCGGCGAGGATGCCGGCCTGGTGTACTTCGTCATGGGATTCGTCGATGGCGAGTCCCTCGCCGCTCGGCTCCGACGCCGGGAGCGTCTCCCAGTCGAAGAGACTCGCCGCATCATGAAGGAAACCGCGGATGCGCTCGGTCTCGCCCACGCCATGAGCGTGATCCACCGGGACATCAAACCGGACAACATCCTGCTCGAAGGTACTCGGCGGCGTGTGATGGTGACCGACTTCGGAATCGCCAAGGCGCTGTCCGACATCGGGAGCGGCACGCTGACGGGGACAGGAGTGGCCATCGGGACCCCGGCGTATATGAGTCCGGAACAGGCGTCGGGCGAGAGGGAGATCGACGCTCGCAGTGACCTCTATTCGTTGGGCGTCGTCGCCTACGAGATGCTCACGGGTGACGTGCCGTTCAAGGCACCCACGGTGGCAGGCATTCTGCTCAAACAGGTCACGCAACCAGTTCCCAACGTACTCGACGTGCGGCCGGACTGTCCCGAGGAACTCGTGGCCACGGTCATGCGCTGTCTCGACAAGGAGCCCGAGAACCGGTGGCCGACGGCCGACGCACTGCGGCGCGCTCTGGAGAGCCGCGCCTCGGCACCGTACCGGCCCCGGTCGCCACTGTCACGCCGGCCCGCTGCGCGTCCACCAAGTCCCGCTCGGCCGAGATCGCCGGCTCGCAGTCGCGACAGCGACTGGTGGGAGTGGTTCGAGCAGGGTGGCCGTCACGAGGACCGGCAGCGACGACGTGCCGTCAGGGAGCAACGGCACGCCCCCAAGGAAGCCAAGCTCAAGCAGCCCGAGACCGAACCCGGCATCGTCCGGAAGTTTCGGTCCAACTTCGCGTCCTACGTGTCGGTGAACGGCGGGCTCCTGCTGCTGAACGTGTACACGGGTCTCGGCGAGCCCTGGTTCCTCGTTCCGGCGGTGTTCTGGGGCATCGGGCTCGCCTCGCAGTACGGCAAGCTCTGGTCGTCCGGGTACAGCATGCGCGACGTGTTGAACCGTCCTGCCGCGGTGGACGCGCTGCCCTCACCGACGGCGGCGGGCGGCGGCGGTGGGCGACGCCAACTCCCCGAAGCCACAAGCGGTGACTTCGGGAAGTACGCGGGTCAGCTCGAGCAATTGCGCAAGGATCACTCGGCCATCGTCCGCCTCGTGGAACGCCTGCCGGCGTCAGAGCGCGCCATGCTCCCCGACGTCGTCCCCACCGTCGATTCTCTGTTCGAGCGCGCATCCGAGCTCGCCCGCATGCTCCAGCAGATGGAGGGCACCATCGACGGCGACGCCATCACAAGCCTGGACGGCCGCATCGAGTCTCTGGAGCAGGGAACCGACGGTCCCGAACGCGACCGTCGACTCGACCTGCTGAAACGGCAGCGGGAAAGCCTCGCCGAGCTCCTTGGCCGTCAGGGCAAGGTCGAGGCGCAGCTTGAATCGTGCGTGCTCGCCGTCCAGAACATGCGCTTCGATCTGCTGCGGCTGCGCTCGGCAGGGGTCCAGGAGGTGCTGGGCGATCTCACGTCGGCAACGCAAGCGGCCCGAGCCATGCAGATCGACGTGGAGGCCGCGCTCGATGCGGCGGGAGAGATCCGGGAAGCGCTCGGGCGTGGTCGCTCGAAATCCTGAGCGTAGGGGACCGGATGTGCCTGGGGCCGCCGGTGTAGCGCCGGCGGCCCCTCGTGCATGTTGCCCGGCGTGGGCACCCGGATCAGAACGCGGCCAACTCCCTCATTGCCCGCTCGAGATCCGCAACCTGAGGCAGGATGACGTCCTCCAGTTCGGGGGCATACGCCACGAACGTGTCCTCTGAGGCCACCCGGCGGACGGGGGCATCGAGCCAGGCAAAGAACTCGTCGGCGATGCGAGCCGCTATCTCCGAACCATAGCCCCATGAGAACGCGTCCTCGTATGCAACGATGACCCTGTTCGTCTTCTTCACCGAATCTCCGACCGTGAGCCAGTCCACCGGGTTCAGCGATCGTAGATCGATGACCTCCGCACGGATGCCCTCGCTCTCCTCCAGCTTCTGCGCAGCGACGATGGAGCGCTGCACCACGGCTCCGTACGTGATCACGGTGAGGTCGGTGCCCTGACGCGCGACCCTCGCCTTCCCGAACGGGATCATGAACTCCGATCCTGGATTCGCTCCCTTGTTGTAGGTCTGACGGTACAGGTGCTTGTGCTCCAGGAAGATCACCGGGTCCTCGCACCGGATCGCCGTGCGCAGCAAGCCGTTGGCGTCGAGGGCCGTCGACGGGCACACGACCCTGAGGCCCGGTACGCCCGTATAGACCGCCGCGCCCGTCTGCGAGTGGTAGATCGATCCGCCCTTGAGATATCCGCCGTACGTCACCCTGATCACGGAGGGGCAGCTGAACGCGTTGTTGCTGCGCCACCGAAGCAATGCCAGCTCTGAACGGATCTGATGGTACGCCGGCCAGATGTAGTCGAAGAACTGGATCTCGACCACGGGTTTGATGCCGCGCGTCGCCAGACCCACGGCACGGCCGACGATGTTCGCCTCGGCGAGGGGTGAATTGTAGACGCGGTGGCTGCCGAACTTCCGCTGCAATCCCCACGTCACCTTGAACACCCCGCCCTTGCCCTTCACCTGCTCGATATGCTCCTCGCGGGACACATCCGCGATGTCTTCACCGAACACGACGATCCGGGGGTCACGCTCCATCTCATCGCTCATGCACTTGTTGAGGAGATCGACCATCGTGGTTGGATTCCCCTCGAACTGCGGATCATCCTCCGTGTCGAACGCGTCCGAGGTCGGGTCGACGTCCGGCGAGTACACGTACCGTCGCACGGTGTCGGCCGCGGGTTGCGGCGAGGCTAGCGCCACCTCTGTCGCCAGTTCGACATCTTCCGCCACCCGGCCCTTGACCTCCTCGATTTCCGCCTCGGTGGCGACTCCGTCTTCCACTAGCCGCGCGGGGAACGTGAGAACCGGGTCACGCCTCGCCTCCTCGCTCCGCTCGTCCTCGGGTTTGTAGTGGATCTCGTCGTCAGACAGCGAGTGTGAATACGGGCGAATCACGTCCGCGTGAATGAGCGCCGGTCCCTTGCGGGAGCGGCAGTGCGCGACCGCCGCCGACAGCACCTCGTACGACAGGATTGGATCGCATCCGTCCATGTCGTCCACGTACAGATTCGGGAAACAGCCGACCAGACTCGAGATGGAACCGCCCGCCGTCTGCACCTCCACCGGCACGGAGATCGCGTAGCCGTTGTCCTCAATGAGGAACAGAACGGGGAGCTGCAGGTTGCTGGCGGTGTTCAGCGCCTCCCAGAACTCTCCCTCACTGGTGGTTCCGTCACCGGACGTACACAACACGACTTCGTCTCGCTGCATGCGCTCCGCCCGATCGGGAATGCTCTCGATTCGGTCGTACCGCAGCCATGCTTCGGCACAGCCGACCGCGTTGAGGTACTGCGTACCCGTGGGGCTCGACGAGCTGACGATGTTGAGATCGGCATGCCCCCAGTGTGACGGCATCTGCCGGCCCCCGGAATTCGGATCGTCCGCAGCCGCGACGGCAGACAGGAGCATGTCCGTCGGCGTCATCCCGAGCGCGAGGCACAAGGCGCGATCGCGGTAGTAGGGGTAGAACCAGTCGTACCCCGGCTTGAGCAGCTTACCGGCCGCAACGAGCACCGCCTCGTGACCCGCGCCCGAGATCTGGAAGAAGATCTTGTTCTGCCGCTTGAGCTGGATCTCCTTGTCATCCAGCGCCCGCGACAGAAGCATCAGGCGGTAGATATCGAGCAGCTCGGCCTTCTCGAACCGAGCCGTGCGCTTGCGCCTACGCGTGGAGTCTTGCGCCTTCGGGGTCTTCGCTCGGGACGTCATGGCCGGTAAAGATATCCGGTCACCGGAGCTTCGTCAGCTTGCGGAGCGCGTTGAGCTTCTCCAGCGCCGATGCCGAACTCTCGGATTCGCCGATCGCCACCATAGCGTCACGAATGTCCAGCAGAACCTCCAGAATGAGTTGCTC
Organism: Gemmatimonadota bacterium; assembly: GCA_039584325.1. Classification (GTDB taxonomy): domain Bacteria; phylum Gemmatimonadota; class Gemmatimonadetes; order Gemmatimonadales; family GWC2-71-9; genus JAOTVV01. Next base: position 72,709 of record JBDGYA010000002.1, read on the forward strand.
GCGCTGAAACGACGCGTCGAGCTGCTGCATGTGGCTCTTGTCATCGGCCTCCGAAGCCTGATTGTAGGCCTCGCGATAGACCGTTTCGAGGTTGCTCAGAATGCGCTCTCTGGGCCGCACCGTCGTCTCTCCTGGGCTTGAAGCACGCTGCCGTAGTGTGGTCAGTCTGCGTACGACATCCCGGCAATCCCGCTCGGGACTTTGGGGTAAAAGTATGTCGACTTGGGCGGCATGACTTCGCCGGCATCGGCGACGGCCAGCATGTCCTCTACCGGCGTGGGGTTCACCAGCACGCCAGCCGCAGCAGTGCCCCCACGCACGACTTCTACCACCTCGTCGACGTCTGCCGAGTACTCGACCAGCGCTCCGGTCCCCACTGCTGCACACAGTCGCTTCACCACCAGCTCATCGACCCGCATGATGTCGAGTGACGCCACCGTAGGATGGAGGCCGGTGACGAACTCGTCGAGCTTCGCCCCGCCCTTCAACAGCATTGCAAAGGCAGCGTCCGGTGGAACGACCACCACGCACGCCGTCCCGCGTCGTCGGAGCGCCGCCAGCTCCTCAGTGTAATCCGTGCCGGGTGGGAGCTCCTTGATCTGAAACCACTCCCGAAACCTGGCTTCGATGCTCAGCTGATCGAGCGGATCGCCGATGATGAGCCGATGGGTCGGAAGCACCACCAGTCCCGGATCCCGCAGCGGAATCAGGAGGGCCGGAATGCGATCAGCAAGCGTGTTCTCTTCCCGGTAGGTCACGGCCGTCTCGTAGCGGTGGTGACCGTCCGCGATGTAGGCACCGCTCGCACCGGCGGCGTGCGCTATGTCCTCGGCCACCGTTCCTCCGATCAGCCACAGCCGGATCCGGACGCCGCCGAGCTCTGCCGTCGCAAGCGGTGCCGTGTCAGCTACCTGCCGCAACGCCTTGTACAGTACCGCATCTGCATCCGGCACGACCATAAGGAGCGACTCGAAGATGAATCGGGTTTCGCGCAGGAGCGCCAGCCGATCCTTCTTGGGACCAGCGTGGGTCCGCTCGTGCGGCCGCACCCGCTCATCCCCGAACGGCTCGGCCGCAACGGCAGCAATCACCCCCGTTCGCACATGCGTGTCCCCCTCGGGAGTGCTGAACTCCTGCTGCATCACCAGGACCGCCGGATCCTCCTCCCGAACCAACACCTTCTGCTCACACCACGTATCGAGCAACACTCTCGCCTGGGCATAGCGCTCCCCCATTCCCTGGGGCAGGATGTAGCGCACGACATTGCACGGATCCGATGCCGCGAGTCGCTCCCAGTGCGCCGGCGAGATCACGTCATAGGGTGGGGCGATCCGCGCCGACAGCGCCCCCATGTCTCCGTAGCGAACCGGGTGAAACGTGCTGACGAGGGGTGGCATCTCAGTCACGCGGAAGCCCACCGAGCTTGGCCCGCGGTGTCTCTCTCATCGGCTCCTCCCACCGGTCCAGGGTCGCGCCGCCGCTTGCGCCTCCAGCAGCATCCGCCGGTACGAATCCAGCCGCGAGTCCGCAATGTCCCCCCGCTCCGCAGCTTCCACGACCGCACAGCCCGGTTCCTGCAGGTGGTGACAGTCATCGAAGCGGCACTGGTCACCGAACGGAGTGAACTCGGGAAACGCCGCCTCAACCTCCGATCGCTCCAGGCCCCACAATCCTATGTCCCGAAGCCCGGGGGTATCGACCACGAATCCGCCGTCCGCAAACGGGTACATCTCAGCCGAGACGGTCGTGTGTCGGCCGCTGAAGGACCGCGCGCTCACCGCCCCCGTCCGCAGGCGTAACCCCGGCTGCAGCGCATTCAGGAGACTCGACTTCCCAACGCCGGTCGGGCCGGTGAACAATGATGTCTGACCCACCAGGCACCTGCGCAGTGCGTCGAGCCCCATGCTATCAGGCACACTGCTGTACAACACGTCGTACCCAGCTCGTGCATATGGCCGGCCCAGTGGCTCCGGATCGTCGAGCAGATCGCACTTGTTGATCACGAGCTCGACAGGAAGGGCATTCGCTGCGGCCACCGCCATGAATCGGTCCATCAGATGGGCCGACCACGGAGGCTCCCGTGTGGCGCCTACGACGACGACCTGGTCCACATTCGCCGCAACGACACGCACCCCGTGTACCCGGCCCGGGGTGCGGCGCCTCAGCAGCGAGCGCCGTTCGTGCACATCTTCGATGGTGACTGCTCCGTCAGCATGGGTGTGCACAGTGACGCAGTCACCCACCAAGACCGACTCCCGTCCACGCTTGAGTCGGCCGCGTAGCGAGCCTTCGACCGTTTCACCGTCGATCGCCACCCGATATCGCCCGCCGGTCTTGGCGAGCACGACGCCGTGCCGGTCCACTACCAGTGCGAGGCCTCCCCTTGCGTGGCAATGGCCACGTCGAGTTGCCGCTTCACTTCGAGGAGGGTCAGGGCGCGCACATGTGCACCCGCCTCTTCCGCCGTTGCACCAAACACGAGATAGGGCGTCTCGACGTGCCCATCGGCACGATCGCCCTGGGGCGACCAGCGCACGAACAGCACCGCGCCCCCATAGCGGCCGTCTGCATCCGGAATGTCGTCAACGTAGACAGCCGCCGAGTACGCACGGCCATCGGAGCCTTCGAAGGCCGGCGGCCGGTCGTGCGCGGCCTCGTATCCGCCGAGCGTGCTGTCGTCGGTCACCGGCGGCCGAACGTTTCCTTGGCCAGCGAGACAGCCATGAACGTCAGATTCGCCGGACGCTCGGCGAGCCGGCGCATGAGGTAGGGGTACCAGTGGGTTCCGAACGGCACGTAGATCCGCATGTTGTATCCACGCGCCTTGAGCGAGCCCTGCAGATCACGGCGCACGCCGTACAGCATCTGGAACTCGAACCGATCCGGTGAGATATCGTGTTCCGTCGCGAAGGCCACCGTTTGGTCGATCAGCGCTTCGTCGTGGCTGGCGATCGCGGGATAGTGCCCCTTCTCCAGCAGGAGCTTCATGAGCGTCGCAAACGATCCGCTCACTTCCTCGCGCTCCTGAAAGGCCACCTCGGGAGGCTCGGCGTACGCTCCCTTGCACAAGCGCACCCGTGCGCCGCGCTGAACCAACTCCTCGACGTCGCCCTGGGAGCGACGGAGGTAACTCTGAATGACGACGCCGGTCAGGTTACCGAACGTGGGATTCAGGTCGTCGTAGAACAGTCTCAGCGTGCGCTCGGTGTGCTCGGAGCTCTCCATGTCCATCCGCACGAAGACGTCCAGCTCCTTCGCCACGGTCAGGATGGTATGCATGTTCTCGGCACATAGCTCCCTATCGATATCGAGTCCGAGCTGGGTGAGCTTGACCGAGACGTTTCCATCGATGCCCGAGGAGGCAATCCCTTCGATCGTGCGTAATACCTCGTCGCGGGCGGTACTCGTCTCCTCGGCTGAGGACACACTCTCTCCCAGGAGGTCAAGGCTCACCGTGATACCACGCGCGTTCAGGGGTCGGCTCGCTTCGATGGCACTGTCCAGCGTCTCGCCGGCCACGAAGCGTGCGGCGACGCGGCGGGCGAGCCGGTTCTTCCGAATGAAGTCGAAGACTCCAGAGTGCTCACTGAGCCAGAGAAACGTGTGTCGAAGCATGGGAGATGCCGTCGTGAATCAACCTGAAGGGTGGAAGATATCGCCGGCACTCGCCATAGCCGCCAGTCGGGGCGCTGGCGTGAAGCGAGCGCCGTACTTCCGTGCCAGATCCTCCAGCACGGAGACGGCATCGGGCAGGGCAAGCTCGTCGAGGTAGCGCAGCGGCCCGCCACGGAACGCTGGAAAGCCAATCCCGAATACCGCCCCGATATCCCCGTCCCGAGCGCATCGCACGACGCCCTCATCGAGCGCGAGCACTGCCTCGTTGAGCATGGCGAACACGAGCCTCGCCTGAACGTCTTCCTTGGGGATCGCCGCGTCCGTGGCGGCGCCGATGATCTCATATGCCGTCTGGTCGATATCCCGACGCTCACCACCCTCGTACTGATAGAATCCTTTGCCACTCTTCCGGCCGAGCCGGCCGTCCTCGATCATGCTGGCAAGAACCTCGGGTGGCTGCAACCGATCACCGAAGGCCTCGTGCAGCAGCCGTGCGGACTTTTCGGCGACATCGAGGCCGACTTCGTCGAGCAGTGTCACCGGACCTACCGGGAAGCCGAAGCGGGTGGCCTCCCGGTCGATCGTCTCCGCCGACACCCCATCCACCAGCAGCTGGCTGGCCTCGTTCAGATACGGGGCCAGGATCCGGTTCACCCAGAACCCCGGCCGGTCGCGCACGACGATGACGGTCTTGCCTAGTCTCCTAGCGAAGGCAACCGCGCTCGTCGTTGCCCAGGGGGCCGTCCGCTCGGTGACGATCACTTCGAGGAGCGGCATCTTCTCCACGGGGGAGAAGAAGTGCATACCCAACAGCCGCTCCGGTCGCTCAACAGCTTCGCCGATCCTGGCAATTGGGATGGTGCTGGTGTTCGAGGCAAGCAGGCAGTCATCGCGCACGTGGGTCTCGAGGTCGCGGAAGATCCGCTGCTTCAGCTCGAGGTCCTCGAAGACGGCCTCGACCACCGCGTCGGCGCGGCCATACCCGTCCCACCCGTCCGTACCGGAGAGCAGGGCCCGGAGCCGCCGGAACTCATACTCGTCTATGCGCCGACGATCACGCTGTCCCTCGAGCAGCTCGCGGGCGGCGGCGAGCCCGCGGCCGACGCTGACAAGATCGCGATCCCGGAAGCGCACATCGACCCCGGTCTTCAGCGCTGCCACTCCGCCGATGGCGGCACCCATGAATCCCGCGCCGATCACGCCTAGGTTCGCGATCGGTTTGGGTGCTGGTGCGTCGCCGTCCACGCCCGATGCCTTCTTGAGCGCGGTGGTGGCAAAGAAGATGCGGAGGAGATTGCGGGACACGCCGCCCACCGCGAGCTCTGCGAAGAGCGTCGCCTCAATATCGAGCCCGGCTTCCACACCGTGGGTCAGACCATGCTCCACGGCCTGAAGGGCCGCGAGCGGGGCGGGATAGTGCCCGCCCGTCTTCTTTTCGACCTGGCTTCGGGCCGTGCCGACGACCACTTTCCGCCCAAGGGGATTGTGATCCGTGGCGAGCGTCTTGAGCGAGAGACGGCGGCGCTTCGGGCGCCAGCCGCCTGCGAGCTTCACGGCCGCCTCCTCCGCAACACGATCGAGAATGGATGGGTGGACTACCTCATCCACGATCCCGAGGCGATAGGCCCGGGTCGCTGGCACGGTCTTGCCGGTGAGGATCAGGTCGAGCGCCCGCTGAACACCGATCAGCCGGGGCAGTCGCTGACATCCGCCTGCCGCTGGCAGAATGCCGATCTGCACCTCCGGCAGCCCGAGCTTGGTGTCGGGGTCATCGGTGGCGATGCGGTACGTGCACGCGAGGGCCAGTTCCAACCCTCCCCCCAGACACGCGCCGTGGATCGCCACGACGACAGGCTTCCCCATCCGCTCCAGATGGTTGATCGCGTCCTGACCAGCCCGCACGAGCTGATGTGCCTCGTCCCGGGTCCGGAGGGCAGCGAGGGACTTGATGTCTGCCCCTGCGATGAAGGAATCAGGCTTTCGCGAGATGAGGACCAGCACACGCACGTCATCCTCGCGCCCCAGCTGGGCAATGGCAGCATCCAGCTCGTCGCGTACCGCGGGCGAGATCGTATTGACCGACTCACCGGGCACATCCAGCTCCATCCACCCGATCCCGCGTTCCACGCGGACGGTCAGGGACGGAGCGGTCACGCCGCCTCCAGAACCATGGCGAACCCCATGCCGCCCTGGGCGCAGACAGAGATCAGCCCAAACTGCACCGCCTTGCGGCGCAACTCGTTGGCCAGCGTCAGTGTGATACGCGCACCGGTCGCCCCAAAGGGATGCCCGAGCGCGATGGATCCGCCCATCACGTTGAGCGTATCCCAGTTCACCTCGCCAATCGGTTCCGAGCGTCCGACGTGCTGTTCCGCCCATTGCCGGGACTCGAACGCCTGGATGTTCGAGAGCACCTGCGCGGCGAATGCCTCATGCATCTCGACCAACCCCAGGTCACCCCAGACGAGGCCTGCCCGATCCAACGCCTTCGGCACCGCATAGGCAGGGCCCATGAGGAGCTGGTCTGCCGGATCGAGCGCCGCCACCGCATACGAGCGGATGAAGGCGAGCGGCTCGTACCCCAGGGCCTCGACGGTCTCCTCCGCCATCAGGAGCACCGCAGCAGCACCATCAGTGAGGGGCGACGCGTTCCCCGCGGTCACCGATCCATGCCTCCGATCGAAGACCGGCCGCAACTTGCCCATGTCCTCGAGGTTCGCGTCGGGGCGCACACCATTGTCCCGCGTGACGGGTTCGTCGGTTCCATCGACGAAGAAGGGCGCGATTTCCTGCTTGAGCCGGCCGTCTGCGAAGCCTGCTGCCGCGAGCAGGTGGCTGCGCATGGCGAACTCGTCCTGCGCCTGGCGGCCGATGCCATTCAACTTGGCCATCTTCTCGGCGGCCTGCCCCATGGTCTCTCCGGTGGACGGCTCGGCAATTGCTGGGGAAACGGGGATGAGGTCGCGCGGTCGGAACGACGCCAACACTCGCAGCTTTGCCGCGTTACTCTCTGCCTTGCTCAGCCCGATCAGCACGTCGGCGAAGCGCCGCGAGTGCAGCACCGGGATGTCCGACAGGCTTTCGGCGCCGCCGGCGATGACGACGTCGGCGTGTCCCAGTGCAATCTGGTCGTGCCCCAGCACGATGGCGCTGTTGGCCGACGCGCAGGCTCGGTTCACAGCCGCTGCCGGAATAGAGGCGGGAAACTGCGGCAGCAGCGAGACCTCACGGGCGAGATTTGGCACCAACGGGCTCGGCACGACCTGTCCGAAGTAGATCTCGTCGACCTCGCTGCCCTGGAGGCCGGCTCGATGCAACAGCTCGAGGACCGTCTGCCGAGCCAAGAGCACGGCCGACACGTCTTTGAGCGCGGTCCCGGCCCTGCAGAAGGGCGATCGGCATCCTGCGACCACCGCAACACGGCGTCCGTTGGCGGACTGCATGGTTGCGAAAGCTAGTTTGGCGCCAAGAGGGTTGCTACCGGTACTCTTGTGGCATACAGCCCGGGGGAACCATCATTGGAGTGGGCGGCGCGCGAGAATGCTCGCTACGGCGCGTGTTCGGCCGTCGAGGATTTCCAGCACCTCGCGCGCCAACACGATCTCGTACCGTCCAACGAGTGACCAGAGCTCACCAGTCTTGAGGAGGTGCTCATCCGCCGTCGGACCCCAACCCAACTCACGCTGACGTTCCAGGAACGTTTCAGCCTCGAAGTACCCACCGGGTTTCACGGCCTCGAGGAACAGCGGCATGCGGTTGCGGTCGAGGTAGTTGAAGACCATGACCACGTCGAACTGGCCGGGGGGCAGGGGATCACGGGTGAGGTCAGCCTGTACCCACTCCACGCTCACGTTGGCCTTCTTCGCGGCGGCCTCGGCCTCGCGCAGGAGATCGGCGTCGCGGTCAACCGCCGTCACCGTTGCCCCGTGCTTGGCGGCGGCGATGGCGTGGCATCCCTGGCCGCAGGCAAGATCCAACACGCGCGACCCCGTACGGATCAGGGACGCGTGCCACTGAAACCACGTGCTGGGAATGACCCGACCGCTGGACGCTGACACCTAATGGACGCTCCTTTTTCGCATCAGACGCGCTCGGCAACCCTGCAGACACTGGCCGCCGAGCCTGTCGAGTTGCTGGTGATCGGCGGCGGTGTCACGGGGGCTGGGATCGCCCGCGACGCTGCGATGCGCGGAATCCGTACGGTCCTCGTCGACATGGGTGACTTCGGGTCGGGCACTAGCTCCCGTAGCTCGAGGCTCGTACACGGCGGCCTGCGCTATCTCGAGCACGGTCACTTGCGCCTCGTGTTCGAGGCCTGCCGGGAACGTCGGATTCTGCTCAAGATCGCCCCGCATCTCGTCTGGCCGCGGTCGTTTCTCTTCCCCATCCACAAGGGCGCTCGAGTGTCCGCCTGGAGACTGGAGGCCGGACTCTGGCTGTACGACCTTCTAGCCCTCTTCAGGAATGTGCGCGTCCATCGGATGCTGAGCAAGCGGGCACTCCTTCAGGCCGAGCCGGGACTGCGGGCACAGGATCTCCAAGCTGGGGCTCGCTACCACGATGCCCAATGCGACGATGCTCGCTTGGCCCTCGCCAATGTGCGGGATGCCCATCGCTACGGGGCCCTCGTGGCCAACTACGCCAAGGTCGACCACCTCGACAGCGCCGGCGGTGGGGTCGGGGGCGCACGCATCACCGACCTCGTGTCCGGGGAATCCCTGCTCGCCCGCGCGCTCGTCGTAGTGAATGCCGCCGGCCCGTGGTCAGACGACATTCGGGAACCGGACGGCCGGGCCTTACTCCACCGCACCAAGGGTACGCACATCGTCATCCCGCGGCAGCGTCTTGGGAACCATGAAGCCATCACGTTCACATCGCCCATTGACGGTCGGGTGATGTTCGTCGTGCCGTGGGGTACCCTGAGCTACATCGGAACGACCGAGACCGAGCTCGACAATCCGCCGGAGACGGTCCGCGCCACGGCCGATGATGTCGTGTATGTGCTCCGGTCTGTCAACGCCCTGTTTCCTGAAGCGCGCCTCACACCCGAGGATGTGCTCGCGACGTGGGCAGGGGTACGGCCGCTCGTCCGGCAGTTGGACAGGGAAGATCCGACGGCAGTCTCCCGCGAGCACCTCGTTGTCGAGAGTGACAACGGCCTCCTCTCGATCGTCGGCGGCAAGCTAACCACGTACCGGTCCATGGCAGCCGAGGTCGTCGACCGCGTCGGACAGGTGCTGCACGAGCGCGACGGACGTCCCGTCCCTCGGCGCGCTCCCACCGATCGCGAGCCCCTGCCGGGTGGCGAGGCCCGCGATCTCGACGTCGTGATCGAGTCACTCGTCATCGAGGGATTCGATCGGGGAATCGCGGCGCACCTCGGGCACACGTTCGGGGGCGAGGCACCTGCGGTGGCCCGGCTCGCGCAATCCGACCGCCGCCTCGCTGAACCGGTCATTGCGGGTCATACGACGATATGGGCGGAGTTGCTCCATTCAATGCGCCGAGAGATGGCGCTGACGCTTACGGATCTGCTGATTCGCCGTACGCACCTGTTCTACGTGGCTCCGCAGCAGGTGTCGGACACCATCGAACAAATCGCGCACTTCGCAGCGGGGGAAATGGGGTGGGATCACCAGCGTCAGTTGGCCGAGATCGCCGCATACCGTTACGAGGTCGACCGCAGTGTGGCCTTCCGCGAGGAATTGACCGACACGCAGCCCTAAGCTTCCGTACCGTCGACGTCGGGAAGTGCCCACCCTTCCAGGCGTGCATTTCGGAAATCCTTTGCTTCGTGATACGCCGCGGTCAGCCGCTCGAGCATCTCGGCTCGACGTTCGTACAACCGCTTGTGCAAACGGGGCTCTCGCTTGTTCAGCGCGTAGGCGGTCAGGAGCGGCAGGCCGATCGTGGTGTCGAGGTAGCAGACGACGGTGTCGGGCAACTGATCGGGATCGACCTTCCCCCAGCTCACGGCCTCGTCCGGTGTGGCCCCGGATAGCCCGCCGGTATCCGGCCGCGCATCGGTGATCTGCAGGAAGTAGTCGTGCCCCCGCTCCTCGATCCCCAGCACTTCCTGGATCTGCGGCTCTGTCTGCAGGATGAAATTCTTCGGACTGCCACCGCCGATGATGAGTACGGCGCTCCGCCCCCCATTGCGCTTGGCGTCGAGCACTAAGGCGGCTGTCTCGTTCACATCCGCCGACACATCGTACCGCAGGGCACCGCCTTCGAGCGCTAGCTCCGCGACGTTCATGCCAATCGACGAGTCGCCGGGTGACGACGTGTAGATCGGTACCGCGTGCTCGTAGGCCGTCGTCAGCAGCGACTTATGGGATAAGCCGAGCGCCTCTTCGCGCTCGCGCACGTACCTACCAAGGCGATAGTGGTACTCGGCCGAGCTCATCGGCTTCTGGAACTCTTCCTGCATCGAGACCCGCCGGATGAACTCGTCGGTGTGCAGCAACACGCTGTAGTCGAAGAAGATGTCGTAGATGCGCACGACACCCTGCTCTCGCAACTCTACATCGTCGACGTGCGGGGTTCCTCGGTGCATCGAGAAGCCGAGCGCAAAGTGCGTGTCGTGATACAGGTTCGCACCGGTGGAGACGATCCAGTCGACGAAGCCCGCCTCAATCAACGGGATCATGCTCGACATCCCCAGGCCGGCGGGCGTCAGGGCCCCGGTCAGACTCATGCCGACGGTGACGTTTTCCTCAAGCATCCGCTCGGAAAACAATCGCGTCGCCTCTCGGAGTCGTCCCGCGTTGTAGGCGAGAAAGGCGTCGTCGATGAGTTCCGCGACGGTCTCGCTGCCGGTGATGCGGTGCGGGCTGATCACGGTCCCGCCGAGCAGGTTTCGCTTGCGTGCCTTCGTCTCTTTGTCCATGTCGTACCCGACGTTACGGAATGAGGGTCTCCAGGCGCTTCGTTCGGGACGCCACTACGATATTCACGATCTCTTCCGGATCGTCCACGACGTCGAAGATGTCCAGATCCTCCAGTGAGATCTTACCCTCGGCGAGGAGGCGGCGCCGGAGCCACTCCACGAGTCCTGCCCAGTACTCCGACCCGAACAGCACGATGGGCATGTTCTGGACCTTGCCCGTCTGGATCAGCGTCAGCGCCTCGAACAGTTCGTCAAGCGTTCCGAACCCGCCGGGAAAGACGATGAAGGCCTCGGAGTACTTCACGAGCATCGTCTTGCGCACGAAGAAATACCGGAAATCGATGGTGCGGTCGAGATACGGGTTGGCGTGCTGCTCCATCGGTAGCTCGATGTTCAGTCCAATGGACAGCGCGCTGGCTTCCCGCGCCCCCTTGTTGGCAGCTTCCATGATGCCCGCGCCGGCCCCGGTTATGATGGTGAAGCCTTCCTCTCCGAGCCGGCGCGCGGTATGGACGGCCGTCTCGTACACCGGGTCCGCAGGACTGAGGCGCGCGGAGCCGAAGACCGTGACCGCCTCACCGACGTCGGCGAGCTCATCGAACCCGGCGACGAACTCCCCCATAATTCGCAGCACGCGCCATGGATCAGTCTGTGTGAATGCCCGTGGCCCGATTCGCGGTGATGCGAAGAGCCGCTCATCGGCGGTCGGGCGTGACCCGGAGTGCCGGGCGCCCCGATCATCTTCCTGCGAGGGTGTCGATGGCTGCGACATTGTCATCCACGAGATTGTAGAAGAAGGGTGAGAGGCGGACATGGCCCGGACGGGCGTCGGCAACGATCCGCGCATCGGCGAGGCGCCGTACTGCAGCATGCGGGTCGGCATGCGGTAGCGTGACGATGGCGGACCGTTGCGCCGGATCCGTCGCCACCCGCGGTTGGTAGTCCGCAGCATGTGCCCGTGCGATGAGATCCTCGGTCAGCATCTGCGTCACCGTTCGGATCTCGTCCACGCCGATCTCGAGCACGATGTCGAGGCCGCCGAGCTGCGCAAACACTGCGGCGAGCGCTGGAGTTCCCTGCTCGAACCGTCGGGCGTCGTCGTGCAACTGCAAAGCCCTCGGATCGAAGTCGAACTGCCTAGCGTGCGCAAACCAGCCCGTAACCGACGGATGGAATCGACGGATCAGATCGTCGCGAATATAGAGGAAGACGATGCCCGGCCCTCCCAGAAGCCACTTGAGCCCACCGGCAGAGAGGAAATCCACGCCGGTTTCGTGAACGTCGACGGGGATCTGCCCCACGCTCTGGTAGGCATCGACGTAGCAGTACGCGCCGCGGTCGTGCGCGACACGGGCGAGCGTGCGGATGTCCTGGATCGCCCCCGTCGTGAAATACACGTGCGATGTCGCGACGAGCGCCGTACGTTCGTCGATCGCATCCACCAGGCGATCGAGCGGGATCGTCACATCGTCCGTGCTCTCGACAATCTCCACCTCGACGCCATGCGCGTCGCGGGCGAGCCACTGGTACGCCACGGTCGGAAAGTCGAGAGAGGTCGTGACGACCTTCGGGCGACGGGTGTAGTGCAGCACCCCGGCCAGGACGGCCGTCGCCGTGGAGATCGACGCGTGCAGGGCAATCTCGTGCCGTGCCGCACCGATGACGGATGCGTAGCTGCTCCGCAGCTGATCCAGACGCTCCCACCAGACGTCGTACCACGCAGCGGCGCCGCGGGCGTCCCACTCATCCATGAACGTCTCGACCAACCGCCGGGAACGACGGGACAACGGGCCCAACGAGCAGGTGTTGAGATAGGTCTGCCGTTCGAAGATGGGAAACTCGGCGCGGTACCCGGCGAGCGGGCGCGTGGCTTCGGTCCTTGCAACTGACATGCGAGCCAATATACAAGTATGTTCGGGAGCGGTCAGGCGCTGGTCACGACGGGTGTGTCCGCCCACACACCGGCAATCGACCAACGGCTGCCAGTCGCCCATGCGGCCTCCAGAACCACGAACCCGATCTGACGGTCGATGATGGCGACTATCGTGAGCAGGAGTGCCCCGGCGAGGATCGTCTACGGGTATCACAGACCGCGGCTCGAACACAGTCGACATCGCAGTCCGACCTACGCGCCGAGGATGAGTGCGGCGCCTGCAAGCGAGACGACGTGAACGAACACATGTCCTCCTCCGGGCCCGAACGACGCGCGAGGTGGCGGCGGCTGTTGGCCACGCTCGCGATCCGTGCAATTGTGAATCCACGACTCGCGATCGACCTCCTGCGGACGGCTTGGGCCTTTCGGGCACGCCACTGGTACCGGCACCTCCCGTTCCTTCCGGTCCCCCCACGAGCGTACCTGCGCTGGCGCATGTACACGGCCTACGGCCACGAGGACGCCGTCCCTCCCCTGGAAGACGTGATCCGCTTCGCCCGGTGGCGTCGGGAGGTCATGCGGCTGTGACACCGGAGCGGCGCGCACATCTGGTCAAGCTGCGCGCCCACGACTTGGGCTTCGGCGATGCGGGCATCTGTGATCTGAGACCAACACCGCACGCCGACGCGCTCCGACAGTGGCTGGAGCTGGGCTTCGCGGGCACCATGATCTACATGCACCGCCAAGCATCGCGGCGGCTGGCACCTGCGACCATCTTGCCGGGCACGACCCGAGCCGTCCTGGTCCGCCGGGACTACTACCGGCCGGACGTCGCACCGCCCGGCGGCGCAGGCCACCTCGCCAAGTATGCGAGGGGCCGCGACTACCACGACACACTCCGGTCCCCGCTCGACGCACTGGCATGCTACATCCGATCACTGGGCTCGGCGACCACGATCGCGCGCGCGTACGTCGATGCCGGTCCGGTCCCCGAGCGCGAACTAGCTCAGCGGGCAGGGCTCGGGTGGATCGGAAAGAACACGATGCTCCTCACTCCCGAGCGAGGATCGTTCTTCTTCCTCGCAGCAGTCCTCACCGACCTCGACGTCGCGCCGGATGCACCGTTCGAGGCCGACCGGTGCGGCAGCTGCCGCCGGTGTCTGGATGCCTGTCCCACCAATGCATTCCCGGCCGCGCGGGTGCTCGACAGCCGCCGCTGCATCTCCTACCTGACAATCGAGCACCGCGGCCCGTTCGACGAGAGCCGGTCGACCACGCTCGATTCATGGGTCTTCGGCTGCGACGTCTGCCAGGACGTCTGCCCGTGGAACCAGAAGTTCGCCGCGCCCGTCAAGGATCCGGTACTGGAGCAGGACGCCGCGATGGAATGGCTCGACCTCGCACAGCTCACCGCCATGGATGCAGACGAGTTTCACCGGCAGTTCGGTCATACGCCGCTCACCAGGCCCGGCCCGGAGGGTATGAGACGGAATGCTGCCGCCGCGCAACCAACGCCAGGCTCGGGCGACTAGCGGTCGTCGGGCCTCACTGCGGCAGGCGGAGTGAGCACCACCTCCGGAAACTGGTCGGACATGCTCCGCGGAAAGTCCAGCTGGCTGAGCGAGTCGATCAGCGCCCCGGCACGCCCCGTCGGATCGGGAGCGACGACCCCGGGTGCGACCTGCCGCGTGGGGCGGAGTCGTGCTGCGGTTACGCGGCCCTCGGCGTCGAGGGACACGCAGGCGATGGCCCCTCGATTCATGGGCTCGCTGAGATTGAACGTGCCGTAGGTCAGCAGGTTGCCCAGCGAATAGAGGATGAGCGCACCACGATACCACTCCGCAGCCCGCATCACGTGCGGTCCGTGGCCAATGACGACCGACGCTCCTGCATCGACCGCGGAGCGAGCGAACCTGACGGCGTTGCCCCTGTTCTCACCCACGTAGTACTCGAGGCTGTCGGGGGTACGCTGGGCGTCGCGACCTTCGGCACCCATGTGCATCGTAACCACCAGCCGGGCGTGCTGTGCCGCGGCGCGCGACACATGTCGGCGTACGCCGTCGAGATCCCGCGGATCGGGCCCGGCCTGCGCCGTGCTGAATCCGAGAAACGCCACTGTGTCTCCGTGCGCCGTTTCGACCACCGTTGCCAGGGTATCGGCGCCCGTTCCATGAACGCCGGCGAGTCCGAGATTGCGTAGCGTGCCCTGGAAACCCACCGCTCCGGCATCCATCGCGTGGTTATTGGCGACATTGCCCACCACGACGCCGTGCCGGAGAAGGCGGGCGAGCGCGGTGGCGGCGTCCACGGGCTGGCGAAAGGCGTAGCAGGACGTCGATCCGGGCCGACACTTGGACGGTGCGGGGCCGTCCCCGATCGCTCCCTCGATGTTCAACAACAGGATATCCGCGTCCGACACCAGCGGACGAAGCGGTGCCAGCAACTGCTCCGGATCGGGCAACGGCACGATGCGCCGCCCCAACCGGGCACTCGCTCGCGCTGCCCACAAGGTGTCGAGGTTGTTGCCAAGCATCACGTCCCCGCCAGCGCAGACACGGACGTCACGTACCAGCACGGTCACCGTATCCGGGATAGGCGGCGGTGCGTTCAGCTTGTCTCGGAGCTCCGCGAGTTCCCGCAGCAGCGAGTCAACGACGGTGTCGGGTAACGCCTCGGATGGTGGCGCGATCGTATCAGCCGTTTCGGGAGGGAGCTCATCGGGGACAGCGGGGCCCCGTGCCGTACAGGCTACGATGGCAAGCAGGAGAACCGCAAGCGCCCGCAGCGGCGGGCGGGCTGCGGTTCTGCTCACAGCCCTGTCGGATGGTCGAGGAACTCCCACGTCAGATCGAACCTCTGTTCGAGATGCTTGGCGAGCGCCTTCACGCCGACTGTCTCGGTCGCGTAGTGGCCGGCGTAGACCACGTTGATGCCCGATTCCTCGGCGTCGAAATACGTGTGGTGGGCACCTTCACCTGTGACAAACGTATCGACCCCCGCGTCGAGCGCATCATGGATCATCGACCCACCGCCGCCCGTGATGATCCCCACGCACGTGATCTCGCTCGGCCCCGCCTCGATCACAAATGGAGCGACCCCGAGCGTGTCACCGAGCGTAGCGAGGAACGCGGCACGTGTAGTGGAGAGCGTTCCTCGAACGCCGATGCGCTGACCCTTGAGGTCGCCAAAGAACTCGAGTTCCGCGAGACCGAGCGCCCGGGCGAGGACCACGTTGTTGCCCACATCTGGATGGAGATCGAGCGGGACGTGTGCCGCATACAGCGCGATGTTGTGGCGAATGAGCGCCCTGACGCGCTTGCCATGCCGACCCGTCAGCGGTTCGAGACCACCCCAGAAGAGCCCGTGGTGCACCAGGAGCAGGTCGGCGCCGAGTGCAACCGCGCCATCGATCGTGGCCTGGCAGGCATCGACCGCAACGGCTATGTGTGTCACCGTGCCATCGTTCTCCACCTGCAGTCCGTTCAGGGCGCGAGCGTCGTCCTCCACGTCGGCAACGTGCAGATAGGCATCCAGATACGCAGCAACCTCGCGTAAGGAGGGGCTCATCGACTGGGAAGGCCTGTTGTCAGGAAGCGCCCGCAGCCTGCCCGGAGACCGGAGCGGCGGTACTCGTTGCGGCGCCCAGCTCACCCATCCGAATCTGACCATTCACTTCGCCACCCTCCTGAATGATCAGCTTCTTGGTGGAGATATCACCCTTGACTGTCGAGCCTTGCTGCACCTCGACGCGCTCTTCGGCAAAGATCGACCCGCTCACCCCACCACCGATCACCGCCTCGCGGGAGTGTATATCGCCCTCGACATTGCCACCCTTGGCAACGAGCACTTCGCGCTGCGCTCGGATCGTGCCTTCGACCGTGCCCTCGACCTTGACGACGCCGTCGGTGATCAGTTCACCCACGGCCCGCATGCCCTGGGCGATGATGGAAAGGGCACCTTCGCCGCTCCCCCCCCGGGGAGCTTCAGTTCCTCGGTCCCCTGTGGACGAGAACACCGCCATGTCAGCTACCCTCCTGCACGAGAGATCGGGGATCCAGCAGGCGGCCGTCGCGCCGGATCTCGAAGTGAAGATGCGGCGCCGTCGAACGGCCCGTGGACCCTGACAATGCAATCACCTCACCGGCCAAGACAGAATCTCCGGTTGCGACCAGCAGCCGAGAGGCATGGCCGTACATGCTCTCGAAACCGTCGGGATGTGTCAAGCGCACGAAGAGCCCGTACTCGGGATCCGGGCCGGCGCTCGCCACGACCCCACCGCCGCTCGCGCGGATCGGGGTGCCAACTGGAATGGCGATGTCGAGGCCGCCGTGCGCCTCCGCTCCCCCCTCACCGCCCGAGAGTCCGCGCGTAATGACACCTCGGCCGTCGACGGGCCAGTGTCGCGGAACCGAAAGCTCCGTCCCGTACAGATCAGGTTCGCCGGGTCGACGGGCCACGATGGGCCAGGCGACGGGCAGCGGCGAGGAGGTTCGTGCACGGGCCGGGACGACATCCCCGCCGAGCATCGTGCGCAGTTGTTCGTATCGGCCCTCGAGCACCTCGAGCGTCCGCGCCAACTCGACGACCTTTGCATTCTCACGCTCGAGCCGATCGACCTCGCGTTCGAGCCCCGGAACGCGTGCCGCCGTGCGGATGATGGGAGCGTAGAGGATAGCCCCGAGGACGACGAGCACGGCCACAACCGCCCCAGTGATCACAACCGTTCGAAACAGCCAGAGAGGAGCCCGCACGGAGCGCGACGAGAGGTCGCCGTCGCGGTGCACCATCACGGTGACGTTGCGCTTGCGCTCGCTCATCCTTCGTACGGACGGCCGAGGATGAGCTCGAGGACCCGAGCGAGATCATCGTGTGAGTAGAAATGGATGATCAGACGCCCGCTCGATTTCCCCCGGGTCGTAACCCGCACATCAGTCTTGAGGCGCTCCCGCAGCGCCTCCTCGACGCGCCGCACCTCTGCGTCCCGAGGTTTCGCTCCTCGGCGGCGCACACCGGGCTTCTTCGACCGGCCCCCGCGTACCAGCTCTTCCACCTCGCGCACGGAGAGTTCCTGTTCGACCGTCCTGCGCGCGAGGTGCACGATACGATCGGAGTCGGCCAAGCCCAGGAGACTGCGCGCGTGCCCTGTCGACAACCGTCCGACATGCACCATTTCCTGCACCGAATCGGGCAGCTTGAGCAGCCGGAGGACGTTGGCCACAGTGGAACGATCGCGCCCGACCAAGTCGCCGACCCCTGATTGGGAGACATTGAATTCGGCGATCAGCCGCTGATACCCCCGCGCCTCATCGATGGGCGACAGGGCGTCGCGCTGCAGGTTCTCGACGAGCGCCAGCGTGAGCAGGGTGCGATCGTCCACCTCCCGAACCACGGCGGGGATCCGTTCCCACCCAAGCATCTGCGCCGCCCGCCAGCGACGTTCGCCGGCAATCAGCTCGTAGGTGCCGTTCTCCGAGGATCGGACGGCGACGGGTTGCAGCAGCCCGGAGGACTCCATCGATGCTGCCAGCTCGCCGAGAGCAGACTCGTCGAACGCCTGCCGCGGCTGGTAGGGATTCGGCCTGAGCGCACTCACCGGCAGCTCGGAGAGCGAACCCTCGGCCTGCGCCTGGGCCACCGTCTGGGGGCCCAGTAGCGCCTCCAGCCCCCTCCCAAGCCGACGCCGGCCCGCCGATCCTGGCGCGGTCACGCGACCACCTCGCGCGTTGCCACATCCCCACCGCCAGGGATGGTACTCCGCTCACCGTTCGCGATGCGGTGAGTCAACTCCTGTCCCAGTGCGAGGTAGCTCTTTGCCCCCGCCGATTGCACGTCGTAGAACAGGATCGGTTTCCCAAAGCTCGGTGCCTCGGCCAGTCGCACGTTGCGTGGGATCACCGTTCGGAACACCTGGTGTCCGAAGTACTCTTTGGCCTCGTTCGCCACCTGTTTGGATAGATTCAACCTGGGGTCGTACATCGTGAGGAGGACACCCTCGATCGCCAGATCCGGGTTGTAGTTCTGCTGCACGAGCCGAATCGTGTTGAGCAACTTCGAGAGCCCCTCCAGCGCGTAGTACTCACACTGGATGGGGATCAGGATGGAGTCGGCTGCGGTCAACATGTTCAGGGTGAGTAGGCCGAGGGACGGAGGACAATCGATCAACACGAACTCGTACACTTCTCGCAGCGCCGTGAGCTTCCGTCGCATCACCGCTTCCCGCCCCGGCCAGTTAACCAGCTCCACCTCGGCGCCGACCAGATCCTGGGTGGCAGGGATAACGTCCAGGGCCCCGAATCCAACCCCGTGCTGCACGACATCGGCCAGGGTGACGTCATCCATCAGCGCGTCGTAGAGGGAGAGCCCCCCTCGGGCATCCACGCCAAAGCCGGACGTGGCATTTCCCTGTGGGTCCGCATCGATGAGCAGCGTTCGGCGTTCCGCGGCTGCCAGCGAGGCGGCGAGGTTGACTGCCGTCGTGGTCTTGCCGACACCACCCTTCTGGTTGGCAACTGCAACGACGTTCGACATACACCCTAACTTGTTATGAAACAATCGTTTGCGTCAAAAAAGCAAGGCGGCGTGGCACACTGCTTCGGAAGGAAAGCCAGCGCCGGCGGAATATATGGGCGAACCGCACCCTGCGCCACCCGCCGTGGTGTTTCACGTGAAACACCAGATGCTTGTGTAGATGTCCGAACGGCGGTACCGGAGTAGAAGGATCCTGTTTCACGTGAAACAGGGCAGCGCCCGCCGCGGCCACGCTGCCCTTCTTGCATCCTCTGGCTCCGCCTTGGAGCGAGGCAACACCGTGAGCTTCTCGGTTGCCCTCTCGGCTCAGGCCGCAGCCCGGCTGCGACGCACAACCTCCATCACGAGATTCTGCAGATCACTCGGCGAAACACCCGGAATCCTGCCGGCTTGCGCAAGGGATTCTGGCCGGACGCGCGCGAGCTTCTGTCGGGCCTCCGTACTGAGACTCGCCAGCTCCGTGTAGGGCAGATCGGCCGGCAGGCGAAAGCCCGCCAACTCGGCAAGCTTCTCGGCCGCCACCCGCTCCCGCTCGAGGTACCCGGCGTACTTGATTTCGGTCTCGGCGGAAAGCCAGCTATCTGTAGGCACGTCGTCGAGCGCTGGCACAGCCTGGAGTAGAGCCTCGCGCAGCGGCACTCGCGGACGTCGCACGAGATCCGCCACCCTCTGCGGCGCCGCCACGGGTCGCTCGCCGACCTCCTCTAGCAGTCCGTTCACTTCGTCAGGCGCAAGCCGCGATTGCAACGCCAGGTCGACGAGCATGGCCTCAGCCTCAACGCGCCGTTGCACTTCTTCGGCCTCGGATTTCGTGAGGAGCCCGAGACTCAGCGCCAGTGGCGCCAAGCGCTTCGCAGCATTGTCCTGGCGAAGCAGCAAGCGAAACTCCGCCCGGGATGTGAATAGACGATATGGCTCATCCACACCTCGGGTCACGAGATCGTCAACCAAGACGCCTATGTATCCCGCATCCCTTCCCAACACCAGCGGCTCCTCCCCCCGCATACGTCGCACGGCGTTGATCCCAGCCACGATCCCCTGACCAGCCGCCTCCTCGTAGCCGGTGGTGCCATTCACCTGCCCCGCGAGAAAGAGCATCGACAATTGCCTAACTTCCAACCAGGGGGCGAGTTGCTGTGGGGGGTAGTAGTCGTACTCTATCGCGTATCCCGGTCGCGTCAGGCGTGCGTGCTCAAGCCCATCAACTGCTTGCAAATACTCTACTTGCACATCAATGGGGAGTGAAGTGGATAGACCGTTCACGTACAGCTCCGTCGTCGCGAGACCTTCCGGCTCGAGAAAGACCTGGTGCCGCTCCGCCTTGGGGAATCGCACGACCTTGTCCTCGATCGAGGGACAGTACCGCGGACCGCGGCCGCCGATCTCGCCTCCGTACAGCGCTGACTCATGCAAGTGCTCTTCGATGATCGACCGCACCTTGGGACCGGCCCACGTTACCCAGCATGGCCGTTGCTCCGGTCGCGCTTCAGACACGAAGTGCGAGAACCGGTAGCCATCCTCCTCACCGTCCTGCCGCTGCACACGCTCATAGTCGACGGTGCGTCCGTCGATGCGCGGCGGAGTCCCCGTCTTGAACCGATCGACCTCGAATCCGATGTCCTCGAGTTGCTCGGCGATTGCGACTGCGGCGGGATCGCCCACCCGGCCACCATCGAACTTCGTCCGGGTGCCGATAAAGATCTTCCCCCGAAGGAAGGTCCCCGCGGTCAGCACCACGGCCTTCCCGCGCACCTGCCGCCCATCCGCGAGCTGCACGCCGACGACACGATCGTGTTCGACGACGAGCGCGTTGACCATCCCTTGCAGAAGATGGAGCGCCGGCTGTTCCTCGAGAATCGACCGGACGGCCCGCCGATAGAGCCCTCGGTCACACTGGGCGCGGGGGGCCCAGACGGCAGGCCCCTTCGATCGGTTCAGCATGCGAAACTGGATCGTCGCCCGATCCGCGGCGCGTCCCATCACGCCGCCCAGCGCATCCACCTCTCGCACCACCGTACCCTTCGCAATTCCCCCGATCGCCGGGTTGCACGACATCTGCCCGATCGTCTCGAGACTGGCTGTTACGAGCAGCGTGCGTGCACCTAGTCGAGCCGCGGCGTTCGCCGCCTCGGCACCGGCATGACCACCACCAACGACGATGACTTCGTAGTCACTCCACATTGGCGGGGATAATAAGGGAGGCACGCCGAGAAGTCAGCCACTCAGCTGCCGTCCGGACCTCGGGAACGGCTAGCTACGCCCGAATCCAGCGCACCAGCTCGCGTGGCCCCGGCCGCTTTCCGTACATCAGGATCCCGACGCGATAGATCCGGGCCGCAAGCCAGATCACGAGCACTAACGTGACGGCTAGAATCGCGAGGGATGCCGCCATTTCCACCGGCGGGACCGTCACTGCCGCCCACCGTACCGGCATCGCGATCGGTGAACAGAACGGGATCAACGACAGTGCGACCGCCATGGTACCGTCCGGCTCCTGCAGGATCCCCACCATCAGAATCGTCGGGAGCACGAGCAGCATCACCACCGGTATCTGTGCCTGTCTCGCCTCTGCCTCAGAGTTCGACATCGCTGCCACCGCCGCGAACATCGCGGCGTACAGGAAGTAACCGAGGAGGAAGTACGCCAGCACGATCGCCACCGTTCCGATCGCCACCTCCGGGAAGCCAAGACTCCCCCCACTTCCGGTCACGGGCGCGCCGACCAGCTCCAGCACGAAAGCACGTCGTCGGTACAGCCACCACGCCGAAAGCCCCCAGATGGACAGCTGAAACAACCCAACGGCTCCAACGCCGACGATCTTCCCCGCGAGCAACTGGAATGGGCGCAGGCTGGACACGAGCACCTCGATGATGCGTGACGTCTTCTCCTCTACTACGGCACCCATCACCTGCACGCCATACAGCAGAATCGTGATGTACAGCAGCATCCACACTGCATACGCAAGAATGAACGCCGCCTCCCCAGACGAGTCGGTGACCTCACCGCCACGAATGCTGACCGTGCGCATCCGGACCGGAATCTGAGCGGCGGCCACAACCGAACGATCCACTCCGACCCGCGCCAGGCGAGTCGTGAGCACGGCTTCCGACAGCACCTGCTGCAGAATCCGCATATCCGCCTGTGACGATACATTCGACCCACGGTACTCTGCCGTGCCGTCGCTCACCGTGGCATCCGTCACGATCAGATAGCCATCCAGCGTCTTCTCGCCGACCAGTGCGGTGAGCGAGTCCGCAACGATCTCAATGTTCGGGAGGTCGACGTCAACGACGTCCGCCCGCACCGGAACCGGGCCGCCCAGCAACCCTGCCAGCTCCCGCCCAAAGTCGCCACCGCTCGCATCGACAATGCGCACGTGTCGCTCGGTCGCACCGCGACCGGCCATAAGGATCGGCACCACGATGAAGGAGGCCATGAGCACCGGCCCGAGCACCGTCGAGATGATGAACCACTTGTTGCGGACCTTTTCCACGAACTCCCGCCGAATCACCACCCAGATCTTACGCATCGGGAAGTGCCTCCTCCGCCCTTGCCGTGGCGGCGTCGGGCCCGACCAGGTCCACGAAGATCTTGTGCAGGCTCGCCTCCCCGACCTCGAACCGGCGTACCGTGAGCCCCTGCCGCATCACCGCTTCCAGCAGCCGCTGAGGATCGGCCCCGGGGGCCAATTCGATCTCGGCATACTGGGGATACTGATCCGCTCGCGTCACCAGGCTACGGTCCGCGAGGACACTCGGCAGGGCTGCCGCTCCGCCATCCACCGAGAGGATCACATTCCTCGCCCCGTGCTCCCGCCGGATCTCAGACACCCGCCCGTCCAACACCTTTCGGCCACGCGAGATGATACAAACCGAGTCACACAGCTTCTCCGCCTGCTCCATGATGTGCGTCGAGAACAGCACCGTCGCTCCACGTTGCGCCAACTCCACCACGACGTCCTTCATCCGCTGAGTGTTCACCGGATCGAAGCCCGAGAATGGCTCATCCAGAATGAGCAATTCCGGCTCGTGGAGGATCGTCGCCATGAACTGCACCTTTTGTTGCATTCCCTTCGAGAGGTCGTTGACCGGCTTGGACGCCCAATCCGTGAGGCCCAGCCGACCGATCCACCGGTCGGCCTGTTCCTTGGCGGACCGTCGCGGTACACCCTTCGTCTCCGCGAGGAAGACCAGTAGATCGAACACCCGCATCTTGCGGTACAGTCCGCGCTCCTCCGGCAGGTACCCGATCAGATGGCTCAGGTCCCGGCCCGAGCCCTGGGATCCAAAGAGCCGGATCCGGCCTTGGTCCGGGACGATGATGTTCATGATCATGCGGATGGTGGTCGTCTTTCCAGCACCATTGGGTCCGAGCAGTCCGTATACGGCACCGCGTGGGACGACGAGGCTGAGATCGCGCACGGCGATGTGTCCAGCGTAGCGCTTGGTGATGCCCTGAAGTTCAATGATTCCGTCGAGTGACATGGGAGCCCACAGGTGTGAGAGATCGATGAGCCAGTTGGCGGAGCAAACGGGCAGCCACACCGGCGGCGGAGCCAATACCTTCCTCGATCAAGTTGATCCAGGGCCCTGGCGTAGTCTCCGGCTCAGGAGCGCTCTGACAGGATCCGTGTGGCAAACTCGCGGTACGTCCAGCGTGCCGCGAAGCCCGTCGCCAGCACACCGAGTCCAATTGCGATGGTCCGAACGGGGAGCGAAAGCGCAAGCACGACGCAGGCAATCATGCCCACGATCGGGACCAGGTTCGGGAACAACTTCTCGGATCGCGGCATGCAATACGCTGCAACGTTGGCGATCCCGTAGTACACGAGAATCGTAAAGGACGCCGCAGCCGCTACCTCGCGTAGCGACCCCGTCGCTGCGATCACCACACCAACGGCGCCCATCAGCACCACAGCCCGGTGCGGTACGCCGTGCACCGAATGTACTGCGTCGACCCACGCTGGAAGATCGCCCCGACGTGCCATGGCAAAGGCCATGCGACTCAGTCCGAGGAGCTGGGACAGCACGACCCCGAGCATTGCCACCAGCCCTCCAGCTGCGAGCACGGCCGCCAATGCTGGCCCACCGGCCGCCCGCGCCGCCCGCTCGAGCGGCGCCGCGCTCCCGCCCAGCGCATCCGATCCGACCGCACCAAGGGCGACCACCGCGACCGCGAAGTACAGGAACACCGTCCCGCCGATCGTGAGCACGATTGCGTGCGGAATGGTGCGCGCCGGATCCCGCACTTCCTCTCCCAGGGTAGCGATCCGGGCGTATCCGGTGTAGGCAAAGAACAGCAGAGCGGCCGACTCGAGTAGCGCACGCACGCCCCCCGGTGCGAACGGTGTGAAGTTGGAGGATTGCATGCCAAGACCGCCGACGACGACCAGGGCGACGAGCGACCCGATCGAGATCGCTACCACCACCAGGTTCACCTGACTCGAGCGGCGCATGCCCCGGTAGTTGAGAACGGTGAAGACGGCAACCGCGGCAACTGCCACCGCCCGCGGTGGCAATCCAGGTACCAGCGCACTCAGATAACCCCCGATACCCAAGGCCACCGTGCCGAGCGCGGCGGTCTTGCCCGCGAGGAACATCCATCCGGCTGCGAAGCCACTGCGCGGACCAATCACGCGGTAGCCGTATTCGTACGTGCCACCTGCGAACGGATACGCCGCCGCCAGCTGGGCGGAACTCAGGGCATTGGCACTGGCCGCCACGCCGGCGATCAACAGTCCCACCAGGAGCGACGGCCCGGCGATGCCGGCGGCCACTCCGAGCACGACGAAGATCCCGGCACCGACGATGGCGCCAACGCCGATGCCGATCGCATCGAGCAGTCCGAGCTCTCTGCGCAGCGATGCGGTCACACCGGGCGTCGCACCGGAGATGGTCAAAGTCGGTGAACGGACGAACTCAGGCCGGTCGTCGCAGCCAGACCACACCCTGGTCGACGCGGACTTCGTACGTCACGAGTGGCTCGTCAGCAGGCGCCTCGAGCACCTGCCCGTCCCGCACGTCGAACTGCGCCCCGTGGAGGGGGCATTCGATCACATGGTCATCGACCATCTCGCCGTCGGACATGGGGAAGTCGGCATGGCTGCAACGATCCTGCATCGCGTGCACGGTGCCACCCACACGGACCACGCAGACCTGCTCACCGTCGGCGAGTACGACGCCATAGGGGATGCCCTCCTCGAGCTCGTTGATGGCGACCGTCTTCTCGAATTCCATGGTGCCCCTGCCCTGGTGGAGACGTCGGGATCGTCCGCGCTACTCCGTGGACCCGGCGTCGCCCGAGCCCAAGAGTGCCTCGTGCAGAGTGTGCCAGGCGAGATTCGCGCACTTCACCCGTGCGGGAAACTGCCGCACCCCCCCGAGAGCAGCGAGCTTGCCAAGCGTCTTTGTGTCCGGCTCGTCGTCGGGGCCCCCCGTCACCATTGCATGGAAGGCATGGAACAACGCCTCCGCCTCGGTGCGAGCCTTGCCCTTGACGGCGGCGGTCATGAGTGATGCCGATGCCTGCGAGATGGCACAACCGGAGCCTTGGAACGAGACATCGGTGATCACGTCGTCGTCCAGCACGAGATACAGGGTGATCTGATCGCCGCACAGAGGATTCGTCCCCTCCGCGGTCCGGGTGGCGTCGTCGATCGTCCGAAAATTACGTGGCGCCCGATTGTGGTCCAGCACCACTTGCTGGTACAGCTCGCGTAGGTCCGGCATCATCCGAACACCTCGCGCACCTTCTCGACGCCACGCACGAGTTGGTCCACCTCGTCCCGCGTGTTGTAGAACGCGAACGACGCGCGCGCCGTCGCCGCGATCCCGAGACGCTTCATCACGGGCTGGGTACAGTGATGGCCGGTCCGGATCGCGATACCCTCCTGATCCAGGATCGTACCGATGTCGTGCGCGTGAACCCCATCCATGACGAAGGAGATCACCGCCGCCTTCTCGCGAGCCGTACCGACAATACGGATGCCCGGCACCGTCTCGAGCGCCTCGGTGGCGTACACGAGCAGATCGTGCTCGTGCTGCTGAATCCACTCCCAGGACAGATTGCGCACGTAGTCGATCGCGGCATCGAGCCCGACCACCCCAGCGATGTGCGGGGTGCCCGCCTCGAACTTGGCAGGCAAGGGTGCGTACGTCGTCTGTTCGAAGGTCACCGAGTTGATCATCTCCCCCCCACCCTGGTACGGCGGCAGCGCGTCGAGCAGGTCCGCACGGCCGTACAGGGCCCCGATCCCCGTCGGGCCAAACATCTTGTGACCCGAGAGCGCATAGAAGTCGGCGCCGAGGTCCTGGACGTCGATCGGCATGTGGGGTGCCGTCTGGGCACCGTCTACCAGCACGGGCACGCCCGCCTCGTGTGCGAGTCGGGTGATGTCCTTGACGGGATTGATGGTGCCCAGGGAGTTCGAGACGTGCACCACAGCCACGAGTTTGGTGCGCTCTGTGAGCAGTTCGGCGTATCGGGCCAGATCCAGCTCCCCTGCGTCGGACATGGGGATGACCCTGAGGCGTGCACCGTGCACGTCACACGCGATCTGCCAGGGCACGATGTTGGAATGGTGCTCCATCGCGGAAACGATGACCTCGTCCCCTTCGCGCAATGTCCCGCGGCACAATGTGGTGGCCACGAGGTTGATCGCTTCGGTCGTCCCCCTCACGAACACGATCTCGTGTGGATCAGCCGCATTGACGAACCGCTGCACCTTGGCGCGCGCGCGCTCGTACGCGAGGGTGGCTCGCTGGCTCAGCTCGTAGACGCCGCGGTGGATGTTCGCGTTCTCCGCGGTGTAGAACCGGGTGAGGGCCTCGATGACCTGCCGCGGCTTCTGACTGGTAGCCGCATTATCCAGATAGATGAGCGGCCTGCCGTTCGCCGAACCGCCCAACATGGGGAAGTCGCGACGCACGGTCGCGACGTCCCGCGCCGGGCGGGTTGTTACCAGCTGGGCGGGGACTTGCGGCAGGTTGGGCCTCCTACGCCCCCATGGGGGCGCGCTGCTTCAGCCACTCATGGATAATGCGGTCGAGGTCCTGGCGCACCTGTTCGGACTTCACCGCATTCAGGATCTCGGACCCGAACCCGTAGGTGAGCATATCACGGGCGGCGTCCTTCGTCAGTCCCCGGCTTTGCAAGTAGAACATGTGCTCATCGTCGATCGGCCCGAGGGTCGCGCCGTGCGTGCACCTCACATCGTCGGCGTAGATCTCGAGCTGTGGCTGGCTGTCAGCCCGCGCGTTTCCGGACAGCAGCAGGTTGTTGTTCGTCTGCTTGGAATCCGTCTTCTGCGCACCCTGCCGGACGATGATTCGCCCATTGAACACCCCGTGGGCCCGGTCGTCGAAGACGCCGTTGAAGTACTCCCAGCTGGTGCACTGCGGTTGTGCATGTTCCAGGGTCGTGTGATAGTCGGTATGCTGCCGGTCACGCAGCATCGACAACCCGTCGAGCGTCGCGTCGGCTCCCTCACCGTCCAACACCGCCCGGATGTCATGACGCGACAGCGCGGCACCGAACGTGAACGTAATGAACGAGTAGTTGCTATGCCGACCCTGCACCGAATGGGTCGTCGCGGTGTGATAGGCGTCGACGTTCTCCCGCTGGATGCGGTAGGCATCCAGATTCGCGTTCTCCCCAACTACCACTTCGGTAACGGCGTTGGTCCAGTACACGCCGACGCCTGTGCCAGCATAGCTCTCGACCAGTGACGCCTGTGCTCCTGTCTCGACGACGTACAGGTTGCGGGGGTACGTCACCGGCGCAGGATCGCCGTCGCTCGGCAACGTGAGGAACAGGAAATGCACCTGCCGCTCGAGCACCACCTTGGCGGGCACGAACAGGAATCCACCGTCGTGAATGAAGCCGGTGTTCAGAGCAGCCAGGGGGTTGTAGTCGTCCAGCGCATACTTGGCCAGATGGGGCTCGACGAGATTCGGGTCGGTCCGCAGCACATCCCGCAGACTGCCGACCACGACTCCCCGCGGGAGCCCCTCGAGACGCGAGAGTTCCGGTACGAAGTGACTGTTCACGAACACCGCCACCCACTGCCGGGCGCTCCCCAGCACGAGGTCGTCCACCGACGTGACGGAAGCACTCTCCTGCTCGGCCCTGGCAAACTGTGTGCGGGCGACCGGCTTCAGGTCCGTGAAACGCCACTCTTCCTGCCTGGTGGGTGGAAAGCCGGCTTCCGCGAATCGGGCCATCGCTGCGGCGCGGCGCGCCTGGAGCCACTCCGGTGCTCCTCCGGCGCCATTGGAGGAAAACACCTCGAACGCCTCGACGTAGGGCGAGGCCGCTTCCTTCAGTTCGACTGCCACCGACTTCGGTTCCGTCGCCGCGCTCATCCGACCGCCACTCCGTTCGTGATCCAGTCGTAGCCCTTTGCTTCCAGATCGAGTGCCAGCTGCATGTCGCCGGACATGACCACCTTTCCGCCCGCCAGCACATGCACATGGTCGGGGGTGACGTAGTTGAGGATCCGCTCGTAATGGGTCACGACGATGAACGACCGCTCGGGACTGCGGAACTGGTTCACCGCCTCCGCCACCGCCTTCACGGCGTCGATGTCCAGCCCCGAGTCCGTCTCATCGAGGATGGCGAGTTTCGGCTCCAGCATCGCGAGCTGAATGATCTCGTTACGCTTCTTCTCGCCACCCGAGAAGCCCTCGTTGACGGCGCGATGAATCAGCTGGTCGTCCCACCCGAGCATCTCCAGCTTGCCCTCCAGCATCTCGGCGAACTCGAGGGTGTCCAGCTCCTCGAGGCCCTGTTCCTTGCGGTGGGCGTTGATCGCCGACTGCATGAAGTAGGCGTTGGTCACACCGCGGATGGCAACGGGGTACTGGAACGCGAGGAACATGCCCGCCCGGGCACGCTCGTCGGCGTCCATGTCCAGCAAGTCCTGGCCCTCGAACGTGGCCGAGCCGCCGGTCACCTCGTATCCGGGGTGCCCCGCGAGTACTTGAGCAAACGTGCTCTTTCCGGAGCCGTTCGGCCCCATGATGGCGTGCACCTCTCCAGGCCTCACGCTCAGGTCGATCCCCTTGAGGATCTCTTTGCCCTCGATGCCGCCGCGCAGGTCTCTGACTTCAAGCATGATGTCGTCTCGTTACGTGTATGTCGTCGTGTACGGTTGATGGTCGTAAGTGCCGATCCGGCACAGGATCCCCAGTGTGAAGCCCTGCCTAACCGACGCTCCCTTCGAGGCTCACGGCAAGGAGCTTGGTAGCCTCGACAGCGAACTCCATCGGCAGCTCGCGGAAGACCTCCTTACAGAATCCGTTCACGATGAGGGAAACCGCGTCCTCTTCGGAGATCCCGCGCTGCTGGCAATAGAAGATCTGATCCTCGCCGACCTTGGAGGTCGTCGCCTCGTGTTCCATGATGGCTGACGGGTTCCGGACATCGATGTACGGGAACGTGTGTGCGCCGCACGTGTCGCCGATGAGCATCGAATCGCACTGCGAGTAGTTCCGTGCGTCCTCCGCACCCTTCATGATCTTGACCTGGCCGCGATACGTGTTCTGGCTCCGGCCGGCCGAGATACCCTTCGAGAGGATCGTGCTGCGCGTGTTCTTCCCAATGTGGATCATCTTGGTGCCCGTGTCGGCCTGCTGGAAGTTGTTCGTCACCGCCACCGAGTAGAACTCGCCGACGGAGTTGTCGCCCTCGAGGATGCACGAGGGGTACTTCCAGGTAATGGCCGAGCCGGTTTCCACCTGCGTCCAGGAGATCTTCGCGTTGCGCCCCATGCAGTGGCCGCGCTTGGTCACGAAGTTGTAG
Organism: Gemmatimonadota bacterium; assembly: GCA_039584325.1. Taxonomy (GTDB): domain Bacteria; phylum Gemmatimonadota; class Gemmatimonadetes; order Gemmatimonadales; family GWC2-71-9; genus JAOTVV01. Next base: position 102,414 of record JBDGYA010000002.1, read on the forward strand.
ATGCCACCCTTGCCCTCGTCATCACCGGGAAACCAGTTCTGGATCGTGGAGTACTTGATCTGCGCGTCGTCGTGGGCGACCAGCTCGACCACGGCCGCGTGGAGCTGGTTCTGGTCCCGCATGGGAGCAGAGCACCCTTCGAGGTAGCTGACGGAGCTGCCCTCGTCGGCCACGATGAGCGTGCGCTCGAACTGCCCTGTCGAGAGCGCGTTGATCCGGAAGTACGTCGACAGCTCGAGCGGACACTTCACGCCCTTGGGGACGTACACGAACGACCCATCGGTGAACACCGCCGAATTGAGAGCGGCAAAGAAGTTGTCGTTCTGCGGAACGACCGAGCCGATGTACTTCCTGACCAAGTCAGGGTGCTCCTGAATCGCCTCAGAGATCGGCAGGAAGATGACCCCGTACTTCTTCAGCTCTTCCTTGAATGTCGTCGCGACCGACACGCTGTCGAAGACCGCATCCACCGCCACGCCGGTGAGCCGCTTTTGTTCCCCGAGGGGAATGCCGAGCTTCTCGAACGTCTCGAGCAGCTTCGGATCGACCTCGTCGAGGCTCTCGAGCTTCTGTTGCTTCGGCGCTGCGTAGTAGTGAATGGTCTGGTAGTCGATCGGTGGATACGTCACGTTCGGCCACGTGGGCTCGACCATCTCGAGCCAGCTCCGATATGCTTTGAGGCGCCATTCCAGCATCCACGCTGGCTCGCTCTTCTTCTCGGAGATGAGGCGGATGATGTCCTCGTTCAGTCCTTTGGGAGCGAGCTCCGACTCGATGTCGGTGGACCATCCATACTTGTACGGCTGCTTGACGTGTTGGTCGATCGCAGAAGACGACATTTACGACTCCTCGCTGGCTTGCATCGCATCCCCTGGCGATGCGGGCCGGTCACGCGGCCCGCCGAGGGTGATAGAGTATTGACACGCGTTGCATCCATCCGGGATGTACGAATCGCGCTGCAGATCATGCTGCAGCACCTCCCGGAGGAAATCCGCCTCCGCGGCACAGATTTCGGGGAACTGCTCGGCGACGGCGCGCACCGCACAGTTATGCTCGGCGAGCATCACCATGTCCTTCTCGACCTTCCAGGCGGCCATGAATCCCTGCTCGGAGAGCAGCTTCACGACAGCCTCGACCTTCTCCTCCAGAGTCGACTCCGCCAGCTCGGCACGGAGCCGATCTGCGTGCGCGCGGAATCGTTGCGCGAACATGGCGCGAACCGCATCACGGCCACTGTGGCGGGCGACATAGGCCAGCACGTCGGTCAGCGCCTGGCCATAGTGCGTGGGGAACAGCGCCTCCCCATCCTGCGACAGCCGATACGTGTGCGTGGGCGCTCCCGTCCCTCTCTGCTCGCGCCCGTAGGCAATCAGCCCTTCGGCCTCGAGCTCCTTCAGATGGCGACGCACGGCGTTGGCCGACACCCCGAAGCTGTCCGCAAGCTGTTTCGCGGTAAGTGGTTGACGGCGCTTCAGCTCGAGGAGGATGTCCCCACGCAGTCCCTTGTGGCCGGCGAGGCCCGGAAAGCTTGTACCCATGGCGTAGAATCGTACATGGTCCGGGCAGATTTTGCAACTAATTCAACAAATTTGTTGTCCATTGTGTTGGCTTGACTGTGCCCCATGACACAGTTAAGTTTGCCGCGCCAACTACAGCGCGCTGCATACCTTTCGCGGGACACTGGAGAGATCGGGGATGGCCGTCTTGAATCTAAAGGAGCTTGAGCGGAAGGCCTGGAGATCGTACCACCAGGACGGGCTTCTGGACATGCTATTCGGGCTGCTGGTCATCGCCACCTACGTGGCAGGAGTGGCCAACCAGTACCGGTTTGTGGCCTACGCTGCCATGTTTGCATTGGGACCCCTCCTGGCTTTCGCCAAGAAGCGCATCACCGTCCCACGCATGGGCAGCGTAGAGTTCGGCGCCACCCGAAAAGCACGCAAGCGACACCTCGTGGTGTTTCTAACCCTCCTTGCCGCCCTGACTCTCGCCCTGCTCGCCGCGACTATCGGCGGGGCCGCCTGGATCCGGGTCAACCACGTGGGTGTGTCGCTGGGGATCGGGTTCGGGGTCTTTGTGGCATTTGCCGCGGTGGCTTTCTGGCTGGATCTGGCCCGAATGTACTGGGTTGGCCTGCTGGTCGGGGCAGCCATTACCGCAACCGAACTCCTGGACGATCCGCTTCCTCTGCTCGTGGCAGGCTCGGTGGTCGCACTCGGAGGGCTGGCGCAGCTGACCCTGTTCCTGCAGCGCTACCCGAGGCCAGCTGGAGGATTGGGCAATGGAACGCGATAGTCCGGATCGCACGGCAACGCCGGCTGTCGCAGGCATTGACCGCCTCATCCACGAGCCTGCGCGCTTGATGCTGATGGCAACGCTGTTCGTGGTAGACAGCGCAGACTTCCTGTTCCTCATGCGGCAGACGGGGCTGACGCAAGGCAATCTCTCCTCACACATGGGCAAGCTCGAGGAGGCCGGGTACGTCGAGATCGAGAAAGCGTTCAAGGGGAAGCGCCCTCACACTGTGCTGCGCTTGACCCCGTCCGGCAGATCGGCCTTCGCCGAATACCGCGGCCGCATCGAGAGCCTCCTGGCTGATCTGCCTCGAAACACCGCGGAACCCGGCAGTAACCATAGCAAATGAATATATTTCTCGTTGGCGGGTACCTAGAAACGGAGCCCAACCGAGCGTCCGGACGACGGAGTGGGAGATGGCTTGAAGGCCAGACCCGTAGGCCACGTCTCTCTGAAGGAGGAGAGCCATGATCGAGACACCTCGATCCTCGCGCAGGGCTGGCGGCCCTGCACCAGGGCGCAATGCCTCCCGCGAGGACCGTGGGGTCGCCGATTCCCTCGTCGAACGCCCTGCGGACCAACACCTGCTCCTCGACGAGCAGGGCACACAACTCGGCAGGATTGCCGAGGCAGCAGACCAAGTGGAGTTCGGCCCGTTGGAGCCAACCATCTACCTCCACAGGGAGATCCCGGCACCATCGGAACCCGATACTGATACCGACACCGACCGCCCCTGCTTGGACGACGGGGCGGGGAGGGAGGACGTGGAGCAATGAGCATGGCAAGACGAATCGGAGCAGCGGTCGCTGGACTGGCCATTGCAGCCTGTGGGGGCGGGGCCGACTGGACCGGTACGGTGACCGACAGTGCTGGCGTTGCCATCGTGCAGAACGCGGAGAATCCGATCTGGACGGAGTCCTCTGCGTGGACACTGGAAGAAGAGCTGAGCATTGGGGAGACCGAAGGGCAGCCGGAGTACCAGTTCGGGCAGATCGGCACCGTCGCCGTCGGATCCGACGGGCGCCTGTTCGTCATGGACATGCAGGGACAGCATGTGAAGGTGTTCACGCCGGACGGGCAGTTCGATCGGACGATCGGAGGGCCGGGCGCAGGTCCCGGTGAGATCGGGGCTGGGGCGGTGTTCGTGCTCGTCGGTGTTGGCGACACGGTCTTCGTGCCCGACATGGCCAATCGACGCATCAACCGTTACGGGCCTGACGGGAGCCCCCTGACGAGCAGTCCGCTGGAAATCGAGAAAGGGCTTCCGATGGTCTTCCAGGCGACGCCGTCGGGGACTATCGCGGCGCAGGTGCGATCGCTCTCGCTGCCGAACCGACCGGCTCCGGATACGCTCGACCGCATTATGCTGCTCGAATCCGACGGCACCTTCGGAGACACGCTCCTGGAATTCCCGTCCGGCGGCACGCTGGACTTTGGGGGCGGCTCGCCGGAGATCAACCTGTATTCGCCTGAACCCGCGTGGGACCTGACGGATGATCTCCGCGTCCTGTACGGGATCAACGACGAGTACCGGATCGGACTGTACGGCACCGAGGGGGAGTTGCAGCGAGTCATCACCATGCCGTTCGAGCGTGAGCCGGTCTCGGACAACGATCGTCAGGCCGTAATGACCGCTCTCGAACGCGCGTGGGTCGACGCCGGCGTCCCCCCGCAGATGCTACCACAACTGCGCACCATGGTGCACTTCGCGGAGTTCTTCCCCGCCTTCAGCTCCGTGCAGGTCGGACCGCGTGGCTCCATCTGGGTGCAGCATGTGCAGTCGGCGGCCGGCCTCACCGAAGAGGAGCTCGCGGAGTTCAACGTCATGGAGGACACAGGATCGCCGGACTGGGACGTGTTCGATGCCGACGGTCGATTCCTTGGCATCGTGTCGATGCCTCCGCGGTTTCAGCCCCGGCATTTCGTAGGTGATCGGATCTTCGGCGTGTGGCGCAACGAACTGGACGTCCAGTTCGCGATGCAGCTCAGGGTTGTGGGGATTCCGGGGGTCGAGGGCTAGCATCCGACCGATCCACGCGCCGCAGGAGATCACGATACGCCTCCGGCGTATCGACATCCTCGACGACCGCAGGGTCGTCGACGGCGACGGTGGCGACCCTTGAGGGGTCCGCGTTCACCACGGCGCGGGCTCCTTCTCCAAGCGGGGCGCTGAGCAACTCCTCGAACACGAGGCGACTGAAAAGCACGGGGTGGCCGCGCCAGCCCGCGTGCTCCGGCAGGACTATGACCGGCTTTCCCTGTTCGAATCGCGCTACCAACGCCTGAATAGTCGCTACGGACACGTGCGGGCGGTCGACGTGCCAAACGAGAACAGCCTCAACCGGATGGTTGAGGATCTCTTCTAGGCCCAGGTGCAGCGACGCCAAGGGACCGGTCGACGGCTCAGGATTCTGTACGACCGTCACATCTCGCAAGTCTATTCCTGCCAACACTTTGTCTTCGTCTGGACCGAGGATGACGATGCGCCGCGCGAAGCCAGCGGCGCCACACGCCTCGACAATCGTCTCAAGGAACGTCTTGTCCCGATAGTGCAGCAGTGCCTTCGGATGTCCCATGCGCTCGGAGGCGCCGGCGGCGAGAATGATGGCTGCGAGCATTGGAATTCCCTAGATTGTGGCCGTCCGTTTCGGGAGGCGATGCTCATGACCGTGAGACCCGTCCGGCAACTTGGCGATCCGATTCTGCGGGTGAGGTGCGAGCCAGTCAAGAAGGTCCGCTCTCCAGGAGTGCGGGTCGTTGCCGACGACCTGCAAGATACGCTGAGACACTTCAAGGAGCGCCTGGGCCGGGGACGCGGACTCGCTGCCCCCCAAATCGGGGCACCGCTCCGCATCGTCTATCTCGAATCTCCGAAGCCTTGCTTCATGATCAACCCTGAGATCCTCGACATCGGCACCGAGGACTTCTCGGTATGGGACGACTGCTTCTCGGTCCCCGATCTCCTCGTCAGGGTGCAGCGCGCGCACCAAGTTACGGTGACCTACACGGACCTCGCGGGCAGATCGCATACCGTCGAGGCCGCGGGTGACCTCGCCGAGCTGCTCCAACATGAAATCGACCACCTCGATGGCGTGCTGATGGTGGATCGCCCCGTAGGTCTCGACCCCTTCTGCATCCGGCAAGAGTGGGAGAAGCACTACGCCGCCGGCGGGAGGTACGGCGACCCCTACGTGCGGGAATCGGTCGAGCCCGCCTGCTGACCGCATTCCTAGGAAAGCGCGTCCAGGAACTCGGCGATCACCCGACTCGTCGGCACCGGCTGTTCCATGGGTGCGAGGTGCCCAGCCCCCGCAATCAGGGTGAAGTGGGCGTTCGGAATCAACCTCGACATCGAGCGAGCGTGGTCTACGGGGATCAGCTGATCTTCCCGTCCGGCTACGACCAGCGTCGGCACGCCAATGGTGTCGAGGATTGCCGTCGAATCCACACGGTCCTTCATGGCACGCAGTGCGCCGACGACGCCGGCTGCTGGTGCGTGTTCGATCATCTGGTGGACACGCTCCGCAACCTCCGGCATCGCGGACACCGATTCGGGCGCCAGGAGCTTCGGCATGAGCAGGTCGGCAAGCGCGTCGGTGCCCTCGTCCTGGACCAGACGAATCATCTCGTCCCTTCCGTCCCGCGCGGCGGGCCCGTCGGGCTCCGCACGGGAGTTCACCAGGATCAGCGCAGAGATGCGTTTCGGATGGTGGCGGAGCAGCTCGAACGCGATGTACCCGCCCATAGACAGCCCGCACACGACGGCTCGCTCCTCGCCAAGCGCGTCGAGGACAGCGATCATGTCTTCCGCATACCGCTTCATCGAGTATCCGCCGTCCGGTGCATCGCTGAGCCCGAGACCACGAAGGTCGGGCGCAATACGGCGGCGGCCGGTGAGCGGTGCCATCGCATGCCTCCAAACCGTGCGATCCAGCGGAAACCCGTGGATGAACAGCACCGGCATTCCGTCGCCCTGCATATCCAGCGTCATGTTCACCCCGTCGATTTCGAGGTGCCGAAGCGCCCCCGCCCGAAGCGAAGGTCGCGCACCGAAGAAGCCGCGGAGCTCGCCCGGGACGGGCGCAGGCTCACCGGCCACGTCGAGACACGCGAAGACGAGCTCGGCCTCAGCGACGACGACCTGATCCTCCCGGCGCCGTGCACGCTGCTGCAGGGTGAAGCTCGTCTTGCCGAGTTCCGTGAGAGTGATGTCGACGTGCAGCAGCGTTCCGGCAGGAGCCGGCTGGAAGTACTCCAGGCTCGCCCTGCGGACGACGAGCCGCACGTCGTGCTTCCCGAAGACGTCTACCCCAGGGCCTGCGGCGAGGGCCTCCCAGCGAGCCCGGTCGAACATCGCCAGAACCTGCTGCTGGCCGGCGTGTCCGCTAGCATCGCAGTCCGCTGGTGTCACGAGAATCTCTATGAATGGAACCGAATCCACGGTGTCAAACCTGTTGGCGGATCGGTAAACTTAGCGGCTCGGTCCGGCGGGACAACCGCACGTCGTCGGGTGTACGATGTGCATTGTCGATCGCTGACAACGCAACGATGTCCAGGATCAAAAGGAAATACAGTCCACATAGCGACAATTCAGTGTCGCGATAGTGACACAACGTAATGGGAAGCAACTCATTGAAATTAGTTGACTTGAAGTTTTCCACGACGGCTCGACAGTGTATGAACACCATCGAACACCCCTGCGCGGCGAGATAGTGTGACCCGCTCACACGTTCCTGACACACCCCTGATAGGCGATGCTGGAGTGCTCCAGCGAGTCCTGGAGGACGTCGCCAAGTATCAGCGAGTGGCATTCGACACGGAAGCGGCGTCATTCCACCGCTACGTGGACCGCGTCTACCTGATTCAGTTGAGCACGGACCACTCAACAACGTTGGTTGACCCGCTCGCCATCGAAGACCTCTCCCCGATTGGGACGATACTGGAAGACCGTGCGATCGAGATTGTCTTCCACGACGCCGACTACGATCTGCGGGTCCTCGACCGGGACTACGGCTTTCGCGCAACGAACATCTTCGACACGCGCGTCGCCGCGCAACTGGTGGGCGAGCCCGCCGTCGGTCTGAACTCGCTGCTCGAGAAACACTTCGATGTCCGGCTGGACAAGCGCTTCCAGCGCGCCGACTGGTCGGCACGACCGCTCACAGCCGGGATGATCGCGTATGCCGCGGATGACACTCGATACCTTCTGCGGCTCCGCGACCTCCTAGACGAGCAGCTGCGGCGGATGGACCGGCGCCACTGGCTCGCCGAGGAATGTGGGCGCCTGGAGCACGTTCGGTGGAGCGCAGGCCGCCCGGACGACGACGAAGGGTTCATGCGCCTCAAGGGCGCAAGAGCGCTCAACCCCCGGTCCCGGGCGGTGCTGCAACGACTCCATGCGTGGCGTGACACGCTGGCCGCAGACCTCGACCGGGCGCCATTTCGCATTCTGTCCAATCAAGCGCTGGTTGCCATTGCGAAGTCGCGCCCCGGGAATCTCGCATCCCTGGGCGCGGTGGACGGCGTGGGCCGGGCAACCCTCCAACGCCACAGCGAGAAGATCCTCGCGGCCATCGCCGAGGGGCTCGGCGTCCCGCACGACCAACTGCCGGTTGTGCAGCGTACACGCCGTCCGCCGCCAGATCCGGCCTACGATGCCCGACTGGAGCGTCTCAAGGAGGCACGCAATGCCGCTGCGCAACGAGTAGGCCTAGCCCCAGGCCTCCTGTGCCCCAACGGGACACTGCAGACGATTGCACGCCTCGCTCCCACCGCCCCCGCCGATCTCGGCGAGGTCCCGGAATTGCGGGCGTGGCAGCGCGAGACATTGGGTGACGAGATGCTGGTGTCGGCCGCGCGAGACCTTCCCGACGACTGATGCCCGTGCGCGCCTCAGAAGCCCAGGTAGGCCCGGACCTTGGGATCGATCCGCTCCGGCGTCCAATACGGATCCCACACCAACTCGATCTTCACGTCTTCGATGCCGTCGATCTCACGCACTGCCAAATCTGCATCGTGCATGATCTGAGGTCCAACCGGACAGGCAGGCGAAGTGAGCGTCATCTTCACGTGGACTTTCTGGTCTGCTATCGCCACATCGTAGACGAGGCCCAGGTCGACGATATTGAGCCCCGCCTCGGGGTCCTTGACCTTCCGCAGTGCCTTGCGGACCGCGTCCTCATCGAGTGTCGTGTCGGCGTTCGTCTGCTCGGTGCTCTTGTCACTGGTCATGGCGCCACTCGGGTTGGGGTACTTGGATTCCTGCAGTCGCCCTCACTCCCGATCGTCCGAGACAGGTCCCCAGCTCCTCGCGACCCACGCGTAGGCCCGTTCCGCGACCGGCATCGCCCCCGGAATCGACAGGATTCCGCGGACCATCCACCCCCCTCGAAGATACCGAAACACTTCGCGCGCCGCCGCCGCTCCGGCGAACACTGCTCCGTCTGGCCGCACCAGGTGCGCGGCCTTGCGGAGTCGCTGCTCCGGCTGGCCCGTGAGGACCGGCGCCCGGGAATCCCCCAGCGGGAGCAGATCCAGCTGGTTGTCTCGGTCCATGCGCTTCAGACGACCGATCCAACGGCGGCAGAAGCCGCATCGATCATCGAACACCAGGACGGGGCTGCGCGGGGGCGACGGCGACGTCCCGACGTACCCGGCGACTAGCATCGATCGGTCCCTGTGGCGTCACACATCTCCGCCCGAAGCCGTACCGCCGCATCCGCCACACGTGCCCGCACGTCCTTGAGCTTGGAGATCGACCGACCGGTGCGCGGCGCGAAGACCCGATTCGTCAGCACGATGACGAACAGATCGTTCTTGGGGTCGATCCAGATCGAGGTCCCCGTGTAGCCGCCGTGGCCGAAGGCACTGTCCGAAAGCAGGCTCCCCGCACTACCGCCATCCTCAGGATCCCGCATCTCCCAGCCGAGCGCCCTATTTCCTGGACCGCGGCGTGTGAAGTGCCGCACGACGCCCGGCGAAAAGACGGTGTCGCCCTCCGGTGTCCGACCCCCAGCGAGCAGGATCCGGGCGTACCGCGCCAGGTCGGCGCCAGTGCTATAGAGTCCCGCATGACCCGATACGCCCCCGAGGCGCGCGGCATTCTGGTCGTGCACCTCCCCGGCAATGGCGTGGCCACGCCACAGGCCCACTGGGACGATGCGGGGCCGCAGATCCCTGGATGGTCGATACCGTGTCTCGCTCATCCCTGCGGGCTTGTGTACATGTCCGCGCACGAAATCATCGAGGAGCATCCCTGACGCGGCTTCGACGATCCAGCCTAGCAGCATCGCGTTCAGGTCGCTGTACTCGACCTGGGAGCCCGGCGGTCGCCGCAAGGATTCCGCGAGGACGAGCGCCTGCGCCTCATCCGCGTTCGCCGCGAGCTCATTCAGCGGAAGAAACGCCCGCAGGCCGGAGCGGTGCTCGAGGAGGTGTCGTACCGTCACCCGATTCTTCTCCGGCCCGCGGAACTTGGGAAGATAGTCCTGCACGGGCCGGTCGAGGTCGAGCCGGCCCTGGTCCACCAGGACCATTGCGGCCGGTGTGGTCGCCACGACCTTGGTGAGCGACGCGAGATCGAACAACGAGCTATCGGGATCGGGCTTGGGTACCTTGGCCTGCCAGGTAAAGGTGCCGTACCCGCGAGCGTGTAGAATGCGGCGGGCAGTGCCAACGACGACCACCGCCGCGGGGTAGATACCTTCCTCGATGCCCCCGCGCACGGCACGATCGATGGCGCCGACGGCAGCGGCGGGTTGCTGTGCGGCAAGGAGTGTCGCGAGCGCGAGGACGGGGAGAGGAATCATGTTGGCGAGTACCCCACACACCCACCGCTTGATTCCGGCGTCCTATCTTTCCCGTCGCTCGCAGTCCGACGACCTGCTCGCCTGTAGCGGCGTCTGGCTCGCACGACCATGGCCACGAAGTGTACCAGACACCGGAGCACACGCTCAACTGGAGTCCGTTCGTGAGACCTCTGCTGCGCTCACTCCCTGTAGTGTTGGCATTAGCGGTTCCAGCCGTGGATCTCGGCGCGCAAACACGGGGTGTCGATTCCACGGTTATCAGCGCACATACACGATTCCTGGCTGACGACCTGCTCGAGGGTCGGGGAACGGGATCGACCGGTATCCGCCTGGCGGCACTGTACCTCGAGTCTCAGTGCCGTGCGCTTGGTCTCGAGCCCGCTGGGTCCGGCTACCGCCAGCCTGTGCCCCTCGAAGAGGCGACGATCCTGCCAGCGACGTCCCTTGCAGTCACCGGACCCCGAGGGACAGTCGAGTTTCTGTACAGGGTCGACTTCGTACCCAACATCGGCTCACGGGAGACACTCACTGGTTTTCGGGGACCCGCCGTGTTCGTGGGTAGCGACGCAGACATCGCTCGGGGTCGGATCGGGGAGTTGAACCTGGAAGACCGGGTGGCCGTCACGGTCGGCCCCATCCAAAGAGACGCGAGTGACACCCTGATCGCACGGGGAACGGTTGGCATGGTGCACCTGGTCGCCGAGGGATCCAGTTTCGACACGTACGTCCGGAGCCGGGGCGCCACCCGCGTCTCCCATCGTGACCCGACCGTGGAATCCTCGTTCTTGCCCAGCCTTCCGTCGGTCCTCGCCGGACCGGCCGTTGCCCGCGCTCTTCTCAACGGCATGCTCGTTACCGCCGACGGGGAGCCGCTCCCGCAGGAGCTGACTTGGGCCGTGTACGCCGACATCCACACCGACACACGCCCCCTCGACGAGGAGAACGTGGGGTGCCTTCTCCGGGGGAGTGACACAGTCGCCGCCGACACGGCCATCGCCCTGACTGCCCACTACGACCACCTCGGAATCAGCGTGCCGGATGCACACGGAGACTCGATCTACAACGGCTTTTCGGACAACGCTGCAGGCGTCGCCATGCTTCTTGCTATCGCCTCCTCTCTGGCCGACCCGGCCGCGGTGCGCCCGCGTCACTCGGTACTCCTGCTCTTCCTCACGGGGGAGGAGCGAGGACTGCTCGGCTCTGACTACTACGTTGCCGCACCAATGTGGCCGCTGGATCGCACGCTTGCTGTGATCAACCTCGACGCCGGCGCCCCACCGGCCAGGCCGGTGAGCTGGCGCCTGGCTGGGGTGGACAGCAGCGGCCTCGGAGCGGTCGCCCTCCGCGTCGCCACCGCCCAAGACTGGGAGGTCACCACGTCCCCCGCCCGTGCCAACTCCGACTACTTCCCCTTCCACCGCGCAGGCATTCCGGCAGTGTTCATCATCCCGGGCCCAGCGCCGTACGAGGGCCTCTCGGCCGATAGCTCGGCCGCGCTGCGGGCGCGATGGGACCGGTATCACCAGGCATCCGATCACTGGGATCCACTGTTTCCGTTCGAGGGTCTCGAGCGGTACGCCGAGTTCGCCTTGCTGATTCTCGACGAGGTGGATGCGACCTTCCGGCCGTGACGGAATGTCGGACCGGGAGTCAAGACGCTGTCCCCGTGCGAGATACGGTCGGTCGTCCGGCTATGGTCCGGGTGGCATCCTCTGCTGTCGTCACCTATCATTTGGATCGCCCCTCAACTCTCAAACGCCAACTCTCTGGCGAGGTGTCGACCGACGATGTATGCCGAGGGTGTGTGGATGAGCCGCCCTGTTGACGGACGGAGCTAGGCGGTGAGTTCCACGTTCGCCCGCTTCATCGTTCGGCATCGTCTCCCGATCCTGGCCGTCTGGATCGTTCTGGCGGCGCTGGCGCTGCCTCGCGCGATGTCGGTGCACGAAGTGCTGCGGGTCGAAGGACAAACGCTGAGCGAGTCGGAGTCGAAGACCGGCAGGGAGTTGATCCGGGAGGCCTTTCCCCTACCCGTCACACACTTCTTCGTGGTGACGATGCGTGGCCCCCTGCCGATCGACAGTCTCTCCTACGGCGCGCTGCTCGACTCGCTCACCAGGGTGGCGGCGAGTGAGCCATACATCAGCCAGACCGCGTCGTACCTCACGACGCGCGACAGCATGTTCATCAGCGAGGACCGGCTGACGACCTTCTTCATCGCCGCGACTCGCCCCGACCTCGACCGCAGCCCGACCGACTTCGTCCCGGACTTCCGTGACGCGATCCACTCGACCGTCGACCGGATCACGTGGGCAGCCTCCTACGAGGTGCACGTCACGGGCGGACCCGCGCTCGACTACGACGTGCGGACCGTGAGCAAGGAGGACACCGAGATCGGAGAGCGAAAGTCCCTGCCGTTCAGTGCCTTGGTCCTCATCCTGGCTTTCGGCGCACTGGTCGCCGCGCTCGTGCCGCTGGTGATCGGGGTGCTGGCCATCATGTCGGCGCTCGGACTCGTGCACGTGGCAGCCGGCTTCTACCCCATGTCGGTCTTCGTCCTGACCATCGTCTCGATGGTCGGGCTCGGCGTGGGCATCGACTACTCCCTGCTGATCGTGACCCGTTTCCGGGAGGAGATGAACAGGGGCCGTGGGCCGCGTGAGGCCGCGATGCGCACGATCGACACCGCGGGACGGGCGGTCATCACCAGCGGCTTGACCGTGCTCCTCGGGTTCGCGGCGCTCCTCATCACCCCGACCAGCGAGACGCGATCCGTCGGCATCGGTGGGGTCCTGGTCGTGACGGCCGCCGTGCTCCTCGCGGTGACGCTGCTCCCCGGCGTCCTGTCGCTCATCGGGCGTACTATCGATCGGCCGCGCTGGCTCGCCAAATGGCTCGCGTGGTACCACGCGCCGACCGGCTGGGAGCGCTGGGCACGCTGGCTCGGCCATCACCCCTGGCGGGCCCTGGTACTGGGTGGCGCGCTGATCGCCACCATCACCTGGCCGCTCGCCCAGATCAAGATCGGTCTGCCGCGCGAAGGATGGTATCCGTCGAACACGGAATCCAGCGATGCGGTGGCTTCACTCGACGCCGTCGGCGCGCGCGGTGCGCTCCAGCCTGTCCGCGTCGTGGTGCAGGCGCCGGAGGCCGAGCGCGTCGTCGGATCGAAGTACATCCGGGGCCTCAAGCGTCTTTCGGACTCGATCAAGACCGAGGTGCACGTCGCCTCCATCCGCAGCGTCGTCGATTTGGAGCCCGGAACATCGATCTTGCGGTACACGCTGCTGTACTCCAATCCCGAGCGGGCGCGCGCGCGCGCGCCGGAGTTCTACGCCTCCTACCTGTCCGCCGACGGCCGCACCACGCTCATCGACGTCCTGCTCGCGGACACGACGTCCTTTACGGGCTCCATGGACGTCGTACGCAGCATTCGCAGCATAGTCGACGACGGCATCCCGGGGCTCGACTCGGTCGACATCTATGTCACGGGGTTTCAGGCCGCGAGCGTTGACCTCCAGGACGAGCTGCTGGACGAGTTTCCCTGGGTCGTGATTCTGGTCGTGGGCACCACGGCGTTCATGCTGTTCTTCGCGTTCAAGTCGATTCTCGTGCCGATCAAGGCGGTCGTCATGAACCTGCTGTCAGTAGCAGGCGCCTTCGGCATCCTCGTGCTGGTATTCCAGAAGGGGGTCGGCGGGCAGGTGTTCGGCCTCGAGGGTCCAACGGAAGCGATCTACGTCGTCGTACCGGTGGTGGTCTTCGCGGTGGTCTTCGGGCTGAGCATGGACTACGAGGTCTTCCTGCTGTCGCGGATCAAAGAGGCGTTCGATCGCACGGGCCGGAACGATCAGGCAACCATGGAGGGGCTGACGGCGACCGCGTCGGTGATCACGAGCGCTGCGGCGATCATGATCATCGTCTTCGGCACGTTCGCCTTCTCGAGGGTGCTCGCGGCGCAGATGCTCGGGTTTGGTCTCGCCGTGGCCGTCCTGCTCGACGCTACCTTGATCCGGATGGTGCTCGTCCCTGCCTTCATGCACATCGCCGGCAACTGGAATTGGTGGCCGGGTGGTCGGAAGGTCAGGCGGAGTACCGAGAGCGGCTCGGGTCCCAGGATATCAGGGCCGACTCCGACCCCTGCGCCGACGCCGACCCCTGCGCCGACGCCGACTGCTGCCCCGACGCCGACTCCTGCGCCGACACCGACTCCAACGCCCGCCGCAAGCGACGCCCCCGCAAGTCCCAGTGCCACGCCGGATGACGCACCCACGTCCTCGGGTGCTTGATCGGTCGGTATTGCAGCCACTCTGGACGCATCCCCAAACGCTCCCCCGTCACCAGCAACCGTTCCCGGTCGGCCGAGACGAGGTGCGCCCAGCGTTCTCCCCGCAAGAGAAACGGGTGGAGCCACAGCCCACCCTGCAGGGCGTGAAGGACGCCGTGGCGCCAGAATCGAAAGGTATGGAGTTCCATCCTACCCACAGTCCGTCGAGCCGGACTCCGAGGCCGACCCGACCGGCGCGGCGAAGCCAACGAATAGGTAGCACTGGCGCAAGGTCGCCTCGTGCGAGGCGCTCACGGACCAACCCAACCTCGTCGCTTCATGGACCTGGATCTGTACCCCGGGGCTCAGTGTGAGCCCCATCCCGCTCAGCACGGAGACACTCGGAGTGTACGCGCTGTGGTCATAGAAGTAGGACTCCTGCATGACGGCGACGTTGCGCAGGTCCGAGCGCATCCCGGTCACGAAGCCGCGCTCCCGAATGTCGTGCCACAGCGGGATGGCGATGGCCAGCAGCAGCGTCACAATGGTCGTGGAGATCAGCAGCTCGATGAGCGTGAACCCACGTGAGCGCGCACCGCGAGACGTGCAGATCAACGGCATGGAGACGGGGGTCGAGATGGCACTCCCGAGTATGGCCGAACGGCGGCGCGGCGACAAGCCGGGTCGTCACGCTTTGGCATCGAGCCAGTTCCTTCCCGCGCCGACCTCGACCACCAACGGGATCGAGAGTGCCGCGGCTCCTTCCATCTCGCACCGCAGCAGCGATACGACTGCCTGGACTTCAGCCTCCGGCGTCTCCACGACCAGCTCGTCGTGTACCTGTAGGAGCATCGCAGCTTCCAGCCCGGCGCTCATCAACGCGCTATCGATACGGATCATCGCCCGCTTGATGAGATCGGCGGCCGATCCCTGGAGCGGTGAGTTCATCGCCACTCGCTCTCCGAACGCTCGGATATTGTAGTTTCGCTCCTTGAGCTCCGGGATGAAGCGGCGGCGCCCGAAGAGGGTCTCGACGTATCCGTGCTCGCGGGCAAAGATCACACAATCGTCGAGGAAGCGACGCACGCCGGCGAACCGCTCGAAGTAGAGATCGATGAACTCGCGCGCCTCGTCCTGCGCGACGCCAAGCTGCCGGCTGAGCGAGTAGGGGCCCTGCCCGTAGATCGTCGCGAAGTTGATCGTCTTGGCGCGAGCCCGCATCTCGGGAGTGACGTCGTCCAGTGACACTTCAAAGATCACTGCAGCCGTCTCGCGGTGAATGTCCCCGCCTCGGCGGAATGCCTCGATGAAGGCGGGGTCCTCGGACAAGTGGGCGAGGAGGCGCAGCTCGATCTGCGAATAGTCCGCAACCACGAGCACGCAACCGTCCGCCGGAACGAAGCAGCGACGAATCTGCTCACCGCGACGTGTGCGCACAGGGATGTTCTGCAGGTTGGGGTCGGACGACGACAGGCGCCCCGTGGCGGCACCGGTCTGCGAGAAACTGGAATGGATGCGCCCGGTCACCGGATTCACCCGTTGAGGGAGCGCGTCGACGTATGTCGAGCGCAGCTTGCTCACCTCGCGGTAGTCCAGCAGCAGCTTCGGTAGTGCGAAACCCATCGCAGCGAGCTCACCGAGTACGTCGGCATCGGTGCTCGCGCCGGTCTTCGTGCGCTTGAGCGCGGGCAGGCCGAGCTTCTCGAACAGCACGTGGCGCAGCTGAGGTGTGCTGTTGATGTTGAAATCGGTTCCCGCCTCTTCGTAGATCCTCGCCTCGAGGTCCTCGAGCTCGACCCGGAACTCGCGCGAGAGCGCGCTCAGCCCGTCGAGGGCCACGGCGATGCCCCGCCACTCCATGCCTGCGAGCACCGGTACCAGGGGCAGCTCCAGGCCATACAGGAGGTCACCCAATCCCGCGGTCGCAAGCTGCGGAGCGAAATAGTCTCGCAGCTTCAGCACTGCCGCGGCATCGGCACAGCAGTGCGCTGCGGCCATCTCGACAGGTACCTCCGCGAACGGACGCTCGACCTTGCCACGGCCCACCAGCTCGCGGTACGGCGTCAGCCGTTCGTTGAGATGCTCGAGCATCAGGACGTCGAGAGCGTGGGAGCGGCGCCCCGGATCGAGGACGAAGCTCGCCAGCATCGAGTCGTACGTCACGCCGCCCAGCTCCACACCGGCCCGCCGCAGCACCAGCCAGTCGTACTTCACGTCGTGGGCCGCCTTCGGAACCGCAGGATCCGCGAGCAGCGTGGTCAGGGGACGCATTTGCTCGGCGTCGGGCGCCGGCAGATTGACCGGGGCCTCGTCCTGCATCAGCTCCCCCTGCGGCACGTGATGTCCGAAGGGGAAGTACCACGCGCGCCCGTCGGGATGCGCCAAGGAGAGCCCCACGAGATCGGCTTCTATGGCGTCGAACGAGGTGGCCTCGGTGTCTACGCCGACGATCGGGGCAGCACGCAGCAACGCGACGACCCGTTCGACAGCTTCAGGGCCATCAACCACCTCGTAGGGGCTCTCCGCCATCGTGGCGGGCGGCGGCTCCACATCGAGCTTTGGGATCAGACTGTGGAACTCGAGATCGGTGTACAGCTGCTGCAGTCGGTCCCGATCCTGCTCACGAGCCAACATCCCTGAAACGTCCAGGTCGATCGGCACGTCACGACGGATCGTCACCAGCTCACGGCTCAGGCGCGCGTTGTCCCCTTCCGCCAACAGGGCCTCGCGCGCCCGCTTTCCCGACACGTCCTCGGCATGTGCCAGGATGTTTTCGAGGTCACCATACTCCTCCAGGAGCTTGCGAGCGGTCTTCTCCCCGACACCGCGGACCCCGGGGATGTTGTCGGACGCATCGCCCACGAGCGCCAAGAAATCGACAACCTGCTCTGGCCGGACGCCGAGGCGCTCGTCAGCGTTCGACGGGTCGACCCACTGTTCTTCCACGGCGGCAGGGCCGCGGCGGCCGGGGTTGAGCAGGGCAATGCGGGGTCCGATCAGCTGGTAGAAGTCCTTGTCGCCGGAGACGATCACGGCCTGCACGTCGGCATCGGCCGCCCGGAGCGCCAGGGTTCCGATCACGTCATCCGCCTCGAACCCTTCCACGGCGACGAGTGGCACGCCAAAGGCCTCGAGCAACTCCTCGATGCGCTCGATCGAGCGGTCGAAGTCCTCCTGCAACTCCTCGTCGAGCTTCTCCCGCGTTGCCTTGTATTCGGGAAACACGTCCTCCCTGAACGACGTACCGGCGTCGTGGACCCACGCCACATACTCGGGCCGATGCTGCTCGAACAACCGATGCAGGAAATTCGCGACGCCCCAGGCTGCCGACGTGTTCTCGCCACGACTGGTACGCAGGGGTCGACCGATCATGGCGAAGAACGCCCGATAGATCAGGGCGTAGCCGTCGATCAAGAAGAGCCGTGGAGCCTTCGAACCAGCCATCCGCAGAAGATAGCGCCTAGACCAGGCGGAGCGGCCTCAACTCACCAGCATGATTGTCAGGGCTGTGGCGGGTGCAATCAGGAGGTTGTCGTCGAGTCCGAGGGGCCATCGCTCGACCACCGTCGCCACAAGCGCGCCCGCTGCCGCTGCCGGAACCGGTGCCCCGACGACGAGGAGCAGTGCGATCGCCACCAGCCCGTGCGCGAGGCTACCACGCCAGGTCTTCGATCCGCCAGGGGGAACAGCACGCCACGCACCCACCAGCGACGCCGCCGGATCAGCGCATGCCGCAACGAGGATCCCTCCGACAGGTGCCGGCGGCGGCGTCCAAGCGGCGAGAGCGTATCCCAGCGCCAACCACATGGCTCCACTCGGGCGGCACTGTTCGCGCTGCCGATACACGGGGACCGCGCTGTGGAGGAACCGCGCGACCGACGGCGAGGATAGCCTGATGAATTCGACGAGCACGGCGAGCAGGGCTGCGGCCGTGAGCACGACTCGGAGCGTGGACCACGACGCGACCGGGACGAGCACCACGACGCCGCCGCTCGCGACGTGCAGAAGGCGGCGCCAGGCCGCCGGGCTCACTGCCCCCCGGCAGCGGCCGGCACCAACGGGGAAGGGTAGAGCCCGCGGTAGACCCCGCGGTTCCGCAGCACCGAGCGTACGTACCCGCGAGTCTCCACGTAGGGAATGCGCTCCACCCACCGCACCGGATCGGATGCTTCCGGGTACCGCAGCCACCGGGACACGGGACGCCCTCCCGCGTTGTACGCCGCGAGCGCGGGCACCACCTGTCCGTCGTACTGCCGTAGCAGGGCGGCGAGATGCATCGCACCCAAATGCAGGTTCGCTTCTGCCGATGAGAGGTACCGGGCGTCCCAGGAGATGCCGGCACGTCGGGCGAGCCCCCGGGCAGTCGCGGGCATGAGCTGCATCAGTCCATGAGCGCCCGCGCGGGACACCACCGCCGGCCGGAACGTCGATTCCTGACGGATCAGTGCAACCAGCAGGTAGGGGTCCAGGCCGTGCTCCCCGGCTTCTCGCTCGATCATGGAGCGGAGCGGGTAGGGGAATACGAGCCTCAGCACCCACGGATCGTTGAGGGTACGGGTCGCGGCGGCCTTCCAGCCGAGGCTGACTCCCTCCCGCGCCCAGCCACGAGCGATGAGGCCAGCGGCCAGCGCCATGAGCTCGTCATCCGGGAACTCCTGGCGGCGCACCTGGCGCTGGACGACCGTATCAGCCTCCTCCGCCAAGAAGGCGGCCTGGAGCAGGTCGACGCGCTCCAGCGTACGCTCAGCAGCGCTGCTGTACGGAAGCGGGGGCGGGGAGGCAAACGATGGGTGGATGCCCGGCAGCGCCGCGAAGGCGACCGTCCCGTAGTAGCCCACCGAATCCCGTCGCGCCAAGTCCACCCAGAGGGCCCGGGCGGTGGCCGTATCGCCGCCGACCTCGGCCAGATTCGCGAGGAAATGCTGTGCGGCCTTGGCTTGCGCAGCGCCGGCGTCCATTTCGGCACGATACCAATCCGCTGCCGCAGCCGTATCACCGGTCGCCAGAGCGGTCTGTGCCAGGCCGATCCGCGCGCGGCTGGCATACGTCGCCTCCGGCCACCGTTGCGCGACCTCGGCGAACAGAGAGTCGGCGGCGGCACTGCGACCGCGGCCGCGGTGCCAATCGGCCACGAGGTACAGGGCGAGCGGCGCAACATCGTGGCTTGCGTGTTCCCGGGCGAACGCTTCGAGGGCCGCGTACCCGTCAGCCGACGGGCTCCTGCGGGTCAGCAGACGTGCGCGGCGGTACGCCGCGAGCTGCGCATCCTT
Source organism: Gemmatimonadota bacterium (assembly GCA_039584325.1). Taxonomy (GTDB): domain Bacteria; phylum Gemmatimonadota; class Gemmatimonadetes; order Gemmatimonadales; family GWC2-71-9; genus JAOTVV01. The sequence continues at coordinate 122,054 of JBDGYA010000002.1, forward strand.
CCCCTGCTGACCCATGGCGCGTGTGAAGGTGGCAATTGCGTCACCACGAGCGCCAATGGACGATTGCAGCTCGCCCATGCGCCGTAACAGTGCCGCGGAGGTATCGCCGCGAGCAGTAGCTTTCTCGAGCAGGACGATGGCCTCGCGCGCCCTACCGACGCGGTTCAGTCCCGCGGCCGCGACGAACCACTCGCGTTGCGCTGACGGCTCGAGCCCAGCCTCAATCGCCTGGACGGCCTTGCGGACAACTGCGGTGTCGGAGGAGAGCGCTCCTTCATAGGCAGCTTCCCTGGCGCGAGCGGTATCTCCCACCTCGAGCGCAACGTCGAGGGCGGCACCCCAGTCCGCCACACGCATCAGGGACACGAGCGCCCTCGCACTGTCGCCGCTGGCGAGGAATATGGCGGCGCGGGCACGGGCGGCGCCGAGTGCGGCTTCCGGCGGTGCGTGGCGGAGCAGTCGCAGAGCGGCGGCAGGATCGGCCGTCACCGATGCCTCGCGAACTGCGAGCCATCCTGCAATCGGCCGGAGCAGCAGGGCGGCATCGCGGAACAACGGCTTCGCGACCGAGTCGGCGCCAGCCAGACGGAACGCTTCCGCAGCCCGCGCCAGCGCGATCCCGCGATCCCGGCCATGGAAGCCGGCAGCGGCCTCCTCGAGCGCGGTACCCGCCACTGCAAACTCTCCGGCCGCATACGCCGCGGTGCCGAGCAGCATGCGGCCCGAGGCGTCAAGCGAGTCACGGGGACCCGCAGTGCGGATGACCTGAAGCGCTCGATCCGCTCGTCCGAGCCCTAACTCGGCTTCGGCGTACCGGAGCACGTCCCGCGCGGAGGCGCGCCCCCCCTCGACCAGGGGTTTGAGGACAGTGGCCTCATGCCACCAGCCGGTGCTGTCGGCGCGGGTAGCCAGCGGGAGCTGGGCCCGGAGCATCCCCGGCAGTGCTCCAACGGCGACCGCCAGGATGAGGAAGAGTCTCCGCGCCTGGCTCATTCTCCGCGACGTACCCGAGCTATCACCCGCATGTAGTCGGAGCGGGAGCGATCCGTGAGTCGAAACCGGCCGAAACCGGTCTCGTCCACGAAATCCAGTGTCAGGCGGTCGCCAGTGTAGTGCCACTGTATGAGACGAATGCCGCGGTCTTGCAGGTCCGAGCTCGAGTCGAAGATCTCGTCTGGCGGCCCGAGCGTGATGAACACCTCGCCGCGATCGGTGAGCCACCCCGGTTGTGCCCCTTCGCGATATCGCTCATTTGCCTCCTCCACGCGCGCGAAGTAGATCTCGAGCACCTCATGGCCCGGCGTTGTCGGATCCGGATCCGTCTCCCGCCAGAATTGGCGCCAGAGCGCCGGGCGATCCTCAGGCGCCGCCTGATCTATCTCCTGCAAAGCCTGTTCCGCGCCGAAGTACCGGAGCAGGGAGAGGGTCTCGTCCATGTTGGCCACCACCCACTGGTCCGAGAACGTCACCAGCACCGGCGTCCGCACCGTGTCTGTCGTGCCGGACAGGGTCGCCACGAAGGACAGTGCTCCGATCGGTAACAGCGAGGGACGGACCGCAAGCAGGATCGAGTGCACCGCCGCGCCACCGGAACCGACGCGCAGGCTATCACGCCACACCTCCACGACCTCCGGATCATCGACCACGGCCCGAACCGTGACGAGATCGACGGAATCGGCCCTGTAGGCCTCCGCATAGAGCAGCAACGTGTCCGCGCCGTAGGGGACCGAAGCCCGCGGATTCACGATCAGGTCGGGCCGGCCATCACGCGTGCGTCGGCCGCCCGCACTATAGACCGGCACCAGCGCCGACAGCCCTCTCTGCGAGCCGTAGCGCGGCACGACGGTTGCCCCGGTGGCCTCGCTCGCAAGGGACGCGTTGCGGTCCCGCACGCGTACGCTCACGTCAAAGGCACCCGGTGGCAGATGCAGGATCTTCTGATAGAGGATGCGCTCATCATTGGCCTGCGTCTCCGGCAAACTCGCTACGCGAACCGCTTCATCCTCGCTGGATCGCGCCACCAACCGTCCGGCGCGCCGAAACGCTACCTCCACGCGGTAGCGCGCCTCGAACACCGCTTCGGTGCGGCGAAATGTGAGCGGACGGGTGCTCATGGACAGAGCGAGAATCACCAGCGTCGAGTCGGACGATGGGCCGGCGAGCGAGTGGAGACTTCCCGCAAACGGAAGCCCGCCGGTCGCCGCGAGCAGCCCCATGTCCTCGTAGATCTCGGCGAGATCGAACAGGGGTGACACATACGTGCTTGGATCCGGAGGAGCTGCCTCCCGTCCAACACGTTGCCATGAGCCGCACGCGCCGCCGATCAGGAGTGCGACGGGAATCACCCAGGCTCGCGTCACACAGCGTCGCCGGCAGGGGAGTATCATGCGATCCGATCTCGACTTGCAGAGGGTACGGCCACTCGCTTATTTTGGCGGACCTTCCCTATGGCCCAAGAGAACCTCACCGGACGAACGGTTGCCGGATACCGCCTCCTGGAGCGGATCGGCGAAGGGGGCACAGCCACGGTCTACCGTGCGGAGCACCCTGAGCGCGGCCTGTGCGCCATCAAGATTCTCCGGGAACGCATGCGCAATGATCCGACGGCCGTCAAGCGCTTCCTGCGGGAGGCCGGCTACGGGACCCGCGTCAAGCACCCGTCGGTGGTCGGTACCTACGACTACGGGGAGCTGGACTCCCTCTACTATCTCGCCCTGGAATGGGCGGAGGGGGAACCGCTCTCGGATTTCGTACACCGCACCGGCCGTCTGGCTCCGGATTTGGTCGTCCACCTGATCACGCAGCTGGCCGGTGGCCTCAGCGTTGCGCATGCCGAGGGAATCGTGCACCGGGACCTGAAGCCCGAGAACATCATCTACAACCCGGAGACCCGCGAGCTAAAGCTGCTGGACTTCGGGATTGCGCGGGATGCCCAGCTGGACGCCGCCGACCGGTTGACCCGTACGGGCTTCTTCGTCGGGACGTTGAACTACGTGGCCCCCGAGGCGCTGTCGGGAGAGCTGGTCGACGAAGCCGCAGATCTGTACAGCCTCGCCACCATCGCCTACTACCTGCTTACGAGCGTCCATCCCTATTCCGGCCGATCGCCCCGCGAGCTGTTCCAGCAGCTGCTCACCCAGGATCCGATGCCGCTCAACGAGGCCGTGCACGCCGTTCGCTTTCCCGCCGTTCTCGAACGGACGATCATGACGGCCCTCGCGCGCGACCCCAAACAGCGACAGCCGTCCGTGGATGTGTTCGCGCAGGAACTCCGGGCCGCGCTTGAGGCCGAGGCCCACGAGCCGCCCGTGCCCGAGCCGTCGGCCGAGGGTGGGTTCCTCGGCAAGATGCGGTCGATGTTCAAGGGGAAGCAGACCTGAGATAGGATAGTAGTAGCGCTAACTACTACTAATCGGACATGCTACGAGACCCAGAGAGATCCCATCAGGAGCTCGTTCGGCTTCTGCGGTCACAATCCGTTGCCATTGGATCGTTTACGCTCGCGTCCGGAAAGACGTCCTCGTACTACATCGACGCCAGGAAGACGACGATGTCGGCGCGCGGTCTCCAGTTGATCGGCACCGTTGGCCTATGGTCGATTCGGGACGCAGAATGGAACGCAGACGTGGTGGGTGGTCTCACGCTGGGAGCCGACCCCGTGGCGTACGCCGTCGCGCGCGCGAGTATCGACCAGCCACCTGTACTGGACGCGTTCACCGTGCGCAAGGAGACCAAGGCACACGGAGCGAAGCAGCGGATCGAGGGATGCTTCGTCTCCGGTCAGGCGGTTGTCGTTCTGGAGGATGTCATCACCACCGGCCAATCAGCACTCCAGGCCATCGACGTCCTGCGTGCCGAAGGTGGGCGGGTGACGGGCGTGTTGGCAGTCGTCGACCGGGACGAAGGTGGCCGGGGGGCGATCGAGCAGGCCGGCGTTCCGCTTCGCTCACTGGTTTCGCTCGGCGACCTGCGCCTGCCCCCCGACGACCGTAGCGCGTAGCCAGTCGCGCGCCTGATCGCCCCCGGTGCCCTTCAGAGGTGTCCGGAATCCGTCACCCCGTAGTCGAGGGGATGGAATGTCCGAAAGGTCGACCGATACGGAACGACCAGACGCGCGACGAAGTCTCCCAGAGCCGAGTCCAGGTCGTGGCGCTGGCGGAAGGCCGCGGCAGTGATGCCGAGCGCCGTTCGGAGGTGGCGTCCGAAGCTCTGGGGGGACGAGTACTCCAACCGATACGCCACGTCCGCAATCGAAAGCCCCGGCGCCGAGAGGAGGCCGGCCGCGTACAGGAGCCGCACGGCCGCCAGGTATCGTTTGGGCGACGGGAGACGCGCCCGGAAGAACCGTGACATGAGCGTCGAGGCACTGACGCCGACTCGATCCGCCAGCGCGCGAACCGATCCGGTCGACGGGGCCAGCCGGATGACCGCATCGAAGAACACGCGGCAGGCTGGGGTTGCCCGGTCGAGCTCCGGAAGGACGCGTGCCCGGATGCGGCACGCCGTCGGGGTGGTCGGGTCGGCGAGCAAAGCACGGAGTTCCTGCCACCCGTCGCGTCCGTTCAGATCGAGCACCTGGCGTACGCCGCATGCTCCCAGATCCAGCAGTCGGGCGGTCACGCCCGCGGAGTACTGCGACAGTACGGCCACCGTGGCCACCCCCGGGAATCCGCGGACCAGGGTCGACACCCCAGCGAGTTGGCTCGAATCGACTTGGCCCGCGGAGAGGAGCACCGCGTTGACTGGGCGCTCGCGAACAGCGCGGATCGCCTGTGTGACGGTATCCGCATGCACGGGGCGAAATCGGCCCCGCGCTGCTGCGTCGAGGTGCGGCCGTTCCTGAGGGCCGAGCACGGTAGCCACGAGGGGGGCCGGTGCGGTCATGAGTGCATCCTCCGAGAGCGTTTGCGCGCACGATAGGCTTCGCCGATCAACCGTCGATCAACGGCGCTCGCCGTGAAACGGCCCTCACGTTGGAATCCGCGGCCGGGGGCGGCTATCTTGTCAACGGGGCGGTGGAGCGGGTCGGTCGCGGTCCGCGAGCGATCGCGGACTGAGGAAAGTCCGAGCTCCACAGGGCAGACTGCCAGGTAACACCTGGGCGCCGAGAGGCGACGGACAGGGCCACAGAAAACGTACCGCCTGCCTTGGCAGGTAAGGGTGAAAAGGTGGGGTAAGAGCCCACCGCGCGCCTGGTAACAGGCGTGGCATGGTAACCCCCAGTCGGAGCAAGGCCAAATAGGCGGCGAGGCCCGGCCCGGGCCGTCGGAGCCGCGGGTAGGCCGCTTGAGGTGGCGGGCGACCGCCATCCCAGAGAGATGACCGTCCGGTGCTCAGCGCCGAACAGAACTCGGCTTACAGCTCCACCGCCCCACTCTGGTGTTGTGGCAGCATCCGGAAATGACGACGAAACAGAGGTTCTCACTCAGTTTGCCAGCGCGTCCGGAGATCCCTCAGGGGCAGCCCTATCCGCCCGACTGGGAGGAAGTCGCGGAACTGCGCGTGCTGCGGACCCGCGAGCAGCACTGGCAGCGCCTCATTGGCTGGCGCGCCGAGCTGAGCCGCATGGGGTGGCGCCTGCTGCGCGTGAACGCATCCGACGGGGAGCTGGTGGCCGTCTTCGGCCGGACCAAGTACGAACTTCTGAACCGAAACGAGGGTACGCCCGATGGCGAGACGCGCAGTGAGGATCCGGCTGGGTAGGGACATTGCCCTGCTGGCAGCGACCGGATTAGCACTTGGGTGTGGCAGCGGCGGCGCGACGGGTGGCTCGGCTCGAGAGCAGACCCCTGCTCCGGCCGTCGTCGATAACTTCGTCTATGGTCCGTTCGCCACATCGTACCGCCTCGTTTCCCGAAACCACACCGAACAGGAGTTCGGCGGGCAGGTCACCGCGATCGATTTCGACACGGAGCTGTTCCTGAGTGCCGAGGCCGTCCCGGCCGACGACGGCAACGCACTGTCTCTGACGATCGATTCCATCGTCCCCGGCAGCACATTGCCTCCCGGCGTCACGCAGGCCGACTTCGAGGGGGCCACGGGCGCTACTTTTCGAGGCACTCTCCATCCGACAGGGGAGATCACGGATTTTCAGACCGCCGAAGGGAGCGGGTCGCTGCTCACGCAGATGAATCGGTCGATGCGCAACTTCCTGCCAGCCGTGCCCGAGGGCGGTGTGCACCCCGGTGAGACCTGGACCGACTCGACCACGATCATGGCGCCGAGCGGAGGGATGGATATCGAGGTCTCCACGGTGACGACCTACGAGTCCGGCGATTGGACCGATGAGAGCGGGCTGCGCGTCCTACCGGTGTCGGCGAGGTCAGACTTCACCGTCGCCGGCGGGGGCAATCAGGGTGGTACCGAGATCACGATCGACGGCACCGGCGTCTCGTGGAGCCAGTTGCAGCTCTCCGCCGATGGCCGGCTGGTCTCTCGAATCGCCGCCGACACGGCGAACATGACAGCGACGGTGATCGCGATGGGCACTATCATCCCCATCACACAGATCCGCTTCGACACGCTGTCGGTCGTTCGCTAAGGCCATTGCAGCGCTTCCTGTTCGCTCTCGTGGCGGCAACCTCGGCCGCCGCTGCGTCGCTCGACGCGCAGTCGGTGCGCTCGCGCTCCGCCGATTATCTCTTTGCGGCAACCGCAAATGACGCCCGGGCCGTCTGGGTCAACCCTGCGGGGACCGCCGTGGTGCCGGGTGCGTCGGTCATGGCGGAGTTCGCGCTCGACTTCCCCAGGGATTCGAGTGTCCGCTTCGCCCAGTGGACGCTCGCGTTCTCCTCACGCGGTCTCTCATTGGGATATCAGCGGGATCGGTTCGCCGAAGATCCAAACACCGGGGCCCTACGATTTGGTCTCGCCGTGCCGTTCCGGGGCGGCGGGATCGGCGCCTCGTTCACTTTCTACCAGGGAAGCGCCGTCGACACCGCTTCCCACCGAGGTTTGGACCTCGGCGTCCGCTACCGGCTGCTCAGTGTCCTCGATCTCGCCCTCGTGGCGCGCAATATTGGACGCCCGGCGCCGCGAGACGTCCGCCTTCCAGCGACTGGCGTGCTCGGTGCCGCCGTCCATGTGATTCCGAGCCATGCAGCACTCCAGCTGGAGATCCTCGCAGCCGAACGGCTGGAGGCATCCGGCTACGAGATGGCATATCGCGGCGGCCTGCTGATCTCGACCGGTGGGGGATTGCCGGTCTCGATAATAGGAACCCTGGACGTCGACAGCGACTTCGGGCTTCAGATGTGGGCCTTCGGCCTCGCGATCGGCGGCCAGGACAGCGGGACGGCGCTGGCGTCCGGCCCGGCTGGCTCAGGTATCACCCGACTCCAGCGCATGAGTCTGACCGGGGTGGCCACGAGGTCCTTCGCGCGCTGACCCCCAGTCGAAACCACGGCTGACGACGTTAGTCCACGAGCCTCAGCGGCATCACGAGACAGAGATACGACGCTGGATCGTCCCAGCCCACCGGCTCCAGTGTCGCAGCACGCTCCGGGGCCTTGAACGTCAGCCGGACCTCATCGGTCGGCATGAACTTCAGGATTTCCAGCAGATAGTTGGCGTTGAATCCGATCTCCAGTACGTCCCCGTCATAGGTGACGGCAATCTCGTCCTGGGCTTCGCCAAGATCTGGCGTACTGACGCTCAACTTCAGAGTCCCGCCGCTGAACTGGAGTCGCACCCGGTGTGTCTGATCGCTCGCCACGACCCCGACACGCCGGAGTGCCGATGCCAGGCTGTCCTTCTCGACGGTGCAGGAGCGATCGTTGTCCTTCGGGATAACTTGGTCGTAGTTCGGATAGGGACCCTCGATGAGGCGCGTGAACACCACGGTTCCACCGGCGCGGAAGCCAAGGTGGTTGTCGCTCCGGGCAATCTCGATTTCGTCGGCCGGCCCAAACAGCCTCCGCACCTGATCAAGTGCCTTCGGTGGTACGATGAGGGGCGTGGACTCCGCACTCCCAGACACTGGGACATCCATCCGCGCGAGACGGTGACCGTTGGTCGCCACCATGCGCATCACATCCTGATGGAGCTCCCAGAGCACCCCGTTGAGGATCGGTCTGCTTTCTTCAGTCGACGCTGCAAAGCTCACGTGATTAATCAGCTTCTGGAGGTCGCTGCAGGCGACCGTCCAGCTGTCCTCGAAGCTGACCGGCGGAAAGTTCGGAAACTCTTCCCGCGGAATACCCAGCAGGCGAAATCGGGAGCGCCCACACTCGAGATCCACACGTTGCTCCCCTGAGGCCGCAACACGGATTGCGGCGCTCGGCAGCTCACGCACGATCTCGGAGAGCTTCTTCGCCGGCACCGTCACCGCACCAGAGGCATCGACTTCCGCTGGCACCACTGTACTGACAGCGATATCGAGATCCGTACCGGACAATCTCACACCATCGTCGACCGCTTCCACCAGGATATTCGAAAGTACGGGAAGCGTGGTCTTCGTCGGGACGCTTGCTGCGACCGCTACCAGGCCTTCATGCAAACGCTCTCGCGTAATCGTAAACTTCATACCCTTCCCCGCCAGCGTGGAAAAGAACTACTACTATTAGGTTACTTACTACTATATAGTAGTAATAGTAGTACGTATGGAAACCTTGACACCTGCTACAACTCCCTTCACTGCCTGTAGTTCCGACGCTCACCGGATGTTGGATCCTGGGGAACGTTTGTGGAGCGCTGTAGACAGACGCCGCTGAATCCCCGGCCGTCCCGATCGTTCCACACGGTCTTCAACGGATTCTCGTCATGCTACTGTTGCCAGCTCGCGGCGTGCGTGTTCGACACGGTCCCGGAACTTGTGATCGCTCTGCATCGTGCGGTGAACCTTGTCCACACTGTGGATCACCGTGGAGTGATCTCTGCCGCCAAATGCCTGGCCAATCTCCACCAGCTGCATCCCGAGCAGCTCACGCGCCAAGTACATGGCAACCTGGCGCGGGACCGTGAGGCTCTTGGTACGCGCCTTGGAGCGCAGTCCCTCTGGTGTCACACCCCAGCGCCGCGCGACGACCTCTTGGACGCGATCCACGCTCGGTATGCTGGACTGACTTTCCGGCACTGCCCCGCTTGCGTGCCGGATCTTGTCGGCGAGGGCATCTCGGGCCAGCTCGATGGACACCTCTCGGTGCTTGAGGGATGCAAACAGAAGCAGCTTGATGATGCACCCCTCCAATTCCCGCACGGAGCTGCGAACGTGCTCGGCGATGAAGCGCAGCACATCGTCTGGGATCGTCAGCTCGAGGTGATCTTGCTCGGCCTTCTTCCGGAGGATCGCGATCCGGTGCTCGAGATCGGGCTGGCCGATATCCGCCACCATTCCCCATTCGAACCGGCTCACCAGCCGGGACTCCAGGCCCGGGATCTCCTTCGGCGGCCGGTCAGACGTCAGCACGATCTGCTTCTGCGCCTCATGCAGGGCGTTGAAGGTGTGGAAGAACTCCTCCTGTGTCATTTCCTTGCCTTCCAGGAAATGCACGTCGTCGACGAGGAAGATGTCCACTTCGTCGCGATACTGACGTCGGAAGCCGCCCATCGTTCGGGAGTGAATGCTCTCGATGACCTCGTTGATGAATTGCTCGGCGCCCATGTAGACGACGCGGCTCTCGGGAGCACGCTCCAGCACGGCATGGGCGATGGCCTGCATCAGGTGGGTCTTGCCGAGTCCCGTGGCTCCGTAGATGAACAGCGGGTTGTACGTCTTGCCAGGTGCCTCGGCGACGGCATGCGCGGCAGCGGCCGCAAGCTCGTTGGACTTCCCGATCACGAAGGTCCGGAAGGCATAACGCTCGTTGAGCGGGCGAGTCGACCGGTTCTGCGGCTCATCCGTGGCAACCGCTGCCGGGCTCGCGACGAAGAAGTCCATCTGCGGGCGCTTGGTACGGTCCTCCTGTACCTGGAAGACGACCTCGACCTGGCCATCCAGCGCCTTCTCGGCTAGCCGTTGCAGCAATCCGGTGTGCTTGGACTCATTCCACTCGACCGCAAACTGGTCGGGGGCGCCCAGCATCAGCCGCCCCTCCTCGAGCGCCATCGGTCTCAAGGGCTCGAGCCACGTCCGGACGGTGGGATCAGGAAGCTCCGCACGCGCAGCCTCGAGCAGGCGAGCCCACGCTTGTTGTGCCGACAACTCCATCGATTTCAAGTGAACGACTGGTAGGGGGTTCGAAAGGGCTACCGATGCTACCGCGCCGATGTGGAAAAGTCAACCTTGCCCCCCGCCCCATGGGCGGCTAGCTTACTGGCCGCTCAAGAGGGTTGTTTGTCGCATGAAGAGAACATATCAGCCGCGCAACAAGAAGCGCGTGAACAAGCACGGATTTCGGGCGCGCATGAGCACCCGATGGGGCCGGGCTGTGCTGAGTCGGCGGCGCAAGAAGGGGCGAAAGCGCCTGACGGTGTCGGTGCCCTCGAAGCACGGAGGGCGTTGAGGCCCGAGGGCCTGCCTCGGAGCTGGCGCTTGACGCGCAGATCTGACCTGGCGGTCGTGCAGCGAGAGGGACGCCGCCATCGTACCCCGAGATTGGACATAGCGTGGCGCGGAAACTCGCACGACCATCCGCGCGTCGGCGTGATCGTGCCGAGGTATGGTCGTTCGAACGTGGCACGCAATCGGCTGCGGCGGCGCCTCCGGGAGATCCTTCGGAGGCGCGTCTTGTCTGTAGCCGGATCGGTGGATCTCGTTGTGCGATCGCGCCCGACGGCGTTCGACGCGGCACTCCACCAGCTCGCATCGGATCTGGAGTCATGGGTACATTCGTCCTCCACCTAACCGCCTGGCCCAGACTCGCCGTCGTCGCCGTGATCAAGACCTACCAGGTCCTGGCCTCGCCGTTTCCGTCTCCCTGCCGATTTGCCCCGACATGTTCGATGTACACGCTCGACGCGGTGCGCTGCTACGGAGTGCTGAAGGGTGGGTGGTTGGGGCTGAGACGCATCCTCCGCTGTCACCCGTTCCATCCGGGCGGCTACGATCCCGTGCCGTGACGGAGAGCTGAATGGATCGTCGAACGCTTCTCGCGATCGGCCTGATGCTGATCGTCGCCGTGCTTCCGGCGTTGTTGTCTCCCGACCGTCCAGGCACTGCTCCGGATGGCCAGACCGACTCCGTGCCTGCCGCTGCGCCCGAAACCGTGGTGGTGCAGCAGCCAGTGCCCGTGGAGCCGGCGCCGCTGCCGACCCCAGCGGTGGACTCGATTTCTGCACAGGCCCAGCCGGAGCGCGTGGTGGCCGTCGAGTCTCCCCTCTACCGATACGCGTTCTCGACGCGCGGAGGCCGGCTGGTAGGCGCGGCCCTGAAGGAATACCGCTCCTTCGCCGCCGGCGACTCCGGTATTGCGCAGATCGTTCCCGAAGCTTCTCGCTTCCTCGACTACGGCCTGGTCGTCGGGGATGACACGCTCAGTCTCGCGGAGTTCGATCTACAGCCCTCGGACACGGCCTTGACGGTGGACCGGGCCGGAACCGAGCTGCGCCTGCGAGGACAGCGCGGCAGTCTCGGGCTGGAGCTGGTCTACTCGTTCGCCCCGGACCAGTACGTGTTCGACGTCGAGGGGCGGGTGACAGGGCCGCTGCAGGGCGGTCTCGTGCTGCTCCGCCTCGGACCGCGCCTGGCGCTGGTGGAAGCGGACAGCGCTGACAACATCCGGTCCTACGCCATCGTCACGGGACGAAACGGGGCGGAGCAGTTGAACTTCCGCTCGCTCGATCCCGGCGAAGTGCGGGCCCTCGAAGGGCCGTTCGACTGGGTGGCCATGAAGTCGAAGTACTTCCTGGTCGCCGTCCTCACCTTCGAGGAAGGCCAGCCACAGCTCGGCGGGGCGATCGCGGTCGGGGGTGAGCGCACCAACCGCAAGGCCGTGGACGCCGACGTCCTGACCTCCCTGCCGGCCCCCGGAGGGAGCTTCTCCTTCTCGACCTACGTGGGCCCCCAGGAATACAAGCGGCTGCGCCGGATCGGCCACGACCTGACGGACGTGAACAGCTACGGATGGATCTTCAAGCCGATCATCCAGCCGTTCGCAAACCTGATCGTGGTCATCCTCCTGTGGATGCACGAGAACCTGAACATGGCGTATGGCTGGGTCTTGATCCTCTTCGGGGTCGCCGTACGGATCGTCCTCTGGCCACTCAACCAGAAGGCGATGCGGTCGTCGACCGCGATGCAGGCCATCCAGCCGGAGATCAAGGCCGTTCAGGAGCGGTTCAAGCAGGATCCGCAGCGGATGCAACAGGAGGTGATGAAGCTGTACAAGGAGCATGGGGTGAATCCGCTCGGCGGATGTCTCCCGATGCTCATCCCGATGCCGGTCCTGTTCGCGCTGTTCTTCGTCTTCCGGATGACCATCGAATTCCGGGGCGTGCCATTCCTCTGGCTGCCCGACCTCTCCCGGGCGGATCCCTTCTTCATCATCCCTATCGTCATGGGACTCTCGATGTTTGGGGTCTCGAAGCTCGGCCAGATGGGAGTCCCGCCGAACCCGCAGGCGAAGATGATGCTGTACGTCATGCCGGTGTTCCTCACCTTCATCTTCCTCAAGCTCTCCTCAGGGCTGAACCTGTACTACGCGGTCAGCAACATCGCGAGCATTCCGCAGCAGTGGTTGATTGCCAAACAACGACTGCGGCGACAGGGGAAGCGCGAGTAGCTCGCCGCAGGTGCGGCAGGAGGAGCGACCGGTGCTCTCGGACGTCATCGCAGCCCTCGCGACGCCCCCCGGTCGGTCGGCCATCGCCGTGATCCGGGTGTCGGGCGGCGACGCGCACGGCGTCGCCGCCTGCATCGTCCCGGAGTTCCGTGGCCGTCCCGCGCGTGCCGCACGGCTGGCCACCTTGGTGCACCCCGCAACGGGCGAGACGCTGGATCAGGTGGTCTACGTGGCCTATCGGGCTCCGGAGTCCTACACCGGCGAGGACATGGTTGAGCTTTCGGTGCACGGTGGCCTGCTCGGACCGGCGGAAGTTCTCGCGGCGGTATTCCACGCCGGTGCCCGGCCAGCCGCCCCGGGAGAATTCACGCGCCGGGCGCTCCAGCACGGCAAGCTCGACTTGCTGCAGGCCGAGGCGGTGGCTGACCTGGTGGACGCGACGGCACCGCGGCAGCGGCGAGCGGCGATTGCGCAGCTCGACCGCGGGCTTTCTACTCGCATTGATGCACTGCGCCGGCACGTGCTCGAAATCGAAGCGCTCATCTCCTATGAAATCGACTTCCCGGAAGAGGACGATGGCGCGGTCGACCCTGCACGCGTCACCGCCGCCCTCGACGCGCTGTCGGGGGCGCTGGACCGGCTCCTCGGCACAGCCGCGGAGGGAGAGCGCCTTCGTGAGGGTGCCATCGCTGTGGTGGCCGGACGCCCCAACACCGGCAAGTCGTCACTGTTCAACAGCCTGCTTGGGGCGGAGCGGGCCATCGTCACGGACATTCCCGGGACGACCCGGGACGCCATCGAGGCTCCGGTGTCCTGCGATGGGTACCCCTTCCGCCTGATCGATACGGCCGGACTGCGGACGACCGATGACGTTCTGGAGCGGCTGGGCGTGGAGGTGAGCCACAAGTACCTCGGTGCCGCCGACGTGATCGTCTTCTGTGCCGAAGCCGGCCGACGGCTCAACCAGGACGAGCAGACGTTCATCGACGCAGCCGATGTCCCGGTTGTGCTCGTTCGCACCAAGTCCGATTGCTGGGACGGTGCCGGAGATGAGGACGGCATTGGCGTGTCGGCGGTCACGGGCGAGGGACTCGACGCCCTGCGTCGGGCGTTGGCGGCGCAGGCCTTCGCGCGGCTGTCGGTGAGTGGTGAGGAGGCACCCGTCGTGACGCGGGAGCGTCAGCGCCAGGCGCTCGAGCGCGCCCGTGACGAGATCCGCGCGTTCGGTGTGGCCCGGGTAGATGGTGTCGATGCCGCGTTCGCCGCGGCCCACCTGCGGGCCGCAGTGACGGCGCTGGAGGATGTGATCGGAGCCGTCACGACGGACGATGTGCTCGATCGGGTGTTCGCGTCGTTCTGTATCGGCAAGTGAGCGGTCAGACGGAACGTCAGGCTGACTGCGCGCCCTCGGATACCTCGTCTCCTTCGTCGGCGAACTCCAGTGCCGGGGCCCTGAGTGCGGCAGCGATGCCGCGGTCGCCGACCAGTCGCTCGACCATGCGGGCCCCGATGTAGTAGCCGGCCCGCTCGGGGATCACCTTGCCGCCCACCAACCGCTGAGCCGCCGATGCGCCCCCCGTGAGGTAGCGCAGCCGCAAGCCCAGGCCGCGGCGATCGAGGTCGGACGCGACGACGCGCATGAGGAAGGCATCGAGCTGCCGTAGGCGCCGGTACTGGCGCCGCGCGTATCCGAGATAGTCCCATGGCTCGAAGCCCGTGGCTGCGGCACGCGCGGCGCTGACGGCCAGACCTTCATTGATGATCAGCTCCCGCAGACTGGTGCGACTCCCGGTCTCCCAGAAGTCGTAAGCACCGTTCATCTCCCGGACGATCCGTGCCAGCTCGCTGCGGCTCTCAGGCGAGGTGTAGCGAACGGTGTGCGCGATCTCGTGTGCGATCCACACGGACAGCAGGTCTGGGCGAAGTCCGAGGCCGAGGGTCTCGTGATTCGGCCGACCGGTGAAGTGCTCGAGACAGACGAAGGCGATCCCTCGTCCGCCCACCACCAACTCCCCAGCGTTCGCGCCGCCGACGCCCACCATGAGGTATACATCGAACGATCGGTCGATCGCGAACAGGTCTTCGCACCGGCGCGTCGTCTCCTCGGCAACGCTGGCGACGTCGACTCCGTCCATCAGCGCCCGCAGATCCCTGCGGTCGGCCTGGATTACACGGCGTACTACGTCATCAGCATGCGGGCTGTCAAGGTCGAGAATGTAGTTGTGCCAGTAGGATGAGAGGACGGGCAGGTGCTCATCGAGGTACCGACGATATGCCTCCACGGGGTCGGCCGCATCGAGCACGGCGAAGAACTCGGGTACGAGGTTGATCAACATGGAGGCGCACCCAATTTGGATCACGAGCGCGACGCTGACAACCCATGCCGGGCGTGTAGTGCGGAATGCATCCGCTCTTGGGCGTGTCACACGAATAATCGATACGCGACATCTGGAATCGTGACGTCCTACCTGATCTCGAACGGGACGACGGTCGACTGGGTGAATCGACGACGCACCTGATCCCACACGGTGAGTCGCAATCGATATCGACCGGGCGGGATGCGCCCGGGCTGGACGGTCACGCGCTCCTGGGTCACCTCGGCTGCCCGTGCGGTGCGGTTGAAGGAGAGGGAGACGATGTCGCCCCCGCGCTCGGGCTCGAAGGCGTACTGCACCTGATACCGGCTCATGCCCGCACGATCGGCGGACAGGCCGTAGATCTCGGCGTACAGGGCGAGAGCGATCCCGGACCTGAAGCGGCGATCACCGGGCATGAGCCGCGCTACGTCGTCGCGATCGAAGACGCTGTCCGTCGCCGTGCCGATGAGCAGTGAGGAGAGCGACAGGCGCCCGCTCCACAAGTGCGGGACATCGATCTCCGAACGCACTCGGCCGCGTGCCTCGTCGTCGACCGCGTCGACGCCCAGAACATACGGTCCCCGCGTAAGAACGAGGATGTGCGGGCCCGATCCTCGGGTGCGCTGCATCTCGACCCAGCGTTCGTCCCACACTGCTGCAGCGCTGGAATCCGCACCGACGCCGATGTACACCAGCTGTTCCCCGGGCACGGCGCCGCGGAAGAACGCCACCCAGGCGTGCAGATCCCTCGTGGCTCGCAGTGAGGAGGCATCGGTCTCGAGCATGACTGTACTGTTGTGCAGCTCCGCCCGGTTCGTCGGATAGAGGATCATGTCGCCCCCGCCCTCGGCGCTCGCGCGGGCGAAGACGACCCGCGCCTCCGTGCCACCCACCTCATAATCCCACGCCTCTACCCCGAATCGGTTGGAGATGAGTCGACGATCGGGCTCACCGAATCGAAGGTAGATCAGCCCGCGGCCGTCAAATCCGTGACGACGGTAGCGTGTGATAGAGTCCGGCTCGGGCAGGTCCCGGACGTCGACGCCCAACCCCACGCGCTGGATGTCGTCCTCGAAGCGCGAGCGACCGGGCATGAATCCCGTGACGAAGAGATCGAAATCGGTCGTGATCGCCTGTAGAACCCGCGGGGCCTGCGAGCTGAGGACCGTACGTCGCGACGCCGAGTAGTGGAACCGTGACTGCGGGTGGCGCAGGCGGTAGTACTGCCGTGCACGTCGTAGGCGGGAGAAGTGCTCGACGATCCGCTCGTTCGGCTCGGTCGTGAGGTCGGGCTCGCGACGTGCCCAGAAGGCCCGGAAGAATCCCTCCCGTTCTTCGGGCGGCAGCGCGGTGTGCAGGCTGTCCTCGTCGGGCCAGGCAATGGGCACAATCTGGTGCCAGAGTACCTGCAGTGAGTCGCGGTCCGCGCGCGCGAGGGCCTCGCGGTAGTGTGCGAGCCCGTCGGTCGTGTCTCCCTGCTCGAGGCGCGACTGGGCGCTGAGTGCCCAGATTCCGGCGTCGTCCCACTCGGTACCGAAGAGGTCTCGCAGCAGGGAGTCCGCCTGGTGGTATGCGCCGGCGTGGATGAGCAGTTGCGTCCTGCGCAGCATGACCCCCCGGTCTCTTGTGTAACGAGCCAACAGGTCGGCCACGGACTTGAGGAAGCCCCTGTCCCGGTAGATCCCGTTCCAGTATTCCCAGACGTTCCGGTATCGAGGATCGCGTTCCAGGACGCCCACAATACCGCTCCGCATGAGCGCTTCTCCATCGGCGCTGCCCAGGAACTTGCCCACGCGAATCTTCCAGTACCACGGATCGGGGTCCCGCGGGGCATGGTGAGCGGCGCGGCGGAATAAGCGCAGTGCTTCCCACCGCCCCACGACGGGCCAGTTCAGGTGCACACGTCCGAGGAGGGTCAGCGTGGTCGGGTCGTAGGGGTCGTGCTTCAGCTGCGTTTCCAGGAGGCTTCGAGCCTGTTTCAGCTCTCCCGCCTCGAGCAGACCCTCAGCCCGGCGGAACACGGAGTCCTGCGGCGCCTGCTGCAGCAGGGCCGTCACGAGAAGCAGCCCCGCTACCCCATGAGACGCTCCAGGTCAGCGGCCTGCTCCGGGAGGTAGCCATAGAACACGATCTCATCGAGCCGTTCCGACTCGGGGGCGTCCTCGATGGCGCGTCGCATGATCCGGGCGGCCCGCGCGAAGTCGAAGCCACCGACACCGCTCCCCAGCACGGGAAAGGCAACGCGCCGCGCACTGTGCCGCACCGCCAGCGCGAGGCTTGCCTGTGTGCTGTCGTAGATCGAGCGCTCCGAGACGGGCGCGTCGCCCATGGCGGCCGCATGCACGACCCACCGTGCCCTCAGGTCGCCGGCTCCGGTGATCGCGGCTTCCCCCACCCGGATGGGTCCGTTGCCATCGCACTCTTCCTGGATCGCGGGACCCCCGGCTCGACGGATGGCTCCCGCCACACCGGAGCCGAGGATGAGGTGGTTGTTCGCGGCGTTCACTACGACATCACCCTCGAACGACGTGATGTCCCCCTGACGAACGGTGATCGGTGCGATCATGGCGGCCCGTTCCCGGATCAGTTTTGCCGCAGTCGACGACTCACGTCATCGAGCAATCGTCGTTCTTCCGGTGTCAGGCTTGCCAGCCCGGTCTGGGAGATCTTATCGAGCACGCGGTCGACCTCATCGTACAGCGGCGGATCGCGCGAGGGTGGCGTTGGGGCTGCCGTTTCCGGCTCTTCGCGCCGCCGCCGCCGTGGCGGTACGACGTGCGCCATTGGCTGGTGGCGGAATGCTTCGCGAGCCCTGGCGCGTACGGTGCCTTCGGCCCGAAGGAAGATGAACCCGAAGAGAAAGCCCCCGAGGTGCGCGAGGTGCGCGACATTGCTCCCCGTGGAGAAGACGGCCGAGAAGAGGCTGAGTCCAACGAGGAACATCACCAGCCACTTCGCCTTGACCGGGACGGGTAGCGGGAAGACCAGGATGGGCATGTCGGGCCAGAACATCGCGAACGCGAGCGCGACGCCGTAGACCGCTCCCGAGGCGCCGATCACGGCAACCGACGGCGTGGTCAGCATGAGGCCGTAGGACAGGACGGCACCGCCGAGACCACACACGAAGTAGTATGAGGCGAACGTGCGGCTGCCCAGCCGCTCCTCCACTGCGCGACCGAAGAAGAACAGCACCAGCATATTGAACAGCAGATGCAGGAAGCTGCCGTGGAGGAACATATACGTCACCGGTGTCCACCACCGCGTGAGCACTCGCCCAGGCTGGAATGCGAAGGTGTCGAACAGCCAGGGGCCCGTGAACACCGTCATCTGGAGGAAGAAAACGACGAAGTTCGCGATGAGCAGCCCGCGGACCCACGGGGTGAGGGCGAAGGAAGACTGGTACCGCATCATCATCCGTTATTTACATCCCCGTTTCGGGCCCTTTGTTCCGGCTGCGGTCCAGCCCAAGCCGGCAGATCTCGTTGCAGAGATCGTCGAACGTGATGCCGACGGCTTCGGCCGACTGCGGCAGCAGGCTGGTGCCGGTCAGGCCCGGCAGCGTGTTGGCCTCCAGACAGTATGGTATCGCGTCCGCCCCCAGCCGGAAGTCCACCCGGGAAAAGTCGCGCAGGCCCAGGGCGTCGTGCGCCTCGAGCCCGAGTTCCCGCATGCGGGCGGTCAACGCGTCGGGGATGTCCGCCGGGAAGATCTCCTGTGTCATCCCCGGGGTGTACTTGCACTCGTAGTCGAAGATCTCGTGACTCGGGATGATCTCGCCCACAGCGAGCGCGCGGCGGCCAAGTATCCCCACGGTGAACTCCCGTCCGGGGAGGAAGGCTTCCAGCAGGATCTCGTCATCGTAGCCGGAGGCGTCGTCGATGGCGGCGTCCATGCCGTCGAGTGCCTCGAGCACTGTGAGCCCCACCGTCGATCCCACCTTCGACGGCTTGACGACCAGCGGGAGCCCAAGGTCCGTGACGGCCGCAGCCTCCGCGGGCCAACGCGCCCAGGGTGCCGTGGGGATACCCGCCGCAAGGAAGCACTCTTTTGCCCGGTGCTTGTCCATCGCGAGCGCGCTGCCCAGGGCGTCGCTGCCGGCGTATGGGATTCCGGCCCTCTCTAGGAGGGCCTGAACCTCGCCTCCTTCCCCCTGCCGTCCATGCAGGACCGGGAAGATCAAGTCGGCCTGGCGGATCGCATCCAGTTCTACCAGCCGTGCGCCCAGCTCGAGGGCCGCGAGCTCGACGAGGTGCTCCGGCGATGGCGGAGCGGCACCGACGGACGGCACGAGGAGTTCGGCCTGCCGGGAGAGATCCAGCTCGCCGCCGACGGTGTCCACCACCGTCACGATGTACCCTCGGCGACGCAGGGCGGCGACGACCTGCGCGGCACCCGCCAGGGCCACGTCGCGCTCGGGGGTGGAGCCGCCGGTGAGGACCGTGATCCGAGTCATGTCAGGCTGGATGGTAGCTCACCCGGTATTGCGGCATCTCCCAGACCTCGACTGCCTCAACCCGCGCGGCGGGAGCGGTGTCGCTCAGCGTTGCTTGCACGCGCTCGCACACGACGACCGCCACCCGTTCCGCCGTCGGCAGGTACTCGCCGAATACATCATTCTCGTTCAGGTAGGTGTGATCGAAGTCCGCCACCGCCTCACCGGCGGCCTGCTCGATCACGCGGAAATCCACTCCCATGCCGACGCGATCGAGTGCGTCGGCATCCACCCGCACCGTAACCCGCACGCGCCAGTTGTGTCCGTGCATCCTCTCGCACGTGGGCACGCCGGGAAGCGTGTGTGCGGCGGAAAACGACGCCTCAGCAGAGAGGAGATAGTGCGCCATGCGCTCCACGCTCCATCGCCGCTCGTGCACCATCGATCACCCGGCACGTCGCACGCCTCGCAGTGCTCATCGGATCCCCGCCATGTGGTGCAGCACGTCGTATCGTGTCACGATGCCGATGAGGGCTCCCTCCAGTCGCACGAGCACGGCGGGCGTTTCGCGGGACAGGAGGTCGGACAGGCGCTCAATCGGCAGGTCCGCCTCGACCACCGGATAGCCGGGCTCCATGACCTCCCGCACCTGCCGCTCCAGCATGGACGGCTGCGCGATTGCCTGCGCCATCAGCGTCCCTTCGCTCACCGCTCCGACGCATTGACCCTCATCCACGATCGGCAATTGGGAGATGTCGTAGGTCTCCATGAGATTCAATGCCTGTCGTGCTGTCTGCGCGGGCGTCAGCGTGACCAGTTCGGGCGCATTCTCGGCCTTGGCCGTCAGGAGTCCGCCCGCCGTGATGCGCTCCACCTCGAGTAACTGGTTCTCACGCAGCCACTCGTCGTTGAACACCTTCGAGAGATACCGCTCGCCGGTGTCACACAGGATCGCTACGATGAGGGCCTTCGGATCGTCAACGCGGCGGGCTACGCGTATGGCCGCGCTCACGATCAAGCCCGTGGAGCCACCAACGAACAACCCCTCCTCTCGGGTGATCCGGCGTGCCATGTGGAATGCGTCGCGATCGCTGACCGTGATGAACTCGTCGATGTACTGGAAGTGGAGCGTGTCGGGGATCTTGTCGCCGCCGATGCCCTCCACCTTGTACGGATGGCCCTGGGGCACCGTTCCCGTGCGGTGATACTCTGAAAACACAGACCCCTCCGGTTCAGCGACGATCGCCTGGATGTCGGGACGCCGCTCCTTCAGGTACCGGCCGACGCCGCTCATGGTGCCACCCGTCCCGGCGCCGCCAATAACGTGCGTGACCCGCCCGTCGGTCTGTTCCCAGATCTCGGGTCCGGTGGTGCGGTAGTGCGCGTCGGGATTCACCTGGTTGTAGAATTGGTTGGCGAGCACCGCACCCGACGTCTGCTGCGCGATCGCCTTCGCTTTCATCACGTAGTTCTCGGGATGATCCGGTGGCACGGCGGTCGGCGTGATAATCACTTGGGCGCCGAACGCTCTGAGCAAACGCACCTTCTCCTGCGACATCTTGTCCGGCAGCGTGAAGATGCACCGGTACCCCTTGAGCGCGGCGGCAAGCGCGAGACCGACGCCGGTATTGCCCGAGGTGCCCTCGACGATCGTCCCTCCAGGCTGGAGTCGGCCGCTCCGCTCGGCATCCTCGATGATGGCCAGACCGATACGGTCCTTCACCGAGCCACCCGGGTTGAAGAACTCGGCCTTGCCGTAAATGGGAGTGCGCAGGCTCGCCGTCACCGCGTTCAGCCGGATGAGCGGTGTCCAACCGATCGTCTCCAGGACGTTCGCATACGGTCGGCGGTGGGGGTCGGACACGGAAGAGCCTCCTTATCGGGACGGGTCGGGCGTGGCCCGGAGCCGGTCGTGAGAACGAGCCCGACTTACGATCCGCCCTCCGGCTGTCGAAAATGTACGGGCTGCAGAAACACGGTGGCGACGGGCGCCCCGTCGCGCAGTGCGGGAACGTACTCCAGCTCCGACACTCCGGCGAGCGCTGCGGAGTCGAGCGGCGGGTACCCGCTCCCTTCGGCGATCTGTGTCGAGTCGGGGACGAGTTGACCGGATTCGTCGATGAAGAGGCGCAGCACGACCGTGCCCTCGATCCCGTCCCGATAGAGATCGGACGGGTAGGCGAACGGGGGTGTGGGGTTGGTCGCTACCGGTGACTGGAATCCCTCGTCGGATGGGGTGGAGGCGCCAGCCCCGGTCGAGGCGTTGTCGCCGGAGCAGGCGATCGCGAGGGCGGTCAACAGCAGGACGACTGCGCGCATTACGTGTGCTCGATTCGTCGTTTGAGTTCGGCAAGGCGAGCCAGCGCCTCGATCGGGGTCATCGTATCCGGCTCGAGACCGCGTAGGGCTTCAATCACCGGGTGCTCCGCGGACTCGAACAGGGTGAGCTGACCGGGGTCGGGTCGACGTGGGGGAGTGCGACCGGCGAGATGGTGGCCAGCCTCGAGGAGAGAGAGGATCTCCCAGGCCCTCGCGACGACGTCAGCCGGTAGTCCTGCCAGCCGGCCGACGTGAATGCCGTAGGAGCGATCGGCGCCGCCCGGCTCGAGGCGGTGCAGGAACACGATGTCGTCGCCCGACTCCTGGACCGCCACGTTGTAATTCCGCGTATGCTGCAGCTGCTCGGTGAGCTGAGTCAGCTCGTGGTAGTGCGTGGCGAAGATCGTCTTGCAGCCCATCTGGTCGTGGAGATACTCCGTCACGGCCCACGCGATGGCAACGCCGTCGAAGGTCGCCGTTCCCCGCCCGATCTCGTCGAGCAGGATCAGGCTGCGGGTGGTGGCGCCGTGCAGGATGGCGCTCGTCTCGTTCATCTCGACCATGAAGGTCGACTGGCCACGCCCCAGACTATCGCTGGCGCCAACCCGCGTGAACACGCGGTCCACCACACCGATCGTCGCGGCGTCCGCCGGCACGAAGCACCCCGCCTGCGCCAGGATCACCGCGAGCCCCGCCTGCCTGAGAATGGTGGACTTGCCCGCCATGTTCGGCCCGGTGAGCAGGATGACTCGGCTCGCCTGATCGAGTTGAATGTCATTGGGGATGAACTTGCCAGGCGGCAGCATGCGCTCCACCACCGGGTGACGGCACCGCGTGAGCGTCAACTCCATGCTTTCGGTGACGTCCGGTCGCGCGTAGCGCTGCCGGACGGCCGTCTCGGCGAAACCCGCGAGCACGTCGAGCGTCGCAAGGCCGCGTGCCATGTGTCTGATACGCGTCACGCGGCTGGCGACGGCGTCGCACAGCTCGTCGAGCATCTCGCGTTCCCGCTGCAGCAATCGCTCTTCGGCACCGAGGACCTTGGCTTCGTACTCCTTCAACTCGGGCGTGACGTAGCGCTCAGCGTTGGTGAGAGTCTGGCGCCGCTCGTAGTGATCGGGAACGGCGTCTCGGTGGGTCTTGGTGACCTCGATGTAGTACCCGAACACCTTGTTGTAGCCGACCTTGAGCGAAGGGATGCCGGTCCGTTGCCGCTCGCTCGCCTGTAGGCCGGCGATGTACCGCTTGCCTCCGTCACGCAGATGGCGAACCTCGTCGAGTTCTGGGTCGGCTCCGGCGCGAATGCAGTCGCTCGCCCCTGCGACGGCTGGAGGCTCGTCCACCAGCGTGCGTGTGAGCAGCTCGCGCAGGTCCGCAAGCAGATCGAACGTATCGGCGAGCCGTTCGAGCTCGGCGCTCGACTCGCGCGTGGCCAGGCCGTCCAGCGCGCTCTTGACGTCGGGCAGATGCCCCAGGGAGTCCCGCAGGCCTCCGAGATCGCGCGGGCTGGCACGCCGGGCGGCTGCCCGGCTGGCAAGCCGCTCGATGTCTCGAACGCCGTCGAGGTCCTCCCGCAGCCGCTCGCGCCCCCGCGTATCGCCGACCAGAACGCCCACGGCATCGTGACGGGCGCGGATCGCATCTGGTTCGCGCAGCGGGGCGAGCAGCCATTGCCTGAGGAGGCGCGCTCCCATGGCCGTCACGGTTCGGTCGACGACCTCAAGCAGGGTCACGCCGCGCTCCCCGGCTCGCATCGGCTCCACCAACTCGAGGTTGCGGCGGGTCATCTCGTCGAGCGGCATGGCGGTACCACGACGCCGCACGATGGGATGGGCGAGCTGTGGGAGGCCGGTGGGCTGCAGCTCTGCAGCGTACCGGAGCATGGCGCCTGCCGCCCCGATGGCGAGCCGGTCCTCGGGGGTGATGCCGAGGCCGTCCAGGCCCTGCAGTCCGAAATGGCGGGCCACGTCGTCGGCCGCCTGGGCCGGATCGAAGTCCCAAGCCTCCCGGGTCGTCAGGACGCGCTCCCGCAGGGTTGGGGGCAGCGCGATCTCGGGTGGCACGACGAGCTCTTGAGGGTCATACCGGCTCACCGTCGCCTCGAGATCCGCGAGGGCGACCGTCTCGAGCACGAACTCCCCCGTCGAGAGATCGATCGCCGCCAGACCGGTCTCCTCACCCGGGAGGAGTGCAACCAGGAAGTTGTTCCGCGTGCCGTCGAGCCAGTCGTGACCGAGCACGGCACCGGGGCTCACGATCTCGACGACCTCGCGGCGCACGAGCCCCTTCGCGAGTTTCGGGTCTTCCACCTGCTCGCAGATGGCAACCCGGTGCCCCAGCTCAACCAGGCGCCTGAGGTACTCACCTGCGGCCTTCACGGGCACGCCGGCCAGGGGAACGTCGGCGGCGCCACCGCTATTCCGGCTTGTGAGGGTGAGGCCCAGCTCCTGCGCGGCGAGCTTCGCGTCCTCGTTGAACATCTCGTAGAAGTCGCCCATACGGAAAAAGAGCACGGCGTCGGTGTGCCGCGCTTTGATCTCGCGATACTGCTGCATCAACGGGGTATCGGTCGGGGGCAAGCCGCTCGAGCGGCTCACTGCTCCTCCACCACGAATGGGCTGCCACCCAACTTCGACTTGAGTTCGGTCGCGACGCGCTGTGCTTGCGTCCGGTCGGCATATCGGCCGACGCGCACCTTGAACAGCCCATCAGGTGCGCGCACGACATGTGCCTCGTAGCCCGACTGACGCAGCGAGCGCATCACCTCGTCCGCGGCGACTGCCGTCCCGACCGCCGCCACCTGTACGGTGAAGACTCCACCCGTCGGCCTGGTCGGCCCAGCCGGGGGCGTTCCGGCGGTGTCCCCCCGGGCGAGGGCCGCGCATCGCCGCAGTTGATACCGCGCGCGGTTGGCCAGCTCGATGTTGTCTTCGCCGGCACCGGCCTCCGCATCTCCGAGGCGGGAGCAGCCGTCCTGCGGATTGCCCAGCTCGAGCAGCGAGACCCCGGCCCAGTACTGTGCCTCGGGCAGCACAGCGCTCAACGGATAGTCGGAGATGATCTTCTGCGAGGCACGAAGCGCGGCAGCCACATCCCCCGTGCCGAACGAGAGTTGAGCCAACCGCAGCAACGCACGGTCGGCCCACGCCGAGCTGGCGTACTCGATGCTCACGCGCCGGAAGTAGTTCATGGAGCGATCCACGTCGTCGGACACGCGTCCGGCTGCGTACAAGGCCTCCGGGTAACCCGGGTCCGAGGGGGTGAGGCTCGCCAGCCGCCGCGCGACGATCGCCCGCGCGGAGTCGCCCTGCCCCTCCGTCGCCAGCTGCACCGCTCGCGTCAACACGGAGTCCTCCTGTGCCGTCAGGGGGACGGCGCAACACCCGAACACCAGTACCGCCAGCACGCGCTTCATGCGGCCTCTCGAACGCTCATCCTGAGCAGCATATCGGTCAATATCCCACTGTCGTCCGCGATTGTCGTCGACTTCAACGCTCGGTCGGCGTCGAGCGCGACGCGAAGGGCCCCGTCTAGCTCCGCATCGGTCCACCGTTCCGCGTATCGAGCCCACGCCGCCGCCACCTTGTTCCAGGAACCCAATCCGAACGGCCGTGCCGACCGCAGATGCTCCATGATACCCCGTTCGACGTCCTTGCCCCTCCTTCCGGCGTCGAGCAGGCTGCGGGCAATCCGGACGCCGAGCAGTGACGTCCCGAGCATTGCCACCAGGCGGACGCCGCTGGTGCCGGTCGCCCCGAGTACGGGCCCGAGTGCGGACACCGCGCGCGTTACGTCTCGACCGAGGACAGCCGCTACCCAGTCGTCGGCGGTTTCCCCCCGGCGCACCCCGACCAACTCGGCAACCGTGTCGGTCCCGATCTCACGGCCGTCGGCAGCGGCGGCGAGCTTTTCGATCTCCATGCCGAGTTGAGCGAGGTCGGGACCGACCGCCGCGATGAGATGCTCTGCGGCGTCGTCACCGAGCACCACCCCGGTCCGGTCGGCTCGCATCTGCACCCACTTCACGAGCCGCTCCGGCCGCAGGGCCGTAACCTCGACGTGCGACGTCCGTTTCGTGAGTGACGCTTGGGGCTTGGCACCTGCGGACGCCGTGACCACCAGGAGAGTCGTCGGAGATGGTCGCTCCAGATACCGCTCCAGCACCTGCCAGACCTTCGCATTCTTGCGCCACTGGTCGACGTTGCGCAGCACAACCATGCGGCGCTCGGCCAGCATCGGCGGCGTCTCCACGAGAGCGTGAAGCGCTTCGCCGTCCAGGTCCGATGCCATCCGCACGTCCAGATTGAACTCACGCATGGACGGATCGACCACCTGGTCCGTAAGCTGGCCGATCAACTCGTCCTTGAGGATGTCTTCGTCGCCGGTCAGGTAGTAGACGAGATCGAGATCGCCACGCCGAATGCGGCGGTACGCGGTGTCGAACGTGAGCGAGGCCGCCATAGCAGGCGCAAGTTACCGACTGCAGGGTGGTGATGAAAGGTTGTCCGACGCCCGACTAGGGTTCCGATGAGGTCCAGCTCACGAACGCCTCGTCATGCGCCCCCGGGGTGCGCCACTGAGCCTCGAACGACGGGGCCGACAGCTCGGTGAAGCTCACGAACGGAGGGCTGGGAATCGCCACGATGGCGGGGAGGGGCTTCGACGGTGGCTGCACCATCTCGACCTGCGCCGCTACGGCCTGCACATCTGGGGCGGGCTCCCGTCCTCCGATGGACCATGCCAGCAGGGCCACCGCCGTTGCCACCATCAGGCCTCCCATGACGCTGGCGGGTGCCGGGCGGACGGGTTCTTCGAGCCGCAGCGGCGACGGACCCACCCGTTTCTCGAGCTGGCGGCGAAATCGGGGGGAGGGTTCCAGATCGCTCAGGGTGCGAAGGAGGGTGATCCCCCGGGCGACGCGGGCGTCGTACTGCATGCAACGCGGACAGGCCAGCAGGTGATCGATCACCTGACGCTCGAGTCGAGGATTACCGATCAGCCCGTCTCTGAAGTCCGAATACGTGGCGAGAAACTCAGTACATCGCATACGCGAGGGGTTGAATCACCGCATCATACCTGAGCCAGGCCAGGAAGTTCCCTGTGCTGGGGGCCCACCAGCAACGAGCGGCCGGGGCGCAGCGCCCCGGCCGCTCCGGGCCGTCCTCAGTTGGAGGAGAGTGTCTGTCAGTCCAGCAACGGCCCGATGATCTGGGCGAACCGGTTGCGCGCCCTATTCAACCGGCTCTTGACCGTGCCCAGATTGCAGTCGGTGATCTCGGCGATCTCCTCGTAAGTCTTGCCTTCCAGCTCCCGAAGGACGAACACCACCCGATGGTGCTCGGGCAGTTGGGATACGGCCCACTCGACTAGCTCGCGAAGGTACCGTTTGCGGTAGAGGTCCTCGGGCTTGTGGTTCTTGTCCTCGAACTGCAATGGCCGGTGGTCTGCCTCCCAGTTCTTCTTGATGGTCTGGAACAGCACCAGCGGGCTTCGGCTGCGATTGCGGAGCTCGTTCTTCGACAGGTTCGAGGCGATGGTATAGATCCAGGTCGAGAACTTCTTCGTCTGATCGAACCGGTGCAGGTGCCGGTGGACCCGGATGAATACTTCCTGCACCAGATCTTCGGCCCGCTCGCGGTCGCCAATGGTACGGTAGACGAAATTGAGCAGTCGCTTCTGATATCGGTCGACGAGTTCGTCAAAAGCCCGGGTCCGCCCCGCCAGGTACGCCGCGACCACCTGCGAGTCGCCGAACTGCTTGAGGTCGACGCGGTCGGGCTGCTCCGCCCCCCGAGCCGCGGGACTCACCCGCTGCCGGATGTCGATACCTGCGGTCATGATTTGGCACTCCCCGGCACCCCACCCCCGCGGGGCGCCGCATCGGACATGATAGAGTCGCTACCCGTCCCTCCTTCCGTGTCCTCTCAATGGCAGGACCCGTACCGAGCGACCCTCACACGGCTGTCTGATGACTGTAAGCCGTTATTCGACAATAGGTTGTACGCCAATCCAGTAGTCCACGAAACCCGATCACAGCTGACGGTTTTGTCCTCCCGGGGGGACACCCGTCCCCTTACATGCCGAGACGAAAGCCTGCCAGGTACAGCAGCGCTACGATCGACTTTCCGTCCACGATCTCACCGTCACGGATCATGGACAGGACGATACTCAGTGGAACCGCCTTCACCTCTATGAACTCATCGTGCTCGTGGTCTGGTTCCCCGACCCGTATTCCAGTGGCCACAAAGACGTGAATCTGCTCGTCGGTGAAGCCGGGGGTCGTGAAGAACGTGGTCAGATGCTCGATCGCCGCCGCCGTGGCCCCGGTCTCCTCCGACAGTTCCCGCCGGGCGCACGCAAGGGGGGCCTCGCCGGGCTCGAGGACGCCGGCGGGGATCTCCCAAAGGGTGCCTCCGGCGGCGTAGCGGTACTGTCGGAGCAGCAGGACACTCGGGTCTTCGGCGTCCCTCTCCGACAGGAGTGGTACAACGGCGGCGGCTCCGGGGTGACGGATCAGCTCGAGGTCGAACCGGCGGCCGTCAGGGGCTTCGAGGGTGTCCACGTCTACGGAGAGCAGGCGTCCGTTGTACCCGCGGCGGCTGCCGATGCGCTGTGGGACCGCGTCAGGCATGGGCGCTCTCCTTCATGGTAGATTCTGAGTCGGGATGAACGAGCGTGCCGGCGAGACCGGCCGTCGTGGATGCGCAGGCGGTTCATGCAGGGGTCGCGCGTCAGGTCTCCCGTGCAAAGACGATGAGCGTGCGCCCGTCGGGCATCGCGTGGATCGAGTACTCCGTCCAGCCTGTGCGCGCCCGCTCGTTGAGGAGGTCGGTGACCGTCTCCTCGTCATCGCGCGACTTGCCCTGCAGCCGGATCATCACCGCCTGGTACTGTTTCATCGGGGGCCTCGCCGTGTCGACTACGAATCTTCGCACGGTGCGGCAGGCGACGAAAGGGAGGTCTCGTCATGAAACCCGATCCCGAACCTTCGATCAGCCGCGTTGTTCGCGTGGTCCTGGGAACTGCCACGATAGCCCTGCTGGTGCTTGCCTTTGTCGCGGGGAGGCAGGCGCGGCTCTTCGCCGCCGCCGCGGCGTTTGGCACGATCTGGTGGACGTGGGACTTCCTGATGGCGCACGTGTTTCTGCCGTTGGGCGACTGGATGATGGGGACGGTGGTCGGAGGCGGACTCGGGCCGAGTGATGCGACGATCCGGCCGACGCTGGATGAGCTGGTTGCCCTGCTCGAGCGCCATCTGGAGCGGCCGACGTCACAGAAAGTGGACATCAACGCCGCGATTCGGCTCGAGGAGATCTATCGCACGGTGAGGCCGAATCCGGAAGCAGCGCGCCGCGTGATCGCCACGGTGTGCGAGCGGTATCCGGATGCGCCCGAGCTCGCACGGTTCGCGGAGGGCGATGGAGTCGACGAGTCGGGGTAGGGGCCTGCCCTCTCCCGTCTCCCGCCAGATCGACTAGATTTCCCGCCCCCGGCCAGGTAGCTCAGTTGGTAGAGCAGCGGACTGAAAATCCGCGTGTCGGCGGTTCAACTCCGTCCCTGGCCACTCCGAGAGCCCCGTCACGACGGGGCTTTTTGTTCTTGGAGCGTCCACATCAGGCACGACCAGCGGCTTCATGTGTGTCGAATGTGCGTGAATCTGCGGCGTGGAAGGCGAAGAGCTTGGCCATAGCGGGATTCAGGTCGGCTTCGTTTACCCGCTACGCTCCACGCCGGCGGCGAACGCGCATCCCGTCCAACACCGTTCGCGTAGTCTGCCTGATCAGCCCATCAATGTCATCGGTCGCCTGGATCTGTCCCTCGATCCACAATGACGCCAGCCCGTGCACCGCGCTCCAGGCCACGTAGGCCTGCGCCCGGGCATCCTGCCGTTTGATCCCACCGCTGCGCTGGTGGGCCTGGATCACGGCGACCAATTGTTCGAATATGGCGTTTGCGGCCTCCCGTAACTCCGGGAGGTCCCGGCGGGTGAGGGCCTCCTTGCCGTACATCAGGCGGTAGTGCGCCGGATTCTCGAGGGCGAAGCGCACATACTCCTCACCCATGCGCCGCAGCTGCTCGACGCTGGATCGGGGGGCGCCCGCGTCGATGGTTTGCAGGTGGGCCTTGAGACGGTCGAACCCGGCCGCGGCAACCGCAACCAGCAGCGCGGTTTTGTTGGCGAAGTGGCGATAGGGGGCAGCCCGCGACACGCCGAGGCGCTGGCCGATCGCCCGCATCGTCACGCTCGCCGCCCCTCCTTCGGCAATCATGGCGGCGGCTTCGGCGAGCAGGGCCGCCCGCAGGTCCCCATGATGATAGGCGCCGGCCTGGTTGGTCATGTGTCAAGATGACCGAGACTGTTGACACCGTCAACATCCGAGCGTATGTTGACATTGTCAACACGCTCGGAGAGTAGCCGATGGCCGTCAACCAGGAGCTAACTGGGTTTCTGAAGGAAGGCCTCGACCGGGGCCTGCCGCGCGAGCAGCTCGAGGAGGTCCTCCTCCAGGCCGGCTGGCGCCCCGATCAGGTTCGGGGCGCCCTGGGGAGGTTCGCCGACGTTGAGTTTCCGATCCCGGTCCCGCGGCCGAAGCCCTACCTCATCGCCCGCGAGGCCTTCGTCTACCTCGTGCTCTTCAGCACTCTGTACATCAGCGCGTTCAACCTGGGCAACCTCCTATTCCAGTTCATCAATCGGGCCTTCCCGGACCCCGCCCTTGATCCGGCGCTCGCGTTGGCGGCGAGTCGAGAGGCGATCCGGTGGGCCATCTCCCTGCTCGTCGTGGCGTTTCCCGTCTTCGTCCTCGTCTCATGGACGAACGAACGGGCTGTCCGGCGCGATCCGAGCCGACGGCTCTCGAAGGTGCGACGGTGGCTGACTTACCTGACTCTCTTCGTTGCCGCAGGCATTCTGGTCGGTGACGTGACGGGCATCGTCTACAACCTGCTCGGCGGCGAGATGACGACTCGTTTCGTCCTGAAGGTCCTCACGGTTGGTACAATCGCAGGGGCGGTGTTCGGACACTTCCGCCGGGATCTCCGTAAGGAGGAGGTCCCGGAATGAAGCTCCCACCTGGATCGGTGCTGTTGGGAGCGTCGGTGGCGACAGTCATGGCGGCGGTGGTGGCAGGACTCTTCGTCCTCGGGTCCCCGAGGGAGGAGCGCGCGCGTCGGGTCGACGATCGGCGGGTGGTGGACCTACAGGGGATCGCCGCAGCCACCGATCTCTACTGGACTCGGCATTCCCAGTTGCCGGCGTCGCTGGACGAGCTGACCGCCGAGCCCGGCGTGAGGATCAGCACCAGTGACCCCGCAAGGTCGGAGTTCTACGGCTACAAACCGCTGGACAGCATCCACTACGAAGTGTGCGCGAGCTTCGAGCGGGAGTCTGAGGAGCCCTCCAGGGACCCGGCGAGGAACCTCTGGGCCCACGGGTCTGGACCACAGTGTTTTCAGCTCGAGGCCGAAGAAATCACGCGCACTCGGGCGCCAGGAGTGGAGGGAGATCATCCTGACCGGGCGGCTCGAAGACCTCGATGACGCGGAGACTCTAGAAGAGGGGACGGATGGCCGAGCAGACCGGAGGCAGTAGCGCCGAACCTTCGGATCGTCCTTCGGCTGTGGGCTGGGGCTTCTGGCTCTGGTGGGTGCTGGCTAGCCTCGGGGCCGCGGCCGTAGTCGGTGTACGTGGTTTTCGGCGTGGGCGTGGCCAACCCGGGCGTCGGCTGGGTCGTGGGGGCGGCCGCGTTCGGGACCGTGGTCGGGGTGCTGCTGCGCCAGCGACCTCTCGGCTCTGACCAGCCTTCCGCGGTCCCAAACTGAGTCAAGAACTGCGCCGGCAGCCGCTGGAGCGGCGGTTCAACTCCGTCCCTGGCCACTTGGCGGCGCCCCTCCACGGGCGCCGCCTTTCCTGTTCCCCACCGGCCGCCGCCGGGTGTGCGGAGCGCCCAGTTCGATCCGATCTGCGTCTCGAGCAACGCCCTTGCTCGCGCGAGCGCCGGATCCCTCACGCCCGAACGTCCGCTACTATGTCCAGTGCGATGCTGGCACCGACGAAGTCGCGGTAGGTATCGCCGGCGCGGTGGACATCCGGTGCGACACCCTGCTTGATTTGGCTGTCCACCGGGCTGCGAGAACGCGGCGAGGGAGCGGCGCCCATGGCTCATATCCCCGACGGCTTTTTGAGCGCGCAGGTGATGGCCGGCACGGCCGCGGTGAGCGCGGCGAGCCTCGCGGTTGCCGTGCATCGCTCGCGGCGGTACCTCGCCGAGCGGGAGGCCCCGGTGCTGGGTGCGGCGACCGCGTTCGTCTTTGCAGCGCAGATGCTCAACTTCCCTCTTGGGGCCGGGACCAGTGCCCACCTGCTCGGCGGCGTGCTCGTCGGCACGATCCTGGGTCCCTGGGCCGCCATGCTCGTGTTGTTTGCCGTCGTCCTGGTGCAGGCCCTGCTGTTTCAGGACGGCGGTATCGGCACCCTGGGCGCCAATACGCTCAATATCGCGATTCTCGGGGTCGGGGGCGGGATGCTCCTGTACCGGTGGCTGGTGGCGCTTTTCGGGGTCGGCCTCCGCCGGCGGGTGCTCGCAGCGGCAATGGCGGGGTTTGGCTCCACGGTGCTCGTCGGACTGGCGGTAGCGATCGAGCTTGCCCTGTCCGGGACGGTTCCCCTCGCGCCAGCGCTGGTGGCGGTGGGAGGAGGGCACGCCCTGATGGGAATCGGTGAGGGGGTGATCACCGGGGCCATCCTTGGGATGGTGCTGCGTGCGAGGCCGGAGCTGGTCACTGGTATGCGGGACCCGTCGGGGCGGGGTCGTGCTCTGGCATACGCCGTGACGGGATTCGCTCTGATCCTCGCCGGTGCCGCCGGGTACGTTGCCTCGTCGCAGCCCGATGCGCTCGAATCGGCCGCCGAACGGCTCGGCATTGTGGAGGTGGAGACAGCGTATCTCACCGCCCCGTTCGCCGACTACACTTCGCCACTCGGCGGAGCGCTCTTCGCAGCCGTCGTCGGCGTCGTGGTGGTGTTCGGAGTGGCGTGGGCCATTGGGCGTGCGGTCGCATGGAGAGGACTGCGGACGTGAGCTTCCACCATCTGGATCAGTTCGCCTCTGTTCCATCGCCGGTCACTCGTGCCACACCGACGGCACGGGTGCTCGCCACCACCACGCTCGCCGTTGGCACGGCCGCACTGCCGCTCGGAGCGTGGCAGCACCTGGGTGTGCTGGCAGGGCTGGTGGCGTTTCTCGCTGCTGCCGCGCACCTGCCGGTGTCGCTCGTCGTCCGGCGTCTTGCCGGCCCGTTCGTGTTCGTGCTCGCGGCCTCGACGGGCCTCCTGTTCCTGGTGCCGGGTGAGCCGCTCGTGCGGATCGGGCCCTTCGGCGTCAGCGACACGGGCCTACAGCGCTTCGGCTTCGTGCTCGGTCGGGCATCGGTGGCGCTCACGGCCGCCGTCGTTCTCGTGAGCACGACGAGCTTTCCGGAGTTGCTCCAGGCGCTCAGACAGCTGCGGCTACCGGCCGTCGTTACGACGGCCCTCGGGTTGGGATATCGTCTGCTCTATCTGCTCGTGGACGAGATTGAGCGGCTGCAGCGGGCCGCGCGATCTCGCAACGCGCAGGGCGGTGCTACCAGCCGCCGCCGACTTCTGGTGGGCATCAGCGCCGCGGGGCTCTCCCGGGCCTTCGCGCGCGGGGAGCGCACCCATCGGGCGATGCTCGCGCGCGGGTTCACTGGCGATCTCCCCTCACTCGCACCGAAGCCGTGGGATGCGCGGACGATCGTCTCCCTGTGCCTGCTCGTTATGGCCGTCGCAGCCGTGGCCGTGAGTGCATACGTGAGCATCTGATGCCACCGCTTATCTCCGTTCGAGATCTGGGGTTCCACTACCCCGATGGAACGCCCGCGCTCACCAGCGTTTCCTTCAGCATCGAGGGCAGTGAGCGCGTCGCACTGCTCGGCTCGACCGGCTCGGGGAAGAGCACGCTCCTGCAGCACCTCAACGGCCTGCTGACGCCAAACAAAGGCCGCGTAGAGGTTGATGGCACGCAAGTGAACGGAGAGACAGTGCTCCAGGTCCGACGCAAGATCGGGCTGGTCTTTCAGGATCCCAATGACCAGCTGTTCCTGCCCACCTTGCTGGAGGATGTTGCCTTCGGACCGTTGAATGCCGGTGCCACTCCGGACGATGCCAGCGCACGGGCGCGGACCATCCTCGAGGAGCTAGGGCTCCACGGAGTGGAGCATCGCGCGGCGCATCACTTGAGCGGGGGCGAGCGCCGGCTTGCTGCCCTCGCGACGGTGCTCGTGGCCCGGCCGGCACTGCTCGCGCTCGACGAGCCAACGGGTGATCTCGACGCTGTCAGTCGCGCACGGCTGGTCCGGCTACTACGCGCTCGCAGCGAAACGTTGCTCGTGGCAACGCACGATCTGCGCGTCGCAGCCGCACTGTGTGACCGCGGCCTCGTGCTGCACCACGGTGCGCTGGTGGCCGACGGATCGCTCAGCGACCTCCTAGGAGATAGCACCCTGCTCGAACGGCACGGCCTCGCCGCGCCGCTCGAGGGATAGGGGTGCCTAGCGCTTCTCTACCGCCAGGCTCGAGACGTGCACGTTGAGGGCGTGATTCACTCGCAGGCCCACGTGGCCGTCGGTGGCGAGCGATGCCCGCTCGAGGCTGCCCACCTCCGCGCCGTTCACGAGGAACGTCACCGTCTCGGGGCCGACGTCGACTTCGACCACATTCTTGATCGGATCGTCTCCTCCCTCATGCGGAACGACCGCCTCATGAGCTGTCCAGCCGACGAGAGTCGCCGTCTCAGCCCCGCGACGCTGCTTCACGAGGAAACGCCCGTCTTTGCGGAGGAGGAAATACGAGTACGCCTGCCCGTCCCCTTGGAGATCGCTCCCGCCGAAGAACACCCCGTAGCCCTCGCGTCGCTCACCGGGGAACAGAAAGATCTCGGAGCGCAACCGGTACTCGCCGCTGGCGGTCATCGCTGGATCGTGGAGAATTGCGGCCGGGCCCGTCGTGATGTGCCAGCCGGGAGGCATGTCCACGAAGTAGATCGCCGAGTCGGGGGCGGGTCGGTCGAAGCGCACCATCCAGTCGGGCGGGCGGGTGAACTCCTCGTCCTGGGCGTGAGCCGGTGCCGCCAGGATGGCGCACGTGAGGAGCAGCAAAGGCAGTCGCATGGGAGGACCTCGTGTGGGAGGGGCAGGTTGCGTGTCGTGAAGAGATACCCGGTGCCGGCAGCCCGTGCCAGTCGCCACAGGTCGGCTGGCACGAAGCGACGCGTTCTCTGCGACATAACGGGGCGCCACAGCGAGCGTCGCTGCGCCAGCGCGGTTCGGCCTACCAGAAGCGGAACTGCCAGGGGTCTTCTCGTGTTTCACACGACACGCCATCCCCACTTGCCGGTTCCATCGCAGGAGGTAAGGCCATGCATGCTGGTCATCTTGCAACCATGGCAGCCGCCATGACGGTTGCCATCTCCCTCGCGTGCGCCGGTGACGGCACCGGCGTCGACAACGACAACAACGGTGGAGGCGCACCGACCTTTGCCGCCGATGTGCAGCCGATCTTCACGGCGAGTTGCGCGTTCTCGGGATGTCACGGGGGCGCGTCACCTGCTCAGGGCATGAATCTGAGTGCCGGGCAGGCCTACGCGAATACGGTGAACGTGCCGTCGAACGAGCTGCCTGGCATGGATCGCATCGAGCCAGGCGACCCCGACCAGAGCTATCTGGTGAACAAGATCCAGGGGACGCAGGGGGACGTCGGGGGCAGTGGGCAGCGCATGCCGCTCGGCGGCGATCCGTTGTCCGACACGGACATCAATACGATTCGGGCCTGGATTACTGCGGGCGCTGATAACAACTGACTGCCATCCCTCGAGGGCTTCCCACGATGAGAACACTCGCGATGTTATCGACCGCGGGCGCTACGGCTGCGGCGATCCTGCTTGTGCCCGCCGAGGCGGTGGCCGAGCCGTACCTGGCGATCCGCACCGGGCTCAAGTGTGCCAGCTGTCACGTCAATCGTACGGGGGGGGGTGGTCGCAACGCCTTCGGCAATGTGTGGGCGCAGACCCAGTTGCCCGTCAAGTCTCTGCCGGTGCGCCAGCGTGGCCTGAATGACTGGCTGTCTATCGGTCTCGACCTCCGCGCCCTGGGCTCATGGAACGTGAAGAAGGGCGAGGCGGTGGAAGACCAGCCCACAACAGCTTTCGAGATCACCGATGCGCAGGTCCAGCTGGAGGCACGGCTGATCGATGACCGGCTCGCCTTCTACATCGACCAAACACTCGGGCCCGAGCGCGCCTTCGCCCGGGAGGCATTCGGTATCGTTGAGCGGCTGCCACTCGACGGGTACGTGAAGGTCGGGAAGTTCCTGCTACCCTACGGGTGGAGGCTGTGGGACGATGGTGAGTTCATCCGCGAGGAGACCGGGTTCACCTACCTGACGCCGGACGTCGGCATGGAAGTTGGGATCGAGCCCGGTCCGCTCTCGTGGTTCGTCTCGCTGACGAACGGCAGCGTCGGCGCGTCGGAGGGGGACAGCCGCAAGATGCTGACGTCCAGCGCCAGCGTCACGTTCCGACCGCTTCGAGTCGGGGCGTCGGCCTCGCACAACAGCAGCACCAGCTCGGAGACAAACATCGTAGGAGGCTTCGCCGGGTTCACACTGGGGCCGGTGACCGTGCTCGGAGAGGTCGATGCGGTGTTCGCTTCCTTCTCGGACACGACCCAGGCCAAGAACGACGAGCTGCTGGCATTCATCGAGGGCGACATCCTCATCCACCGCGGCGTGAACCTCAAGCTCACACACGGTTTCCACAATCCCACGGCCGGGATTCGGGACGGCTCGGTCGCCACGCCGGAGGACCAGCGCGCCAGGACACGGCTGGGTCTCGAGGTGTTCCCGGTGAACTTCGTGCAGCTCTCGGCCTTTTACACGCGGCTGGACAACGCCGGCGACTCGCGGGACGTGGACCGCCTCAGTCTCGAGTTGCACCTCCACTTCTGAGCCGCGCACACCAAGACCGTCACTGCCCGCTCGGAGGCCTAATAGAGCGGGCAGTGACTTGTCAGCAGCAGCCCCGCTGCGGACCGCATGGGCTGGACCTCGTTGTAGATTATCAGCCGTATAACGTCTGGCGTCGTCCGACGCCGTCTTCTACGGTGCCAGGGTGGAAGGAGTGACAGAAGCATGAGTGGAGATATCCAGGTCCCGATCCCCGACAACGAGCCGGTCCGGTCCTATGCACCGGACTCGCCTGAGCGCGACAGCCTGAAGGCGACGCTCGACGAGCTCGCCTCCAAGGAGATCGAGATCCCGCTGATCATCGGTGGCAAGGAGGTGCGGACCAAGACGACCGGAAGGTCGGTGATGCCGCACGATCACGGCCACGTGCTGGCGACGTGGCACCGCGCGGGCCGTGCCGAAGCCGACCTGGCGATCCAGGCCGCGCTTGCCGGCTGGAAGGAGTGGTCGTCGTGGCCGTGGGAGGAGCGCGCTGGTGTCCTGCTGCGCGCAGCGGACCTGCTGGCCGGCCCGTATCGGGATGTCGTGAACGCGGCGACGATGCTCGGACAGAGCAAGACGGTGCACCAGGCGGAGATCGACAGTGCTTGCGAGCTCATCGACTTCTTCCGCTTCAACGTGTACTTCGCCGAGCAGCTGTACGCCGATCAGCCGATCTCGGCACCGGGCATGTGGAACCGCATGGAATACCGGCCGCTCGAGGGCTTCGTCTACGCCATCACGCCGTTCAACTTCACATCCATCGCCGGGAACCTGCCGACGTCCCCAGCGCTCATGGGAAACGTGACGCTGTGGAAGCCGTCACGCACGGCCATCTACAGCGCGTACTACCTCATGCGGATGTTTGAGGAGGCAGGCTTCCCGCCCGGCGTGATCAACTTTGTGCCGGGCGATCCCGTTGGCGTGACCGAAGCCGCGCTGTCGAGCCCGGATTTCGCGGGGATCCACTACACCGGCTCGACCGCCGTCTTCCAGAGCTTCTATCGGACGATCGGCGAGCGGATCGCGAGCTACAAGACGTACCCCCGGATCGTGGGGGAGACCGGAGGCAAGGACTTCATCGTGGCCCACCCGAGCGCTCACGAGGATGCGCTGATTACTGCCATCGTGCGGGGGGCATTCGAGTACCAGGGACAGAAGTGCAGTGCAGCGTCCCGCGTGTACCTACCCGAGAGCCTGTGGAAGCGCACCAAGGACCGGATGCTCGAGGAGATCGCGAGCATCGCGATGGGTGATGTGGCGGACTTCCGCAACTTCATGGGCGCGGTGATCGACGAAAAGGCGTTCGACGACATCACCGGCTACATCAAGAACGCCAGGACGTCCAAGGACGCCGACGTCCTCGTCGGCGGCGAGGCGGACAAGTCGGAAGGGTATTTCATCCGACCCACGGTGATCGAGGCCAGGCGGCCGGACTACGTCACGATGGTCGACGAGATCTTCGGTCCCGCTCTCACTGTCTACATCTACAAGGACAAGGACTGGTCGAAGACGCTGGAGCTGGTCGACACGACATCTCCATACGGACTCACCGGTGCCGTGTTCGCCACCGACCGGCGGGCTGTGCAGGAGGCCGTCGTCGCGCTGCGGCACTCGTCCGGCAACTTCTACGTCAACGACAAGCCGACCGGGGCGGTGGTCGGTCAGCAGCCGTTTGGCGGGGCACGGGCGAGTGGGACCAACGACAAGGCCGGATCGATGCTCAACCTGGTTCGCTGGATCTCTGCCCGGTCGATCAAGGAGAGCTTCCTGCCCCCGATGGACTACCGCTATCCCTACATGGGGGCGGAGTAGGTGAAGGCATCGTAGCCGGCCGGGTGTGATCCGGGTCATCGCCTCGCACCGGCCGGCGCCGCCATACTTGTGCTTCATGTGCGCATTCATGGGGGATGACCGTGCGTAAGACGTTCCTCCCGGTGGCCCTGATCTCGATGGTAGTGCTCGCCGCGTGCGACCCGGGCGGCGTGACGGAGGCTCGGGAACAGCTGGCCCGGGGACCGGCAGACACCGTCCAGTATCTCCTGCCACTGGCGCGCGACACGTTCGACGTCAGCGACCTCGATCTCGCGCGCGACACCGTCATCGATGGCATCGTCGCGGTCGTGTTGGATGAGGAGACGGTGAGGTATGCGATCGCCGACGACCTGCGCTTCGAAAACATACAGCTCTCGAACCTCGCCGTGAGCTTCCCTCCGGGGGTCTTCCAGGTACCCCCGGGCACGGTCCTGGATACGGCCGTATCCTATGCCGGGCTCGTGGACGAGCCTCGGCTGCAGGGGGTCGACAGCCTGCGTGTAGTGACCGGCACGCTCCAGGTGGTGACCCGCAACCGCCTGGTTGAAACGATCGCCTACACCGTGGTGCTGGACGGCTTTCGGACCGCGGCTGGCGGACCACTGACCACCTCGGGCACGATACCGGCGGCCCCCGGAGATGGATCCTATGCCACCGACGTACTGGTATTCGATCTTGCCGGAGTGACCATCGCGCCGCCGACGGCGACGGTCACGGTCGACGCATCGCTCGTGGTGTCGGGTTCACCCGCCAACGCGGCGAACGCGACAGATGCGATCCTGCAGACGGGCACGGCCGACTTCACCGTGGAGTGGCTGCGCGGTCCACTCGATCCCTCTGTCACGCCCGAGCTGACCGTCGACGTCCAGGATGACGTCGAGATCCCGGAGTCGTCACTCGATGCGCTGGGGAACTTCAGGGACGTTCTTGCCGACGTGATGCTCGAGTCGGCCCTCGGTCGGATGGTGTTCGTGAACGGGGCGGCGGCTCCGGTCGAGGTGACGGATCTCGTCTTGGGTGTGGTGGCACTCACCGCCACCGGTGACGTGCCCATCGATCCCGGCACGGGCGAGCCCGCCTACGAGACCGACGACCAGGGTGCCCCGATCTTGGTCCCGGTCCCCGGCCCAGGAGGGACCGTCCAGGTCGCCCGGAACGGCACGACGGAACTGGCCGTCGCCATGCCGGCGCTCCTCGATCGGGTCGTGAAGCTGCTCCTTGCCGGGGAGCGGGCGGCAATTGTCGGGTCGGGTACTGCCATCGCCGGTGACGGCCAACCCAGCGCAGTGAACCGCACGGACGAGGTGGTCGTCACGGTGGATCTCGTGGTCGGTGTCGACGCGACCATCCCCGCAAGCGGCGTCGACTATCCGGCGCAGAACGAGACGAACGACGGGC
Source organism: Gemmatimonadota bacterium (assembly GCA_039584325.1). Lineage (GTDB taxonomy): Bacteria > Gemmatimonadota > Gemmatimonadetes > Gemmatimonadales > GWC2-71-9 > JAOTVV01. The sequence continues at coordinate 162,056 of JBDGYA010000002.1, forward strand.
TCGATCTCCAGCCCGACGATATCGCCGACGTCATCGACAACCTCCTCGTGCGCGCATTCGCGCAGGCGGAAGTCGTCAACGGGACACCGTACGAACTCGAAGTCGCGATTGCGTATATCGAGGGAGACGTCGGGACGGTAGACGTGTTCACGCTACCGGGGGCGGTGATCCTCGATCCGGTACGCCTCGCCGCGCCGGAGGTCTCCGCGGACGGACGGGTCGTCGCGCCCGTGGTGGACACGGTGGAGGTCGCGGTCGCGGCAGCGGAGGCAGAGCCACTCCTCACCGCCACGTACACGACCACGCTCAGGACGAGGCTGTTTCCGGGCCCGGGGGGCGGAGGACGGGCGGCTCTCGGAGCGGACGATCGAGCGGTGGTGCGCTCGAGCGTCGTGCTCGAGGTGAAACGCGGGGGTGCCCAGTGAGACGCGTTGTGATGCTGACGCTGTGCCTCGGTGTCACGCTGGCCGGGTCCACGGTCGGTCAGACCGTCCCCGACGCCTCGCAAGCGGCCCGGGTAGAACCGGAGTTCCGGCGGACTCCGCAGCTCCGCGTGGATCCCTTCCGGCACGTCCTCATCCCGCGCTGGGGTGTGGTGCTCTCGGGCGGAGCCATTGCAGGTAACAACGCCCTCAACCTGTCGGATATCGGCGCCGTCATCGAGCTGAGCGACAACGACACGTATCTGATCAGCGATCTCCTCAACACGGTGGGTCTCGTACCCGCCGGTAACGCGGCGATCGGTGACGGGCAGGGTGAAGGAGGCCTGTACGTAGGCGGCCCGTTCGGCAAGCACGTCAGCTTCGGGTTCACGGCGCAGGGACGTGCCTACGGGTCGTTCCGGGTCGACGAGGACGCCGTCGCCATGCTCCGGGACGGCAACGCGACCCAGCAGGCCTTCAACGTGGGGCAGACGGAGGGTGCGGGGCTCGGCACAGCCGAATTCGGCGGCCACGCGGTCGTGCGCTTGGGACCGATCGGCTCGCAGGACGGAGCGCGGTTGAGCCTCGGCTTCGGCGGCCGCTACATCGAGCCCATCGCCTACGGCAGAGAGGTGACCGTCCTGCGGGACAGCACACCTCTCTACGTCGGGGGCGATTCGGTCGGGGCCGCCCTGGACCTCCAGGTCGAACACACCCCCGATCCCAAGTTGGGCAGCGGGTCCGGCTTCGCCGCAGACTTCATGGCTCGGGTCGAGTGGCCCACGTCGGGCATCTACTTCGAGGTACTGGCGGCCAACATCGGAAAGGTGACGGTCGAGGCGGCGGAGCGGCGAATGCTATCGTTCTCCGTTGCCAGCACCGACCTCGCCGAGATCGCCGATTCGCTCGACACGGCGGACTTCGAGGTGCAGGATACCACGGCGGTGAAGGTGAGCCTCCCACGGACTCTGCGGTTTTCTGCTGGCGCCTGGGCCAACCGCTATCTGCAGCTCGACGCCAGTGCGTCGGTTCCGGTCGGTGGAGATTTCGATCTCCCGCTGGCGGTAGATCTCTGGTCTACGTGGCGGTTTACACCGATCCTGCCGCTGCGCCTCGGCCTCGCGCTCGGTGGCAGTCACGGCATCGGCTACACGGCGGGGCTGGGCCTCGAGCTGCGGAACGTCTACCTCCAGGCCCTCGGTGGATCGTTCGGCGGCCTGTTCAAGAATGCCACCGGGTTCGCAGGCCGGTTCGAACTGGGCGTGTTCTTCTGAGGGGCCGCACCACAGGCGGCTGGCACGGCTGGGCGGGCCAAGGACCTCCACGCCCCGGTTATATTAGCCGGATGCGAACAATCATCAGAATCCCTAGGAGCCGGCGTGACGTGCGCCTGGCGGTGCTGGCGCTCATGACCGGCCTGGCTTCCTGCTCAGGCGGGAATCAGGCGAGCCAGGACGGTGAGAGTCCCGCCGTAGCTCGGGCTCCCGAGACCACAGAGACCTTTCTCGGCGACCTCCGGCAGCTCACGTTCGGGGGGCAGAATGCTGAGGCATATTGGTCGCCGGACGGCACTCAGCTGATCTTTCAGCGTTCGGCTGGGGACTCCACCTGCGATCAGCAGTATGTCATGGGCGCAGACGGCTCGAATCCGCGCTTGGTGTCGAACGGGCTCGGCCGCACGACGTGCGGCTACTTCTACGATACCGGCTCCCGGATCGTGTACTCCAGCACGTTCCACGCCGACGAGGCTTGTCCGCCGCCACCGGATTTCAGTCGTGGCTACGTGTGGCCGCTCTACGATTTCGACGTGTACACGGCGGACGCCGACGGGTCAGGCCTGCAGCCGATCTTCAGCAGTCCCGGCTACGACGCGGAAGCGACTCTGTCCCCCGATGGGAGCAGGATCGTCTTCACCTCAACGCGCGACGGCGATCTGGACATCTACACCATGACCGTCGATGGCAGCGACGTTCGGCGGCTCACCAACACGGTGGGCTACGATGGTGGCCCCTTCTACTCACATGACGGCAGCATGATCGTCTACCGGGCGTGGCACCCCGAGACACCGGAGGACCAGGCGGATTACCGGGCACTCCTTGCCGACAACAAGGTGCGACCGAGCCGCATGGAGATCTGGGTGATGGATGCCGACGGATCTAATCAGCGCCAGATCACCAACCTGGGCGGAGCGAATTTTGCACCGTTCTTCCACCCGGACAACGAGCGCATCATCTTCTCGTCGAATCACCAGAACCCCGAGAGCCGCAACTTCGATCTCTACCTGGTGAATCTCGATGGGAGCGGCATGACGATAGTGACGACGCACGGCGACTTCGACGGCTTTCCGATGTTCTCGCCGGACGGGACGAAACTCGTCTTTGCCTCGAACCGTCATGGGGAGGTGGAGGGGGAGACGAACATCTTCGTTGCAGATTGGGTAGAACCGTAGGGTTTCGCGAGACGTGGCGCAGCGAGATGGAGTGACGGTGACAGAGACGCGATCGACGACAACGACGACCGGTTCCCCCGGCAACGGGAAGACGCGACGGCGCTCGGCGAAGAAGTCAGCGAGCGAGAATGCGAAAGACTGGATCAAGTCGATCCTGATCGCACTCGTGATTTGGTTCGTTGTGCGCTCCGTGCTGGTCGAGGCCTTCAGGATCCCCTCGGGCAGCATGGAGAACACGCTCCTGATCGGTGACTTTCTGTTCGTGAACAAGGCGCTGTACGGTGCCGAGATCCCGATCGTTCACACACGACTGCCGGCAATCAGGGAGCCGGAGCGGTTCGACATCGTCATCTTCTACTCCCCCGAAGAACCCGGCGTGAACGTCGTCAAGCGCGTCATCGGGATGCCTGGTGATACCCTGTCGATGGTTTCCGGGGATCTGCACCTCAACGGTGCCAAGCTGGAAGAGCCGCACGCGATCAAGACGGGGTCGCGGTTCGATCCCGAGGATCCCCGAATGCGCGAGTGGCAGGCGCGCTATCTGGTCGATCAGGATCCGCGGTCGTATCGACCGTCCCTGAGGACTTGGGGGCCGATCGTGGTACCGCCGGATTCCTTCTTTGTCATGGGTGATAACCGTGACAATTCGTATGACAGCCGCTACTGGGGCTACCTTGGCCGCGATCGCATTGCGGGACGTCCGCTGTTCATCTACTACAGCTTCGATCGGAGCAACCTGATGCCGCTCCCGTTCCTGACGGGCATCCGGTGGGGCAGGATCTTCTCCAGGCCTGACTAGCAGGAGGGGAGCGGGAGAGGTTCGTTCGGACCGAGAGTCGGCGCTACATCCGTCTGTCTGGGCCCGGGGGTTTCACCTTCGGGCTCGTTTCTCGTTGAGACAGGTGAGTAAGCACAAAGGCCCAATGGCTGAGTTCGATGTTACAAAGGGATGACAAGGATAATAAAATTTTGCCACATGTTCACTTGACAAAATCATCGTCATGCGAAAACTTCTAACCGCCTAACCGCCTAACCGCCTAACCGCCTAACCGCCTAACCGCCTAACCGCCTAACCGCCTAACCGCCTAACCGCCCCAATGCTTGACCGCATCGACCGCCAGCTCCTCGCCCTGCTCCAGGACGACGCTCGCCTGGGCTATCAGGAGTTGGGTGATGCTGTTGGGTTGAGCGCGCCGGCGGTCTATCAGCGGGTGCGAAAGTTGGAGGAGGCCGGCGCGCTGACCGGGTACCACGCGGAAGTGGCGCCGGCTGCAGCCGGGCGCCCACTGGCCGCCTTTGTGCGGGTGGTACCGGGCCCACGCACGGACCGCCAGCGTCTCCTCGACGGGTGGCTGAGCGCGCCGGAGTGCCAGGAGTGCCACCTGCTGACTGGTGAGGTAGGGTATCTGCTCAAGCTGCGCGTGCCGGAAGCGGCGGAGCTCGAACCGCATGTCGATGCCGCCCGCCGCGCAGGATGCACCGTGACGGTGGAACTCGCCCTCAAGACGGTGCTTGAGCGACGACGCGTTCCGGTGTTCTGAATCGACTGCGTCAAAATGCGACAGCAGGTGGCTGCCGCAGATCGGTGCGGTGCAACGAACTTCAGCTGCCGATAAGCTCCTTCTCCGACGGCTGTGTGACCTGCGGTGGGATGTAAACCGCCTGGCGGCCACACTTCCCGCACTTGAGCGTCACGTGCCGGTAGGTCTGGGACCTGTTCTTCGGGAGCCTCCGCTTTGGTGTGCGCTCGATGCGCCCATTCCCACAGGACGGGCAGATCAACGGCTCACGGTCGCGATCGGCGAGGATGAGCTGGAGGGCCTCGGGGGCCCGGAATTCTTTAATGCCTCTACGTCCCACGAAATCCACTCCCACGTTGCTGCCGGAGGGAATGTACTCCGAACCCGGCCCACATGCCAAGCTCAACGCACCGGGCGGACCGCTAGCTCTTGACGGCCCGCGATTTGCGGCGCACTCTCGGTATACCAGTCTCTCAAGGGAATGCCGCGATGCCTCCGACCGACGATTCCGCCAGCGACTACGTCAACGTCGCCGAGGTCGAGATAGACGCCGTTCATCCCGGGCGCACGGGCTTCATTCTCACCGGGCGCGGTAGCGACAAGGCCGACTATCGTCTCGAAATGGAGCTGGAACTCCCAGTTGACCAACAGACCAGGTCAGTGTTGGCGGAGTTGCTCGCGCAGTCCGACTGGCGAATCCAGCGTCGGGCTCACCAGCCCTTTCATTCGAGGCGACTCCACGACCGGCAGCGCGCCGTAGAGCCGCAGGCCGACGAGTCGCCGAACGAGTGATCTTAGTTATTTCTTGACAAAGAGTTAGAGCTCGTCGGCCCGGTCGGGTGTCGGCTTGACGCCAGCCCCCAGTCTGGCTAGTTTGCCGACCGACCCTCCGTGAGGTTCCCATGGCGCGTGAGCTCGGCGGATCCCAAATCTCCGCACTCCTGGAATCGGTTCCGGGGATTGTGAACGTCCTCCGAAACCCGGTGGCGGATGCGATGATGGGCATGATTCGCACCGCCGCGGGCCTCGAGGAGTTCAACCACGATTACGCCAACGAATTGGTGCAGTACGCGACCCGTCGCGGACTGATCCAGTCCACCGAGGGCGAGGAGGTCCTGGCCGAAGTGCGATCCGCTGTGCCCAAGCGGCGTCGGGCCAAAGGGAAGAAGGTGGGTACCGCGGCGAGGAAGGCGCCCGCCAAGAAGCCTACCGGCCGGGTGGCCAAGAATGTGGTGAGGAAGCCTGCCAAGAAACCGACGGCCAAGCCTGCCCGGAAGTCTACCGGCCGGCCGGTCAAGAAAGCGGCGAAGGTTGGGCGACGCTAGGTGAACCGGCCCTGCGGACGATAGGGCGGTTCTTCAGCGGTAGCTGTGCCAGAGCACGAGGGTTTCCCCCTCGAGTTCCGTTCCCTCGAGGGCCGGCCCCTCGAACAGCAGCGCGGATCCCAGCGGATCGTGCTGCCCTGTCCACGTCGTCGAGTCCGGCAGCCACGTGAACGTGATCGTGCGGGAGCGCCGCTCCCACTCACCCTGCGTCCATCCGCCCCCCGGCAGCCGACGCCAACGGGCGACGCCACCCCTGTCCAGACGAAGCTCGATCCGCCAGTTCGAGGAGATTCCCGAGCCGATCCACCGGCCGAACATGGGTCGCGCGAGCAAGTCCTGCTCGGCCATGGTGACCAATGTGCCCTCTCCCGTCTCGATCATCATGCGGTCGAGCGCAAACCAGTACGTCACGGTGAACGACGTATCACCGAAGACCGAGAGGCGGCGATTGCTGAGCCGGTAGTCGGTCACGTACGCATCGTTCACGAGCAGCATACTGTCGCCGTGGAAATCCAGCACGAGCGGCCGTCCCTGGTGCGTGCCGACCCAGCGCTTGAGGATCGGGTGACCCTGCATCGCGGCGCCCATGAGGACGACTCCGGCGGTGAGGGCGGCTGCGGCTCTGAGGCGAGATCGACGCATGGGGCTCGGCGGTCGCTCCACGAAGGCTCCACGGACAGTCTACACCCGTACCGGCGCAAGGTACAGCTGCTCACCGGAGGGCAGCTTTGGCCGCCTCGGGGGTAGGGTTATCTTAGACTGCTCATGACGACACCCACTGTCTCGCGCGCCACGCACAGCTTTGCAGACCGGGCCTCGGCCCTCGCGCTCTTCTTCCAGCGTGCGGGAGAAGCACCTCGACTGCTGGCGTACGACGACGAGCTGGGATGCCCGTTACACAGTGCGCTGTCATCGCTCGAGTGGACCCTCACCGTGGGCATCCTCGCCGACACCGATATGATCCACGCCGCACGGCTGGGTGGTGAGTATGCCGCCGCCGTGGTCGAGCGTCGGCGGGATGGGCTGCGGCGGTTCGTGTACATGGGCCCGCGGATGGACGCACCTCCTGCAGAGCCCTACGAGGGATCGCTGTTGTACGACGAACCGGGCGTGCGAGCATTCGAGTTCGCGCAGCGGGCGCACGCGGTTGCGCACTTCCTGCGGGCCACGCAGGGAGTCGGTGGTGTAGTCTCGATGCTCTCGCGCCGCGCGCCCGAACTGCTCCATGTGAGGCGGTGGCTGGCCGCAGTGTTCGAAGAGCCCCCGGCAGATTTGTCCAATCTGATGCTCGCCGGGTGGTTCGCGACGACGGGTGGCGGCGTGTTGTTCACGCCCGGTGCCAGCGGCAAGCCCTACGTGTATCAGGAAGTGGGAGTGCGATCGTGAACGCCGGAAGGTCGGTGGGTCCGCTGTGCATGCTGGTTTGCTGCGTGATGGTCGCGCCCCTGCAGGCTCAACAGGCGACGCCTGAGACGGTACGCGCGGCAGAGGGGGCACTCCGGGCGGTCCGCGATTCAGCCGAGCGCGTGCGTGCTGGTATCGCTCGATTCCGGCGTGATCTCGAGATGGCGGGGCCAGAGACGGTGGTGGGACGGGCGCAGCGGCTGACGCAGGCTTGCGCCGGAATGCGGGCGGCCTTTGCAGAGACCACGCCTGCCTTTCGCGCGCCCTCGAATGCCAGCGCAGCGTTGACGCGTGCGAGCCAGCAGTTGCTCGCCCAGATGCGTGAGACGGATGATGTACTGGAGCGTGAGTGCGAGAGCGGGCTGCGGCCGGACGGCTCTGGTGCATGGGCCGATTCGCTCAAGGCGTGGGGCCCCCACCGCACAAGCCGTATCGAGCGCAGCCTCACTGCGATCGATGCCACTGCAGCCGGGTTTGCGCGAGCTGCGGGGATCGACCTGAAACCTCGCGGGAGTTAGCCCCAGCGGCACCAAGTCCCGCGGTCATCCCATCCGCCGGGAATCACCTCAAGAGCCTGTCGCCGATTTTCGCCATTTCTTCGGACCCTTCCGGGGCGTCTGGACTGTGTGGATCTGATGTGGCTTCCAGTTCTGCACACGTCCACACGACGTGGAAACCATCGATTCTGTGCCTGGAATCCTGGCTCTCGAAGTCCACACCACCGTGCACATGCGGTGGCTAAGCCGAAGAAAATTCGGCGCTTGCGCGTATTTTGGGTCACTCTAATTTGGAGTGCGGTTGCGCGGGGGAAGGGCTGGGACCCCATAAGTCTCGGCTACGCCTCATGTGACCGGCTCTCGGAAGGAATTCCGGGGAGGACGCCGACGCAAATCAAGGGCTCGGGTGTCCGATGATCCGGGTGGTCACCCCTCCGGAGCAGACGGGGCCAGTCGCGTGCCTCGTCCACGCCGATGTGGCGTCTCGGTGTGCAGTGCGAGAAGTCGGTCCGCGACCCGGCTGACTCGCAGCGCCCGCACTGGCGAACCTTGCGGTCAGGCCAGACTGCTTGGGGATGGAGGCCGGAGCTCCCGATCGCCCTACCGCGGGCGAAGCAGTCCATGCGGTGGCGAGGGGAAGAAGAACAGAGGGAGTAAATCCCCTGACTCCGGGTAGCCAGCGCGCGAGGCGGCCCGTCACCTTCGGGTGCACGGGTCGCCTCTCTTTTTTCCCCGGCGGATGGACGGATAGGCGGGTAGACGGAGGCCACAGCCGTCGCCGCGGCGAAGGTTGCTGGCGGGCAACGGGAGTGCCATTGTTCGCCATGCCAGCCGCGCCTCTGTCGCCCGAGCTGCTCGATCTCCAGGAAGCGGTCGCCGGCCGCTATTCCGTCGACCGGGAAATCGGTCGTGGGGGGATGGGTATCGTCTTTCTCGCGCGCGATGTTGCCCTCGATCGACCCGTCGCCATCAAGCTGTTCCCGCTGGCCCTCGCGCGCCGCCCCGAGTTGCGCGAGCGTTTTCTCAATGAGGCCCGGACGGCGGCCAGGCTGTCGCACCCGAACATCGTTCCCATCTATGGTGTCGAGGAGCACGGCGACCTCGTGTTCTTCGTCATGGCGTACGTCGAGGGGCAGACGCTCACCGAGCGCATTGCCGCGCGGGGGCCACTTCCCGTGCGCGAGGGCGTGCGGATGCTCCGCCAGCTCGCGTGGGCGCTGGTCCATGCGCACGCGCAGGGGGTCGTGCATCGGGACATCAAGTCTGACAACATCATGCTCGAGGACGGGACCGGGCGCGTCGTGGTGACCGACTTCGGCATTGCCGTCGTGGGGCGCGAACGCGAGCCGGGTGATGGTGATCCGGTGATCGGAACGCCGGAGTTCATGAGCCCGGAACAGGTCCGGGGCGAAGCGGTCGATGCGCGCAGCGATCTGTACTCGCTTGGCGTGGTCGCATTCCTGGCGCTCGCCGGACGGTATCCGCACCCCTCCGGCGCGCCCAGCGAGATCATGGCGCATCACCTGAACACCCCGCCACTGCGTCTGACGACGGCAGCCCCGGGCGTGCCGGCGAAACTCGGAGATGTGCTGGACCGCTGCCTGGTGAAGAACCGCGAGGAGCGCGTCGAGTCGGCCGCGGATCTCACCGACCGGCTCGGCGCCGCGCTCGAGGAGCGGAGCGAGGTCCCGGTGCCCGTTCGCCACTTCGTGGAGGAGCTCAAGCGTCGCGGGCGCGGTCCGGTGCTGATCTATGCCCTGTTCGGGCTCTGGCTCGGGCCGACGCTGGCCGTCGGCCTGTTCTATGCCGCACCGACGGGGCTGCTCGGAGGAGCTGCCCTGATACTGCTCGCCGCCGGGTTCTCCGCGATTCCACTTGCCAACGTGCTCCCGCGCATCCGCCGCGTATTGCGTGCAGGGTACGCAAGGGACGACATCGTTCGAGCGCTGCGCCAGGACTTGGAGGCACGGCACGAGGAGCTCGTGTTCCTCTATGGGGAGCGCTATCGGGAGGATGCACGCCGTCTCCGCCGGTTGGCATTTGGCGCTCTTGGCACCGCCGTGGCCCTGGCAATCGGCACGGCCTCGATGGTCCTTCCCCCTGGCATCCCGATTCTCGGAGTGGTTGGAACGGGGATCGTCGGTGCGGTCGCCGGCCTGCGCGCGGACAAGCGGTCCGACAGAGTGGCGCGTCGACGCTGGCGGTTCTGGAAGGGGCGAGTGGGTGACTGGCTCTTCCGCCTTGCCGGCATCCGGCTCAAGCGCGTTGCGCTTCCCTCGACCGCGCTCACCGCACGGCCGACGGAGCTTGCCGTCGGCGCGGCGGTCCTGAGTCTGTACGAGTCACTTCCGCCGGAGAGCCAACGCGCCCTCCCGGACCTCCACCGCACCGTCCAGGGCCTGGAAGACGACGCACAGCGCATGCGGCGGCTGATCGATGATTGCGACGCCGTCCTCCGCGGGCTCGAGGCAGACGCGGGTGCGGGGCCGTCGCCGGCGGCCCCTTCCCGCCGCAGCAAGGTGGGTGCGCTTCGCGAGCAGGCGGCGCAACGCATGCAGCAGGCCGTCGCAGCGTTGGAGACGCTGCGAGTTGATCTGCTACGGCTGTCCGCCGGGACGGTCGAGATCGGCAGCGTCACGACTCGGCTGGGCAGCGCACGGGAGGTCGCCGCCGACATCCAGCGACTGCTGGAGGCCCAGGAAGAAGTGACACAGCTCCTGGAGCGATAGGTCCCCGGCCAGCGACCCCTACCCGCCGTCCGCCGGTTCGCTCGTCCGCCCGTCCGGCACTCTGTCCCCCCGCCGCACCACGTACGCTTCCATCGCGTAGTACTCGGGCAGACCGAGCAGGTCCGCCTCCGCAGCCGTGTCCTTGTTCCGCTGCTCGACGCGCTCCCAGAACTCCCGGTCGTCGTACGGTCCGGGGAAAGGAGCGCTGTCTTTCTGAGACTCGTGGCGGAAGATGGCGTTGACCTTGGTGCGCAACTCTTCGTGCGACAGGGGAACGAGGACGTCCGCCTCGTGGATGGGCCACTCCTGCCACGCACCCCGATAGTACCACACCTCGGGGCAGGGCGGCGCAACGCGCGCGAGGGCCCGCTCGATCGCCTCCTTGCACATGCGATGGGTGCCGTGAGGGTCCGAAAGGTCGCCGGCCACGAACACAAGCTGCGGCTGGATCTCCTCGAGCAGCTCGTAGACGATCTGTACGTCGTCCTCGCCAATCGGGAGTTTCCGCACCGCACCCGTCCGGTAGAACGGGAGGTCCAGGAACCGGCCGGTGCCCGGGGGCAGTCCCATGGTTTCCAGCGCAGAGATCGCCTCGCACTCCCGGATTATGCGCTTGATGTCCTGCACGATCGGGATGTCCACGTCGCCGGGTCGCTTGGTGTCGAAGCTCTGCTCCACCTGGCGGCGGCGTCTCACCACGGCGTCGCGATCCGCGCCCAACGACTCGGCCGCACGCTCGGCGAAGTCCAGATAGCGTCGCACGTCATAGTCGAACACGGCGATATTGCCGCTGGTCATGTACGCGACGGTGATCTGGTTCCCAGTCTCCCACAGCTTTCTCAGGATCCCGCCCATCGAGATCACGTCGTCGTCGGGATGCGGCGAGAACACGATGACGCGTCGATACTGGGGTAAACGAGCCCGACCGCGGATCTTCTCGCGCAGACGATTGAACACGTCGCCGTTGATGACACCGGGCGACTCGTGCCGTGCCAACAGGGGGCTCAGATCGTGATCGGCGTAGTCTTTGGCGCTGAGCTTGAGGATGGCATTGCCGGTCTGGTCGGCGAGCCAGACGACGGCTCGCTCGGTCATGGTGTCGGTCCACTCGACCGGCTCCAGGAGCCAGGGAGTGGCGATGCGCGTCAGGTCGGCCGCGGCGGGCAGGTCCAGGTATACTGTCGCCTTTGGGTGCTGCTGCAGGAACGTAGCGGCGACCTGCGGCGTGATGTCTCCCTCGACAGCGCGCCGTACGATGGTGGCCTTGTGTTCCCCGGTGGCGATGAGCGCGATCTCGCGTGCGTCTAGGATCGTGGCGACGCCCATCGTGATCGCCTCGCGCGGCACGTTGTCCTCGCCAAAGAAGTCGGCGGCGGCATCCTTGCGGGTCGTCGTGTCCAGAGTGACCAAACGGGTGCGCGAGTTCTTCGGAGATCCCGGCTCATTGAATCCGATGTGTCCGGTCTTGCCCACACCGAGGATCTGGAAGTCGATGCCACCAGCCTGGCGAATCGCCGCCTCGAACTCCTCGCAGTAGCCTAGCAGCCGGTCCCGCGGGACCGTGCCATCGGGAATGTGTACCTGTTCGGGCGGAATGTTCACGTACTCGAACAGGTTCTCCCACATGTAGCGTCGGTAGCTGTGGTAGCTCTCCGCCGACATGGGATAGTACTCGTCGAGGTTGAAGGTGATCACGTGTCGGAAGTCGACCTCGGCAGCTTCATGTCTGCGGATCAACTCACGATACACTCCCAGTGGTGTGCTGCCGGTCGCCAGACCGAGAACGCACCGACCGGCCTCTGCTACCCGCTCGCCGATGAGCCGCACGATCCGATCGGCGAGCAACCGCGCGATGTCGTCATGATCCGGCACGATGAGGGTCGGGATCCGCTCCAGCTCGGTGGAGCCCCCGACGACTGATGCGTTGTCACTCATGCTCACTGGGTCCCTTCGTCTGAGTCTCCCGCCGACGCAGGTCTCCTCACCCCTTTACCACTCCGATCGGCACCAGTTTCACGACCTTGCGTCCGATCCCCGCTCCGTGCACGACATCCACCACCTGCCTGACATCCTTGTACGCCTCCGGAATCTCCTCATCGACGGTCCGCCTGCTGGCGGCGCGTATCAGAATGCCCTGCTCTTCCAGCTCTCGCGGGACATTGCGCGGCCGCGCCATCTTCTTGGCCTGGTGCCGGCTCATGCGCCGGCCGGCGCCATGGCATGTGGAGCCGAAGGTCTCCTGCATGGCATCGGCAGTCCCCACGAGGACGTACGAGTACCGCCCCATGTCCCCGGGGATCAGCACGGGCTGCCCGATGTCCTGGAAGCGCGCCGCAAGCTCCGGATGCCCGGGGGGAAACGCGCGCGTCGCACCCTTGCGATGCACGCACAGCCGCCGGTGCTCCCCGTCAACTTCGTGCGTCTCGAACTTGGCGATGTTGTGTGCGACGTCGTAGACCAGCTCCGTGCGCTCCGCGACGTCCTGCGCGAACACCGTGGCCAGCGCCTTCCGCACGTAGTGCCCCATGAGCTGCCGGTTGGCGAAGGCATAGTTGGCCGCCGCGTTCATCGCGCCAAGATAGTGCGTCGCCTCCCGACTCGTGAGTGGAGCGCAGCAGAGTTGCTTGTCCGGCAGGTCGATGCCGTACCTGGCCGCGGCCCGAACCATGGTGTCCAGGTAGTCGTCACACACCTGATACCCGAGACCGCGTGAGCCGGAGTGGATGAAGAACGTGACCGTGCCCGGCGTGAGCCCCAACCGCTGCGCCACGGACTCGTCGAACACCTCGGCGACGTATCCTATCTCGACGAAGTGGTTGCCGCTCCCCACGGTGCCAAGTTGCGCCTTGCCGCGCTGCTTGGCGCGGTCGCTCACCCGGCTGGGGTCGCCCTGCAGCATGCCGCCTGCCTCGATCGCCTCGAGGTCGCGCTCCGTCCCGAATCCTTCGGTGACGGTCCAGCGTGCCCCCTGCTCGAGTACCCGATCCAATTGCCCAGGGGAGAGCTTCACGTCGGAGCGGGAGGAGCCCACGCCGGAGGGGATGCTGGCGAACAGGGTGTCCATGAGCTTCGGCATCCGCGGTCGCACGTCCTGCACCTGCAGGGGCCCCTGCAGGAGGCGCACGCCGCAGTTGATGTCGTAGCCCACGCCTCCCGGGGAGACGACGCCCTCGTCTTCGTCGAAGGCGGCGACGCCTCCGATGGGGAAGCCGTACCCCCAATGGATGTCGGGCATCGCGATCGACGGACCGACGATGCCCGGAAGGTGTGCCACGTTGACGACCTGCTGGATGCACTGATCGCCCTCGAGGTCGCGCATCAGGTCGTCATCGGCGAAGATCAGTCCATCGGTGCGCATGTTGCCGGTCCGAGGCACGCGCCACCGGTACTGGTCAATCCGCTCGACGTCGATGGAGGTCATGGGAGGGATCCTCCCTTCGTTGCCTACCTACCCTAGCGGGGAGTGTTGGTGGTACGCACCTACCTCCAAATATAGGGCCGCTGACCAACGCAGTCGCGGGGGAGGCTACGCCACGGCGCAGCAATCCTCCGGTTCGGCGAGTCCGGCCGCACGCAGGGCCGCACGGATCTCCTCCCGCGCGGTCGGCTGACCGACGGCGGCCACTACGTACGCCTCGCGGTAACGGGTGATGTCCGAGGGCGCGACGACCGGCGCGCCGTGGATCTCCTGCCCGATCTTGCGCGGGTCGAGATCCACGAAGGCGGCGACGGTGTGTCCTGTGTCCAGCCACGCGCGGGCGAACGCCTTGCCTACGGGGCCTGCGCCCCACACCACCAGCGGGCGCCCGCCGACCCGTCGATCGAGGAAGTGGATCTTGCAGCGGCGGAAGGCGTCGGGCCCGTAGCGCGGGTCCACCCGGGACAGACGGTTCGGCGCCTCGCGCCAGTCGAGCAGGACCTCGGCCACCTTGCCGAGACGCTGACCGTCGCGCCACAGCCGGAGTACCAGGTCGTAGTCCTCCGGCCATCCTACCTCGCGATACCCGCCTGCCTTCTCGAATGCCTCGTGCCGAACCAGCAGGGTCGGGTGAGGAATCGGGCACTCGACGAACATGTCGCGGTCGATCTCCTCCGGCTCCACGACGCCGTTGATCCACCGCTCGTAGCGGCGTGCGCCATCGCGCAGCAGTCGCCGTGGGAAGTAGCGAATCCGGGTTCCGCATCCCGCGAGCTGTGGCCACGCCGAGAGGAACTCCACTTGCCGCGCGAGCCGCTCGGGTCGTGCGACATCGTCGGCGTCCATGCGCGCAAGGAGGGAGCCACGGGCCTCGCGGGCAGCGATGTCGAGGGCGGCGACGATACCCCGTGGCGGGCCGCTCACGACGCGAAGCCGCGGTTCCTGACGACGCCACCGGTCCAACAGCTCGCCGGTACCGTCTTGGGAACCGTCGTCTACGGCGACGATCTCGAAGTCGTCATACGTCTGAGCCGCGAGGGAGTCGAGTGCGGCATCGAGGGTGCCGACGACATTACGACAGGGCAGGAGAATGGAAACGATGGGAGTAGCTGACATCGAGAGGTGTTACACCCACTCGAGCTGCTCCCTCGTCCGCTCGTTCCTGACGTTCCCGGTGTTGAGGGTACTCGCCGGCTCGAACAGGAGAATGTACGCGTCGTCATCGGCGACCGGCCGGTGCTCGACGCCACGGGGTACGACGACGCAGTCGCCCGGCTCCAGTGTGACCTCCCGATCGCGAAACTGCATCGTCATTCGCCCGTGCACGGCGAAAATCAGCTCGTCTTCGTGCTCGTGCTGGTGCCAGATGAACTCACCGGAGATCTTTGCCAGCTTCACGTGCTGTCCGTTCAGCTCGGCGACGATTTTCGGCTCCCAGTACCCGTCGATGCGGCTCAGTTTCTCTGCGATGCGAATGCGCTCCATTGCTACCCTTCCTTTGAAGAGGGGGTGAGGGGCCGCGTCACGCGTCCGCTGCCCGCCATCAGGAAGCACTCGTGGCGACGTACATGCCACGCCCTGTCGGGCCGTCCTCGTGGTGCTCGATCTCATCGAAGCCCGCCAATCGACAGGCGGCGATCATGTCCGCGCGGGTGAACAACCCCAGCTCGTGCAGTTCTGTCTCATGATGGAGTCCCCGCTCATCACCGATCAGATACTCGAAGCGGATCCGTGACGTGTGTTCGTCCAGCGTCGTGTAACTCATGCGGCAGACTTTGGCGCCGTCCGGTGCCTCGGCGGTGAGCATCGTGACGAGTCCGTGCGTTATCGCTCCCGGCTCGAACCACGGCTCGATGAGCAACACGCCACCGGGGACGAGGTGCAACGCCATCGCTGCCACCGCACGCTGCAAGTCGGCTTCGGTGCGGGCGTACCCGATCGAGCTGAACAGGCAGACGACCGCGTCGTACGAGTGGCCGAGGTCGAAGTCGACCATGTCGGCAACGTGGAAGCTGCCCGAGGGCAGCTTGGCCTTGGCGATCTCCAGCAACGTTGGCTCGACGTCGATGCCGCCTACGGCGAATCCGTGTTCCTCGGCGAAAAACCGGGCATGCTCGCCGGTGCCGCAGGCGATGTCGAGCAAGGTGGTCGCGGTGGGGACGCGATCCCGGATCGCCGCGGCAACGTAGTCTGCCTCGCCGCGGTAATCCTTCTCGCGGTACAACAGGTCGTAGTACGCGGCGCTGGCACCGAACATGGTATCTCGCCGAACGGGTGTGGGACGGCGGCCGCTGGGTCCCGCATCCTCGCGCGTCGGCAGCGGTTGCGCAAGGGTGCGTGCGGCACTGCCTGTGGAGGTGTGAGGCCAGGTGCCTACCATGCCGGGTGTCGAGGCGCAACCGGCCGGCCTTCGCCGCATTCCCACTCCTCCCACCACGACTCCGCGCGATCGGTGGTCCACAGCGCCGCGAGACCGCTTGCACGGAGCAGATGGTCAAGCTCCTCGGCAGTGGCGGGTCTCGCGGCCGGTTCCTTGGCGAGGCAGGCCATAATCGGCTCGGCGAGGGATGCAGGTACGTCGGGCCGAAGCTCCGCGATCGGCGTCGGCGGTTCGTTGAGGTGTGCGCGCA
The DNA here is from genome assembly GCA_039584325.1 of Gemmatimonadota bacterium. Lineage (GTDB taxonomy): Bacteria > Gemmatimonadota > Gemmatimonadetes > Gemmatimonadales > GWC2-71-9 > JAOTVV01. The sequence continues at coordinate 178,450 of JBDGYA010000002.1, forward strand.
TGGTCGCCTCGGGTGAGACGCGCTCGAACACGAGCCGCCCACTGAGCAACCAGTACCCGATGCACCCCAATGCATACAGGTCCAACCGGGCATCAGCGTCCTGCCCTCCGAGGACGGTCTCTGGGGCCATGAAGGTCGGCGTGCCGGTCACCCGCCGTTCCGCCGTCAGTCGCACCTCCTGCGTCGCCGCGGTGGCGCCGCTGCGCGCCTTCGCGAGCCCGAAGTCGAGCACCTTCACGAAATCCGGGTCCATGCCGTAGTGGCACAGGAAGATGTTCGACGGTTTGATGTCTCGATGGAGAAGGCCCCGCTCGTGGGCCTCGTACAGCGAATGACAGGCCTGGTGCAGGATGTGCACGACCCGTCCAGCCGGCTGATGCATTCCGCTATGGCGCCTATGCCTCTGCGAACGTGTTCTGGGATCCGATCGAGGCCATCCGCGTCGGCCTGGAGTACCTGTACGGCCGCCGGTACAACAAGGGCGGTCAGAGTGGCGATGCGACGCGACTGCAGTTCATGACGTACTTCACCTTCTAGCGCATTGGGGCGGCAGGTCGTCCACGGCTTGCCACTCACCTCCCGGCGCGGCCGGCACTCAACTCGTCGGATCGGCTGACCGCACGAACGGGAGGCTGACGGAACCCGTCACTCCTCCCGTTCGGCGTGCCGTGCGAGCCCGACCGATCTCAGCCGTTCGGCGGGAACTGCTCCAGCATCTTCGCCACGATCTCGTTCAGGCGGCGCTGGTCCTCCTCACTGCCGCGCGAACTCTTGTTGACCTCGGCCTGTGCCGAGCCACGCCACACGAGTTGGTCGGAGGTGGCGTCGATGATGTCGACGAGCAGCGTGCCCTCGTCCCACTCGTTCACGTAGGTGCGCGACGTGCTGACCCCCATGGTGGGGCCGTACCAACCCCTGCCGTATCCGTAGTGATCGTTGATCGTGGTCGTGCTCATCCGGCCATCGATGGCCCCGTGCCACCCGACGTAGAAATGCGCGTTGCTCGTGACCTTCTGGTAGCCCTTGGCCGCCAGAGCCTGGTCGACGGCGTACTGCACCTGACTCTTGACGATGTCGTTGTACACCCGGGGGTCGTCATCGCCGGTCGGGGTGCGCTCGGCCCACGCGTACGCGCGGTAGTCCGAGAAGTCTGCCGTTGGGTCGAAGTCGCTGCTGTACTTCACTCCCGAGCAGGCCGCGATGGCCAGGCCGCCCAGAAGCAAGGTGGCAGCACGTGCGTGCTTGATCATCGAGATCGCTCCATCTGATAGAATCGGTTGCGTGAATATCGTCACCCGCGGTGCCGCGGTCAGTGGTGCTGCGTTGCCCTGTGAGAACGCGCGTCTCGGGACGCCTCCTAGTACCGGTCGCACCAAGCGGGGTTCCCGCTCTGTGGGCATTCTCACTCCACTCTCCGACACGCGCAAGGTGGGCCTCGACGTGGCAAGCGCAGACTGCCGGGGGCAGGGTTGGATCCGGGAGGCCGCTGTCGGCAACGACGCCCCCGAGCGCGCCAGGGCCTGGCGGGTAAAGGGTCCCGCAGCATAGCTTTACCACATATGTATGCAGGGTCCTGGCATCCCGCAGCAGCGGCACCCGTGGGCGAGACCCGGAGGAGAGACGATGCGGAACGTGCGAATGGTAATGGTGGCGCTCGCGGTCATTGCACTCACGAGCGTTGCTGGGCGGATCGCTGCGCAGGCGGAGCCGGCGCCGACGACTGCGGACGGCGTGGTCCGCCATCTCTACGACCTCGTGACCTTCGACGCCGGCACCACACCGGACTGGGATCAAGTGCGTGCCGTCTTCATCGACGAAGCGGTCATCGTGCTGCGATCGAGCCGGACGGAATCAAAGGTGATGTCGCTGGACGGGTTCATCCAGGACTGGCTCGACTTTATCGCGCGCGCGAACGTGATCGAGACGGGATTCGAGGAGAAAATCGTTCGTACGGTGCCCACGGAGTTCAAGGACATCGCACACGTGTGGGTGCTGTACGAGGCGCACATTCCCGGGTCGCCGCGTCCACCGCGACAGGGCGTGGACGGCTTCTCACTGATCCGGCGTGACGGGAAGTGGCTGATCGCAGCGGTGGTGAACGAGATTCCCGATCCGCAGCATCCCGTGCCGGAGGTGCTCCGCCAGGAGCCGTAGGACACGGATCGACCCGGGGGCCTGTCCTGGCCGAAGGGTCAGATCGGGAACCGACGTCCGTGAGGCCCTCCGGATAGGCGCTCGGTGCAAGTCTGGCCGGCCAGTCAGCATCGACGACCGGAGCGCAACCTCGTAGCCCGTCGCCTGGAAGCTGATCCCGGCCGCGATGTAACGGGGCGTGTGCTCTACTGAGGCTATGGAAGGCCCGAGCTCACGCGGCTTCGTCGGCCACGGTGGCGCCGCCGCAGCTTGAGCCGGCCCCGGCGGTGCAGCCGAAGCAGTGGGGGCCGGTCACGATGGCGCGGCGCTCAAGGGCCTCGCGGTCGAAGTCGAAGATCGTCTGCGGGGAAGTGCGCTCCACGGGAGCGTCCAGCATCTGGTTGAAGTCGCAGTCGTACAGCGTGCCGTCCCATCCGACGGAGAGCGTGTTGCGGCACATCACCCCGGCGGCAGCGGCGGGATTGAATGCGTCCACCAGCCGGCGCAGGTAGTCGCGCAGGTTGCCTGACGTCTCCAGCCACTCCAGGTACCGGGCGATCGGCATGTTGGTGATGGTGAACAGCCGGCTGAACCGGATGCCGTACCGCCGGTCCAACTCCCGCTTCCAGTCGTGCTCGAGCGCCAACTGATTGCCTGGAAGGAACGCCCCGACGGGATTCGCCACGAGATCGAGCATGAGCCCGCTGCCCGGATCCCCGTAGCCGAGCGCGTTGAGGCGCCGCAGCGCCTGGATCGACTCCTCGAACACGCCCTCGCCGCGCTGGGTGTCGGTCTGGCGGGCACGGTAGTGCGGCAGCGAGGCGACGACCTCCACCTGATGCGACGCCAGGAACTCAGGGAGGTCCGCGTAGTTGGGCAGCAGCAGGATCGTGAGATTGCAGCGATCCATGACGTGTGCGCCGCACGCACGGGCGCGCTCGACGATCTCGCGAAACCGCGGGTGTAGTTCCGGAGCGCCGCCGGTCACGTCGAGGGTGTCGATGCCTTCACTCTCGAGGACCTCGAGGGAGCGATCCACCACGGCGTCGCTCATGACCTCGTTGCGGTCGGGCCCGGCGTCCACGTGACAGTGCCGGCAGGTCTGGTTGCACCGCTTGCCGACGTTGATCTGCAGGATCTCGATCCCGCTCGGCCGGAGCGGGAGCAGGTCGGCTGACCCGAGCGCCTCGCTGAATGACTGGTCGAGCGATACTTCCCGCAGGCTGCGCCACTGCGCTTCCGCGCTCGCTAGCGGGGCGCGCCGCTTGTGCAAGGTGGGGAGGATGCGGCCCACTGCTACATGCCCAGCTGCTCGACCCGATTGCGCATCTGCACCCCGTGGACGAGCGAGGCGCCACCGCGGATGGCAGCCGCAACGTGCACGGCCTCGGTCATCTGCTCCGGGTCGGCCCCATGGGTGAGGCACTCCTGCGAGTACGCGTCGATGCAGTACGGACACTGGACGGCGTGCGCCACGGCCAGCGCGATCAGTGCCTTCTCACGGGTCGTGAGCGCGCCCTCCTCGAACACCGCGCTGTACCAGGCGCTGAACTTCTCCCACAGATCCCCCGCCTCCTTGCCCATCTCGCCGAAGCGGGAAAGATCGTTCGAGTGGTAGTAGTCACTCATGCGGAGCATCTCCAAAGAGGCCGACGTCCTTCAACAACCGGGAAATCGCGTGTGTGGTTCCGCAAGCTAGTGGAGGCGGGGAGAGGGGAGAAGGCCGGGGGAATACCCAACAGCCAATGGGGGAATACTCAATGTCCAAGTGGGGGAGGAGGATCGAGAGTCCGCGGGACGTGGCTCCAGGATACCCACGATTGACTGGAGGAATGACGAATGTCGAAGTGAGGCGGCGCCCGCAGCACTAACGATTCCACAATCCAATTCTCCAGCAATCCTACGATCTCACGATCTCACGATCCCACGATCTTCCGACCCGCCAATCCATCCATCCGTCTCAGAAGAACGCGAGATGGTATGCGAGCGCGGTCACGTTCCCCCGGTGGTGCCAGCCCGTGACCGTCGAGTACTCCATCCGGTAGTAGCGGACGTACGGCGTGTCCGGAGGATGTGCCGAACTTGGCTCGATCTCCACGCGAACGACCATGTCGTCCGGTGAGCCACGGCCGGAGACGGTGCGAAACCGCACGCTGTCGGTGGCGAGCAGCACTCGAGCGCGCTCCTCGTCGGACAGATCCGTGCGGTCCAGGTGGTAGCGCTGATACTCCGCCGCTACCCACTGCCTGAGCACCTCGGCGCCCTCGGTTCCCACCGTCGCCCGGGCGGTGGCGAACCTGAATCCAAGGAACGCCACGATTGCGAGCAGCACGACCACCGCCTGCCAGCCTTTCAGTCGGATCTCCATCCCCGTCTCCTCTCACGCGTCACTCGTCGTTGACGTGTCCCAAGCTCGGCCAGACGCAGTCGACGGGCAAGGTCGGCTGCGAGAACGGCCGTGGCGCCCAGGCCGAGCCTTCGCCTTCCGCTCCTCCCCTGCGTGCCCGGCGCCGGTGATGCGGGGAGCGTGATCCGTGGCAACCGCCACGCCGCGGATGGATCCGATTACCTTCGTACCGTCCTAAACGCCTCCCCGTCCTTCGCCCGCCCGCCGTCGCACGCTGCACGTCGTACGTTGCACGTTCCACGCGCCCTTCCCCCTTCCCCTCTCCCTCTTCCCCGTTATTCCCTCCAGGCTTGCGACCGCCCCGTACCATGGCTATTTCCGAGCAGCACGCACCCTCGAGGATGTGAACATGAATCCCACTGGCACATTCGTCGTTGCGCTGGTTGCGGCACCGCTACTCGCGCTCACCGCCCGTGCCGCCACTCGAACCGATCATACACAGCCGGAGCAACGCGCCGTCGTACACCTCGGCAGTTACGCCGATGACGTCGCCACCGCTGGCTCGGCGATGCTCATGGCGGTGAACCTCCAGAGCAACGGGGCCGCGGTGACCCTGTTTCTGGATCGCGACGGCGTGAGACTGGCCGATGTGCGCCAGCCTGGTTTGTCCTACGCCGGAGTGGACGTCGCCGAGCTGCTGGACACGTTCATCGAGGGCGGTGGCCGTGTCGTCCTCTGCCCGCCCGGGGCCGCACACGCCGGAATCGGCCGGGACGAGCTTCGCCCCAGAACGGAGATCGGCGCGCCACCGGTCATCGCGGAGTTGATGCTCGAGGCCGATGTGGTGATCGACTTCTAGTGGACCGCCGCCGAGGTGTCGGTGATGCCGGAGCGTGCGGGTGGGCCCCGGAGCGGGCGTCAGTGAGCGGCAGCCCCTCTTGGGATTCCCGATCGAGGGGCGAACTGCAGCCCCGCGGAGGGACGCGCCTGCTCGCTACGGCTCTTGATGCTCCTACCTCACGGCGCGTGCCGATCACCCCCTCCGGGCGCTGTTGGACCGCCGGACGCGGCTCCGAGTGCGCGCTATCGCCGACGTACACTTCTCGGCAGCCGAGTCCGCCGGGTCCTAACGCGCCCTGCGGGAGCCGTCGACACGCGCCGCAGGGCTGGTTATAGCTTTGCCCGATACGCATATTCCCGAAGATTCCCGATCCTGCAACACGGCAAGGACCAACACGATGGCCAACTCCCGACGCGAGTTCCTGCACCTCGCCGCGGCCGCTGGCGGTGGCGCCCTCGGCATGAGTCTCCTGCCCCGTCATGCCCAGGCGAGTACGCGGCGCGTGCCGCGGGCCAGCGAGTCACTCCGCATCCTCATCCTGGGCGGCACGGGCTTCACCGGTCCGTTCCAGATCCGCTACGCGCTCGAGCGGGGGCACGAGGTCACGATCTTCAACCGGGGCCGCACGGAACCGACCACGGAGACCGAAGTGTTCAGCAAGGTCGAGACGCTCATCGGCGACCGCAATGACAACCTCGAGGCGCTGAAGGGTCGCGAGTGGGATGCGGTCATCGACAACTCGGCGTCCATCCCGCGCTGGGTGCGTCAGACCGCCGAGCTGCTCCAGGACTCAGCACAGGTCTACCTGTTCACCTCCTCACTGTCGGTGCATGCGGACACCAGCAAGCTCGGCATCAACGAGGACGATCCCGTCGGCACGATCGACGACCCCACCGTCGAGCAGATCACCGGCGAGACCTATGGCCCGCTCAAGGCGCTGTGCGAGGAGGAGACCCGCAAGGCGTTCCCCAACGGGGCGATCGTCGTGCGGCCGCACCTGATCGTGGGCCCCGGCGACCGCTCCGACCGCTGGACCTATTGGCCGGTACGGATCGCGCGTGGCGGCGAGGTCATGGCGCCGGGCACGCCGGACGACCCGACGCAGTACATCGATGCGCGCGACCTCGCCGAGTTCGATATCCATCTCATCGAGCAGCGTGCGGTGGGCACGTACAGCGCCGTGGGGCCGCTCGCGCCACTCACCATGGGTGGCCTGCTCCACGGTATCCGCGCCGTGGTGAGCAACGACATCTCGTTCACCTGGGTGGACGCCGCGTTCCTCGCGGAGCACGAAGTCCAGCAGTGGATGGAGATGACGGCGTGGCTGCCACCCGAGGGCGAGACGGCCGGCTTCGCCATGTTCGACAACAGCCGCGCGGTAGCCGCGGGCCTGAAGTATCGACCGCTGGCGGTCACGGCAAAGGACACGCTCGACTGGTGGGAGTCGCTGCCGGAGGAGCGCAAGGCACGGCGCCGCGCGGGAGTCGCGCCGGAGAAAGAGGAGCAGGTGCTGGCGGCATGGCACACGAGGGGGTGAAGGGTGAAGAGTGAAGAGAAGGCCGCATTGGCGGGATCGCCCCCCCTTCACCCTTCACCCTTCACTCTTCACTCCAAAGCTTGCGCCAGCTCCTCCTGCTTCCGTCCCAGGGAGAATCCGACAGCGATCCACACCGCGGCCAGTGGGGCCGCCACCAGCGCAATCGCCCCAACCGAAAGTCCCAGCGCCGCGAGCCCGGCGTAGGCCCAACCGCTCGCGAGGTCTCCGCCTCGATACACGGCCGCGTCGAGGAAGGCCTTCGACTTGTACTTCTCCTCTCGACTCACCACCGTGAACAGCACCTCTCGGGCCGGCTTGGCGATGCCGTAGCGTCCCGAGCGATAGGCCACCTGCAGCACGACCAGGACGGCGAGCAGCGGATAGACACCCAGGCCGAGGAACCCGAGGCATGCCACCGCCGGTACGAGCGTGAGGCTGAGCGCGAGGCCGATCGTGCGGATGAGCTGCGCGGTGATGACGACCTGCAACAGGATCGTGATCACGTTGACGGCCAGGTCGATCTTCGCGAAGAACGCGGTCCGCGCGGCCCGGTCGGTGAACGCCTCGCCCACGAGGTAGGCCTGCTGGAAGTAGAGTACGGTGGAGCTGAAGGTCATGAGCGCGAGGTACGCCGCAACCCCCATCAGATACGGCGATCGGAACACCACGCGAATGCCGCTCAACGCGGTGCCGTACAGTGGTTGATCGGCGGTCGAGCGCCGATCGCCACGCCCTCCGTGCCGGCGGTGCAGCACGGACACACACCACGACGCAATCTCCAGCGGCACGCACGCGAGCAGTAGCAGGGAGAACGGTGGCGCCACCTCGGCGAGACTCGCGGTAGCTGCCGAGCCGGCGATGCCGCCGATCGACGCCCCGACCGCGATGAACGGGAACAGCCGTTTGCCCTGCGCGTTACTGAAGATGTCCACCACGAAGCCCCAGAACACCGTCACCACGAACAGGGCGAACACGCTCGCCCACACGTAGAACGTGCGATCGATCCACAGTCGCGCGCTCTCGGGCAACAGGTACAGCGCCGCGTAGAACGCCAGCAGATTCAGAATGAAGAACCGGTTGGCGAGCGGAACGAAGACCCCGCGTGAATAGCGCGAGGCTACCCATGAGTAGAGTGGTACGGCCAGCAGCATGACGAGGAAGACGGCGGTCCACAGGATCTGCAGATTGCCGCGGTCCGCCGAGGAGATCTCGTCGCGCACCGGACGCAGGATGTAGTAGCCGAGGAAGATGCAGAAGCCGTACGCCGTGGACCACAACATGGCGCCGACCTCTCCGTCGCGCACCGATACGAGCTGCTTGAGCACCCGGGTCAGCACGCGAGCTCGGCACCTACCGAGCGTGGATCACGGCCTCGGCTCATCGTCAATGTCCAGCCGCGTGCCAGGCGTCGAGCAGCTCGCGCTCGCGTTCGGCGGAGATGCCTGCCCGCATCTGCTGCCGGCGCTCGGCGGGCCTCGACTTGTGGTAGTCGAGCGTGTCCTTGGCCGTCACCGCCAGCGGGCGATAGGTCAGTCCGGCCACGAGCGAGCGGGTGAGATCGAAACGGTTGAAGCCCACCCGGTTGCCACGGGCCGGCATCCACAGCGGCATGTGGCTGTACGGCCGCACCTCGCGGTCGAGCAAGAAGTCGGTGTCCACCCACGTGAACGACACCGGCGTGGCGGTGATCGCCCGGATGCCGTACAGCAGCTCGGCGTAGCTGAGTGGTGCCTCGGGTCCGAGCGCGTTGAACACCCCTGTCGCGTCGCGCTCCAACAGCTCGATGTACCACTGCGCCAGGTCGCGCACGTCGATGAACATGACCGGATTATCGGGCTCGCCGGGTGCCAGCACCTCGCCGCCGCGGTCGATGCGTACGGGCCAGTAGGTGAAACGGTCGGTGGGGTCGCCCGGGCCGACGATGAGCCCCGGCCGGACGATCAGCGTGCGACCCGGCAGGGCGGCGTTCGCTTCGATCTCGCAGAGGGTCTTCGACTCGCCGTACGACATCCGGCGTCCCTCGTCGATCCAGGCGCGTTCGACCTCGTATACCGGGCCGTCGATGTCCATGCCGACCGTGCTGAAATCGGCATAGACCGAGCGCGTTGACGTGAACAGATAGGTCCCGACGTTGTCCTTCAGCAGCTGCGCCGAATCACGCACCCACTTCGGGTTGGTGGCGGAATTGTCGATCACCGCGTCCCACTCGCGTCCCTTCAGCGACTCGAGGTCACCATCGCGGTCACCGATCAGCTTCTCGATGTCCGGGAACAGGTGTGTGTTGGTGCGGCCGCGGTTGAAGATCGTGACGGTGTGGCCGCGGGCCACGGCGGAGCGGACGACCGGTGGGCCGACGAATCCGGTTCCACCCAGGACCAGGATGCGGAGCGCTCTCTGGGCCGGTCTCGATCGGTGATACCAACCATGCGGCAGCCCGAGGCCGGCCACCGCACCGGCGGTGGTGAGCTGCACGAATTCCCTGCGTGAAGGGGTCATTGCTGCTCCTCGTCCGTCTCCCGGATGAACCGGATCAGGCCATCCACGTAGGTCTGCTGATCGTCGTACATCGCCATGTGGCTGCCGTCGGGGCAGTAGAGGTAACGCCCGTTCGGCAGCTCGCCCGCCATCCACTCCATGTGGGCCGGGTCCATCGTGTCGTACTGCGCGCCGATGACCAGCGTCGGCACGGTGATCGTGCTCAGGTCTCCGGTTCGGTCCCAGGGTTCGAGTGTCCCCTTCAGCCCCAGCTCGCTCGGCCCCTGCATCATGACGTAGATGTCCGGATTGATGTGCGCGAACGCCCGGTTCACCGGATCGGGCCACTGATCGAGCGGCATGCGAAGGACGTGTTCCACGTAGTGGTGCTCCATGAGGAGTTCCGTGTAGCGTGGATTGGCGAAGTCCTCCGCCCCCTCATATCGCTCGACTTCCGCCAGCACGGCGGGGTCCATCGCCGGCTTGAGCACCGTGTCGGCGTACGCGTTGTACGCGGGAATGCTCGCCATCATGTTGGAGACGATGAGGCCCTTCAGGTGGTCCTGGTACTTGAGCGCGTACTCGATGGCCAGGATGCCGCCCCAGGAGTGACCGAGCAGATAGAAGTTGCTCTGATCGAGGCCAAGGGCCTGCCGCACCTGCTCCACCTCTTCGACGAAGCGCGCGGTGTCCCACAAGCTCTTGTCGTCGGGCTGGTCGCTGTAGTGCGAGCCCAGTTGATCGTAGTAGTAGTACTCGATGCCGGCGGCCGGCAGGTAGCTGTCGAATGCCTCGAAGTACTCGTGCGTTGCCCCGGGGCCGCCGTGCAGCAGCAACAGCTTCATCGTCGGGTTGTTGCCGACCCGCTTGGTCCAGACGTTGAACGTGCCCGAGGGCGTCTCGGTCGGAATGAGCTTGACCCCGCCGCTCAGCACGTCGTCGCGGCCGGTATAGTCGAGGTAGTCGACAGCATCTCGCTGGTCGGGCGGCATTTCCGCGACGCACGCGTTCACGACCAGTGAGACGAGGATGAGCGGTGTGATTCGCTTCATGCGTTTTCCCCTGGACGGATGGATCAGGGTTCGAGTGGTCCTTGGCTCCCCGTGCGCGGTGGGTCAGCGACGCGCGGCCGGGGCGGCCCGTCAGGTCAGGAAGTTGTCACCCCGCTACCATGGGAGGAAGAGGCCGCCGCCCACGCACGCAGTTCCCAGGATGACTCTGCCCACCAGGAGCATCAGGAAGTAGCTTGGCTCCTCATCACGGTTCACTCGGCCCTTACCGGCCAGCCTGAATGTGGTCCCGGTACGTCACTGAGCGGCCGCGGCACCGAGTGGGATGACACCGACCACGATCGCGCCCACGTGAAGAGTGACGGACTGGGCGTGCTGCACGCGGATCCCATTCGCGGGGAGGCTCGTGGTCATTCGGTGTTTGCCTCAGGACGTGCCGTGTGGCCGCCGAGCACGTGCCAGATCGCCGCGCCGGCGAACAGCAGCAGGATCCACTCGATGGGGATACGGTAGCGGGGCATGTAGGCCAGGACATAGTAGATGAGCGGGAAGGCTGCGAGCGGCATCAGCGTCACCGCGCGCTGCGGCGCGGTCATGCGTGGCAGCACACGCCACGCGCCGAACGCGGCGAGCCCCGTGAGCAGCGTGGTCCAGAAGGCCATGAAGGGGTCGTGCAGCGGGCCGAGCCAGAAATACAGCACCCGCGCTGCCGTGAGCTTCAGGAACTGACCCGGGTGCTCCCTGATCCACTCGAGCGCCTCTGCTCTTGCCTGGCGCATGTACGCGACTTCTCCCAGCGCGCGGACCTGCAGTGCTTCGGCCTCGACGGTACGCGGATGGCGCAGCGGCACGCGGGCGTGGGAGATGTCGATGTCGGCGTGTGCGCCCTGGTGATTCCCCACGCGCAACTCGAGGCCGAAGTTGCTCCGCACGAAGAACACGGCATCGAACGCGCGGTGGTTCCGCACACCCCACGGGATGCAGGCGAGCACCACACCCAGCGCGATCAGCATCACCGGACGCCAGGCCCGGCGCTTCCGGTGCCACCACAGCTCGAACGCGAGGCACCCGATCAGGACCGGCAGGAGAGCGGGTTTGAGGTGGAACGCCGCGCCCCATGCGATACCGAGCAGCACGGAAGCCGTAGGGGAGCGGCGTCCGCCGCTCCAACGTCGGAGGAACGCTGACAGCAGCAGCACCAGGATGAGGCCTGCCAGCGCTTCGACTTGGGAGAGCCAGTGCACCCAGAATGTCCCGACGAGCCCGGCGATGATACCCGCCTGCCTGCCCAAGCCGAATCGATGGCTCATCCACGGGAGCAGGGCGAACATCGTCGCGTATGTCGCCGCGGACAGCACCCACGCGACAATCCCGGCCGTGAGCGTCAGCCCGAACACCCGATAGATGGCACTCAAGAGCAGCGGATAGATGGGTGGAACGTGCGCGGTCAGACCGGTGGGGAGCGCGTAGGGATCGGCGAACTCTCCGCGGAGCAGGATCGCGTGGGCGATGGCTTCGATCTCCCATCGCGTGTGCGGCACGAGGACGTCGAGTGGTACCAGCCTGAGGAAGGCAACGCGGATCGCGAAGGCCAGAACGAAGATCAGGCCGAACGTCCAGCCCGGCGAGCGGGCGAGCCGGTCGAACGGGGCTCGCAGGACGCGGAGCACGTCCGGGCCTCCCTCCATCTGAGATGCAGAGGGCTCAACCACCGAGGTGCGCGCGAGGGGGCGTGCGGCTCATGTCGAATCCTGCGATGCCGTCACGCGGGGCGCCACGTCAGGCAGCGCCCTCTCGATCAGGTGGGCTGCGGTCCCGTCAGGCACGCCAGGTAGTCTCCGGTCTCTTCCTCGAGAACCGCCTCGCAGCTCCAGCCTGCGGACGCGGCGTGCTGTACGAGCGTGTCCGCATCGACGTGCAGCCATCCGCAGTAGGGCCCGGACTGCCCGGCGAACTCGAACTGCAGTCGCATCTCGCCGACATACCGTCCGGCTTGGCGGGTGGCCTCTCGGTAGGCTACGTGTTCGGACGCGTTGCTGCGGCAGACGTCCAGCGAGTGTATCAGGAGCCCACACCCCGGCGCCGCCAGGGTCTTGGCGTGCGTCAGAAAGCGATCGAGTCCGTCCAGCGTCTCCACCACACCGATGCCGTGCCCCAGCATGAGCAGAGTGTCGAACGGTCCGCCGTGGAACGTGAACACATCCGCGCACCGCACATCCTGAATGCCGCGACCCTGCATGATGGCGACGGCCTCCGGATTGATATCGATCGCGGTGACCGTCACCCCCTTCGACTGGAGCACGGCGCTGTGCAGCCCGGTCCCCGCACCGATGTCGAGCACGTGTCCGCGGCATCGCTCGAGTGCGGCACGCTCGATCGAGGTGAACTCATCGGGCGGGCGAAAGAAGTGGGAGACGGCGAGCGGCGCTTCGTTACCGTCGTCGCGCCGGATGAGCAGCTGTGCCGACAGGTCTCCTTCGGCATACGCCCGCATGGCACGCCCGTGTGGGACCATCGCGGCGGGATCCATGTGATCGTCTCTCACCTCGAAGGTGTCAGCCCGTCTCGCCGGTTCAGGAGTGCTTCTTCCTGACGTGTGCCACGGACTCCCGGATGAGTGTCTCGAGCACGCCCAGATCGACGTCGTCGAGCCGCTTGATGTACAGACACGACTTGCCGGTCTTGTACTTGCCGAGTTTACGGAGCAGCGCGTCGTAGCGCGTGAAGCCCGACATGATGTACAGGGTCAGGTTCTGCTTGCGGGGTGAGAACCCGGTCAGGAACCAGTCGCCCTCCCGCCCGCTCTCATACCGGTAGTGGTAACTGCCGTACCCGATCATGCTCGGTCCCCACATCGTTGGCTTGGCTTTCGTCACTTTCTTCATGATCCGGGCTATCGTGCGACTGTCCTCGCGCTTCTTGTCATCGGCGATCTCGGAGAGAAAGCGTTCCACACTCTCCTTGGTCGGTCGTGTCTTCGGCTCAGCCATCGGCGATCTCCTGAGAATCGGTAGTGGTCGGAGCACCTGACCTGCGAGACATGCAGACGTTCGATCGGTCACACAAAGCAGCAAATCCGCGTCCGGCTCGCACCAGTAGCCCCCGCCGTCAGGCCCTGTTCTCGGACTACCGCTCGCGCGCGAGCGAGTCTTCCAGCGCCCGCCGGGCGGCCGCGGAGTCGGCAACCGTCATCGCCTGACCCACGCCGGCGGCACCGGGCAGGCCGGACTGCGCAACGGCGCTGTCGCGGGTTCGCTGGCTCACGGGTTGTTCGGGCTCATCGCTTGCGCGCTCGGCGCTACAGCCGCCGAGAGCGAGGAGCAAGAATACCGGTGCAAGCAGGCGCATGGGGAACCTCCGAAGCCGAGTGACGCGCAGTGTGATGTGGCAGCTCTTATCGCTCGATTGCTTGATAGGTCAACACCTTGAACTTGTCGCCGATGCTCCAGTGCTCTGTGTTGTAGATGTTGGTGAAGATGAGCCCGATGAGCCGCTCCTCAGGATCCGCCCAGTAGTGGGTGTTGAACGCCCCGCCCCAGGAAAAGGAGCCGATGCTCAGCGGCGACCGATGATCGTTGTCCTCGGTCTCGAGCCCGAATCCCAGTCCGAACTCGTTGCGCATCGCGGGCAACTGGTCGGTGAGGATCAACTCGACCGTCTTTCTGCTGAGGAGCCGTACGCCGTTGTACTGGCCGCCGCTCCGGAAGAGCTGCAGGAACGTGGCGTAGTCCTCCACCGTCGACGACAGTCCCGCGCCACCCGAGAAGTACGTTCCCGGCAGGGTCGGATACTCGGGATCCCGCTGATCGTATGCTGCACCGTCGATCGGCACGGCCTTGCCGGTCTGTCCGTCGTGCAGCGTGACCAGTCGGTCGTGCCTGTCCGCCGGCAGATAGAACCAGGTGTCCTCCATGTCGAGTGGGTCGAAGATCCGCGTGCGCAGGAATCGGTCGAGGGGCTCGCCGGACACGACCTCGACCAGATAGCCAAGGACGTCCGTGTTGAGGCCGTAGGTGAAACGCTCGCCCGGGTGGTGCTTGAGCGGCAACGTGCCGAGGATGTCCATCTTCTCGCCGATGCGGTCACGGTCGTTACCGATCCCGCTCGGCACGCCGGCCTTGGCGTAGATGGCGTTGAATTCCTCGCTGCCGATGACGGCGTAGTCGATCCCCGACGTGTGGGTCAACAGCTGTCGTATGGTGATCTCGCTGCGGGCCGGTTCCGTTTCGTACGTCGTGTCCGCGGCATGGAACGCGGTGAGCACGGTCGGTTCGGCGAAGGCCGGAAGGTACCGGGACACCGGGTCGTCGAGCAGGAAGCGGCCTTCCTCCCACAGCATCATCACGGCCAGGGACACGATGGCCTTCGACTGCGAGGCGATGCGGAAGATGTCGTCGGGGCGCAAGGGCTCCCGGGTCTCCGAATCGCGGAAGCCGTAGGCCTGGTGGTAGGCGATCCTCCCGTCCCTCGCGATCAGCACGACGGCGCCGGGGATCCCCTGACGCGCGATGAGCTCATTGACGAGCGCATCGATGCGGCCGAGCCTCGCGGACGACAGGCCAACGTCCTCCGGGCGGGAGGCGGGCGAGAGCGTGGGGGCCGACTGAGTGAGAGCGGTCGCGGGCAGGGCCAGCAGCAGGAGGAGCGGCAGCAAAGACGGGCGCATGGATATGGCCTCGATCAGGGATCTTACGTTCGGCGGCGTGTGGTATCCGAAGGGTTTGTGTTCGCGTTCTGCAATGTCGGTGCTCGGGTATTCGCCGGTCAACTTCGAGGCCTCTGTGAGGAGCCACGGCCCTCAGCCGTGGCACGCCGGCGCCGGCGCCGCGCCAGCATCCAGGCGGTGAGCGCGCCACTCAGGAGGCCGAAGAGATGGCTCTCCCAGGACACACCGCTCTGGATGGGCAGGGCACCGAACAGCATGGGTGCCCACAGCAGGAACGCAACGACCGACAGCACGATGGACCCGAAACGCCGCTCGAACCAGCCGGTGAGCAGAAGGTAGCCGAGATAGCCGAAGATGACGCCGCTCAGCCCGATGTGCACGGCTGGGCGGCCAACCACCCACACGCCAAGGCCGCCAAGCAACGTGGCGGCGACCGTCACGAGCCAGAAATGCGACTCTTCCCGCAGGATGACGAGGCCACCGAGCAGCAACAGGCCGATCGAGTTGGACACGAGGTGGAACACCCCCCCGTGGAGCAGCGGACTCAGAGGGATACCGGCCAGTCCCGAGAGTGTACGAGGAACGATGCCGTAGGCGTCGAGCGCTCCACCCAGCAGGAGGAGGTCGACAGTCTCGACGCTCCAGAGGAGCACGAGGGCACCACCGATCGTGCGCGTCGCACGGCGCCAGTAGCGCGCGAGCGCACTACGCGCGGCGTCGACCTCGCTCAGGGCGGTTGGCTGGAGGGGCGCGTTCACGTCACCGCCTCGGGCGGGTGCGAGTTGCATCCTCGGGCAGCGCCGCTCTCCACCCGGCCTGCCGCTGTGTTTCCAGGTCGGCGAGAACAGCGGCATACTCGGGCCGGCCAGCCAGGTTCACGGTCTCCCCGGGGTCGGTCTCGTGGTCGTACAGCTCCCAGGCCGCGTACGCTCCCGAAGCCCAGTTCATCCACGCCACGTAGCGGTACCGATCGGTGCGAACACTGTAGCCCATGTACTCGATCCCGTCCGGCGCCGTCCAGATGCCCTGTCGCAGAAATTGGCTGAAGATGGCCGTCTTCCACGAACGCTCCGGACTGTCGAGAAGCGGCACAGCGCTCACGCCCTGAAGGTGGGCGGGAACGGGCAAACCCGCCAGGTCGCACAGCGTCGGATAGATATCCACGAACTCGACGATCCGGTCGATGCGCAGACCCGACGGACCTCTCTGTGGTGCTCGGATGATCAGCGGTGCGCGTGTGTCCAGCTCGTAGTTGGTCATCTTGGCCCAGCTGTTGTGCTCGCCCAGTTTCCAGCCATGGTCGCCCCAGAGCACCACGATGGTGTTCTCGGTGAGACCCAGTGCATCGAGCGCATCCAGCAGCCGACCAATCTGCGCGTCCACGTAGCTGACCGACGCGTAGTAGCCATGCTTGAGCAGCTGTGACTCCGCCTCACTCACGCCGCCGTCGAACGGGTGCGGGACGTCCCGGAAGTCCACGTATCCGCGCAGCTCCCGCATGGTGTTGATGGCCATGAGGGGGGCGTTCTCTGGCACCGCAGGGTTCTCGGCGGGAGGAATGGCCTCGCGGTCGTAGAGATCCCAGTACTGCTTCGGCGCGTTGAACGGCAGGTGCGGCCGGTAGTACCCGATGGCGAAGAAGAACGGCTGCTCCCGGTCACGCAACTCGGTCAGTTTCTCGACGGCCACGTCGGTCTGCGCACCGTCGAAGTAGATGGAGTCGGGTCCCTCGACACTCTCGGTCGCTGCAGCCTTGAGGTACCACTGGCCGTATCGATCGATGTACCGGTCCTGCCGCCCGGCCGCGATGATCTCGGCCTTGCGTGCCTCCTGGATGGCGACGTTGTCGGGATGGCGGTACACCGCGTCGGGATCGAATGGATAGCCGTCGATGTGGAGCTTGGGCTCACTCCAGGAGAGCGAATCCGGGATGACGTTGTGGTAGATCTTGCCGATGGCGGCGGTATGGTAGCCGTGCCGCATGAAGTGCTGCGGTAGGGTGACCACGTCCGGCACGCTGTCCCGGAAGCGTGTGGCCAGGTCCCACACGCGTAGCGAGTCGGGCCGGAGGCCGGTCATCAGGCTGGAGCGCGACTGGTTGCACGCCGCCTGTTGCACGTACGCCCGCATGAACGTCACTCCCGACTCGGCGAGCCGGTCGATGTTCGGCGATCTGATGTTCTCGTTGCCGTAGGCGCCCAGCTCGGGCCGCAGGTCGTCCACGGCGATGAACAGCACGTTGGGCCGGTCCAACTGCGCCGGAGTGGATCGCTCGCATGCCGAGACGCTCAGCGCCAGGACGAGCAGGGGGCAGAAGCTGCGGATGATCCGCGTCGATATCCCTCGGATCGGCAGTGGGCGCGACGGCGGGATCACGATTTCGGCTTCCACAGCGCAGCGTCGAGAATCGACCACAGGTGGATGATCCAGCCGAGCAGCACGATCCATAGAGCGGCCGCGAGGACGAACATGACGATGGCCTTGATGAGCCGCCCCTGGAGCAGTTGGCCGAGGCCGGGGATGAAGAAGCTCGCGAGTGCCGCGATGACGTTACCGGCCGATCCTTGTCCTGGCACGTATGACCTCCGGAAACTCAGGTGGGGAGTCCTGCCTCTGTGGTCACCGCGTAAGCTGGATCTGTCGGGTTGGTGGTGCAAGCGTGCGGTGATGGGGAAAAGGGGGGGCATTGGGACGGCTGGAGTCTCCCTCTCTGCAGTGGGATCCATGTTGGCGTGAGCAGGCGCTCGGCGGCCGGGGGGGAACCGCAGAGCGCCTGGCGTGTTCTGTTCTAGACACCGATGACTGGGACCGTGAGGACTGACCATGTCGATACGACCGATCAAGCGGGTTGCTGAATCGCAGCCGACTCTCGAGGGAGCGGGTGTCCGGCTACGGCGGGCGTTCGGCTTTGGGACCACTTCGGAGTTCGACCCGTTCCTGCTGTTCGACGACTTCCGCAACGAGAATCCCGAGGACTATCGGGCGGGCTTTCCGTGGCACCCGCATCGGGGCATCGAGACCATCACCTACGTCCTCGCCGGCACCGTGGACCACGGCGACAGCCTGGGGAACCGCGGCAGCCTGGGAGCGGGCGACGTGCAGTGGATGACCGCCGGCCGTGGCATCCTGCATCAGGAAATGCCGCAAGGCGACCAGACGGGGCGGATGCACGGGTTCCAGCTCTGGGCGAACCTGCCGTCGTCGCTGAAGATGACCGCGCCTCGCTATCAGGACGTGGCTTCCGGCGAGATTCCCGAAGTGATCGATGACGACGGCACCCGGGTGCGGGTTATCTGCGGGAGCTTCTGGGGCAAGACCGGTCCGGTAGACGGCATCGCGGCGGACCCGCGGTACCTGGATGTGTGGGTTCCGCCGGGGCAGCGCAAGGTACTGCCGGTCGAGACGTCCCGGCACGCCTTCGCCTACGTCTTCGAGGGAGCCGGAACGTTCCGCGACGCCTCCGAGCCGTTCGGCGTCCTGACCGAGCAGGATGGGGCAGCGGAGGTGCTCGTGCGGGAAGAATCGGGAGACCGCTCCCTCGTGCTGTTCGACCGTGGTGACGAGGTGATGGTGCAAGCCGGGGAGAGCGGCATCCGGTTCCTGTTGGTGTCGGGGAAGCCGCTCGAGGAGCCCGTCGCATGGCACGGGCCCATCGTGATGAACACCCAGGAGGAGCTGCGGCAGGCCTATGCCGAGCTCCGTGACGGGACGTTCATCAGAGGTTGATCGCGTTGCAGCAGCGGCGGTGAGCGGGGGGAGCGGCTACAACGCGAAGACGACACCGGCAAGAAGGCCGATCTGGTCGATGTCCTTCACCAGATCGAGACGAGGCCACGCGTAGATCCCTACCCGCGAGCCCAGCATCACCTCGATGCCTCCCAGCAGGTGGAGTCCCACCCGCACCTCCGAGTCTCCGTCGATCTCGAGCCGACGCAAATCACTTACGAGGTAGTGCACCCGGACGCCCGCTCCGCCAACCACCTGCCATCCACGGCCCAGGGGTAGCCGCACGGTCGGGGTGAGCCCCAGACTCAGGTCGCTTACCGGAAAGTCCAACTCCTGCTCGGCAAAGATCGGGTTCCCCAGCGGGTCAGTTCCGACGACGACCAGCACGGTATCCGGGATCGTCACCGTCCAGCCCGACAGGTCCACCTGCAGCGCCAGACTGCTGCTCACGCCGACGCGGAGCCATGCCACACCGGCCGGTGCGGTGGAGACTGACTGTGGCTTGACGAACCCAAACCCGGCGCCCAGGTGCATGCCCTGCGCGAGGAGCGGTGGCGCGACGGTTACGGTCAGCAGCGCCAGCAGACAGGGGAGCAACGGCAATGGGTGAGACAGCGGCGCAGGAGCACTGAACATCGGCGGCTGCGCTCGCGATGGCGCTACCACAGCGTCGTGCTCTCGGAGGGTTGCCATACTCAGAGCACGTCGGTGAGAAACCGCTTCATGGCGTCGACCACTTGCTCCGCGTGGGTGATGTACAGCGAGTGGCCGGCCCCACTGATCTCCTCGGTACGACCACTGATCATGTGGCTCCGGAAGTATTCGCGCGACAGCCTGGCGATGCGAAGACTGGCGTCGTGGTAGGCCCGCATGTCGGCCTGGGTGGCAGCGTCACGCGCAGCGTAATCCAGAAACAGCTCGGTCACCGGATAAGCCGTGGCGTAGATAGCCAGCGCCGGCATCGCGAGACCCGCGTAGTTGGGATCCTCGAGACTCTCGATAATCCGGCCGTATATCCAAGACGGCGTCACGTCGCCGATGCGTCGTCCGTCGGGCGCCCACCGGTACATGGCCTCGATCTCGGACAGCGGCATCGTAACGCCGTTCACCCGGGCGTAGTACGCCCGATACGCTTGCACGGACCCGATGTCGGCGGCAGAGGGTGGTGGTGTCTCGGAGGAGGGCACGGCATATCGCGCCATGGAATCCCGCGACGACGCACGATTGTACGCCGCTTCGATGTAGACCAGTGCCTCGAGCCGCTCCGGGTGGCGCCGAGCGAAGAGCGTCATCTCGTCACCACCGAGCGAGTGGCCCGCCAGGACAGCCCGGTCTATTCCAAGACTGTCGAGGACGACGCGGATGTCGTCCGCGAGCGTCGCGATGTCATACCCAGTATCGGGCAGCGAGGACGTGCCGAACCCTCTGCGTGTTATCCCAATGACGTGGTAGGCGTCGGTCAATCGCGGAGCGAAGGCATCGAAGACATGGGCCGTGTGCCCTAGGCCGGCCAACAGAACGACCGGCGTCCCATCGCCGCCCCAGTCGACGACCTCCAACCTGGTGGTGGTGTTGATCGACACGTACCGGATCGCAGGGACGACACGCTCGCCGGCACACTGGAGGCTGAGAGCTACCGCGAGAGCCGCCCCGAGACGACGGCATGACTCGGATCGTGGGTGGCGCGAATACGGATGGTTCATCAGACAGGAAGATGCTGATCGGCTCTGGCCCCGTCCAGCGAGGGCGGGTTCCGCCCAGGCAATCGACGGTTTCGGCCGCGGACGCGTGCGCTACTGCTCGACGGCGCGAGTCCGGAGAATGTGTTGATCGACGAGAAAGTCCTTGATGAGCGGCCATGACCGCGGGCAGTCGTTGTGGCCGCACGGCAGTGCGTGGAGCGGCACGTTGCCGGCTTCCGCTAAGCGCCGGCCGTGCTGCACGGGGATGATGCGGTCGTCGCTGCCGTGGATAATCAGCAGAGGCCCCTTGAACGCGCGCACCGCGCTCTCGTTGTCGAACGGATCGCGCACCAAGAAACCCGGCGCCCCGAAGCCCCGCGCAAAGGGTCGCGTGCTCGCGAAGCTCGACTCGAAGATCATTGCCACCAGGCGCCGCTCACGCGACAGCAGGCCAACGCCACCCCCGCCCAGGGACCGTCCGTATCCGACGATCCGGTCGGGATCCACCGCGGCCTCGGTGACGGCCCAGTCGTACGCTGCACGGAACGTTTCCCGTATCGTCTCCTCCGACGGCTGTCCGGCGGATCGACCGTATCCCGGGTACTCGACGAGCAGCACCGCCATGCCCCAGTGTCGGGGCTCCGCGAAGGCGTTC
Organism: Gemmatimonadota bacterium; assembly: GCA_039584325.1. Classification (GTDB taxonomy): domain Bacteria; phylum Gemmatimonadota; class Gemmatimonadetes; order Gemmatimonadales; family GWC2-71-9; genus JAOTVV01. The sequence goes on from JBDGYA010000002.1 coordinate 199,522, forward strand.
GGCCAATAGTCGATCAGCTCCCCGTTGCCGTGACCGAAGAGCAACAGTGGAGCGGGGGGCGTGTCGCCGGCCAAGGGCGGCAGGAACCACGCCTCGGTCTCGCCCCGTCGACCCGGAAGCCACACCTGCCGCGCATCGGGTGGTCGCGCGGGCGCACCTACGATGCTCGGTGCGGGAAACAGCAAGCGCCTCTGCACGAAGAACAGAAACGTCCAGTAGACACCGAGGACGAGGGCGAGAACAACCGCGATTCTGATGACGGTGCCGATCATCGGCAGTTCACTCCTCAGCCGCCCGCAGCCCTGCTGCGGGCAGCACGTGCGGGCGTCGTGCAGGATCGGAGAATCTCGGCATGGTGTCGAAGAGACGTGGTCAGGATACTGCGAGCGCCGGATGGTGGAAAGACGCAGCCTCGGCTCGACATCGCGTCCGACGACCTCACGCCATCTCTCGGCACCGCCCCTGGCGCCTGCCGGCGCGACGCGCCAGATTACCCAACTCGCTATGTGGTAAAGTCATTGTCACCTCCTCTGGGGGAGCTCCCATGTCCCGATCTCCCTACCGGTTCACCGGAGTCGCTGTGCTCGGGTTGCTCTCGGCCTGCGCCGTCGAGACTGGCCGCGAGGTCCAGCAGTACACGGTCGAACAGTTCTACGAGAACGACGACTACTTCGGCGGGTCGTTTTCGTACGACAATTCGCAGGTCCTCGTGTCGTCCAACCGCTCTGGTGTGTTCAATGCTTGGGCGTTCCCGGTGGGCGGCAGCGAGCCGATCCAGCTTACCACGTCCACGACCGACGCGATCTTCGCGGCCTCGTTCTTCCCGAACGACGGCCGCTTCCTGTACACGAGCGACGAGGGCGGCAACGAGCTGAGCCACGTGTACGTGCGTGAGATCGACGGGACATCCACCGACCTCACGCCGGGTGAGGACCTCACCGCGAGCTTTGCCGGCTGGGCGGACGACGACGCTTCCTTCTTCGTGCAGTCGAACGCGCGCAATCCGCAGGCGTTCGACGTGTACGAGTACGCCACCAACGGCTACGATCGGTCGATGTTCTATCAGAACGACGAGGCGTTCTTGCCGGGACCGATCTCCCCGGACAAGCGCTACATCGCGCTGGTTCGGCCGTACACGACGTCCGACGCCGACATCTTCCTGCACGACCGGCAGACCGGCACGACCGTCAACATCACCGTACATGAGGGCCATGTTTCCAACTCCCCCGCGGATTTCACGCCGGACGGCTCGGCCCTGCTGTTCACCACGGACGAGGGCAGTGAGTTCTCCGCCCTCAAGCGTTACGACCTCGCCACCGGCGACGTCGCGATGCTCCTGGCACCCGACTACGAGGTGTTGGGGGGCGGCTATTCGCGGAGCGGCAACTATCTGGTGGTGGCGACGAACGAGGAAGCCCGGTTCCAGGTGCGGGTGTACGATGCCGCGACCATGGAGGAGGTGCAGCTGGAGGGAGTGCCGGACGGCCTCGTGAACGGCTTCAGCCTCTCACGGGACGACAGCTACGTCGCGTTCTACAACACCGACGGCTCTGCGCCCGACGACCTGTGGGCGGGACCGATGGATGGTACACCCATGCGGCTGACCGACGCGCTGAGCGTGGAGATCCAACGCGAGGACCTCGTCACGCCCGAGCATGTCTGGTTCGACTCGTACGACGGCACCCGTGTGCCGGGTCTCCTCTACAGGCCGCATCAGGTCTCCGCCACCGATCGAGCACCGGCACTGGTGATGGTGCACGGCGGCCCGGGCGGGCAGGCGATGGTCGGCTATTCGCCGCTCAAGCAGGCGCTGGTGAACCACGGATACGTGCTGTTCGACATCAACAACCGTGGCAGCTCGGGGTACGGCAAGACGTTCTACCGGATGGACGACCAGCAGCACGGCGAGGCCGACCTGGGTGACGTCGTTGCAAGCAAGCAGATGCTCGCGGCCACGGGCTACGTGGACACCACGCGCATCGGCATAATCGGCGGCAGCTACGGCGGGTACATGGTGCTGGCGGCGCTTACGCTCGCACCCGACGAGTTCGCCGTGGGCGTGGACTTGTTCGGCATCTCAAACTGGCTCCGCACGCTCACGAGCATCCCGCCCTGGTGGGAGGCGTTCCGTGAGGCGCTGTATCAGGAGATGGGCGATCCGGCCACCGACAGCGTGCGGCTGCACCGCATCTCACCGCTGTTCAACGCGGATAGTGTCCGCGCGCCGCTCATGGTGCTGCAAGGCGCCAACGACCCGCGCGTGCTTCAGGTGGAGTCCGACGAGATCGTCGAAGCCGCCCGCGCCAACGGCGTGCCGGTCGAGTACGTCGTCTTCCCCGACGAGGGCCACGGTTTCATCAAGAAGGAGAACGAGATCCACGGGTACACGACGATCCTGGAGTTTCTGGATGCGTACCTGCGGGGAAGCTCGGAGGGAGCACCGGCCGCCGAGCGTGATGGGTAGTGGGAGTGACCAGGAGCCGGTCGCCAGTTGACACTAGCCGGAGAAGCGGCGGTCCTTCTGGCCACTGGCTCCTGGCTACTTCTACGCTAGCTCGGCCACAGCCACCCGAACGTCCCGGCGGTCACGAGGCCGTAGATCAGCCCGTCGAACACGGACTTGAGCGTGGAGCTCCAGGCCCGCTTGTACCAGATCGAGTTCTGCAGCAGGGCGAGGGAATAGCCCACAAAGGCCGTGGCGCCAGCGAATCGGAACACCGACAGGTAGTGCGCGTCCGGCGCCAGCGCTCTCCCGGCGATGTAGGACGCAAACACACTTACGATCAGGCAGTACACGAACCACTGAGCAAGTTGCCCGCCCATTTTCGGCATGGCGTTCGGAAGCACTGTCATGAAGGCGACTGGACCCTTGGATACCTTCTCAACGTACTCCGGCGATCCCATCTCTTTGGGATCGGTGGCGTGTGGCACCGCGTATTCCCCCGGCGGGATGTTGAACGGCCTGAGCGCGTCCATGACCTGATCCTCCGCGGGAATCTTCGCGAAGTCACTGCGGTGATACGTCAGCACCATGTGGAGAATGGAGCTGACGACGAATACGAACACGGCCGACAGCAGGATCGGGAGCCACAGTGCGGTCACAGGTACCATCATTGCCTCCATGGTCGCGATGCGAGGTGCTCGAGTGCGCCATACTCCCCTCCCGGTATGACGCACTCCGGTCGGCAAATGAGATCCTCTGCCGCCCGCGGGAGGGAACCCGGGCAAACTTGTGCCCGAGGGCAGCGACTCGCCAGAGGGGTACCACCGTCCACCTGCAGGACCGCCCGTTCGCTCACCTTGCAACTTGCACGTTGCACGCGGCCCGGCCGTCCCGCCGAACCGCCCGTCTGACCGTCGTTCCGCCGCTGCCGCCGCCCCCTTGCCAGGCGGCTTCCGCCTAGCGATGCTAGAGTGTTAATCCCGAACCCAGGAGGTCCTCCCGATGAGAATCCGCGCACTCGCCATCGCGCTCACGTTCGCCGTCGCGCCTGCGACCGCCGCCGCCCAGGGCATGGAGCACGGCCATCAAGACGTCGGCATCAACTCGATCAAGCCATTGTACGAGCAGTTCAGGGGCTGGATCGTCGCGTCCGCCGAGCAGATGCCGGAGGAGAACTACGGCTTCCAGCCAACGCCCGAAGTCCGCACGTTCGGGCAGCTGATCGGCCACGTGGCCAACGCCGGGTACCTGTTCTGCTCCGGCGCCATGGGCGAAGAGCGGCCCAGCATGCCGAACGCCGAGGAGATGACGTCCAAGGCGAAGTTGGTGGAGGCGATCAAGGCCTCCTTCGCCTACTGCGACAAGGCCTACGCGATGTCCGAAGCGAAGGCGATGGAGCAGACCACGTTCTTCGGTCGCGACGGTAGCAGGCTGTGGGTGCTCAACTTCAATGCCACGCACAACGCCGAGCACTACGGCAACTTGGTCACCTACATGCGCATGAAGGAGATGGTGCCGCCGTCGAGCCAGCGCGGCGAAATGTAGGCAGCCACTGCACACGACGCAGTCGCACGACGCGGGGTACGGATTGTTCCGTGCCCCGCGGTTCGTTTGGATCGGTGGATCGGTGGATCGATGGTCGGTAGATCGAGGATCGAGGGATCGTCCGCCAGACCGCTCGACCGCGGTCCTGCCGTTCCGCCTACTGTTACCGCCGTTCAGCCGTCCCGTCGTGGCTCAAACGGCCCCGTGACCTCCGCGCGCACGGGGTGACCTTCCAGTGTATCGGGGATCGCCCGGCGCACCGCCTCACTGGAATCCCGCAGGAACACCCGGATGCACAGCACGTCGCCGCAACGGCCGATGGCGGTACCCACCACGCCCGGCATCGCCATCAGCGAGTCGGTGTGCGCGGCGAACACTTCCTCGATGGGCCGCGACGCCATGGCGGATTCCTCCTCGGCGGGACGAGGCCCGGCACACCCCGTCATCAGCCCGACAAAGCTGAGCGTGATGACCGTCGGCAGTGCGGCATGCCGGGCCCAAGCGGGGCTCCCAGCCGGCCGATGGGCCGACCGGGAGCGCAATGCATCGGTTATGGTTTGCCTACCACGATCGCGATGCCGTTGCTGTCGCCATCGTCATCGTGATTCTGCGCGGGCTGATACGGCCGGCCCGCTAGCGTCGCTCCCGCGACGGTGAACGTCACGGAACCGAGCTTCTTCCTGATGTCCGGGAACTCGACCGAGCACGTCCCGTCAGCTCCCGTCGTGCACTGGTTGGTGTTCACACCACTCGCGCTCCAGGAGCCTCCGACCTGCACTCCGGCCACCGGCGAATGATCCGTGGCGTGCATGGTGATGACAACTGTCGCCGTCCACGTCTTCCCTTCGTTGGAAGCCGAACCGTCGAGGTCCCCGACGTGAATGTCGTCGTCGGGACCGGTCACGGTGACGATCTTGGAGGCCTGATCGTTGGCCGGGTCGTCGTCGGGGAAGTCGTGGCTGCCGGTGAGCGTGTGGTCGCCGATCGAGGCGCCGGCGCTGTTCCAGTTGATGGTG
>JBDGYA010000074.1:0-12751 GCA_039584325.1 Gemmatimonadota bacterium
TGCCGTCGGGATCGAATGAGCCCGAGCCGTCCAGCGTGACCAGCTCCGACCCACTCAGATCTCCGTCCGTCACCGTCTGATCCGGGCCCGCATCCGCCACCGGCGGCTGATTCGTAACTATGTGCGGCTCGGTGTCCGAGCTACCGGCAAAGTTGGCGTCGCCGGCGTAGGTCGCCGTGAGAGTGCGTGTCCCCGCCGTCGTGAGGGCCAGCGGACAGGTACCGCTGCCGTCCTCAGCCAGCCCGCCAGTACAGCTGTCAATCCCGTCACCAACCGTGACCGTGCCGGTTGGCGTCCCACCGGTCGAGGTGACGGTGTAGGTCACCAGCACGTCCTGCCCGACCGCGGAGGGATCGGGATCGTCGGACGTGATCGTGGTCGTCGTGGTCGCCTGGGCCACCGTGTGTGGCTCGGTGTCCGCACTACCGGCAAAGTTGGCGTCGCCGGCGTATGTGGCGGTCAGCGTGCGGCTACCGGAAGTCGTGAGCGCGAGGGTGCAGCCGCCATCGGCAACCGTGCCGCTACAGCTGTCCACCCCGTCACTGACGACCACGTCCCCAGTGGGCGTCCCGCCCGCGGACGTGACCGTGTAGACCACCAGCACATCCTGCCCCACCGCGGACGGATCGGGATCGTCCGAAATGATCGTCGTGGTCGTGGCCGCAGGGTCGATCGTGATCGTCAGGCTGGCCGTCGCCGTTTCCTCATCGCTCGCGACCCGCACCGTGAAGGTCTCGGCGCCCGCAGCAGTCGGGATGCCGCTGATCGATCCGTCTGCTGCCAACTCCAGGCCGTCGGGCAATGAGCCGCCCGTCAAGCCCCATACATACGGTGCGACCGTGCCGCCCTGCGCTTCGAGCTGCGCGGCGTAGCTCGCCCCCACGGTGCCATTCGGCAGCGACGTGGTCGTGATCGTCAGTCGCTCGGTCACCGTGACCGTCACCGACGCGGTGCTCACCGCGTCCTGGCTGTCCGTCGCGAACAGGGTGATGACGTGCGCTCCGACGGCGAGGTCGTTCCTGGTGAACGACGTACCCGACCCGATCACGCCGTCCAGGCTGCTCTCCCATCGCAGCTGGCTGCCGGTGAGGGGGCCATCCTCGGGGTCGTTCGCCGAGCCGCTGAACGCGATGTCGTCCCCCGCGACGAACGACGCTCCCTCGATCGGGCTCGCGATGCTCACGGCGTCGGGCGGCTGGTTGATCCGTACGGTGACGGTCGCCGTATCGGTGATGAGCGGCGCGCCCTCCCGCACCCGTGGCAACATGGCCACCACCTGCGCCGTGCCGGCCAGCGGTCCGGCCTGCACGAGGCCACTCGTGGGATCGTCGATCGATACCAGGGGATCGAGCGCCTCCCAGCCGATGTGAGCGTCCGCGATCGCCTGATCCGCCGCATCGTAGGCGACGGCCTCGAGCAGGACCGTCTCGCCCGTGTAGACGAACACCGCGTCATCGACCAGCTCCAGGCGCACGGCCGACGCGCTCGGCCCGATGTATTCGATCGGTACGGTAATCGGATCTTGCTCGGCGGACGCCGAGACGATGATAGTCGTCGGGTCGCCCTCGTCGCGATACACCTCGGCGCCATCGCCGTCCAGCAGGACCAGACTCAGCAGGAGCGTCTCCGACTCGCTCGTGAGCGTGACGGTGAGCGAGAGATCGAACTCGGTCTGATCGGGGGAGACGGTGGCGGTGGTATCGAGAAAGGGGGTAGTTGCGCCGACGCGGCTGAGTCTGATCCGCACCTCTGCAATGTCGACAATGGAGATCGGATTACTGGCCACAACCGGACTAATGGCGAGCTGCGCCTCGCGCATCCTGTCAGGTCCGGCGGCATCTGCGCACGCTGCGCACAGCACCGCCACGGTTACGGCAGTCCGGCGTCTCACGATCCGACCTCCGGTAGAGACACCTCCCCCGGGAGCGCTTCGATCGTTGGAGGGAGATCGATCCAACACTCGACTGGGGGGGATGCCCGAACTTGCAGGCCGCAAACAGAGGTGTCAACCAGTTTCGGCTGCTCTGGCGACGCTCCTCAACGGACCCTCCTTACACCTCCGCCTTTTCTTGCCTGCAGACCTGCTTCCAGCCTCATCCCACTGGCCATCGCCGTTGTCGCACCACCGCATCAACCGCTCCGCCGAACACCACAACTGCGGAGTCGACGATCAGGCGATCTGTTGCGTCGAGTCCATAACGCACATAGTCATCCGACGACCGATCGCTGATGCGACGGCACAATGGTGACGCCTCGTGACGCCCCCCTCTCACTTCCCTTGTATCCGCTGCACCATCTGTTCCTGAGCGACCACAGCTTTCCCCACGTCCGCCTATCGTGTTATTTCTCAGTACCGCTGGGCGGTACCATCCGTCCTCAATTCGTCCGGGAGCCACCATGATCGCTCGATTGTTCGTCGCGCTGTCGCTCGTCGCCGGCGTGGCCATCGTCCCCACCCGAGGTACGTCTCAGACGCTGCCGGAGCGCGCCGTCCGGCGTGACATCCCGCTCACCAACGCCATCCGCGGGGCCTTCGCCGCGGGTACGCGGGACTCCACGGGGCGCCCCGGGCCGAACTACTGGCAGTTGCGCACGGACTACACGATCGAGGTACGGCTCGACCCGGCGACGTCGACCGTCACCGGGATCGAGACCATCCTGATTCACAACACCAGCGGTACTCCGCTCGCTGCGCTGCAGCTGCGGCTCGACCAGAACATCTTCGCGCCCAACGCCCTGCGTCTCCGTCCAGTGCCGGAGATCACCGAAGGGATGCTGCTCACGAGGATGAGTCTCGATGGTCAGAGCGTGGACCTGAGTCCGCCGCCGAGACGCTTCCGCCGGGGAGGTCCGCCGCCGGAGGTTGTGCTCGCCGCGTATGGGACCGAGCAGACGACAGCCCGCATCATGCTGCCCGAGCCGATCGCGGCAGGGGGCAGCACCACGCTGGAAGTGGAGTGGAGCTTCCGGGTGCCCACCGACGAGAGTGGGCGGGGTCTGCGCATGGGGAGCTTCAGCGACTCGCTGTTCCAGATCGCACAGTGGTATCCCCGCATCGCCGTGTTCGACGATTTGCGCGGCTGGGACACGGAGCCGTACTTCGGGCCGTCGGAGTTCTACAACAACTTTGGGCGGTTCGACGTCACGATCGACGTCCCGGCCGGATGGGTCGTCGGTGCCACCGGCGTGCTGCAGAATCCCGAGCAGGTGCTGACGGCGACGGCGCGCGAGCGGCTGAGTCATGTGCTCGAGTCCGACTCGGTCCGGACGATCGTCAGCGCCGAGGAGCACGGGCCGGGAAGCGCGACTGCGGCGGGCGACCGGCTGCGGTGGCACTTCGTGGCGGACCTCGTGAATGACTTCGCGTGGGCTGCGTCCGACCGGTACGTGTGGGAGGCCACCCGTGCGACGATCCCGGATCACGGGCCGGTGCCGGTGCACATCCTCCATCTCCCCGGCAACACCGAGCGCTACACCCAGGTCGGCCCGGTCGTGCGCCACGCGCTGGAGTTCTACTCGGAGCTGTGGATGCCGTACGCCTTCCCGCAGCTGACTGTCGCGGATGGGCCCGAGCTCGGCATGGAGTATCCGATGTTCATCATGTCGGCCCTCGGTGCCGCCGACCACGAGGTCGGCCACGAGTGGTGGCCGATGATGGTCGGCGTGAACGAGACGTGGTACGGGTTCATGGACGAGGGGTTCGACAGCTACATGGGCATCCTCTCCCGCGCGCACCGGGAGGGGGAGTCACCGAACCTCGATGGCCTGGGCCAGGCGTACGGCCGGATCAGCGGGATGGAAGCCGAGCCGCCGCTCATGTGGAACGCCAACTACGGCGGCCCGATGTACGGCTTCCAGGCGTACCAGAAGGCATCGCTCATGCTGTCGATGCTCGGCGGCATCGTCGGTGACACCGCCGTCTGGCAGGCGATGAGCGAGTACGCAGAGGCGTGGCAGTTCAAGCATCCGTCGCCCTGGGACTACGCGTTCTCCATGAGCAACGCGCTCGAGCAGGATCTCGGGTGGTTCTGGTACTACTGGCTGTTCACGACCGAGTCGGTAGACGGCTCGATCACGGACGTGACCACCGAGGGCCCGCGCACCACGGTGACCGTCCGGCAGGACGGCCAGATGCCCTCACCCGTCGTGCTCGAGGTGCGGTTTGCGCCGCAGGGCCCGGCCATCACGCCGATGGCGAACAGTACCATGGTGGACGAGGCCACCGCGGTCGTGACCTGGCCCGTGGACGTCTGGTTCCAGGGGAGCCGCACCTTCGAGGCGGAACTGGCGTTCGGGGCGCGGCCGATCGAGCTGATCATCTTTGACCCGAGATGCCGGTTCCCCGACCGCGACCCAACCGACAACATGTGGCCGCGTGACGAGGCCTTCGCCGAGGCGTTTGCAGCCGGTGGCGGGATGATGATGGGACGTGGCGGCGCGGCCTGCTACGGAAGGGACGGATCCTGAGCAGGTGACGCCGCGGTGCTCGCTCCTCCAGCGCGAGCCGCAATGCGTTGTTGGATGCGGGGAATGGTGCCGGGCATCAGTACACCAGCGGAATCAGCTTCTTGACGCGGCGAGCGTAGGCAGCGAATTCGGCACCGTACCGCGTGGCGAGATAGGCGTCGTGGGCCGGGATCAAGATGAGAACGAAGTTCAGACCCATGATCAACGGCACGATTCCGGCCCACCCCTGCCGGGTGAGCACGGCAAACCCACCGAAAAGAAGGAGGTCGCCGAAGTAGTTCATGTGTCTGGAGTATTGAAAGAGCCCCTCCGTATAGAGGTGTCCCTGGTTCTCGGGGCGTGCCTTCCAGAGATGCCGAGCGTATTCGGACGCAGTCCCGAGGTATGACCCGGTGAGGTACAGCAGAGCGCCAACCACGTCCACGAACCCAAGAGGGTGCGGAGTCCGGAAGCCGTCAGACAGGAAGGCAAAGAGGACGAACCCGATGAGGCCCCCTCCCCAAGCTGCTTCCCACCACGGGATCTTCCGCTTCACGAATACGAAGAGCGATACGGCCGCCCTCGGAATGTAGATGACCGCGCAGGCCAACAGGATGATGTGTCGGCCGAGGCTCCCCGGCAGGTTCCCTCCCTCCGGTGCGGAGAACGTCACCATTACAGCGGCGAAGACGCAGAGGGTATACCAGGATGTGATGCAGATCTTCGGGGCCAACGACGGGGATCGGTCACCCCGGAATTGGAGTTGCCTGGGCATGCCTCCCTCCGTGGACATCGGCTACCGGCACTTGGACATTGGATATTGAATATCGGATATTGGACACTGACAATGGCGCTCCTCCTCCTCCTCCTCCTCGGCACTTGTGCCGCCGGCCTCGTTCTGATCCCGTTCGGCCTGCCGGGCCTCTGGATCATGGTGCTCGGCGTGATCGGGTACGGCTGGCTCACCGGCTTCGCGACCGTGGGTGTCGCCACTATCGCGATCGTGCTGTCGCTTGCCGCATTGGGTGAGATCGTCGAGGCGTGGGTCGGGTTCCGCTCGGCGCAGCGCTATGGTGGGTCGCGCCGCGCCGGCTGGGGAGCGCTGATCGGAGGGCTCGTGGGCGCGGTCGTCGGTGTCCCGGTTCCCGTCGTCGGCAGTGTCATCGGTGCCTTTGTCGGATCGTTCATCGGTGCGACGCTGTTCGAGTACTCGGTGGCCCAGCGTGCGGGCACCGCCGTCGGGGCGGGGTGGGGAGCCGTCGTCGGCCGCGCGATCGGAGCCGCGGTGAAAGTCGCGCTCGGCCTGGTGATCGGGGTTGTTGCAGTCTCTGCGGCGCTGCGGGGGTGAAGGGTGGAGAATAGTGAAGAGTGAAGGGTGAAGAGTGACGGGAGGGAGAGGACTCTTCACTCTTCACTGTTCACACTTCACTCAGACAGTTGACTCTCCCCAATTCCCCCCGGTACCCTACATCCTCCTCATTCGCACACACAGAGGGAGCGATCATGGTGCGGAGTATCCTGCTCCTCGGCGCTCTGGCCGGAATGGCGGCGACCCCGCTCGCGGCACAGCAGCGCGTCGAGTTCGAACGCTACACGCTGCCCAACGGCCTCCGGGTGATCCTGGCGCCGGATCCGGCGGCATCCGTGGTGACGGTCAACGTCTGGTACAACGTCGGCAGCCGCAACGAGCGACCCGGTCGCTCGGGGTTCGCCCACCTGTTCGAGCACATGATGTTCCAGGGCTCGGCCAATGTGGAAAAGGGCGAGCATATGCAGCTCATCGAGCGGGCCGGCGGCAACATGAACGGCACGACGAACGAGGACCGGACCAACTACTTCGAGATCCTGCCGTCCAACCGGCTGAACCTCGGACTGTGGCTCGAGGCCGACCGCATGCGCTCGCTCGCCGTCACCGACGAGAACTTCGACAACCAGCGTGAGACTGTGAAGGAAGAGCGACGGCTGCGCGTGGACAACCAGCCGTACGCGCCGGTGTTCACCGAAGGACTGACGCTGCCCTACGATTCGACCACCTGTTTCAGCTATTCGCACACGGTGATCGGCTCGATGGACGATCTGAATGCCGCCGAAACGCAGGACGTCCAGGAGTTCTTCGATCTCTACTATGCTCCCAACAACGCCACCCTCACGCTGGTCGGTGACTTCGATGGCGCGGAGGCCAAGGGGCTGATCGAGCGGTACTTCGGGGACATTCCGCGCGGCGAGGAGCCACCGTCGGTCGCCTGCGACGTGGCATACGGCGCACTCGGCGGGCGCACGGTGATGGAGGACCAACACGCGAACCTGCCCGCGGTCCTGATCGCGTTCCTGATTCCGCCGCACGACCACCCCGACACGCCCGCGCTCACGCTGCTCGGCACCATCCTCGGCGCGGGGGAAAGCTCACGGCTCAACCGGGCGCTGGTGCGTGACTCGCAGTCGGCGCTCCAAGCGCTGGCGTTCGTCGACTCCCGGCGCGGCCCGGGAGAGTTCATTGCCGGAGCCATCGCCAATCAGGGCGTGGACTCCCACGCACTCGAGTCGCAGCTCTGGACGGAGATCGACAAGGTCGTTGCCGAGGGTGTCACCGAGGCCGAGCTGCAGAAGGCGAAGAACAGCTACCGCGCCGACCAGATCTTCAGCCGCCAGACCACCATGGGCATGGCGGAGGCGCTGCAGCATTACGCGCATTTCCACGACCAGATCGAAGACATCAACTCCGACCTCGAGCTCTACATGGCCGTGACCCTCGACGACATTCGGCGCGTGGCCGGCACCCACCTCAGCAGGGCGAACGCCCATACGGTGATCGCCCAGCCGGCTGCCGCCGGTGGGCCCGCGGGTGAGGAAGGAGCCGACCGATGAGGCGCACGATACGTATCCTGACTTCCGCCGCAGCGTGCACGCTCGCGGCAGCCGTGCTCGGTGCCGCTCCGGCAACGCTCTCGGCACAGTACCCGACCGACCCACCGACGCCCGCGCCCGTCAAGCCGCTGCCGTTCCCCGACGTGCAGGAGACGGAGCTGGCCAACGGTATCAGGCTACTCCTGATCGAGAGCCATGCGCTGCCGGTGGTGAGCGTGCGGCTCAGCTTGCGCGCTGGCCAACGGGACGACCCGCTGGGGCGGGAAGGCCTGGCCACCATGACCGCTCAGCTCCTCACCAAGGGGACGGAGCGACGGACCGCCGAGGAGATCGCCGAGGCGATCGAGAGCGTGGGCGGCAGCCTGAACGCGAACGCCGGCGCAGACTTCTTCCAGCTCTTTACGACGGTACTGAGCGACGACGTCGACCTGGCGTTCGACCTGCTGAGCGACGTGCTGCTCCGGCCGAAGTTCCCGGAGTCCGAGCTGGAGCTGGTGCGCACCCAGGCCCTCTCGGTGCTGCAGCTCGAGAAGTCGGATCCCGGCGCGCTGGCCTCCCGCGCCTTCATGCGCGGTCTCTACGGCGACCATCCCTACGGGCGACGGCAGACCGAGGAGTCTGCGCGAGCCATCACACGCGAGGACGTGCAGACCTGGGCCTCCACCCACCTACGGCCCAACGGGGCGCTACTGATCGTCGCCGGTGACCTCACGCTGGACGAGGCGGAGGGGCTCGCACGGCGCCACCTCGGCGAGTGGAGCGGTGGGGCACCGCGGCTCGACTATGCGCCGCCGCCGCCGGCCACACCGACCGAGATCGTGCTGGTGCACCGGCCGGGCTCCGCCCAGTCGAACATCATCGTCGGCAATCGCGCCACGCGGTCGATCGAGGACGGCACGTACTATGCGGCCGACGTGGCGAACAAGATTCTGGGCGGCGGTGTCGACGCGCGGCTGTTCCTGATCCTGCGGGAGCAGCGCGGCTGGACGTACGGCGCGTACTCGGCACTGCCCACGCGGCTCGACGGTGGCTACTTCCAGGCCACCGCCGAAGTGCGGACTCCCGTCGCCGACAGTGCGCTGGTCGAGATGCTGCACCAGATCCGGCGCATGCAGACCGAGCCCGTGCCCGACTCCACCATGGCGGCGGCCAAGGGCTACCTCGTCGGATCCTATCCGCTGTCCATCGAGACCCCGCAACAGATCGCGGGACGGGTGGCGAGTGCGGTGCTGTTCGGCCGTGGCATCGACTTCGTGCGCACCTACGGCCAGCGGGTGGACGAGGTCACCGCGTCGGACGTGATGGACGCTGCGGGGCACGTGTACAAACCGGACTCGGCAGTGGTCGTGGTCGTGGGCGACGGCCAACAGCTGTACGACGTGCTGGCTGCAGTGGCACCGGTGCGGATCGTCGACGTCGAGGGCGAGCCGCTCGCGGTCGAGGACCTGACGCCCGAGGCCATGGTCCTGGTGCTCGACCCCGCGCACATCGTGGCGCGCCGCGACTCGTTCCACATCCTGGCCCAGGGCAACGTCATCGGGACGCAGATCACCGAGGCGATCGTGGACGGGTCCGAGCTGTCCGTGGTCGAGACGGCGAACATCGCCATGGTCGGGATGCAGCGGGAATCCGAGGCGGTGCTGACCATCGATCCCGTGGTAATGCAGCGGGTCGATCAGACGATGACGTTGCAGGGACAGTCCGGCCGGACGCAGCTGGTCTATGCCGACGGCCGCGTCACGGGTACTGCGCAAACGCCGCAGCCCAGCGGACAGTTCGCGTCTCGTGACATCGACGAAGCGGTGCTCGACGACGTTGTGGACCAGACCGTCATGCCGGTCATCGTGCCCGCGCTGCCGCTTGCCGAGGGGGCGTCGTTCATGATGAACGTGTTCGACGCCTCCGAGGGGACTACCATGCCGCTCACCCTCGAGGTGGCTGGCATCGAGGAGGTGACGGTCCCGGCCGGCACGTTCGCGGCATACCGTGTCGAGATCACGGGCGGCCAGCAGCCGGTCACGCTGTACGTGTCGCAGGACACCCCGCGACGCGTAGTGAAGCTTCAGCCCGCGGGTCAGCCGATCACGATCGAGCTGGCGCAGTGAGGGAATATCCAATATCCAATAGCCAATGGGGGAATGACCAAGTGACGTGCTCCGCCCTCGACCACCACTTGGGTATTGGGCGTTGGATGTTGGCTATTGGGTACTCGAGTGGTTATTGGACCCGAGATCTCCGGACATGACAGCAGCCGACAAGCGCTCGCGCAAGAAGAAGCAGCGGAAGGAGCAGAAGCCGACGCTCGGCGTCTGGCTGTGGAGCTGGGTAAAGACGATCGTGATCGCCTTCGCGATCTGGTTCGTGCTCCAGGCCCTCGTCATCAAGGCCTTCCGGATCGACTCGGGCTCGATGGAGCCGACGCTGTACGAGGGAGACTGGCTGTTCATCAATCGGGTGATCTACGGCGCGCCGGTGCCGCTGTTGGGCTTCCGGACGCCGAAGGTGCGAGACCCCCAGCGGGGAGAGCTGATCGTGCTGCGCGGGGTGGAACCGCCGATCCTGTCGATCGTGAAGCGGGTGATCGGGCTGGCCGGCGACACGATCGAGTTCCGCGCCGACTCCCTCTTCCGCAACGGCACGTTCGTGCCCGAGCCCGAGGTGCAGCACGTCAATCCGTTGATGCCGACCGATGCCCAGACTACCGAGCAGATGCGGCGCTGGCAGGTGCGGTATCTCGGCGACGGGACCGACCCTGCCACCTACCAGCCGACGTTGCGGGCGTGGGGCCCGGTCGTCGTGCCCGAGGGGCATCTCTTCACGATGGGGGACAACCGCGATGCGTCGTATGACGGACGACATTGGGGCTTCCTGCCGCGCGGCAACGTGCTCGGACGTCCGCTGGTGATCTACTACAGCTACAACCCAAAGCACTGGCGCCCGCTGCCGTTCATCACGGCCATTCGATGGGGGAGGATACTTCGGGCTCCGTGGTAGGATGAACTGTCGTTAGGGGGAAGAGGGAAAGGGGAAGGGGGAAGGGAAGGGTGCTCGAGTCGGGCAACGGGCAAGGTGCAACGTGCAACGTGGGAAGTAGCGACTGGCGGAACGGCGGTAGGCGCGGTCGTTCGATCCGACGGTCACTCCGCCGATCCGTCCATCCGTCCATCCGTCCATCCGCCCATCCGACTATCCGCCCCACCCCAACACATTCCTCACCACCGACCAGCGCCGCGGACGGGACACGGATGACCTGCCGAGGATCCAGTGGTCGTGCAGCGTCTCCACCGTGCCGTCCGCGCGCTTGATGCGGATGAACCGGTTGACCGTCCGGCGCAGCGCCTCGTCCGTCGCGACGGCGACGACAACCGGAACGCGCGCCCGGAAGCCGTCCGGGATGACAACCGAGAACTCCGGGAAGATCATCGAGTAGATGGCACCGGTCTCGGCCGTGGTCAGGAGCACGTCGACCTCCGGCAGCTCGTCTCGGAGGTACAGCTCGGCGGACGGGATCGGCGTCACCTCGATCCCCGGAAGCCTGTGCCGCCCGCTGCGCACCAGCACCCCTCCCTCCACGTAGCCGATGCGCAATGCATCCATGACCTGGATCTTTGCGATCGAGCGGAAATCGCCAGCGCGGTAGTCGGGCACCACCAGCGCCGCGTGCAGCTCGAGGTACGGATCGGATTCTTGGTACGCCTGCGCCTCACGGACCAACGAGCCCAGCCCCCCGATGGCGAGGTCGAAGTGGTCGGCGGCAAACGCGGCGTCGAGCGATCCGAGAGCGTACGGCACCAGGCGCAGGTCGGCCTCCAGCTCGACGGCCAAACGGTACGCGAGATCCACGTCGAGGCCGACCAGCGCCCCGCCGTCGTTGCGGTAGCTGAACGGCGGGTTGCGCGGCAGATAGCCCACACGCAGCTCGCCGGTGCGGCGGATGCGCTCCAGCCGCGTCTCGTCCGGTGCGAGGAGCGACGCGTTGGGAATCGGTGGCTCGCTGTCCGCGACGGCGCCATCCTCGAAGTACGGCTGCATCGTGATTACGCGATTCACAGGTGGCGGTTCACCGGCGATGCTCCAGCGGATGACGGCGTGGTTGAGCCACAGGGCCGCCACGACCGCGAGTGCCGACCCTGCCAGCCACGGTACGGCGCGTCCTGGCTGCACGCGAAGCCAGCCGCGCTCACTCGAGGCTGTGAGCAGCGAGAAGGTCGTCAGGTGCATGGTGCCAAGCACATCGCCCACGCGCGCGCACCAGATTCCGGACAGCAGGAAGAGCGGCAGCAGGTCCGCCGGCATGCGGAACAGGCCGAGTAGGAAGGGGATGGCCGCCGCCGGGCTGCCGAAGAAGCTCAACAGGCCGACCGACAGCAGCAGCGGGTAGTCCCACGCATCCAGCGGCTGACCGATGAACCATGCTGCGAACGGGATGAACAGGATGCCCAGGACCTTGCCAGCGTTGGGGAAGGGATAGGCAAGCGGCACCAGCACGTCGGCGGAGGCCTGGGCCTCTCGCTGCTCGACCTCGCGCGACGCGAGCAGCGTGCGCACGTCCTCGATGATCATCGGTAAAACGGCGAACAGCTTGCCCGTGGCGAACGCCGTGAGCAGCGCACCGCGCGAGCGGCCCAGCAGCTCCCGGTACCCGAACGGGGAGAGTGACGTGACGAGTGCGGGGAACAGCACGAACGCGAGCAGCACGACCCCGATCGTGAAGGTGCTCACGTAGCCCGCGATACGCAGCAGCGCGCCGGGGGAAAGCGTGCCCGCCGCGCCTGCCGCCAGCGCGAACGTGCCCCACGGCGAGAGGCGGATCACGGCGTGCGCGATGTTGCCAAGCGCCTCCCCCACCACGTCGAGCGGCTCGAGCAGGCGTCGTTTGTCCGTGAGCGGGATGAGCGCGATGCCGATCAGGATGCTGAACACCACTGCCGCGGGCACGATGTTGTTGGCGAGCGCACGAAACGGGTTGGTCGGGAGATAGAGGTCGAGGAAGTCGAAGCCCGCGCCTTCCTCGACGAGGCTGGCGCTGAAGAAGGAGCCTGCCTGCCAATCGGGCAGTGACAGCGGCAGCAGCACCACGAGTACGAGCGCGATTGCCCACAGCGTGACCAGTACGATCGTCCCTCGGCCGGCGACCTGTGCCGCTCGCTCGTAGGTGAAGCCCCCGATCTTGGAGATGAGTGACACGATGACGTACGGCAGCACCGTCATCTGGAGCAGCCCGACGTAGATGTCGCCGAGCACCTGGAACGGCGCGCTCAACTCACCGAGGAACACTCCGAGCGCGATGCCCGCGAGTACCCCGATGAGGATGCGCGTGCCCAGCGTGAGGCGGTGTCCGTCCGTTCTATCCCGGGGACTCTCGGCCATCGACGTCGATCTCCTTGACACAGTGAGCCTCAAGAATAGGGCGCGGGACCAAACGGCGGAACGGCGGAAC
>JBDGYA010000157.1:0-3540 GCA_039584325.1 Gemmatimonadota bacterium
CCGCCCTGCTTGGATCGCTCGCAGCGTGCACACCGGCGATCGACCTCGAAGCCGAACGAACGGCACTCCGCGCGACCGACGAGGCCTGGGCAGCCGCGGCGTCGGAAGGCACAGACGTTGAATTGGTGGCGTCATTCTGGTCCGATGATGCGACGATCTATCCGAACGAGGCGCCGGTCGTACGAGGGAAGGAAGCCATCATTGAGTTCGTCCGCACCAGCTTTGATATGCCCGGCTTCCACGTCACGTGGCAGCCACAAGAGGTTGTGGTGGCGGCGAGCGGTGACTTCGGAACGACCACGGGCACGAATGAGTTCACTGTGCCGGGTCCAGACGGCGCTCTGGTCGTGATCCCCGGCCACTACGTGACGGTCTGGCGTAAGAACGCCGAAGGGGATTGGAAGTGCGTGATCGACATGTTCAACAGCAGGGCTCCTGCGACTCGAGCGGAGACACCCTGAAGACCTGCAAGCGGTCTGGGGGCCCGCCGTTAACCGCGCGTGAGGCGCTGACGGGCGCAGCGAGTGGCGTCGATGCGAGCGCCACGGTAGATACGGGGAGGCCCGGCTGATGGGCCGCGCCGGCGGGGCAGTCGCCCGCAGCGCGAACACAGGACGTTAGATGGCATCTGAAGGGACAGAGGACTGACCGACGTGATCGCCGTTGCCGTCGCCGCTCTGGTGTTTGCGCAGAGTCCTGCCTGCGAGGCGCCGCACGGCTACGAGTCCATCGTTGTCGCAAGCCAGGTGCGAGCCGGAGACCTGTTCCGGGTCTCGTTCGGCGGCCGCTACGCCCTGCGCCTCGAGCCGATCGAATTCGGCTGGACGATCGGCGTCGAGCAGCGCGGCCGAGAGGAGAATCTCGCTCGGCTCACTCCTCCCTGGCATTTCGTTCCGAACCCGAGATCCATCGAAGGGTGGCATTTCCGCAACGCCTCGAACACGGGCCCGAACGACGGAAGCGTCAACGCTCCTCAGGAGCGGAGGGACTTCATCTTTTCCCCGGAGGTCGGCCTGTCCCTGGACTACGATGGTTCCGGCACGTCCCCAGCGGTCGTCGGGGACGTTCGACGGTTCGGCCGGGGCGTGCTCACGGTGACCGATTACACCCTGACGCCGATCGCCGAGGGCGAGCGGGCGTCCTTCGAAGAGATGTCGTTCACCGTTTGCCTGGTGTGGCGCACCGCGGATGCCATGTAGCTTGCCGCTGACGTGACGTCGCTCGTGGGAGCGCTTCGCACGGTGGTCACGCGGGCCACGCAGCAGACGAATGAGGCGTGAGATCGTCCGATGAGTTTCTGAGGCATGTCCGGCTCACCCACCAGTGAACGCCACGCGGTCACTGGTGCCTTCGGATACTCCGGCCGCTACATCGCGCACCGGCTCCTGGACGCGGGCCATCAGGTGATGACCCTCACGAACTCGTTGAGTCGGCCGGACCCGTTCGACGGACGAGTGGCCGCCTATCCCCTACGGTTCGAGGATCCACCGGCTCTGACGCAAGCCCTTCGCGGTGTCGCCGTGCTCTACAATACGTATTGGGTTCGCTTCGACCACAGGACATTCAGTCACCGGCAAGCCGTCGCCAACACCTTGACACTGTTTCAAGCCGCCAAGGATGCCGGGGTACGTCGGGTCGTCCACGTGAGTATCACCAACCCGTCGCTGGACTCGGACCTCCCGTACTTCCGCGGTAAAACCGAACTCGAGGCGGCTCTCAAAGCGTCGGGGCTCTCATATGCGATCCTGCGCCCCACTGTCTTGTTCGGAAAGGAAGACATCCTCATCAACAACATTGCGTGGATGCTGCGCCACTTCCCGGTCTTCGGTGTCTTTGGCGATGGCCAGTACCGACTGCAGCCTATCTACGTCGATGACCTGGCCGTGCTCGCCGTCAAGCACGGGGCGGGCGCCGATGACACACTCGTTGAGGCAATCGGACCAGAAACCTTCACGTACCGAGGATTGGTGCACACCATCGGCCGGATCATCGGTCGCGCTCGGCCCATAGTGTCGGTACCGCCCCACGTCGGGTATTGGCTCGGTCGCGCTCTTGGCGCCGTGAAGCGTGACGTGGTCATCACGCGCGAGGAGATTCGAGGCTTGATGGAAGGGAGGCTGTACGTCGACGCCCCACCGGCAGGTACCACAGCGTTGTCGGAATGGGCAGCACAGCACCGTGCCACGCTGGGTCTCGGCTACGCCAGCGAACTTGCGCGGCGTCAGTGAGTGGCGGTCTGACAAGCGCGTGATGCTGCCAGTCCCGCGGGAACGGTGACGTCTCGAGCCCAGAGGAGGTTCCGAAGTCGGATAGAGGACGCGTGAGCTTGGGGGATCGCCCACGACCTGTGCGCTGCGCCGCCCGACACGCAGCAGCACCACGTGGCCGGTAGGCGGACAACGATGGCAGATGCGGTCAAGAGAGCCAGGCGCCCGTTGACAGACGGGCAACGCAGGACGCTCGTGGCCACAGCGCGAGACGTGCGACGCCGAAGCCAGGGGCGACGCTGGGCTTACCTGTTTCCGCCAAGTGTGTTTGGCCTTCTGTGGCTGCTCACGATTCTCGCGTCCGATGTCTCCTGGCAGATAGTCACGGCGTTCTGGGCCGTTGTGGGGCTCGCGATATCCGTCTGGGTCGTTGCCGATCACAAACGGGAGCTGCGCAAGCTCCGTTCTCTCGCAGAGATGTATGAATCGGCGTGTCGACGAAGCGAAGCGGACGTCGTCGATGTGCAGTCCACGGACTACATCAGCTTCGAGGAGTACGAGGACGAGGGGGCGTGCTACGCCTTCGCGCTCAGACAGGGAGGTGTCCTGTTTCTCCACGGTCAGCAGTACTACCCATCAGCTCGGTTCCCAAGCCTCGATTTTTCCATTGTCAGCCCCCTCGATGAGGCGGGCCGTCCGGTCGATGAGTTCCTCGAGAAGCGCGGCCCCAAGGCGGCTCCAAGTCGACTCGGGCCGGCGAAGGTGAAGCTCGATCTCGAGCTTCCGGAGGACCTCTCTATCATCGACGCGCGACTCGACGAAATCGAGGAGCGGCTGAGGCGACGGTCACCCAACGACGGTTGAGCCTGTCGTTCGGAAGACGCAGTTTTAAAACGAGCGTGGGAGTCCGCATGACAACGAGCGAGCGCAGCGCCGAGCTGGCCGTGGGGTGGATCGAGGCGTGGGTCAGAATGGACCTGGAGTGGCTCCGGCAGCGGTTGGCGTCCGACTTCTTCCACGTCAGCCCGTTTGGGCGGCTGGAAGGCCGCGACACGTACCTCGCGACGGTCGAGCCGATAGCCCGCAAGAGTGTCGTCGAACTCACGCTCAAGGATGTGATCGCCAGCGGCAGCCGGGCAGCCGTGTGGTTCGAGAACAGGACCCCCAAGGGGATAGATACGAGTAGCTGGCGGGCAGTACGCGCCGCGGCATCCTGATGGCCCGCGGCTCGGACGCAGGGACGTCAGGCAGACCGACCGTCGGTCACACGCGCCGAAAGGGAGGATTGCCATGGGCCAGATGCTGGAGACGCGACAGCTCCTCACAATGCTGC
>JBDGYA010000075.1:0-12670 GCA_039584325.1 Gemmatimonadota bacterium
GGCGAACGGGCGCAAGACACCACGCCGTCGCTGCCGCTCGACGGGTATGCCGGGACGTACCGTGGGCCACTGTACGGCGATGCCACGGTGAAACTCGAGGACGGGGCACTGGTGCTCCGCTTGCTGCCCAATCCCGACCTCGTGGCGGATCTCACCCACTGGCACCACGACACGTTCCTGATCGAGTGGCGTCACGAGTTTCCGTGGTTCGAGCGCGGGTGGGCCCTGTTTGTCCTCGACCGAAACGGTGCCATCGTCGAGATGAAGCTCGACGTGCCCAACGAAGACTTCTGGTTCACCGAGCTGGAGCTCAAGAAGCAGGATTGAACGCTTGCACACCGTCGCAGTTGCCAACCCGGATGAGCCCTCCAGGCCCGTTTCGGCGCTTTCCCTCCATATACAGACCCACCTCACACTCTGGACCAGGAGGCCGGATGGCAGATCTGACCATGACGACCATGGACGGAGGCAGACGCACGATTGGACCCGAGGCCGTTGAGGCACTCTCGGGTAGCCTCCGCGGCGACCTGCTCACACCCGACTCTTCAGGCTACGATGCGTCACGCTCGATCTGGAATGGGATGATCGACCGCCGACCGGGCATGATCGTCGAGTGTCTCGGTGCGGCGGACGTCGCGCACGCCGTACGATTTGCCCGCGAGCACAAGCTGCTGGTTTCCGTGCGCAGTGGTGGACACAACATCGCGGGTAACGCCGTGTGCGACGGCGGATTGATGATCTCGCTTGCCCGCATGAAGTCTGTCCGGGTCGATCCCGCGGCACGCCGTGCCTGGGTCGAGCCGGGGAATACCCTGGGCGATGTGGACAGGGAAACCCAGGCGTACGGGCTCGCGCTGCCCGTTGGGATCAATTCGACGACTGGGGTCGCCGGCTTGACACTCGGCGGTGGCTTCGGCTGGCTGAGCCGCAAGCACGGCATGACGGTCGACAATCTGATCTCGGCCGACGTCGTGACGGCGGCTGGCGAGTTGGTACGCGCGAGCGCGGACGAGCACCCCGATCTGTTCTGGGGCATTCGCGGAGGTGGCGGCAACTTCGGCATCGTGACGGCATTCGAATTCGCGCTGCATCCTGTTGGACCGGAAGTGCTAGCGGGGCTCATGGTCTATCCACTCGCGGACGCCGGAGACGTCCTGCGTAACTACCGAGCGTTTTGTGCCCGGGCACCCGACGAGCTTTCCGTTTGGGCCGTGATGCGCAAAGCACCGCCCCTGCCCTTCCTCCCCCAAGACGTCCACGGCACGGAGGTTCTGGTCCTGGCAGCTCTGTACGCGGGGGATATGACTGCCGGCGAGAAGGCACTCGCCCCTCTCCGGACCTACGGCAAGCCGATCGCGGACGTGATCGGTCCGCATCCGTTCACGGCATTCCAGGCAGCCTTCGACCCGCTGCTCACGCCCGGTGCGCGCAACTATTGGAAGTCACACGACTTCCTCGAGCTACGCGATGAAGTGCTCGATACCCTGATCCAACACGTCGGCAGGCTTCCCGATCCGCAGTGCGAGGTGTTCATCGCACAGATGGGGGGAGCCACCAACCGAGTCCCGGCGGACGCGACCGCCTACCGCCATCGGGACGCCGCATTCATCATGAACGTCCACGGTCGGTGGGAGGACCCCACCGCAGACGACGCGTGCATCGCGTGGTGCCGAAAGCTGTTTGACGCCACGGCTCCCTACGCGACTGGAGGCGTGTACGTGAACTTCATGACCGAGGACGAGGGCGACCGTGTGAAGGCCGCATACGGCGAGAGTCACGCGCGGCTGGCAGACCTCAAAAAAGCGTTCGATTCCGAGAACGTCTTCCGCATGAACCAGAACATTCGCCCCGCGACGTAGAACCGCTCGTCGCGTGTATCGGTGCTGCAGCGGCCGTGCAACACGAGTTGCTGCGACACCGAACACGGCGATCTGGCTGGAGCAATTCTGTCGGATTTCTTCGGAGGTATGCGCCGAGCGTGCGCCCCCTCCAACCGTCCGCTGCTCCTACGGGTGCGGCCTCGAGGCTGGTGCTCCGGTGCAGTTGCGCGGAGGGCGAGGGAGAAGCCGGCGGACACACTCGCAAACCAGGGCGGTAGTAAGGATTCCGCGTCAACCCTCGCCCCCCGCACCGACACCGTTGAGCAAGATCAGGGCCAATGTGGTTGGGCGGTCTGCACTCTCGACTCCTCGACCCTCACGGCCTCACCACTCCCGTTTCCCTTCAGGCACTCCAGCCTTTCGGCTGCATTGTCGTTTCCCGAATTGAGCTCCAGCGATCGCCGGTACGCTGCGACGGCAAGCCCGAGGAAGACGTAGAGCACCCAGGCTGCGCGGACCGCCTAATCTCGTGGACGAAGGGATCTGGAACCGGTTCACACTCCGTCTCCAACCAGGGGTGTGGTGCCCGAGGGCTCGACGGAGAGTGCCATGGCTCGCCTCGAGATTCGACTCCGAACTCGGCCACAGCCAGAGATGCCGGGGACTGACAGCGGCGGCCCAGGCCTCACGCGGACCAGCGCACCGGTGCCACGCGACCACGCAATGACCACCGGACCAGCACCGCTGCCAATCGGGGATGGACGACCAACGCGCTGCGCACGAGCGTGCGCCACAGTGTGGCCCACCTCGCGACGGCACGAGCACCGGACGACCGGCCCTCCACTTCCCGCCAATCGCCGTCGTGCCGCCAGGCTCGTACCTCGCCGAGCACGAGGCCGACGGGAATCGGAGGATCGCAGAACACGGTGCCGTCGCCTTGCGTGAGGACGAATCGCCGATTCCACGGGAGGCGCCCCCGCCCGATCACCCGGTGCGCGACGAGACCACCCGGAGTGACGATCGCGGCCGTGGTTCCGACGGCAGGTGCCCGTTGAGCGGGCATAATGCGGATGCGGGCGCCGAGCGGAATGGCCGGCTCCATGCTCCGGCCCTCCACGACCGACTCGATCTCGTGCCCACCTTTCCGCAGGAGCTCCACGCGGGCACGGAGGTCGTCGGGTGGCCGGTACGGATCGGCCGCACACATCGTGGCGCCGCCCGTCAGACCGGCCGGATGCGGGAGTCAGGCATCAGATAGGGACCGACGGACTGACGCACGAATGGGTTTCGAAACGCCCACACGAGCCCGTCGATGTAGAAATGGATCAGCGCGAGAGAATTCCAGGCGATGATATACGCCATGGGGGCTCCAAGCAGGGCGGTCACGCGTTCCCCAAAGTAGATCGTCAATCCGACGACAATGAGCGTCGTGACGACGGCGCGCGGACTCCCACTCATGCGCGACAGCATCCGCTGGAGCGGTGAGCCGCCTACCTGCCGCGCGTACTTCCGGAAGTTCAGCAGCCAGATAACCGCGAGATACTGGATAAAATGCCCGATCAGCATGCCGACTGTAGCGAGCCCGGCATCCTCGACCCAGAGATAGGGGTGGAACAGCAGCAGGCTCGTCACGAGGAAGGTGCCCTCGGGCAGCGCGATCGGCCGTGTCCGCTGGAGCACGCGGTACGCAAGCACACCGAGCGATGCGGCGGCGACGGGCGCAAAGACGGCCGGCAGCGCCCACGGCAGCAGTGGATGCACCGAGCGGAGCACATCGTACAGCGGCGTGAAGTGGGATGGGTACCAGAACGCCATGGTCGCGTTGACCGAGAGGATCGCGAGACGAGCGACCGGCCGTTCCGACGACGGTCCGTTGTTCAAGCGGCGGTAGATCGACAAGATACCGTGACCTTGCTGGCTCACGTGGTACACGTTCCAGACGAAGAGCGTCACCATGACGGGCGTGTGTATCCCGGAGCCTCGCAGGGCCAGCACCGTCAAGGTGATCAGGATCGGACCGCCAAAGAACAGCGGGGCGTGCCGCCGGTAGTATTCCCGGTTCTCGTCGCCCAGGAAGAAGCTCAGCGACGAGATGTAGTGCGGAATGGCCAGCAGGAACGTGACGGCGACAATCACGGCCGACCCACCGGGCAGCGTCAGAGCCCAGACTACCGCCAACGTCCCGACGACTGGAGACAGAACGAAGAACGCAAGATCGTACAGCGGTGACTGAATCCATCCCCGGGTAACGGCTGCACCGACGGCCGGCCCGCTGGCCGTGCCGACTGCCGTCGTCACGCGTACTCACCGCCGTGGTGGAGCATCACGACGGAGCCTGAGCTTGGGCGATTGCCCGTCGACGCTCCTCGTTCTTCGCGTGTGCCAGCTCGGCCTCCGCACGAGTAAATCCGGCTTCGATCCGTTCCTCCACCGCCATGGGGTACTTCGTGACGTCACCACCCCCACGGGCGGTCACCCACGACAGCCCCTCCAGGGCCTGGGACACCGACCGGACCACCTGCATCACGACTGCGGGATCCTCCGCGACCTTCTTGTGGATCCACCGGTTGGCGTACTGGACGTGCAGCACCTCATCGGCCTGCTGGATCTCGTACATCGCCTGGACCTCGCGGTCCCCCGCTGCCTTCGCCTCCTCGATCGCCTTCGTGACCGCGTCGAGTCCATCCGCCTCGAAGGTTCGGTTCTGCACAGCGAACCGCCCTGCCAGACTGTCGATCCGCCCGAGAATCTTG
Organism: Gemmatimonadota bacterium; assembly: GCA_039584325.1. Taxonomy (GTDB): domain Bacteria; phylum Gemmatimonadota; class Gemmatimonadetes; order Gemmatimonadales; family GWC2-71-9; genus JAOTVV01. Next base: position 4,574 of record JBDGYA010000075.1, read on the forward strand.
TACTGGAAGTTCATGATCGGATACCGCCCGATCTTCCCACCGCGCTGCTCGTACAACCGCCTGTATGTTGCCGCATGCCGCGCTTCATCCGCGGCCTGCCGTGCGATGCCCTTCCGGATGGACCACTCGACGTCGGGAAACTCGACCAGATTCCTCGCGCAGTTCTCCAGCACGTTGAGTTCCTCGTTCATCTGACGGTGGTAGAACTCGATCTCGTGCTCGGGATCGTCCTCCGAGAGGTTCACACAGTCAGCCCATTGCTCCACAACCGTGAACCGCTCGTCCCGAGCGGGTGCCTCGGCGAACAGTCGAGGATCAGGACCGCCGGCGCTCGTCACGATCTGCCTCCGCGATGCGGCAGGATCGACTGGAACCCGGCCTTCTTGAGGACCTGCATCACCTCCTCCTCCGTGAAGTCCGCTTCCAGTCGGCCCTCGACGTTGATCTCCACCTGCAGCTTGCTCTCCTGGATCCTTGTCCCGGCAGCATCGACGGCCTCCTCGTCCACCTGCATCGCGCCATTGGCATCGCCCAAGAAGCGGACGGCCTTGGCGACCTGCAGCAGGACTCGGGGATTCTCCTCCGTCATCCGGCGGATCCACTGATTGGCGAAGCGGACGTGGGTGATTTCATCGGCGAGGATGCCATCGAGGACGTCTGCCGTGGTGTCGTCTCCTGACTGACGCCAGACCTTGCGGAGCGTGCCCAGGATGTCGATCAGCCCGGCCTCGAAGGTCCGGTTCTGAATGGCGAGCCGGCCGGGGAGATCGTCCACCATGAGCGTGACACCCCACTCGAAGTTCGCGACTGGGAACTCCCCTTTGTGGCCGCCCATCTGACGGAGCCGCCGCAGCAGTACTTCGGAGTGCCGAGACTCGTCCGCGCACTGTCGGGCGAGACGCATCCGAAGATCCCAGGGGGCATCAGGGAAGTCGGCGAGACACTGCGCCGCGATCTCGATGGCACCCGTCTCGTTGTTCATGTGGCGGTGCAGTTTCTCACGTCCCGCCTCGCCGTCCACTCCCGGCCAGTTCTTCATCTCGATATCGTGATGCACCACCGAAAAACAGTCCTCACGCGCGGGATCCTTCCGCAGCGTCACCCCACGGACCACCTTCGTTCCGTCGTGCATGCCCCTCAGTCCTTTTGGTCGCGGTACTCGACGATGTCGTCGGCCGACGCCATCGTGGATCGCAGCTCGTCGAGCCACGCGGTGTTGCCACCCGTCAGGTCCGGTCGCTCGGTCCGCAGCGCCTCGCGCTCCGTATGCATGCGATCGTAGTCGGTCAGCACTCGCTCGAGGATTCGCACGGACGGTTCGTCGACCATCGTGTCCGTCCGGTCGACGTAGCTCCGGAGCCTCGATGCAATGTCCGGAAGCGCGACTTCGTAGAATCCGTCGATCCGATCGCTGGTATCTTCGGCCGCGGCCAGCTCCCGCATTGCCGCAGCGTACGCCCCAATGGGCGCGCGGGTGTAGTGCGGGGCAGCGCGCAATTCGTGTGTTCGCCGGCCGAACGCGTCCGCGTGCTGTGCGAATTCCCAGATGTGCCGGCCCATGAGGATCTTGACCTCGAGCTCCGGCGTGCTCGGTACCCACCGCGCCAGCGTCTCCATCAGAAAGACCGATGCGAAGCGGAAGGTGGCGACGCAATCTGCGCGTTCTCGAACCGTGGTGATCATGTCGTTGCGAACCGTCGTTCAATGAGTGTAATCGTGTCATCCGGCGTGCCGGCGGTGAGCTGATGCCACCGCACGGCGGACGCCGCTCTGAGCAGTCTGAGCGTCTTGAGACCGGAGGACGTCGAAAAGGGCATCGACTTCACGGGGGCAAGGTAACGGACGTTCCCCGGCGCCGCATCTAGATCCGTGAGCCGGGGCCGTGAGGCCCGACCGCTGAGCACGACCACGCGCCCAAACCGGATCGATTCACCCTGGGGGACCGTTCCCAGATAGGAGGACGGAACGAGGGTCTTGCTTGTGCCATCCGCGAAGCGCTCGACGGGCAGTGTCGGGCGATCGACGACGCCGTCCGTGGATGTGGAACGCGGTCCCGGTCGCACACCCGCCGCCCGGGGGAACGGCAACACCGAGGGACCGCTCAGCCGGATCGCGCCTACCTCGTCCCCGAGGAACCGATACCCCCGGGTGGCGAGGCCCATCGCGACGGTCGTCTTCCCCGCCTCGCGAGGGCCAACGAACAGGACCGCCTCACCGGCGATCTCGACCCCAGCGGCGTGCACGAAGGTGACGTCTGCCTGCGCGGCCATGGCACGGTGCACCAGTATAGCACCCGCCACGTACTGCCACGGTGCCGCTGCACGCGTCACGACCTCGTTGCCGCGAACGGCCATGTGCCAACCCGAGTCCACGCGGGCAGCGAGCTCGAGCCACGCCCCCCGCCTCGAGAGGCGCTCGACACCGTCATCCGCAAATACCGCGAGTACGAGCCCCTCGGGATCGGCAACCTCCCCGCCGATGACCTCGATCCGTGCCTCTCCTCGGCTCGCGTCCACCTCGACGACACCCTCGACTACAGGGAGATCGACCCCGGGTCCGTCCACGGCGCAGCCACCGAACAGCAGTGAGAAGCGATCGACGAAGGATCGGTCACCGGATCGCAGCATGAGCACTGCGTCTCCGAAACGGTACCAGCTGGCTTGATTGGGAACAGGTATTGGCGCAGGGCCGGCAGTCGATGCGCTGGTCGCCGCCGGCCCTGCGTCCCCTTCAGTATCCACTTGCGGGCGGGACTACACCATCCACCAACTGCTCATCCCCGCCGTAGTGATCTGGAAGACTTCGAGGACCTCTTGCTCGGACAACACGGAAACTGCCGGAGTGACGTAGGGACGTTTCTGCTTCTTCGTGTCAGCCATGGTTGCTCCTTTCGCTTAGGTCTTCACCAGAATCGAAAGCTCCACCAGCTCGTCGACCGCTGCCTGGGCGTCCTGTCGGGCCCGGTCGCGCTCGACACCCTCGAACGTCTCGCAGATCGCCGTCGCCAGGTCGTCGACCGAGCGCGGCTGCTCCAGACACTCCCACACGTACGCCGCCGTGCTATTGAGGCGGCAGAACTTCTTCGTATCCTTGTGGTACAGCAGCGTCTCGCCCTCCATGGGGGCCTCTTCGACGCCTTCTCCCCGCCGATATCGGACGCTCACCAACACCACTCCTCTTGGATTAGGGATTAAACTACTCAGGATTCTTCCATTGACGCAAGTATGCAACACCTGAAACCACCCGCATCCGGACCTGGATCGTGACCCGTCTCGCGCTGGTCTGCGGCCGACCGGAATCCGGCATCGTCGGGTCTCTGGCGCGGATCGAGGGGGACCCGAACAGGAGGAAGGCCACAGTCGGCCGGTTCTGGCTGGCCACTGCAGGGTCGGGCGTCGCCTCCGGCCCCCTTCCTCTGACCACGAAGGGTACGCAGCTGCCCGCCGTGATGGGAGGGGTACGCACGGGGGGGTGGGGCGGCGCCGCAGACCGACAGGCCCGATGGGTCGCAGTCGACGGCTTCTTCACGAACCGTCGCGCCCTCACCGCGGAGCTCGGTCTGGCACCCGACAGCGCGCCGGAACCGATCGTGGCGGCGGCATACCAGCGCTGGGGAGAGGACTGCCTGGGCCGCCTGGATGGTCAGTGGGCGCTGCTCGTGTGCGACGCAGACCGCGGGTCCGTACTCGCAGCGCGCGACCACCTGGGCATCGGCCAGCTGTACTACTCGGCCGAGCCGGACGTCGTGATCATTGGGTCCGAGCCGAGGACCGTGGCGGCTGCCCGGACCACCGGACCAGAGATCGAGCCTGTTCGCTTCGGGCAGTTCCTCAACGGGTTCCCGCCGTCCACACCCGACCTGACGTTCTTCCGCGGTGTTCGGTCGGTTCCAGCAGGCGGGGCGCTTCGCGTGCGGCTCGATGCGGATCACCGTCCCACAGCCACCGCGATCCAGTACTGGAACCCCGCCTCTCCCGAGCGCTGGCAGCGCGACGTTGCGCCGTTCCCCGAAGCGGTGGACCGATTCGAGGACCTGCTCGTCGATGCAGTGCGCAAGCGAGGGACCATCGAGACCACGGGAGCCCTGGTATCCGGGGGCATGGACTCGTCCACCCTCGCGGCCATCGCTGCCACCCTCGCGGGCACCCGTCGGATACCGAGCTTCTCGATCCTCCACGACCAACCGGAGCTGACCGAAGAGCCGCACATACGAGCCGTCGTGGCGCATGCGGGGCTGGACGGTCACTTCCGAACGATCCGACCGGTGGACGCGTGGGATGCCGTCGACGAGGTCGTGCACACCCAAGGGGAACCGCTCCTGGGTCAGGACCTCATTGGCCAGTGGTTGGTGTACAGGCACGGGGCCGAACACGGGATGCGCGCGCTGTACGACGGAGTGGGGGCGGATGAGCTCCTCGCAGGCGTAGGAACCGAAGGCCGCTACCTGCTCGATCTCATGCGACGGGCGAAGCTGACCGAGTTGACGCGGGAAATCAGGTGGTTCGCAGCCCGAATCGGCGTGCATCCGGCGCGAGTCGCCCGCCGCTATCTCTTGGGAACGATTCGACGCGATGCCGCTTGGGCGCTCGGTAGGCGCCGCTATCGTTGGATCGCCCGCCCAATACCGCCCGATCCCATGCGGGAGCGCCTCCGGTCGGACGCAGCGCCGGATCGCGCCCTACTGAATCGATACCTGTACCGACATCTCCGCCATCAGAACGCACCGACAGTTCTCGCCCGTCTCGACCGCACCGCCGCGTCCTTGGGCATACAGGCACTCGTACCGTTTCTGGATCGCCGCCTCGTGGAGTGGTGCCTCCCCCTGCCAGACCACTACAAGGTCTTCCACGCACAGCCCAAACGGCTGCTCCATGCGGTGGCATGTCGCCGGTTGCCACCTGCTGTTGCCAACAGAACCGACAACATGGCCATCGTCTCCAGCAGCTCGTGGATGCCCCTGCGATCGGATTACGCCAGCGTCATCCAGGCCGTGCCACGGGAGCGGCGCCTGCGTGAGTCGGGCTGGATCGAAGCGCGCGCAGCTGAGCGTTTTGTCGATTCGTACCTGAAAGGCGGTCATACGGACCACCTGGCCGTTTGGCGCCTGTTCACCGCGTGGCGCTGGCTCGAATTGTTCCAATTGTCCTGACGCGCCGCTACCAACGTACATCCACATCGAGGGCTTCCCGCCACAGGTCGAATCCCACCAGTCGCCAGAGCACAAAGACGTCGCGCCCGGCGATATGCGCGTCCGCACGCAGCGCGACACGCCGGCTCTGCACCCAATCGCCCGATATCGCGGGAACGCCCTGTAGCCGCTCGAGCCGTCGGTCGACATCCGGTACGTCACGCAGCCAGGTACGGAGGGGAACCGCGAGACCGATCTTGTCCCGCCGGTCGCGTACCGCCGCGGGTAGCAGGTCGTGGAGCGCCTCCCGCAGCACGTACTTGGTCTCCCCCGTCGGTCCGACTAGATGCGAGTCGGGCAGGCGCAGGCAGAACGCTACGACCTCGGGAAGCAGGAAAGGAAGTCGCCCTTCCACGGAAGCTTCCATGGTGTTGCGATCCTCCCAGCGGAGAATCGCCGGCAGCGTGTTGGTGAGGTAGCGTCGGACCGCCCCGCCGAGCGTGCGGGCAGGATCCGCAGGCATGAGTGCGCTCCGAACCATCGTGTGGTCGACACCGATCCACGGCCATCGGCCCGCCAGCCCCCTCGGGCCGGCAGCAACGCGCAGCGTGCGGATCGCGGTCGTTCCCGTCAGCCCGACTCTCCCCGGACGTCGGCTCGCGACCCCCAGAATGAGCCTGACCGCGGATTGGACGCGACCGCGACGCAGAAGCCCGGCAGCCCTCAAGGGCACCGCTGCCGGATACCCGGCAAGCAACTCGTCGGCGCCCTGTCCATCGAGCAGGACTTTGATCCCCATCTCCCGTGCGCGTTGGCACAAGGCCCGATGCACCAGGATAGCCGGACCACCCATTGGCTCGCCCTGATGGACGGCCACCTTGCTGGCATCGGCCCACACGGCGGAATCGACCCGCAGCTTCACCGTTCGGCATCCGGCGGCGGCGGTTACCATGTCCACCCAAGGCTCTTCGCTCACCGTCCCAGCACCACCGACATAGCTGACGGTTCGCAGATCCAGATTCGGCCCACCGATCCGCCGCTGGGCGAGCACGAGCGCCGATGAGTCGAGCCCGCCCGACAACAGGGACCCGACCGGCACGTCACTTCGGAGGTGCCACGCCACCGAGCGCTCGAGCAGCTCACGCAGGTGGCGTGCGGACTCCTCGAGCGTGGCCGCCCCTTTGTCCTCCGGGGATTCGCCCGGCACTGTCCAGTACCGATGCGCCGCCGGAGCGGCCGTCGTGGCCCCAGTCACGATCAGTGCTGTGCCCGGCTCGACGCGCCGCACACCCTCGATCATCGTGTCCGTGCGATGGTCCGTTCGACCGGTCGCCAGATAGTCCAGCGTGGGACCCAGCGCGGCGGACACCGGTCCGGCCCCGACGCGCAGCAGCGGCTCTATCTCCGAGGCGAAGGCGAGGCCGCCGCGAACCGGCCGCGTGAAGAGTGGCTTCTGTCCGAGGTGATCGCGCGCGAGCACCACGTGCCGGCGGTGGCGATCGACGAGCGCAAAGGCGAACATGCCGGCTAGCCGAGGGAGGCATCCAAGCTCCCACTGTCGGTACGCGGCCAGGAGCACCTCGGTATCGCTGTGGCCCGAGAACTGATGCCCGAGCCCGCGCAGCTCGTCTCGCAGTTCGACGTGGTTGTAGATCTCGCCGTTGTAGGCCAGCCAGATCCCCTGGTCCGGGGAGGGCATGGGCTGAGCGCCGGTTGGCCCCAAGTCGAGAATCGCCAGTCGCTGGTGCGCGAGAACCGTGGAGAAGTCGAGATCGGGCTCAGACGAGGCGACTCCGGTTCGCCGGTCACCGTTCTCGAGGAAGACCTCCCCGTACCCCGGCGCGATCACGAGTATGGCCGCATCGTCGGGACCGCGGTGCCGCTGAGCCCACCCCGCCGACCGGATCGTCTGCAGCACTTGCCCTGGCCGCCCCGGTCCGACCCACCCGACGACACCGCACATCAGACGCTCCCGCGCGACGACGGTGGGAGCGGTATATTCACGGATAGCGACCTAGGAAACGGATGCATTCGTTGATGAGTACCATACACCCCAATCATCCGCCAGCGGACTGGATCGACAGCCTTTCGGACGAGCAGTGCATGGAGATCTTCTGGCTGTACGTCGATCCTCCGGAACCGTTCCTCGAAGCACATCCGCCGGCCTTGCTCGGCGCAGCGATGCGATACGCCCTGCACCAAGTGGCCAGCAAGCAGGAGCCACCCGGCGCACGAGACGTCTGACGGGCGGCGAGCGCGGCCCCGGTCCGTCGGCTCTCCTCCTCGGGCATCGGGCTCGACCGTTCCGTGCCGACGTACTACCATGAGTTTGTGACCTTCGTGCCGTTCCCCGGCAACACCACTAACGGGAGTGATCCGACGATGCGATGCATGCTGATTGTGCTCGGCGCGTGCACCCTGGTCGCCTGCAGCGATCGGCCGGCCGAGCGTGCCGGCGATACCGAACCCCCTGTGCTGGAAGCAGCGATGGCGATACCTGACCCCGTCCCGTGCGACATGGAGGAGATGCGGTACTGTGCCCGGACGGGGGACGTCTACATCGGCGGCCAGCCAACGGAGGGTGCGCTCGAGTCGTTCGCTGCTCGCGGCGTCACGACCGTCGTCTCGACCCGGGCGGAGGGTGAGATCGACTGGGACGAGCAGGCGACGGTGGAGACACTCGGCATGACGTTCGTCCGCATCCCAATGCCCGGTCCGGTCACCGAGATCTCCGACGAGCAGGTGACGCGGCTCGACTCGGTGCTGCAGCACAGCCAGGAGCCGATCCTGTTGCACTGCGGCTCCGGCAACCGCGTATCCGGCCTGTGGGGATCCTGGCTCGCCGCCGAACGCGGCGTGGAGCCGGAGGAGGCCCTACGACTGGCCGAGATGGCCGGGCTGCGGAGCGTCAAACCCGTGGTCGAGCGGCGACTGGGTTTGGAGCCGGTCACTCCATAGGCTCCCCCCCC
>JBDGYA010000158.1:0-9083 GCA_039584325.1 Gemmatimonadota bacterium
GCTCCCCCATCTCGTCCCAGTGCATCCGCGTCATCGCCGACGGCGCATGCACCAGGTGGCATTTGCCGCAGCTCTCCTCGCTGATCTCCTGAACCGTATGTTGGACGACCTGCGGGTCGGGCTGCGCGTGTGCGAGTGCGGTGCCCAACGCGTCGATCTTCCCCCACACGTCGGCGTCCACGAAGTAGCGGCGCTCGGTGGTATGGCACGCCGCGCACACGGTGCCGAGCAGCTCGAAGCGCGCCCGGAAGGTGGCGTAGTGCTCGCGCGCGCGCTCCGGCTGCCCCTGCATCACATCCACAACGGCACCGATGAGCGCCACTTCGATCTCCTGCATCAGCTCGGGGTAGCGCAGCTCACGCCCGGAGGCGGGCTCCGTTAGCCGGAGCGCCATGAAGTCGCCGAACCGGTAGCGGAAATATGCCTTCGGCAGATTGGTGACGTGACACGAGTGACACACCGCACCGATTGCCTGAAATGCCTCTGCCGTAGCGTCCGGATCGCCCGCCTCGAGCGCCGCACCCAGCCGATCGACCGGCTCGATCGGATAGTCGTCCGTCCACTCGGGCACCATCGCTGAAACAGCGACATATTCGTCGCGGAACTCTGCAAACGCGCCCGGGACATGCTCCAGGTCCTGCTCGGCGAGATCGACGCCGATCGCGGTCAGGGCGGTGCTCAGCGCGTGCATGCGGTCGAGATACACCGGTCTCTCGGCCTGCGGCGGGTAGAACCGATCGAGTGAGGCGGGCGGCGGACCAACCATCGCCTCGAGCTCGGCGACGCGCGCGCGCAACCGCGCGAGTTCCTCGCTCTGGTCGGGGCCGCAGGCCGAGGTTGCCAACAGCGGAGCAAGCGCAACGAACGTGATGCGACGGATGGAAGGCATGGGAGGTCCCCTCACGGGAGTTGGGCCCGGACCCGGAACCCGGAATTGGGCGCCCGATCCGTGGCACGGTCATCAAGTGTATGGCGCCGTCGCCCGTTCGTCGAGGCCACCGCGCCCGTGGTGGGGTGTTGGACGCGCAAGGCGGCTGACAGGGTCAGCGACTGCCGCACCCGTAGCACTTGCCCCGGCGTCTTCCTACAATTAGAGCGTTCCCATACAACCCATTCCCCAGGGACAAGAGGGGGCCCCCATGTTGCGCCGAATACTGCGGTCCGCGCGTGGCGCTCGAGATCTGCTGATCATGGCGGTCGCGACGTCTGCCATGGCGGTTCAGCCAGTCGCCGCTCAGGAGGCGGAGGACCTACGAGCGGTGCTCGTGACGGGATCGAGCTCCGGGATCGGACTCCGCATGACCGAAATCCTCTCGACAAACGGGTTCTTCGTCTACGCGGGTGCTCGCAAAGCCGAGGACCTGGAGCGTCTGGACGCGATGGAGAACGTCATGGCCGTCCGCTTGGATGTGAACATCCACGGTGAGATCGACGCGGCGGTGGAGCTGATCCGAGCGGAGGGTCGCGGCCTCTACGGGTTGATCAACAATGCCGGTGTCGCCGTCATGGGACCGCTCATCGAGCTGTCGGAAGAGGACATGCAGTTCCAGCTCGATGCGAATCTGTTCGGGCCCTACCGTGTGACCAAGGCCTTCGCGGACCTGCTCATCGAGAGCAGGGGCCGCGTCATGACGGTCAGCTCCATCGCCGGCATTCTATCCGGACCGTTCATCGGTGCATACAGCATGAGCAAGCACGGCGTCGAGGCCTTTACCGATGCGCTGGCCGCCGAGCTGGATCGGTTCGGCGTCGCCGTCGCCGCCGTGGAGCCCGGCAACTACAAGTCGCAGATCACGGCGAACATGGTCGCGCGCATGCAGGCCACCGGTTATTCGGCGGAGGGCTCCAGGTACGGCTCGATGCTCGACATGGCCTCCGCCGGGCCGCTCGATCGATCCCAGTTTGAGGAGCCGGATGACGTCGCCATGGCGGCCCTGGACTTTCTGACCAGCGATGCCCCGAAGCGGCGCTACATGGTCGTGCCGAATCAGGGCGAGGCGGCCATCACGATCCGCCAGGCCCTACGGGAAGTGGTGGAGCTGAACGAAGGGCACCGCTTCTCCTACTCGCGGGACGAGCTGGTGCAGATGCTCGATGAGGCACTCGGTATCGCACAGCCCTCCTCCGGGGGCGCACCGGCGAGCACCGGTCTTCACGAGGCGGCGATGGAAGGGGATCTCGACGCCGCTCGGGAACTGATTGCGTCCGGGGCCGATCTCAACGCGCGCGAGCCGATGGGCGGATCGAGTCCCCTGATCACCGCGGCGACCTTTGGTCACACCGCGGTGGCCAGGGCGCTGATCGCAGCGGGGGCCGACGTGGACCAGCAGAACAACGAGGGGTCCACCGCGCTCATGAACGCGGCGTTCTTCTGCCGCACCGAGATCGTCGAGGCGCTGCTGGCGGCGGGTGCCGACACGAGCGTCCGAAACGGCGCGGGCGTCACCGCCCTCGACATCGTGAGCGCCCCGTTCGACGCCATGAGGGGCATCTATGACATGGTGGGCACGGCGCTGGGTCCGTACGGACTGGAATTGGACTACGAGCGCATCGAGCGGACGCGGCCGAAGATCGCGGAGATGCTACGCTAGGTCAGCAGCGCCATCATGGCTGACGAGGCCGCGGATCGGCCAAGGGCGCGAACGCGGAAAACACCGGCGCGCACGGGACGCTGACCTCCGACGGCGTGAAGCGCAACTCGGCTCTGTCCACGTGGCGAACAGGCCGACACGTTCTGCCGGATGCCGTCCATCTAGATTGGCCGGAACAACTCCTCCAACTCGAGTACCAACTCGTCAGCAGCCCCCGCGGGTCGCCACGTGATGCACTCACGCTCGACGGTAGGGAACGTATCGCCGGGCGTCCATACCTCCACCTCGTGTCCGTCCGGATCGATGAGCCAGTACGTCGGCACGCCCACTTCCTGGTACAGCCGGCGCTTGGTGAAGCGGTCCGCGCGGGCGGATGACGGGCTCAGCACCTCAATCGCGAGGATGAGGTGTCGAACTTGGCTCCAGTCCAGCGTTCGAGCCTCGGTCAGGTCCGCAACGAACACGTCAGGCTGCACGAGCGTGTCTGGCGCCCAGGAGATGTCAGCTGGTGATGCGAAGACCTGACCAAGGCGGTGGCGATCCAAGTACTGCGATAGGGCCGAGATCAGTCGCTGGACGACCAACTGATGCACCATTCGCGGCGCCGGCGTCACCAGCAGCTCCCCGCGCACGGTCTCGTACCGATTGCCGTCGTCGGGAAGTGCTCGGACCATCTCGGCCGTATAGAACGTCGCAGCTGCCATACGCATAAGCTCGGCTCGGCGCTGGGGAGAATGCAAGAGGGCACACGGGAACCTCGTCATCGGCGCATTGGTGCACGTAACCGTGCCAGCGCAACCCGGCACGTTTCTGTGCGAGCACCGAGAACATCGTGTCGCGCGCGAGCGTCGGATCGGCGTCGCCGCGTATCACGAGTTCTCACATCCACGCGAGATGATGCTGGGAATCGTCAGCAGCCTGCGCGGAGTGGCAGGTGACGGAGGACTTCCTGCCACGGTAGCACGTCATCGTGTTCGCGCGTGCCGCTTCGATCCCGACCGACCACTCCCCGTAGCGACGGGTCGGTCACACGGCCGCGACAGCCTCGCAGCCGTCTCTTAGTCGCGGCAGGCGAACGACGCCCCCACGCGCCCGGCGCGTGCCGAACGCGTGGGGATCTGTCCGTCGTGGGAAGCGGACGCCTACGCTTCGTCGACGATCCGCGCCCGTCCCGCATTCGCCGAGACCGAGCGAATCCCGTTCGCGCGGCCCGACGTCGACGCGTACATCTGGCTCTTCCCGATCGTCTGACCGTTGGGCGACGTCAGAACGAAGTAGTACTTGCCGTTCTTCGCGGTCTTTCGCTCGAACAGCGTCGCGCGCTTGGAGTTCGCCTTGTTGGAGTTCGCCTTGACCGACTTGATGCCGTTCGTGGCACCCGCCTTCGCGCCATACCCTTCGCTCGTCAGAACGACCTGCCCGTTCTTGGCGGTCAGGTTGAAGTAGTACTGGCCGCGGTTGCCACGGAACAGGCGAAACTGTGGATGCGCCATCGAAGACCCCCGAAGTAGTGAAGCTGCGTTCGGTCGGGCACGCGCTGACCGCCCGACGCCCAGTGCACGCCATACTAGTAACCAAGCACGCCCACGGCAACTCCCGAGTGCCCGTCCTCGATTGCACGCGCCCGGCGCACCTACGCGAGGATCCGCACACCTCACGGACATCCGCGCACACGTCACAGGCGCGCCGGCCCTCATTTCAGGCGCCTCGCCTGAAGCGTGAGTCAGGCTCCCTAAAGCGTGAGGCAAGCTCCCTGAAGCGTTAGTGAGGCAACCTGAAGCGTGAGGCACGTTCCCTGAAGCGTGAGGCACGTTCCCTGAAGCGTGAGGCAGGCTCCCTGAAGCGTGAGGCAGGCTCCCTGAAGCGTGAGCCAAGCTCCCTGAAGCGTGAGGCAGGCTCCCTGAAGCGTGAGGCTGGCCCCCTGAAGCGTGAGGGAGGCCGCCTGAAGCGTGAGGGAGGCCGCCTGAAGCGTGAGGGAGGCCACCTGAAGCGCGAGTCGGGGCGTCTCACACATCTCCCCGCAGCGCGTAAGTGCAGGTGCGCCAGGGAGCTGCCCTTGTTTGGCCCGCGGCGACGCCCGATCACTGCCCAACCGACCCTCCACTACGGGAGTGCTCCCTACGGGCGGCCGTCCCCCCCTACCGGGCCGCCGGTGATTCGGAAGGCATACGCGTACGTGCCGGGTCTGGCACTCGCATCCTGCAGCGCGTCGGGCAGCGTGATCGTCAGACCGTCGGCCGCGTCGTAGGACCACTCCAGCGGTCGCTCGTAGCCGAGGAGGTGGATCTCCGAGTCGGCATGAGGCTGCACGTGGTGCAGGATGATCTGCCGGCCCGGCCACCCCAAGCTCACGGCGTAGATGTGGCCCCCCGCACTGGTGTACCTGACCGTCTCGCCGTCTTCGTAGTGCTCCCACAGCCGGCTCCCATAGATGGCTTCTCCGTTGACCGCCATCCAGTCGCCGATTTCCCGCAGGCGCTCCACACTGGCCGAGGGGATGCGTCCCTCTGCGGTGGGTCCGACATTCAGCAGGTAGTTGCCGCCCTTTGCGGCAACGTCGACGAGGTTGTGAACGAGCGTCTCCGCCGATTTCCAGTTGTCGTCGGTCGACTTGAAGCCCCACGTGTCGTTCATCGTCATGCAGGATTCCCAGTCGAGCGTGGAGGTCCCTTCGAGGATCTCCTGTTCGGGTGTCCCGAAGTCCCCGGCATACTGCTGGTCCGTCCGGTTCATGCCCTGCATGCCCTGGCGGCCTTTGTCCACCCGGTTGTTGACGAGAATGTCCGGCTTCAGGGATCTGACCATGGTGTACATGTCGAGGCCCATCTCGTGCGTCCACTCGGGTATCCACTCTCCATCGAACCACAACACGGCCGGGTCGTAGCTGGCAACCAACTCACGAATCTGTGGCTTGAGGTAGTGCTCGACGTACGCCGGAAAGTTCGGGTTGCTCTTCTCACGAGTGTTGTACGTGGGGAAGTGGGGCGCCTGCGCGTCGGGGTGGTGCCAGTCCATGATGGAATGGTAGAAGCCCAGGCGGATGCCCTCCGCCGCAGCCGCGTCGGCGAGCTCCCTCAAGACGTCACGACCAAAGGGCGTCATGTCAACGATATCGTAGTCCGACACCTCCGAGTTCCACAGGCCGAAGCCGTCATGATGTTTCGATGTGATGATGATGTACTTCATGCCGGCATCCTTCGCGAAGCGCACCCACTCTACAGCATCGAACCGGACCGGATTGAATCGCCTTGCGTACGCCTCGTACTCGGCAACCGGGATCTGAGCGGTGTTCATGATCCACTCCCCGATACCCCGTATAGGCTCGCCCTCGTAGACTCCCGCCGGCACCGCATAGGGCCCCCAATGGATGAACATCCCGAACCGCGCGTCTCGCCACCATTCCATGCGGGCGTCGAAATCGCTTTGGGATTCGTTCATATGGTCCGGTGCCACGGTGGTGCATCCGGTCCACAGGGCGGCGCTGAGGGCCAGCAGTGACAGCGTAATCGCGCTCGGCTTGAACATCGTGCTCACTCTCTCCGTATCGATGTGGCTGTTCCCGGGCTGCCCAGTGAACGGCTCACTCGCGCACCACTGTGACTGATCGAGGGCCTCGGTCTCACGACCTGATCCTCGGGAAGAATCTGACGCGCACCCCATGACCTCTGCAAGCTGGAGCCAACGTCCGACGCACGTGGTCCCGTCACCTGCGCGTCACGGCCCACACATACCCCAGATTCGGAAGTGCTGTTCGAGCTCGGTGCGGAGTGCGTGCCTACTGGCGGCGACGTGCTGGCCGCCTTCGACATCAGTCCCGATGATCAGCGGTTCGTGATGATCCGCACCGTCGACGACCCGGTGCGCAAGCCCCGTCTCGTGATGGCGGAGAACTGGTTCGAGGAGCTGAAGGAGAAGGTGGGGCTGATGGATAGCCGGAGCAGCCTCCACGGTTTCCGGTGATTCACGCCGCACACGTCAAACCACGTAAGGCAATGTTGCACCCATGGTGCAGAGACCGTATAAATAAAGGGAACGGGTTTACTAGGGATTAGTGGTGGTCAGCGCCGGGTTTTCACGGCCGTGGCGCGCCGCGGCCGGGGCCGGAGTCCGAGTACGATACAGGAATCACGCCCGTCATCTCCGATTTCGAAGTCCTCGAAGATTCGCCGTTCCTCCAGATTCGTGACGCTCAAGATCTGCAGGCGGAAGCGGCTCGAGCAGCGGCTCATGGCAAGTGAACGATCAGACCCAAAGACACAGGAGAGTACGATGACAACGGAAGAGAACGTCAATCACGTCAACGGCATCGACCTGAGTGTCCTGAAAGAAACCGTCAGTGCCATCCAGCAGGATCCCGAACTGGGGAAATGTAGATTTCGCGCCCGCAACACATGGATCGATGCCAATCACAACTGCACTACGATTTCCGGGTTCTACGGCGCCAAGCAGGAGATGACCCACAAGCAAGCGTTTGAACTGCACGCCGACGAGCCCGCCATCCTTGCAGGAAAAGATGAAGGCGCCAATCCAGTCGAGCATCTGCTCAATGCCCTGGCTGGCTGCCTCACGACGAGCATTGTCGCCCATGCGGCCGTGAATGGCATCGACATCAAGGCACTCGAGTCAGAACTGGAAGGAGATCTCGACCTGCGCGGATTCCTGGGGTTGGCCCCCGATGTGCCAAAGGGCTATACGAATATCCGAGTCAAACTCAAGGTGGATACTGACCCGGAGAATATGAAGAAAGTCAAGAGATTGAGCGAGTTCTCGCCTGTCTACCAGACGCTCATCCAAGGCGCCAAGGTCGACGTTCAGATCGAGCCGCAGTAAGGGGGCATCGCATCGCCGAAGCTCCGGCAGCGTCGAGCCATCGAGTGAAGCGGGCTCGTGACCTCCCGAGAACGAGCCCGCTTCTGAGCGTCAGGATCGACCGCCAGGAGCGAGCTCTTGGACTTGACCTCCGCCGCTACCGGTGGGTTTCGACCAAGGCCGCACGTGCAAGCTCCAGCATTCTCCGAGTCGTGTTTCCGCCCCGGGACTGCGTGAAGTAGAGCACCATCACGTCCTGGTTGGGATCGGCGAACGCGATGGTCCCGTCGGATCCCCCGTGGCCGAACGGAGGAAGTCCGGCCGTGGAGACTCCGGCCTCCGTGAAGATCTGCCACTGTATGCCGTACTCGTAGGAGCCCCCCGTAGGCATACCGTCCAAGGCGGCAACAACGGTTTCGCGCTGGAGCAGGCGGTGTGAGCCGGCCCGGCCATAGTCCATCCACAGGGCCAGGAATCTGGCGTAATCCATGGGTGAGGAGTACATGCCTCCGCTGGCCCGGAAGAACCGCAGAGCTTGTGGCTGCGTGCGGTCCCAATACTTCATGAACTGGGCACCTGGCCCGCTTCGCCTGTACGTACTGCTCACGCGAGACCGTCGCGCATCGTCCTCGCTGAGCATCGTGAACGTGCTACCCATGCGTAACGGCTCCAGGATGCGCGTCTCGATGAATCGCTCCACCGGCATTCCCGAGATCTCCGCGACGATGGCGCCGAGCGTGGCCGACCCGGCATCGCTATAGGAATAGCGACTGTCCGGCTCGTGTTGCGGGCCGGCCATGCCAGTCGCGTCGACAGCCTCTCGCAGGCTGCCGTAGGTCTGAAGGGCGTCAGGGTACCCCGGTTGCGTGAACCCACCTCGGTGATGCAGGAGCTGGTAAATCGTGATGTCGCGGGATCGCGTGTTGTCCCACGATGGCAGATAGGCCGAGACCGGATCGCTGAGGCGCAGCTTTCCCTCCTCGGCCAGCATGAGAATGGACGTTCCCACGAACGGCTTGGTCATGGAGCGAATGCGGGCAATCGTGTTTCGTTCGTAGGGAACCTGTCGCTCCCGATCCTTCCATCCGACCGTCTCGTGCAGCACGATCTTCCGGCTCATCAGGATCATCAACTCGGCGCCCACTACCTCTCCGTCACTCACCCACTGCTCCATGCTATCCACCAACGCGCCCAGCGGAGCCGCGGAGAGGCCTACGCTCTCCGGCGAAGCGTAGGTAAACGGTTCGAGCGAGCGATCCTGTCCTTGGGCGAGCAGCCTGGCGGCGCTCCCGTGACACGCCACTGCGAGAGCGATGGCGGTCGGGATTCGCAGGAAGGATACGGATGTCTTCATGGTCTCAGAGAAGTGCAATCGGCCTTCGCAACATAGGGCCGGGTGTCGCGATGTCCAGTTCGTGTGAGGCGGCTGTACGAGCGACGCTACCGCTTTGATGCCAGCGAGCCAGTGCAATACAGCTAGCAGCCAACGGCGGAGAACTCACACCTGACGGCTGACACCTCCCCCCCGACATGGTGAGAACGGCGGTGACCACCGCCCGAACAGGCCGAATCCCAAGCGCGACACTCGCATTAACTGCTTGCGCCCTCACGCTCCCGAAGCACATTGATGAGAAGAATACTCCCGTCGGTGGCCCTCCCGGCCCTGCCGCCTGACAGACGCCA
>JBDGYA010000076.1:0-21997 GCA_039584325.1 Gemmatimonadota bacterium
GGCCCGTTTCGAGCGCCTCACTCGAAGCTTGGAATGCCGCACTTCAAGCTTCGACCGCGCCGCTCAAAGCTTCGAGTGCCCCACTTCAAGCTTCGACCGCGCCGCTCGAAGCTTGGTCCGCCTCGCTCGAAGCTTCCGGAGCGCGGCCCGAGACTTCACACGGGCTGATCGAAGCTTGGATCGGGGCATCCGAGCTTCCGGACGGCGCGCCTCGGCGTTCGAGGGCCTCACTCCAAGCTTGGAATGCCGCACTTCAAGCTTCGAGTGGCTCGCTCCAAGCTTCGAGTGGCGTGCATGAAGTCGGGTCCGCGTCGCTCTTGGTCACGTGCGGCACGCTCCAGGTCAGGGGGCGGCCGCCCCCGCGTTCTCCCGGTACACGCGAGCGCACGACCGCGGCGTTCGGCACGTCGGCCGCGCCGCGGCAGCCCCTCCCATCCGCCTTTCAGCGTGCGAGGGTCACGATTGCCTCGGTGCCATCACTGGACGCGACAATCCCCGCACCGGCGAACCGCTGCGGGGCTGCGCATGCGGCCGGAGGGACTCGAACCCCCACGGGGAAACCCCACCAGCTCCTAAGGCTGGCGCGTCTACCAGTTCCGCCACGGCCGCGAACCGCCCGTAAAGTAGCGTCCAACCTGTTGTGGGCCTAGCTCTTCCGACCGGAAGACGGGGTTCCCGGCGGGTCACTGGCAGGCCCACCACTACCGTCCCAATGTGGGATTTTCCAGTACGTCAGACGGCCTCATAGGGGATTGTCCGGTATCGACGCGGGTCCGGATGCGGGTCCACCTTGCTGGGGCAGCCCACCTGGCCGGATGAAAGGGCACGGCTCATATTGGCCGGAGGATACCCTCCTCGCTGCATGGCCGAGTCACATGGGGTTATGCCACTCACCATGCAGCGGTGGGGGAAGGGACGGCGCAGTCTACTACTAGGTAGACGGACACATGTCTTCAGCCGGTAACTCAGCACCTGACGCCGGGCCTCACCGTGGAGATAGAACCCGACGGCGTCCGTCTGTGAGAGACTACGCCCTCATCCGACTCGGAACTCCGGACGGGCCATGGCAGGCCGCCCGACAAATGCTCACGCGGTCTTTCGGTGCGCAGTCGTTTGTCGCGTTCTGGAGGTACTGGAATCCGGTATACGGGTACTTTCTCTACTATTGGTCGTATCGGCCACTGCGGAAGTACTCGCCGCGACCCATCGCTCTCGTCCTTACGTTTGCCCTCTGCGGGTTTCTGCTCCACGACATCGTCCATATTGCCTTCACCAGAGTGCCGCTGGTGACAGTGTGGTTTGTTGTGCTCGGCGTGGGGGCCTACGCTTCAGAGGCGTTGGGAATGGATCTGTCTCGGCGACCCTACGTCGTCAGAGCGGGAGCTCAGGTTCTGTACCTGCTGGGGTCGTTCGAGGCGGCGCGCCGATTGGCACTTCTCCTGTTCGGCGGAACACAGTCGGCATCACAGTGAGCAAGCTGCGGCGTAATCACTCCGAGAAAGTGTCCGTCTAACAAGCAGACTCGCTTGCCCAACGGGTCCCATCTTGACAGCGCAGAGCGAAAGGACCCGCCTTCGCGAAGACTCGAGTTGAGCGCGGGTTTGTAGCCATGTCCACCGCTCTAGCCCCCTGACTCCCCGCGCGGGCATCCGACCGATTCGCACTCAGCGGTCCCGCTGTCCCGCCGCTCAGAACCCCACGGACGCCGAGAGGTTCTGGGCACCCCGCACCCAGCGGTTGCCGACCTCCCGCAAGGTCCGAATCGAGACCACCCATGGTAGGTTGATGCCGCTCGGCGGATTGAGCGAGGCGGGCCTGGCAGCCTTCTCGGTGTACGAGCGCGCCCCGGTCGCAGAGCCGGCGCAGCAGTGCTTCGGCCTGGTAGAAGTGCGGTTCTACGTCACCGCCGAGCCGCTGTGGGGTGAGTGGCAGCGCGAGCCAGAATAGTCAGGGCGCTCACTTGCCGCCTGCGTCCCGCCCTCCCGGGAGCCGTTCGACATCTCCATCCGCCCTTCCCCGGGTGAGCACCCGCTCGGCGAACTCCACACGCTCGTACAGGTCGACGAATTCCTCGCGCAGTATCCGGACGTCGTCGCGGAGGCCCGCCACGTCCTCCGTGAGACGTTCCATCGCTTCCTGCTCGACCTGAGGGTGCCGAGTGTGCCGCAGGTGGGTGTAACGCATCTTCAAGCCGATCAAGATCATGCTTCCCAAGCCGAGTATGGCAAGAACCGGCCCTATCACCTCCGCAATGGCTGGATCCATCTGTCTACTCCCGTTGTCCTCGTTGGGCCCTGCCGGCACTACGGGAGGAGGCGCTCTCGTGTTTCCACATGGGAAATCCGGCGGAGCATTGGAGCGATCGGAGCGTGACGGAGGATATGCAAGTCCGACGTCGGATGAGCCCGTGCCCTTTGTCGTTCCGCCCGCCCGCCCGCCTGACCGCTCGTCAGCCGTCCTACTTGACCCGCTCCAAGATCCACCCACTCACCAGCTCCATGAACCCCGGGATGAACTCCTTGGGCAGGGTGGCGTACTCGTTGGGACTGCCGGTGGTGGCGGCCTGGAACAGGTGGTTCGCGCCGGCGATGACCTCCATCGTCACGTCGTCGGTGGGCGCCGCGTCCAGCGCCTCGCGCATCGGCTCCAGGTTCACCGCAGGCGGCACCTGGAGATCCTTTTCGGCAAACACGGCAAGCACCGGGACCTCCACCGACCGCAAGTCGCGCTTGGGATCGTACTCCAAGAAGAACCGGAACCACGGAGAGCGCACACCGACGATCTGCTGACTCGCCCGCGTCGTCACGAACGAGTCCAGATCGGTGATGGCCTTGCGCTGGTCCTCCGGAAGATCGTCGATCCCCTCGCGGATCTGTCGCTCGATCTCGGCGCGCAGACCGTCCCAGCCCGTGTCGGCCGTGACCGTGGCGAAGATCATTTCCTGCAAGCGTCGCTGCGTGGCGACGTCGTCCTCACTCGCGCCGCCTGCCCGGGCGATCAACTCCCCCTGCGCGACGAGGATCTCGCTCCCCGTCACGGCGGTGCCGGCCACCAGCACGAGAAAGGCAACGTCCGGGGAGCGCGTGGAAGCGATCGGCGCCACGATCGCGCCCTCGCTGTGGCCGAGCAGGCCGACCGCTTCTTGGCGGATGTCGCTGCGGGTGCGCAGCAGCGCCACTCCCGCCAGCGCGTCCTCCGCGAAGTCTTCGGAGGTGGACATCTGCACGTTGCCGGTCGAGCCGCCCACGCCGCGGTCGTCGTAGCGCAGCACGGCGATGCCGTCGCGGGACAGGTGATCGGCAATGAGACGGAACGGCCGCATGCCGAACACCTGCTCGTCCCGATCCTGGGGGCCGGAGCCCGTGATCAGCACGACGGCCGGATGCGGGCCCGGCGTGCTGGGCAGCGTGAGCGTGCCCGCGAGCGTGACGTCACCGTGGGCGAAGGTGACCTCCTCCTCACGGTAGGCCGTCACCGTGTCGGGGTCCTCAGCCGCTGCACCCACACCCTCGCCGATCTCCCGGGCGAGGTGGAACGTGCCGTCAACGCCCGACTGGCTGAACGACCCGCCGATGCTGTCGCCGGCCAGGGTCCCGTCGAAGATCGCCAGTCCCGGACCCCCCAACAGCTCGAAATGCACGCGTGGGGATTCGTAGCTCACGCTCTGCAGTGGCAGACCCATCGCTCCCTGCTGCGGGATGTCGATGGTAGCCGACAGGCCGTCCTCCCCGGCGGCGAACTGCACGCCGATTCCCAACTCGCTGCCGAGGACCAGGATCGCGCCCTCCCAGCGGCCGAGGACGTCGGGTTGCTGCGCGCCGAGCGGGGCAGGGCCCGTGAGCGACGCAAGTGTCATGAGAGCACCGGTGAGGGTGAGTCGTGTTCGCATGGATGTGGCACCTCTAGTGTGGGTCACTCCGGCTCGATGACTACCGCTTCGCCGTACGCCAGGATCTCGGATGCCGAGCCCATGATGTACGAGGTCTGAAACCGCATGTTGATGACCGCGTTGGCGCCGACGTGGCTCGCGTCCGCCACCATCCGGTCGAGCGCCTGCTCCCGCGCCTCGGCCATCATCTTGGTGTACTCCTCGATCTCGCCGCCGATCATGTTCTTGAAGACGGCCATGATATCGCGCCCGATGTTGCGCGCGCGGATCGTGTTGCCGCGTGCCAGACCGAAGCTCTTCACGACGCGGTGGCCGTGCACGTGTGACGCAGGGGTGACGATCATCGGATCACGTCCTTGTACGGATCGGTTCTGTAGACGAACAGCTTCTCACGGACAACGGAAACTGCCAGGATGACCACCCCGACCACCAGGGCGAACGATCCGGCCTTGACCAACACCGGCAGCTGCTGGTCGTTCCACAGCTCCCGCAGGACTTCCCACGACCCCCACGAGAGCACCACGATGGCGCCAAACGATACGAGGATCCAGGCCAGGCCGCGCTCGAAGCGCTGGTACACGCCCAGCCAGTAGCGGTCCCAGACTTCCCGGGGTGGCTCACGTAGGGACATGGTCGTCGTCACCTCCTTGACGCGCTGCAGTCGTTGCCATTCCGCCCGCAGGGCAGGGTCGTCCCGCAGGAGCCGCTCGAGGTCCGCCTGCTCCTGGCGAGAAAGCTCACCGTCCAAGGCCGCCATCATCAGATGACGCGCGCGCTCGCCTGCATGCACGTCGAAATCACTCATGTCGCCTCCCCGAGGGTGGCTGCCAGCGCCTTCCGTGCTGCGTAGAGGCGCGACATCACGGTACCGATCGGTATCCCCAGGAGATCTGCGATCTCCCGGTAGCGCAGTCCCTCGAACTCACGCATCACGATCACCTCGCGCTCGTGCGGTGGCAGTGCCGCGATTGCCGCCTCGAGGCGGGCCCGCAACTCGGCTCGCTCCGCCATACGATCCGGCGCCGCCTCCGCCGCTCGGGCGCCCGCGCGGTCGGCCAGCCACCCGGCGGCTTCTTCGAGCCGGTCACGTCGCGTCTTCTGGTTGCGCAGGTGGTTGAAGCACAGGCGTCGCAGGATCTGATAGAACCAGGGATAGAACGGCCGGTCCGGGTCGAGACTGCGCCGCGCCCGGAACGCCCGGGCGAAGGCGTCCTGTGACAGGTCCATCGCGTCGTCGTGCGATCCGACAATGCCCAGGGCGGTGAAGTAGGCGCGCCGCATGTACTTGAGCACCAGCTCGCCGAACGCGTCCCGATCGCCGGACCGGACCCGCAGGACGAGCGGACGATCGACGTGAGATTGGTTGACCGCTATCGGAACGTCCACCGCCACCCCTCGCTGGTCGGATCTGAAGCGTGCTTGCCCTAAGGTACACTCGGTGTGCTGGATTATTCGCGGCGCTCTCCCACGCGGGGTGGGGTGGCCAGTGCCCCGCCATGGAGACAGAATACCCTGTGCCGTGCCTCAGGGCACGAGGCGTGTCGCCTCTGAACGAAAGGACGGGTTTGTGTCCCAATCCACGGCCATCTCCGGACGGCCCATCCGCCGAGGCCCCTATCCCGAGCTGACCCTGACGGCCGTGATCGTCGGCTACGGGCTGGGCATCGTTATCGCCCTCAGCATTGGCTATGCGGCGCTCATCCTCGGCTTTTCGATCGAAGGCTCGGAGCTGGCGGCGATTCTCGGCTTCGGAATCCTGCGCGGACTGCTCGGGCGCACCAGCATCGTGGAGAACAACATCAACCAGACGATCGCCAGTGCAGTGAACGGCGCATCGGCCGGGATGATGTTCACGGTGCCGGCGCTGTTCATCCTGGGCGAGACCCAGTTCAACGCCATTCTCATGGTGTTCGCCTGCATGGCGGGTGGCGTGCTGGGTATCGCCTTCATCATCCCGCTCCGCAAGCAGATGATCGACTTCGAGCGCCTGACGTACCCCGGCGGGGTGGCCGTGGCCACGATTCTCAAGTCACCGGGTGCGGGTGTCCGCAAGGCGATCCTGCTACTCTCCGGAGCGGGGCTCAGTGCTGCGATCCACTTCGCGAGCCAGGCCAGCGGGTTCGAGAACTGGAATCTGGGGACGCTCATCGGCATGCCGGAGTACATGAACGGCATCTGGTACGTCTCGCTCCTCACCGTGGGCGTCGGGTTCATCGCGGGCAAGGGCGGGTTCTTCTTCATCGTCGGCGGGTACGTGTGCTACTGGATCCTGGCGCCGTTCCTGGCGGGATTCGGTCTCCTCCCGACGCCCGAGACGCTCGCCGCAGCCGACATGGGGATCACGAGCTACCTCCGTGTGAGTCTGTTCCGGCCGGTGGGTATCGGGATGCTCATTGGCGGGGCGCTGGCGGGCATTGCGCTGGCATTGCCGCTCATCACGAGTGCCATCCGCAGCATGCAGTCGGCCTCGAAGGTGAAGACCGCCGTGACCACCGACGAGATGCCGATCAAGCTGCTCTATCTCGCCGTGGCCGGCGCCGCCGTCCTGCTGATGGTCATCGCGATCTTCTCCACGCGCGAGGTCGGCATCGTCCGGGGAGCCGCCATGGCCGTGCTCGGCACGCTGTGGATCTGGGTGGCGGGCGTCATCCTCTCGGAGTGCATCGGACGCACCAACTGGTCGCCGTTGAGCGGCATGACGCTCATCGCGGTGACGATTCTGATCGTGATTGCGAGCGGCATCGGCGACAGCGCGGCGATCATCTCGTCGGTGATGGTGGGTGCCGCCGCGTGCGTCGCCATGGCGCAGGCCACCGACCTCATGCTCGATCTCAAGACGGGCTATCTGGTCGGGGCGACGCCCCGCTGGCAGCAGACCGGGCAGTTCCTCGCGACCTGGCTAGGCCCGATCGTCATCATGGCGCTGATCTTCGTGCTGCATCAGGCCTACGGCCTCGGGAGCGAGCGGCTCCCCGCGCCGCAGGGGCAGGTGCTCGCGAGCATGATCCAGGGGATTCTCGGCGGGGATGTGCCGATCCAGAAGTACGCCGCCGGCGCGGGCCTCGGCGCCCTCCTCAGTACCAGCGGCGTCGGGGGGCTCGGCATACTGGTGGGGCTCGGGTTCTACCTGCCGTTCAATATCGTCCTGACGTACAGCATCGGTACCGTGCTGCGGATCGTCGCGGACTGGAAGCTGGGGCACCGATTCAGCGACGACGTCGGCATCCCGGTCGCCGCCGGGCTGATCGTGGGCGAGGCGCTCGTCGGCGTCGGCTTTGCCCTCTACTACGTCGCCACCGGGTTCGGGGGCTGAGGAGGCACGATGCGTGTCATCGGCTATCTCTTGATTGTCGCGGGCTTCCTCGCCGGCGCGCTCACCACGGTGCTGGACGAGGAATTGGTCCGGTGGCGGGAATTCGCGGCGGCGTTCGTCGTGGGTGCGGTGGGAATCGCGCTCGTGCGTGTCACAGCGCGTCGCGAAGCCCGGGCCGCCGGGAAGCTGTCCACCAACATGCAGCTCGTCGAGTCGAGTTTGGAGCGGATCGTTGAGGGGTTCGGCCGCCTCCGGAGCGAGCTGCCGACCCTGGATCCCTACGACGTACGCTTCTGGCTCGACACGGCGTTCGCGGACGAGCTGGCCCGCTTCGTGGAGGCGCGCGAGAGCATCGCCCACGTGCACGGCCTGCAGGCCTATGCGGACGTCATGAATGCCTTCGCGGCCGGGGAGCGGTACCTGAACCGCGTGTGGTCGGCGTCGGCGGACGGGTACATCGATGAAGTGCAGACGTACGTGCTCAAAGCGTCCGAGCAGTTCGATGGCGCCTTGGCACAGGTGCGCGATCTGCGGTAGACGCGGGCAGCGGAAGGCGGTAGGAGGAGTGAGGGGAATGACGATCATGATGATGCTCGCGCAGGCGGAGACGGCCACCGGCCCCGCATGGTGGCAATGGCTCACGGGACCCTCGCCCTGGGCGGTCGCGACCGGGCTCGCGGTGGTCGCGGTCGCCGCCGTCCTGGCGGATGTGGTTGCCAAGCAGCTCATCCTCACCACGATTGGACGCGTAGTGCGGCGGACGGCGTTCGCCTGGGACGACGTCTTGCAGGAGCACCACGTCTTCTCGCGGCTCGCGCATCTGGCTCCCGCAGCGACGGTGTACTACGGCGTTGCGCTGCTCCCCAACCTGCCGGAGTCGATCGCCGCCGTGATCACCCGGGGCGCAAGTGCGGCCGTCGTGCTCGTGCTGCTCCTGGTGATCGGCGCGTTCCTCTCGGCGGCTGGCGCGATCGTCCAGTCACTGCCCCGGATGGAGCACCGGCCGGTCAAGGGCTACGTGCAGATCGTCAAGCTCATCCTCTACATCATGGGCGGCATCGTCATCGTCGCCACCGTCATCGACCAGTCGCCGCTGATCTTCCTCAGCGGGATCGGCGCGATGACGGCGGTCCTACTCCTCATCTTCCGGGACACGATCCTGTCCTTCGTGGCGAGCCTCCAGCTGGCCAGCTACGACCTCGTGCGCGTAGGCGACTGGATCGAGGTGCCTCAGTTCGGTGCCGACGGCGACGTGATCGACATCGCGCTGCACACGATCCAGGTGCAGAACTGGGACAAGACGATCACGACAATCCCGACCCACAAGCTCATCGATGGCTCGTTCAAGAACTGGCGTGGAATGTCGGAGTCGGGTGGCCGCCGGATCAAGCGTGCCATATACATTGACATGAACTCGATCCGGTTCCTCGATGAGGCCGACATCGAGCGGTTCACGTCGTTCGACCTGCTGCGAGACTACATCACGGACAAGCGGGCGCAGCTGGGAGCATCACGCGGCAAGGAGCGGCAGGACGTGCCTGCCAACACCCGGCGTCTCACCAACATCGGAACGTTTCGCGTCTACGCGGAGAACTACCTCCGACACCACCCGAAGGTGCATCGCGGGATGACGCTGATGGTACGGCAGTTGCCGCCGACGCCCGACGGCCTGCCGCTGGAGGTGTACGCGTTCTCCAACGACACCAACTGGACCAGGTACGAGGGCATTCAGGCGGACATCTTCGACCACCTGCTGGCCATTGCGCCGGAGTTCGGCGTGCGCGTATTCCAGCACCCTTCAGGGCTGGACTTTGCCCGCGGGCTGGCTGGATCTCGGGAGGCGGCTTCGTGAGACGGTTGTCACCGTACGTCGTGGCGTCGTGCCTTGTGTTCGGTGCCTGTCCCAATGGTCCGCGGCTGGTTACCCCGCCTGCCCCCGAGCCCAACTCGGCCATCGTAGCCGCGAGCGTCTATCTGATCGGTGATGCGGGTGCTCCGAAACCGGACGATCCGGTGCTGGAGGCGCTGGCCGCGGAGCTGCGCAGCCGGTCGACACCGGCGACGGTCGTCTTCCTGGGCGACAACGTCTATCCCACAGGCGTTCCCGAGGACGGCGACCCTCACCGTGCCGAAGCGGAGCGGCGACTGCTCGTGCAGGTTGATGTGCTGCGCGGCACCGACGCGCGAGGCATCTTCGTGCCCGGCAACCACGACTGGGGCTCGGCAGCCCCCGACGGCTGGGCCCGGGTGCTGAGGCAGCAGCTGCTCATAGAGGCGCAGGGGCTGCCCATGGTGTCGTTGGTGCCCTCGGATGGATGTCCCGGTCCTGAGGCGGTGCGCGTGGCGCCCAACATGCGACTCATCGTGCTCGACACGCAGTGGTGGCTGCACCCACATGCCAAGCCGATCGACCCCGAGTCGAGCTGCACGGCTGACGCCAAAGGTGAGGTCACCGCGCAGATCCGCGGGCTCGTGAACGCCGACAGTGGATGGATAGGCGTCGTCGCCCATCACCCGATGGCGACCGGAGGCGTGCACGGCGGTCACTTCTCGGTGATGGACCACCTGTTCCCACTCCGCGCGCTCAAGTCCTGGCTCTGGATCCCGCTCCCCATCATCGGCTCTGCGTATCCGATCGCGCGGATGTCGGGCATCTCGAATCAGGATCTCTCGGGTCCGAAGTACCGCGAGCTGGTGGACTCGTTGCGCACCGCCTTTGGCGGGGGCCGGATGGTGTTCTACGCCGCCGGCCACGAGCACAATCTCCAGGTCCTCCAGGACTCGACCTTCGGGCACGTGCTCGTGAGCGGTGCCGGGTACTTCGATCACACGAGCCGTGCCGTCTACCTGGACGAGTCACGGTACTCCGAGGCGACGAGCGGATACATGCGCGTGGACGTGCTTACGGACGGACGGCTCCGGCTTGGTGTCCTGACCGTCTCGGAGGATGGAGGGCTTGGGGAGGCGTTCTCGATGTGGCTCCACACCGCTCCGGAGGATTGACATGTCCAGTTCACGGTGTTCAGGGGCGCGAGTAGGTTGGTGCGTGATGGCCGTGGCGGGTGTGCTGGCGTTCGGTGTCGCGGATCTGCAAGCGCAGGAACGACCGCCTCCGGATTCGATCGAGGTGGCGGCCGGGCCGGACTACGCCGTGAGTGGGTTACGTCGGTGGCTGTTTGGCAGCCATTACCGAGCCTTGTGGACCACGCCTCTCACCGTCGAGGTGCTCGACCTCGGCCGCGAGGGCGGCGGACTCACACCGATCTCGGCCGGTGGCGGCAACCAGACGCCATCCCTGTGGTTACGGGGGGCGGACGGGTTCATGTACGGGTTTCGCGGCGTGGACAAGATCCCGGACCGCGTGCTGCCGGAGGAGCTCGAAGGCACGTTCGTCGAGAGCCTGGTCCAGGACCAGATCAGCTCGCAGCACCCGGCTGCGGTGTCGGTGGCGACGGCGCTGATGCAGGCCGCCGGCATCCTGCACACGGAGCCGCGGCTCGTGGTCATGCCGGACGACCCTCGGCTCGGAGAGCACCGGGAGCGCTTCGCCGGCCTACTCGGATACTTCGAGCGGCGGGCGACCATCGAGACAGACGTGCCGTCGTTCGACGGGGCCGTGGAGATGATCAATTCGGCAGACCTGTTCCAGCTCGTCGAACGGGATCCGTCCCATCGGCTCGATCTCTCGAGGTTCCTTGCGGCGCGGTTGTTCGACTACTTCATCGGTGACTGGGATCGGCACAGCCGGCAGTGGAACTACTTGCGCTACCCGGAGGATACCGGGGCGGTGGTCACGTGGACGGTGCTGCCGGAAGATCGGGATCTGGCCTTCTCGAGATTCGATGGGCTGGTGCTCAGTCTCGCGCGAACGTACGCGCCTTACCTCCTGAACTTCGGCGATCGACTGCCGTCCCCGAGCGGATTCGCCTGGGTGGGGCGCGATCTCGATCGCCGGTTCCTGATCGCGCTGGAGTGGCACACGTGGGATTCCGTGGTCACCACGCTCACCGGGGCCCTGACCGACTCGGCGATCGATGCCGCGGTTCGGGAGCTGCCGCCGTCCTACTACGCCCTCGACGGCGCGCGAATGGCTGCGGCCCTCAAGGCCCGGCGGGATCAGCTACCGCAGAAGGCCCGGGACTACTACCGCCTGCTTGCGGGGGAGGTGGACATCCACGCCTCCGACATCGACGAGACGGTCGTCATCGAGCGTCACGCCGATGGCTCGAGCGAGGTGTCGATGTACGCGGTGACGGGTATCGCGGTGGGGGCTGCCGAGCCGTACTGGCACCGGCGCTTCGCGGCCGACGAAACCAGCGAGTTGCGCTTGTACCTGCACGGGGGCACCGATCACGTGACGGTGCGCGGGGAGCCGAACGGCATCGCGCTGCGGATCGTGGGTGACGGGCCCGATGAGGTGGCCAACATCACGCGCGGTGGGGGAGTGCACCTCTACACGACCGATCCTCCCCACACATCCGGGAAGGTCGGCGTCGATACCCGTCCGTTCGTGTTGCCGCCGAGGCAGGAACGGGAGCTACCTCCGCGGGATTGGGGCCACCGATGGCGGACCGTCACCTGGCTCGGATTCGGTCCCGACGTCGGGCTGTTCGTCGGGGGCGGCGCGCACGTCACGCATTACGGGTTCCGCAAACTCCCCTACGCCTCGAAGATGCAGTTCCGCGGAGGCTTCTCGACCGGTGCCCTCACCGGGCGGGTAGATTTTTCCGCCGACGTGGTGCGACGCAACTCCCGGGTCCGCGGGCTGTTCGACATCCGCCTCTCGGGCATCGAGATCCTGCGGTTCAACGGGCTCGGCAACGACGTGGTGCTGACCGAGCCCGATGATTACTACCGCGTGCGTCAGCAGTTGATCGTCGTTGACCCAGCCGTGGCGCTGCCCATCACAGGGCGCACGATGTTCGTGCTGGGCCCAACGTTCACGTATGCGAAGACCAGGGAGCAGGACGGACGCATCCTGCAGGACGTCGATTTGTACGGCGAAGGTGGTTTCGGGCAGCTCGGATTGCGTGGCGAGGTGGAGCTGGACACGCGGGATGAACCCAGCGCGGCCACCAGGGGTGTGCACCTGAACGTCGGGGGTCGGCTGTTTCCGAATATCCTGGACGTCGAGACGACGTTCGGCGAAGTGCACGGCCACGCCTCCACCTACCTGACGGCGGGCGGTGTTCCGCTCCGACCGACGCTGGCCCTCCGCGCCGGCGGGAAGAAGGTGTGGGGTGACTTTCCGTTTCAGGAGGCGGCGTACATCGGCGATCAGCGCACCGTGCGCCTGGGGCGCCAGAACCGCTACGGCGGTGACGCGGCCGTCTACGGCAATGCCGAGCTGCGCCTCGACTTCGGTGCCATCTTCCTCCTCCTGCCGGCACGGGTAGGTATCTTCGGATGGGCCGCCGGGGGCGGCGTATGGCTTGCCTTCCTCGGCAGGGGGAATACTGCGAGCCTGGCCCTCGCTCAGAGCGAGGAGAAACTCGGCGTGTACGCGTCGTTCGGGTTCGCGTTCTGATCATCACGAAGGCGCTGCCGGCAAAGAGCGCCTGCTGGAGTTGACTTCATGCGACGAGTCGTCCTGCTCACGCTAGCCGTGCTCGCCCTGGTGCTGCTGACCGCGGGCATTCCGGCGTTCATGTCCTTCCTGGCGGATTGGTACTGGTTCGCTGCGCTGGAATACCAGTCGGTCTTCATCACACGCCTGCTGGTGAAGCTGGCCATCGGGGGTGTGGTAGGGCTCGTCGTGTTCGTCTTCTTGGTCGTGAACCTACGGATTGCGCTGCGCGGTGTCGCGCCAGATCCACTGATCGTACCCCTGCGAGGGTCACAGCCGTCGCTCGACATCAATCGGATGCTGCGACTGGCGACGTACCCGGTGGCGTTCGTGTTTGCGTTGATGATCGGGACGGCTTCCTCGGGAGCGTGGATGACCGTGATGCAGTTCCTGCGCCGTGTGCCGTTCGAGGTGACCGATCCCGTATTCGGCCGAGACATCGGGTACTACGTCTTCACCGTGCCCGCCCTAGCGACCGGCATCGGACTGCTGACCACGCTGGCCGTGGTAGGCTTGGTGTTGACACTCCCCGTCTACTTGCTGCGACGGGACGTGGTCGTACTGCGTCGCAAGGTCAGCGTCGAGCCCACCGCCCAATGGCATCTGGCCATTCTCATCGGTGTCCTACTGCTCTCGCTCGCCCTGCGGGCGTTCTTCGTCGAGATCCCAGACATCTTGTACGCCTCGACGGGACCGTTCGTCGGCGCGAGTTACAGCGATCTCGGCGTCAAGCTCCCCGCGCTGCGAGCGACCGGCGTCGCCGCGCTCGTCGGCATGGCCCTGGTGCTGTGGGGAGGCCCGCGGCGGCGACTGGTCCGGTATGTGGCAATCGCGGCCGTGCTGTACGTCGGCGTGGCCGTCCTCGGGGCCCTGGCCACGTCGGCCGTCCAGCGCTTCGTGGTGGTCCCCAACGAGCTGGTCAAGGAG
Source organism: Gemmatimonadota bacterium (assembly GCA_039584325.1). Lineage (GTDB taxonomy): Bacteria > Gemmatimonadota > Gemmatimonadetes > Gemmatimonadales > GWC2-71-9 > JAOTVV01. The sequence goes on from JBDGYA010000076.1 coordinate 13,696, forward strand.
ACCCCGCAACTCGAGCGACACATCACCGCAACGCGCGAGGCGTGGGGACTTGCAGACGTGGAGGTGCGAGACCTCAGCGGTGAGTCCCGCCTGACGCTCAGTGACATTCAGGCGAACGCCCCCACGATCCGCAACGTGCGGCTGTGGGACCGAGAGCCGCTGCTCCAGACCTTCGGCCAGTTGCAGGAGATCCGGACCTACTACGATTTCGTATCGGTGGACGACGATCGCTACTGGATCGACGACGAGTACCGCCAGGTGCTGCTGTCGCCCAGGGAGCTGAACTCGGCATCGCTGCCCACGCGATCCTTCATCAACGAGCACCTGACGTTCACCCATGGGATGGGGCTCACACTGGGACCGGTGAACCAGATCACCCAGGAGGGCCTGCCGGTGTTGTTCATCCGCGATCTCCCGCCCGTCTCGGACGTGTCACTGGAGGTCACGCGGCCGGGGATCTATTACGGCGAGCTGTCCAACGACTGGGTCGTCGTCAACTCGCAGCAGCGGGAGTTCGATTACCCCTCGGGCGAAGGCAACGTGTTCACCCAGTACGATGGCCTCGGGGGAGTGCCGGTGTCGTCGCTGCTGAGGCGGATCGTGTTCTCGACCCGGTTCGGCTCGATGAAGATCCTGTTTTCACAGGACATCACGGCCGAGAGCCGGGTCATGTACCACCGGCGGATTCAGGAGCGCGTCCGCAAGGCGTTGCCGTTCCTGTACTGGGACGGCGATCCCTACATGGTGATCAGCAGCGACGGACGTCTGAAGTGGATTCTCGACGCGTATACGGCCACGAATCGCTATCCCTACGCCGCGCGGCTGTCGAACGGCACTAGCTACATGCGCAACAGCGTCAAAGTGGTGATGGATGCGTACGACGGTCGCATCGAGGCCTACATCGCCGATCCGGACGACGCGTTGATTCGGACGTACGCACGCATCTTCTCCGGGATCTTCCGACCGCTCGATGAGATGCCCGCAGACCTACGCCCACACCTGCGGTATCCGGAGGACCTGTTCCGCGTCCAGACGACGTTGTACGCCACGTACCACATGGGTGAGCCGGAGATCTTCTATCACCGCGAGGACGAATGGCAGATCCCCACGACGGCTCGTGGTGACGCGAGTCGTGATCCGTTCCTGCGGCACATCATCATGACGCTCCCTGGGGAGGAGCGGGAGGAGTTCATCCTGATGACGCCGTTCACGCCACGGGGCAAGGACAACCTGTCGGCGTGGATGGTCGCCAGGAACGACGGCGAGCATCTCGGTGAGCTGGTCGTCTACCGCTTCCCGCGCCAGCGGCTGGTATTCGGGCCAACGCAGGTGGTGAACCGGATCAACCAGGATACCGACATCTCGCGGCAGATTTCGCTCTGGGACCAGCGCGGCTCGCAGGTGATCCGCGGCAATCTGCTGGTGATCCCGATCGAGGAGTCGCTCATCTTCGTCCAGGCGCTGTACCTCCGCGCCGAGGGCGGAAGGATTCCCGAGCTGAAGCGCGTGATCGTGGCGTATGAGAACCAGGTGGTGATGGAGGAGACACTGGAAGAGGGATTGGTCCTCCTGTTCGGCGGAGCTACCGGGACCGAACGCCCATCTGCGGAGGTCCAGGCCGAGCTCGGGCGCGCGGCCGCCGTGGGGGGAACACTGATCGAGCTGATCGACGACGCCGGAGGTGCCTACGACCGCGCGATGCAGGCGCAGCGTGCGGGGGACTGGGCTCGCTATGGCGAGGAGATGCGGCGCGTGGGTGAGCTTCTCCGGCAGCTGCGCGACTCCACGGGGGGGCGCGACTAGCGAAAGCGACTGACGATCAGCGTGACGTTGTCGGTCGCGCCCCCCTCCAGCGCGGTGTCGAGGAGCCGGCGACAGGTGTCTTCCGAGCCGCGGACGTCCAGGAGCGCGCTCCTCAGCTCCTCGTCCGTTACGTGCTTGGTGAGCCCGTCCGTGCACAGGAGCAGGGTGTCGTTCGGCTCCATCTCTACGCGTGAGATCACGGGCTGGACGTCCGTGTCTCCCCCAATAGCCTGCAGCAGCATGCTGGAGAACGGCGAGTTCGCGGCCTCGTCCGGCTCCATGGCGCCACGGTCCACGAGGTCCTGCACGACCGTCTGATCTCTGGTTACCTGCAGCAGCCGATCGTCGCGCATGTGGTAGCAGCGGCTGTCCCCGATCTGCACCACGTAGACGCGCGGCCAGAGCACGTGAGCCATGGTGAGTGTCGTGGCCATCCCCGCCCGATCCGGGGCCTGCTCGGCTTCGGAACGCAGCCGATCGTGGCTCTCCCTGACCACCTGTGCCAGTTCCTCCAGCAGATCGGCCGGGATCTGCTCGTCCAGCTTGTAGAAGCAACGCATCGAGGTCGTCACGTAGCTGACGATCGCGTCGAGCGTGATGGAGCTTGCCTCGTCACCTCCGGGACGGCCGCCCACCCCGTCCGCAACCAGCAGCAGCAGTGCCCGCGCCTTGCTGCCGAACCGGCGTTGGTACGAGGCGGGGATGCTGGTGCCGTGGATCTCCACGACCTTGTGCAACGCGGCGATCAGGAACTGGTCCTCGTTGGTGCGGCGGACGCGTCCCTGGTCCGTCACGCCGTGGGCATCGACCTCGATGCCGTCGAACATCAGCATGCCGGTACCTCGTGAGCCGGGTGCATACGCAACGATATCACTGCCGGGCGGTCGCGGCCACTTCCGGTCGGCGCTCGGCCATTGACCGATCGGGAGCCCGGGGGTAGGAATGGATGGCACATACCCAGGCCAGGAATGCGACATGCGGAGATCGCGGATTGCAGGCGTCGGCCACTACGTACCCGAACGGGTCGTCACGAACCACGACCTCGAGCAGCTCATGGACACGTCGGACCAATGGATCCAGGAGCGCTCGGGTATTCGGGAACGCCGCTTCGTCGATCCCGGGACGGGGTCGGCCGCACTGGGTGTCAAGGCGGCACGGGCGGCGCTCGCCGACGCCGGCTGGGAGGCGACGGACGTCCAATTCATCATCTTTGCGACGCTCTCGCCGGATCTCTACTTTCCCGGGAACGGCGTGCTGGTCCAGGCGCAGCTCGGGCTGGAGTCCGTCGGCGCCCTCGATGTGCGGACCCAGTGCACCGGCTTCGTGTACGGGCTCTCGACGGCCGACGCCTTCATCAGGACCGGTATGTACGACCGCATCCTGCTCGTGGGCGGCGAGGTGCACTCCCCCGGACTCCGCATGAGCACGGAGGGACGGGACACGGCGGTGTTGTTCGGCGACGGTGCCGGCGCGGTGTGCCTCGAGGTGACGGATGCCTCCGACGGCAGTGCACTGCTCGCCCACCGTCTGCACGCCGACGGCCGGTTCGCCAACGAGTTGACCATCCAGTGCCCCGGAGCGGTGAACAGTCCCTGGCTCACGAATGCCATGATCGAGGAGGGGCTCACCGCCCCCCACATGAACGGGCGCGAGGTGTTCAAGCACGCAGTCACGCGCTTTCCCGAGGTGATCGGCGAGGTGCTCGAAGCCGAGAAGATGACGCCGGCGGACCTCGATCTCGTGATCCCGCACCAGGCGAACGAGCGGATCACCGAGGCCGTCCGCAAGCGCCTCGGGCTTCCGGCCGAGCGGGTGTTCAGCAACATCGCGAAGTACGGCAACACCACGGCAGCCAGCATTCCGATCGCGTTGAGTGAGACGGTCCAGGCAGGGCAGGTGAAGCGCGGGAGCGTGGTGTGCCTCGCGGCGTTCGGCTCGGGTTTCACTTGGGGGGCGAGCCTCCTGCGCTACTGACGATCGGGCCCGTGCCCCAGGGCCAGGGCAATAGGACGAGAGCGGCAACGACGTACGCGCCGGCGCCGCCGCCGAGCAGGACGGGCGTTCCCCAGTCGATGGCGACGAGCGAGGCGAGTGGCGCCGCGACGACGGATGCTACCCCGTTCGCGGCCCACGCCCACGCCACTCGGGATCGATCTCGTGCTGCGAGCGCGCGCAGACCCAGCGGGAACGGCTGCCCCATCAGGAATCCGAGCGGAAGGACCACCGCCGCTGCCACCGCCCATCGCAGGAACGTGGGGGCGGGCTGCAGGGACTGCGCGGTCGGCAGGAGGAACACGGCCATGCATGCCGCTCCGGCGGCCACCGCGAGCACGGAGGCAACGCCCGGACCCTGAAGCCTGTCGCTGAACATACTCCCGAATCCGGACCCGACCAGCAGTGCCCCAAGCACGGCCGACACGGCGTAGACCGGGTGTCCCAGCAGAAGACCCACCACTTGGATGGCGGCGATCTCGGCCAGCATGAAGCCGATCCCAATGGCGCCGAAGTAGGTGATGGTTCGGAGTGGCGGAGCCCGGCGGACAGTGTGGGGGAGCGCGGCAGGACCGAGGAGCAGCATCGAACCCACCACGACGCTCATCGCGAGCGTGGCGAGGGCGGTCACATAGCCCCACTCGGCGAAGGGCAACCAGTCGCCGCCCTCCGATCCCAGCAGCACAGGAATGGCCCGGGCCGACAGGTAGTGTTGCGGGTACGGTCGGGCGTCCGTCACGGGATGCACGTCGAACGGATACGTGGCGAGGAACGCGTCGACGGCTCCCGGACCACGGTCGACGGCATTCCAGACGTTATCCAGCGCCGAGTCTGACGACTGATGGAACCGCGCGATGCCGAGACGGAGGCCAGGGCGCTCCAGATCGAACAATCGCTCGCTGGACCACAGCGCTAGCGTCGCCAGCTCGTCGTCGTCGAATCCGTCCGGTTTCACGAGCAGGGTGAGCGTGCCCCAGCTGCGAATCCCCAGGATGCGGCCCCGCGCCGTCGACCAGCCACGGCGACGCAGCGCCTCGACGGCGGTGAGCAGAGTCCGGATACTCCCCCGCGGCGGTACCGACAGCCACCGGGTGATGCTCAGCACGCCTCCAGGCGCCAGGGCGTCGAGACAGGCTCCGTAGGCTTCCACGGTGTGCAGGAAGTCCGCGTCGAGGGCATGCAGCCCGGCGGCATCTCCACCGAGCCCGCCTGACGGACCTATGGTGATGACATCGAACGCCAGCGGAGCCACGGCGAGCACGGTTCGGGGCTGCGTGGTGAGCCAGGTAGCCCGGACCACTGTCGAGTCAATTCCGCCCGCAGCCAGTGCCGCGAGGTCACGGATGGGCTCCACCACCGTGAGATACGCCGCACCGTGCGCCAGCGCATTGTCGACCTCCAGGCGTCCTCCGGGGCCGATGACCAGCACCCGCCCGTTCCGAATGACGTACGGTGCCGCGCTGGGCAGCCAGTCCAGTATGGCCGTTGCCCCGGGGCTGCCGCTCGTCGAGGGGATGGCTCCCGACACCTCGCCATCGAGGAAGAGGCCGGTCTGCCTCGGGACGCGTCCGGTATACGCGAGCGACAGCCCCGGGGCAAAACGGAACGCCGGAGCCGTGACGGCGGTGACGACTCCGGTCGGGCCGTAACGTTCGGCCACGGTACGCGCGTCAGGAAAGGCCTGGACCTGGGGCAGCGCTTTGTACGGCGACGGCCACGGTCGCCAGAGGCCGCTTGGCAAGAACAGCAACGTTGCCGCGAGGAGGATTGCGGCTCCCGGTCGGACGATCCGTCGTGAGCCGGGGACGACCAGAGCCCCCGCAGCGGCGATCACCGCCGGCACCGCGATGGCGCGATGCGGTGGCAGCAGGAACAGCACGAGCAGCGCGGCCACCGCTCCGGACGCCGATCCCAGAAAGCTCGCTCCGTAGACGGAGCCGGGGCGTCCCCCAGCCAGCTCCAGTCCCGACAGCACGACGAGGGAACCGGCGGCGAACGGTACCGCGAGGAGCACATCCAGCAGCGCCAGGCGGACCCACTGGGACCGGTCCCATGGGAGTTGTGCCGGATCGAGCGCGATCTGCTGGGTCAGGAGCGGGGCTGCCAGAAGTGTCAGGGTCGTTGCCGCCGCAGCTCCCGCCAGCCAGTCGGCGGCGGCGCCCTCGCCCCGAGGGCCGCGCACGACCCCAAGCGTCCCGCCGGCCGCCAGGCCCAGCATCGCCACGCCAATGGCCAGGTAGGCGAAATGGTGAAACGTCGCAACCGCGAACGATCGGACGAGCAGGATCTCAAACGCGACGGTGGCGGCCGATATCAGCCCGACGGCGAGATGCGGTCGTCGAGGGGCTCCGCTCAGCGCAGCCCCTCGAGCATCGGCACGAATCGCACGGGGAGCATGGAGCGGGTGCGCAGGGTCCCCTTCTCGTCCTTCAGCACGAGAATGAGGTTCTGTACTCCGTACACGCTCCCGACCGGGATGACCATGCGGCCGCCGGGACGCAGCTGCTCGGTGAGCGCGGGAGGGATGTATCCCGCCGCGGCCGTCACGATCACGGCGTCGAAGGGTGCCTGCTCCTCCCACCCGAAATGGCCGTCTCCATGACGCACGGTGACGTTGTCGTATCCCAGTCGGGCCAGCCGTGCCCGAGCGCTCGTCGCGAGCACCTCGAAGATCTCAATGGTGTAGACCTCGACCTCGATCGCCGCCAGGACCGCGGCCTGGTATCCCGATCCCGTGCCCACTTCCAGCACCTTGCTGCCGGGCTCGACCTCGAGCAGCTCGGTCATGAACGCCACGATGTACGGTTGCGAGATGGTCTGGCCGTACCCGATCGGCAGTGGGGAGTCGCCGTACGCGCGGTTTCGCAAGTCGGTCGGGACGAACTCGTGACGTGGCACGGACCGCATCGCGGCGAGCGTCGCGGAATCGGTTACATCCCGCGCTTCGATGAGTGCGACCATCGCCTCACGGGCTTCCCGATACCGATCCTGCGAGCGTCTGCCGGGCTCCTGGGCGGAGGCGGACGCCGGCAGCAGCAGCCCCGCGCAGATGATCGTGGTCGTACGGGCTCGAGCCCCAAGCGTTGTGATCATCGGGTGTCCTCCTCGTTGCTCATGAGGACGTGAGGGTCCGCAGTACCTCCTCGTCGATCCAGTGTCCGCCGCTGTACTCGATCATCTCATACGGGATCTCGTGGTCGAGGAGGCGCGCCTCCAACTCCTCGAGACGCTGTCGGTCGACGTAGCGATCCTCCGTGCCGATGACGAACGTGAGGCGAGAGTCCTCGAGCTTCCCCCAGGCCATCTCCAGATCGAGATCGGGCGGGAGCAACTCTCCCCAGAGGATCAACCGATCCGCGATGGCGCGCCCATGACTGATCCAGCGCGCCGCCGTCGCGCCTCCCTGCGAGAAGCCGAGGACGTTCACCTCCGTCCTGGCCCGAGGAATGGCGGAGAAGACGCGATCGTGCAGCTGGTCGAGATAGCGAACGTAATCGCTGATGGAGGCGAGCCGATCCTCACGTGTCATCCAGCTGGCCCCCACCTCGCGACGCACGTGGTTGGTGTAGTAGCGAGAGAGCCCTTCGGGGGCTACGAGATAGCGATGGTCATCGGCGAAGTGCTCAAAGTCCCCGAGGAATCCCGGGGCGAGTTGTCCGTAGCCGTGGCACAGAAACCACACCTCCCGGGTGCCCGGGCCAACCGTGCCGAGCGTGACGTACCGCGCGGTGCAGGGAACGGTGAGATGGTGCTCCTGCATGCCGCGAAGTTAGCACGGCTAGGGTGCGGGCGCGATACCGAGGACCGCCGTGACAGGGAAGTGGTCCGACGGGTATCGACCGTCGTACCGGGTGCGCACGATCGCCGCATCGTGGACGTGCCAGTCTCGGGAGACCAGCACGGCATCGATCCGCGCGCCGCTCGTATCGCCCACGAACCCGTTGAACGTGCCCTCGCCGGCGGATGGGGCGTGAACTGCCCTGTAGGTATCCAGCAGGCCCGGGCGCGGCCCCGTCACGAGGAGCAACCGGGCGGGATTGTCCTCGCCGGCATTGAAGTCCCCGAGCACGATCACCGGCTCAGTGGTCCGTCGCGCGCCGAGTCGCGCCGCGAGCAGCTCGGCGCTCTTCTCTCGCGACGGCTGCGACTGGTGGTCGAAATGCACGTTGAATACCAAGACGGGACGTCCAGACCTCCGGTCCGCGAGTCGGGCCCACGAGCAGATCCGGGTGAGGTGGTTGCCCCATGAGGTGCTGCCCGGAACCGCCGGCGTATCGGACAGCCAAAACGTGCCGCTCTCGACCAGCCGCAGCCGGTCCTCACGGTAGAGAATGGCAGCGTACTCTCCGGCCTGCTCTCCGTCATCCCGACCCACACCGACCTCGCCGTACCCGGGCACTGACTCGTGGAGCTCGTCGAGCTGGAAGCGAAGTGCCTCCTGCACGCCGAGCACGTCGGGGGCGTGCTCCCTGAGGACCTCCCACACCAGATCCGCCCGGTGCGGCCA
>JBDGYA010000009.1:0-142994 GCA_039584325.1 Gemmatimonadota bacterium
CGAGGCCACGACTGGCCCCGCCAGTTTTGTCGTGGTTGACCCGGACGGAAACCCCATCCTTGTTGACCAGCACGTTTGACAGGGACGCGGCGCCGGGCAACAGCCTCGGTGTCGCTCCCGCCTAACACCGCGCTGCAGCTGCCGCCCCCCAGCTCACTTCGTCTAGGCTGTCTCCAATGACGGCAATGGCCGGACACGTCGCGCTCGTTACTGGTGCTGCCTCAGGGATTGGCGCCGCATGTGCCCACCTGCTCACCCAAGAAGGTGCGTTTGTCTATTGCGCCGACCTCAATCACGCTGGAGCGAGCGAGGTCGCAAGGGGAATAGGGAACCAGCGGGCTGTGGCAGTCCCTCTCGATGTGACCGCCGAAGTGGACTGGAGCGCCCTGTTCGAGACTGTCTACCGCACTCATTCGCATCTGACGGCCCTCGTCCATGCCGCCGGCATTTCGGCTGCCAGCCCCCTCTTACAGACGTCCCTCAGCGAGTGGCGCCGGGTCCTCTCCGTCAACCTCGATGGGGCGTTCCTCGCCACGAGGCACGGTGTCGCAGACATGTCCCAACAGGGCGGCGCCATCGTCCTCGTCGGGTCCGCATCAGGCATCCGCCCTGCCCCTGGGGCCGCGGCGTACTCAAGCAGCAAGGCCGGGCTGGCGATGCTCGCCCGCACCGCGGCCAAGGAATGCCTCGCCGCCGGTCTTCCCGTGCGGGTGAACGTTGTCAGCCCTGGCGGGGTGAAGACACCATTGTGGCGGAGCATGCCGTTCTTCCAGGACCTCGTGGCCGAACACGGCTCGGAGGAGGCCGCTTTCGGCGCCCTCGCGGGCTCAGGTCCCTCCTTTGCGACCGCAGAGGAGATCGCTCGGGTGGCGCTGTTCCTGCTGTCGCCCGCCGCCGGTCAGGTGACGGGCGTGGAGCTGGCCGCGGACGGCGGCTATGTGCTCTGAGCCCTCGCCGGTTCCATCCAAGAAGCACATGGACCCGTCGAAGGCTCCACACGTTGTCATCGCGTGCCGTCTCACCACCCCGCAGTCGACATTCGATGTTCGGCCGCCCCTACTCCTTCCCCGCCCTGATCGTTTCCAGTCCGTGCGCCTTCGGCCCCGTCTCGGCCCGGCGCAGCAGGATCGCGAACAGCAATCCGAAGAAGCCGAGGATCGAGAAGATCCACATGCCGGGCGCGTAGCCCAGCGGGTTCGTCGGACTCGCCCCGAAGGCGTCGTTGGTGCTGCCGATGATCCAGTTCATCGCCGCGACCCCGATCTGTTGGATCAGAGTCATGACCGCGTACGCCGTGCCCAGCCGGCGCTCGTCCACCAGATAGGCCACCGCAGGCCACATCACGGCGGGGATCAGCGAGAACGCGATGCCCATCATCGCCATGGGCACGCCGAGCGGGGTGAGCTGGTACGCCATCATCACATAGACCGGCATGATCAGCAACGATCCCACCGCCATGAACAGCGCGCGGTTTGCCACCTTGTCCACCAGCAACCCGAACAGCGGCGTCGCGATCATGGCCGACAACGGGAGGATGCTGTTGACGGCGCCCGCGGCCTCGCGGGACATGCCGTGCCCTTCGATGAAGAACTTGATCGCGAAGCTGCGGAACGGGAAAATCGCGGAGTAGAACGTTACGCACAGTGCCACCACGAGCCAGAACGACTTGCCGAATCGGAACAGGTCGCCGAGGACGAGGTGGTCGCGCTCGCCCGCCTCACCGAGGTGGTAGCGGCGCTTGGCGACGCCTTCGAGCGCCCCGTAGCCCAAAGGCGATAGCAGGCACAGCACGCCGAGCATCGCCGCCACCCAGAGCGGCCCCTGCCAACCGGTGTACGCAAACCCCGCCCACGTGGGTGAGTTGTCGGCCGCGACCGAGCCGAGCCGCGCAATGGTCAGGTTGAGCCCGAACGCGAAGCTCAGCTCTTTCCCCTTGAACCACTTGGCCAGCGCGGTCGTGATCGCCACGATGAGCGGCTCGGAGCCTATGCCGAGGAGAAAGCGTGCCGTCAGCATGATCGTGAGATCGGGCGACACCGCGTTGACGATAGCGGCCACCGTGCAGATCCCGCCGAACAGGATCGTCGCGGCCGCGGTGCCGAAGCGATCGATGATCACTCCACCTACCAGCAGGATGATGACGGCCGCGATGCTGTACACGGAGTACAGCTGGCCGATGTTCTCGTCGGAGAAGCCGAGGTCCGCCTTGAGGATGTCCGCGATGGGGGCGATGGAATCGTACACGTAGTAGTTGCCGAACATCGCCAGCGAGATGATCACGAGCACCGACCAGCGGTACATGGTCGGCGGCGGCGGCTTCAGCGTCGCTCCGTTCGGAGAGCCGGTCATCGCACAGGTCCTTTCGACGGCGTTCGTGCCTCGGCACAGTCCGGGCATCATACGTCGAGGGCTGGGAGGGGACTAGGGGCGGACGGGCGGGGGGTCACGCGACCGATCTCCCCGTCCACCGTCCATCCGTCGATCCGTCCTTCCGACGTCCGTTCCGCCGTCGTTGTGATCCCCGTCACGGCACCCTCCCGTCCCGGCATGCTTGATGCGCGGAGAGCGTGAGTCGTCCCGAATCCCGCTGCGGCACACTGGAGGGACCGTGGCCGAACAGGACCAGTCGTTCCAGGATGCGAGGATCCTCATCGTCGATGACGAGGAGATGAACGTCCGCATGCTCGAGCAGGTGCTCGAGCCGGCGGGATACACGCAGCTGGCCAGCACGACGGATGCGCGAGAGGTCCTGCCGCTGTTCCGGGAGTTCAGGCCCGATCTCGTGCTGCTCGACATCAAGATGCCGCACCTCGACGGCCACCAGGTGCTCGATCAGCTGCGGCAGGAACTCCCTCGGGAGGAGTACCTGCCGGTGCTCGTGCTCACGTCAGACGGCGGCGCCCACACCAGACGACGCGCCTTGTCGGGCGGTGCGAACGATTTCCTCACGAAGCCGTTCAGTCCGGTCGAGGCTCGGCTGCGCATCCACAACCTGCTGCACACCCGCTTCCTGCATCGGTCACTCAGCGAGCACAACCGCCTGCTGGAGGAACGGGTCCGCGAGCGCACCGTCGAGCTGACGGCACGCACGACGGAACTGGACGAGGCGCGGCTGGAGATCCTCGAGCGGCTCGCGCGGGCCGCGGAGTACCGCGACGACGAGACCGGGCTCCACACGCAACGAGTATCGCGCATCGCGGCACTTCTGGCGGAGTGCCTCGGGGTCGGGCCGGACGAGGTCGAGCTGATCCGGCGGGCCTCCCCTCTCCACGACATCGGCAAGATCGGGATCCCCGACCGGGTGCTGCTCAAGGACGGCCCGCTCGATCTCGCCGAGACGAAGCTCATGCAGAGCCATACGATCATCGGTGCGAAGATCCTCTCCGGCAGCCGCGTCCCCTTGCTTCATGTCGGGAAGCACATCGCCCTCACTCATCACGAGTGGTGGGATGGCACTGGATACCCGTCCGGCCTCAGCAGCGAGGCGATCCCCCTGGCGGGACGGCTGGTGGCCGTCGCCGACGTGTTCGACGCCCTTACCCACCACCGGCCGTACAAGGAGGCGTGGCCGTCGCACCACGCGGTTCGCGAGATCGAGCGATATACGGGCACGCAGTTCGATCCGGCGGTCGTCGCCGGATTCCTGGAGTTGGCACACGGCGGGCAGCTGGAGGAAGCAGCCTTCGCGCTCCCCGACACGGCACAGGAAGCGGCCCGGTGAGCGGCAGGATGCTGGTTGTGCCGGCGGTCGTCCTCGCGGCGGGGTGTGCGGCCGGGACGGTTCGGCCCGAGCCCACTCCGATGGACCGCATGGAGGCAGCAATCGCTGCGGTGAACCGCCAGGAACCCGCGACGGCGCTTCAGCACTTGCGTGCCGTGGTCGCGGCGGAGCCCGGCGGCAGTCTGGAACGGGACGCCCGCCTGCTGGGCGCCGCCGTCGCCCTCGACCCTCGCAATCCCGACCGCGATCCCGACCTCGGCGCCGAGCTGGCCGCCGGCTACCGTCCGGCCGCGACGGGCGACTCGGGGGCGGCGCTGGCACGCACCCTATTCGTGCTCGCACTCTATCTCGGGGCGACCCCGGGGCCACACGTGGTCGACGGGGCGCCGCTGGCACCGCTTCCCGCACTCACCGTCCCGGCGATGGCGATCAGGCTCAGCGAGCTGGAGACCGAGCTTGAGCGCATCCGCAAGACGCTCGAGCCCGACTGAGTTTCGGCGCCGATGACGATCCGTTCCCGGCTCCTGCTCGCGTTCACCGCGATCGCCCTGTTCCTGGGGATCCCCCTGGCGTACGGCGTCCACCGGCTCGTGGAGCTGCGGGAGAGCGCCGTGACCCTGCGCGCGAGACAGACGGAAGCACTCGACGCGCTGGGCGAGCTGCGGACAGGTCTGGTCGAGTACGACCGTCACATGCGCAGCTACGTGATCGCCCCCGATCCGCTGTTCCGTGCCGAGATGCGCGACGCGCTCGGCCGGGCGCGCGCGGGCGCCGTGCGGCTCACGCGGGTCGGCATCGGGAGTATGGACACGCCGCCCACGCGATGGCTGGATTCCCTCGCCGCGGTGTCGGTCGGACTCGAGGCCCTCGTCGAGGCGCGGCGCACCCGGGAGGCCACAGACCTGTTGCGCACCAGTGTCCGGCCGGTGCTGACCGAAGCACGGTCGACGGTCGATCCGATCGGCGACGCCATCAACCGGTGGAGCGGGCGTGCCGCGGCGGAGGCGCAGGTCATCAGCGCCCGTGCTACCCGGACGGCGCTGGTCGGCGCCATCGTTGCCACCGTGCTTGGAGCGGCGGTGGCACTATGGGCGACCCTCTCACTCACCGGTCCCGTGCGCCGTCTGCGAACCAGCATGGCGTCGGTGGCGCGGGGCGTGTTCGTGGCACCACCCGACCTGCCGTACGGACGCGACGACGAGGTGGGCGATCTCAGCCGGTCCTTCCGATCGATGACCGAACAGCTGGCCGAACTGGAACGGATCCGCGGCGAGTTCCTGAACGTGGTCAGCCATGACATCAAGGCTCCGCTCAACATCATCAACGGTTGTGCCGAGCTGGTCGAGGAGGCCGGCGGCGAGCAGCTCGATCCGCAACAGCGCACTCATCTCCACACGATCCACGAGCACGTCCGGCTCCTGACTCAGCGCGTGGACCGCATGCTCAAGCTCGGGCGGCTCGAGGCGCAGGCGTACCCGGTCCAGGTCGAGCGGGTGCCGGTCGTGCCCACGTTCGGGTGGGTGCGCAGTGCGTTCGAGTCCCAGGCCAGACACCTCGGGATCGAGTTCACCGTCACCGTTGACCAGGGCGCCCCGGCGTTCGTCGAGGTGGACCCCGAGTGCCTGCACAACGAGATCGTGGGCAACCTGCTGTCCAACGCGTTCAAGTTCACGCCACGCGGAGGCACGGTGGCCGTGCGCGTCTGGGGAGAACGCGAGCGCCCGTCCGCCCTGCACTTCGCGGTGATCGACTCGGGTGTCGGGATCCCCGAGGACGAGTTGCCGTTCGTTTTCGGTAAGTACTACCAGGCCGGTGGACGCCGGCCCGACAGCGGCGTCGGACTCGGCCTGGCAATCGTGCGCCAGCTCGTCGAGGCGCACGGCGGCACGGTGAACGTCGAGAGCCGCCCAGGCGGGGGAAGCATCTTCCACGTCACGCTGCCGGGGAACGGGCGCCCGGCGGGGCCAGGGCCGGAGCGAATCACCGCGAGCGGTGACGTGGCGGAACGGCGGGACGGTGGGATAGCTGGAACGGGGAAGCGGGAACGGCGAAAGGGAATGGGAATCTGGACGCGGGGTAGGAAACGGACCGCGGGTGGAACGACCAGCGGAGAAGGCGGGATACGTGAATCGTGAACCGGAGGGGCGGTCGAGCGGTTGGGCGCGTGCCCCACTTGGATATTAGGTGTTCCCCCCATTGGCTACGGGATATCGCCTATCCGTCTATCTCCCCACGGGGATCCCCTGCTCCTTCGCGTACGCCATCAGCGCACGCGTCCCACCCTTGAACGAGTACGCCTCGTACCCCGCCCGCTGCATGACCTCGGCGAGATAGGCCGACTGCACGCCGAACGGGCAGTACAGCACGTACGTGCGGGTCTTGTCCAGATCCCGAAACCGAGCGGCGAGATTGTCGATGTCCCGACGAATCGCGCCGGGATAGTGCCAGGCCCGGTAGTGATGGTCCTCGCGACAGTCGATGACCTCGGCATGGTCGGGCACCGTGGTCGTGAAGATGTACGGCTGCACCAGGTCCACCGCGTCGAGTCCGCGCAGATCCAGGACCCTTCGCTCGGCGACCGCCTGCTCCAGCACTGACAGATCGACGTGCGACTCCTCGTCGGTGGCTGCCCGCGGCGTGGCATGGGTCACCGGACGATCGGGCAGGATGGCGCAATACTCGCGGATGTGTTGCGACAACACTGCCGTACCGATGCGCTCCGCACGCCGGATGATCTCCACCTTGTCCAACCCGACCAGCGGGCGCAGCACCGGAAGCGAGGCCACGGCGTCGATGGCGCGGAGGTTGGCGAGCGTCTGCGACGACACCTGCCCCACCGACTCCCCCGTGACAACCGCGTCGGCCCCGATGTCCAATGCGACCCGCTCCCCGGCACGGTACATCAGACGTTTGAGTACGATCTGCCAGTACTTGGGCTGTACCGTGCGCTGAAGCTCGGTCACGGTGGCATCGAATTCCACGACGTGGATCTTCGGCCGGTCCCCGTAGCTCCAGGCGTCCGCGATCACTTTGGCAACCGAGACGACGGCCCGCTCGTACGCCTCCCCGCTCAGGTTGCAGAACACGTAGTCGAGTGCCACACCCCGCTTGAGCAGCAGCCATGCCGCCACGGCTGAGTCGAAGCCACCGGAGATGAGACAGACGGCCCGCCCCTCCACGCCGATCGGCAGACCACCCTCACCCGGTATCTTGTCACTGTAGAGCAGGGCTTCGCCCTCCCGCACGTCCACCGTGACGGCCACGTCCGGATCGTCGAGATCGACCGTGGCGTACCGGTCCAGGGCCGCACCGAGCTGCACCTTGATGTCGCGCGACCTGAAGGTGCACGGCCCGTTCGTGCGTGCGCGCACCGCGAACCGGCGGCCGCGAACCCGCTCGGCCCAGAGGGTTTCTCCCACCCGGACGATCTCGTCGAGCTCAGCCGGGAGCCTCGCCTCGATACGCGAGACGCTGCTCACCCCGAATACCGTCGCGAGATACCGGTCGGCGTTCGCGTCGGGCGCTTCCACCAGCAGGTGGCTCCACTTCACGTCCACGCGTCCCTCGAGCCCGGCGGACGACAGCGCGTCCCGCAGGTTGCGCCCGAGCTGCTGCTGAAAGCGCCGTCGGGTGCCACGCGCCTTCGTCGCGATCTCGGAGGCGATGCGTACGAGAAACTGGTGGGAACGGGGCACATCGGGCATTGATTGGAAGATAGCGTGGACCGACGCGTGACGGGCGAGCGTCACCGACGCCCGACCCACACGTGCTGGGGCACCGCCGAGGAGCGTCAGAGATTCCTGGGGATTCCCCCCGCGTCGCGGCGTTCGAGCACGACCTCCTCGGACTCCGGAACGACGTCCTCCCCGGGATTCACGAACCGGTCGTGCTCCAGCATGTACTGCTTGTCGTACAGCTGGCGGTAGCGTCCGCGCTTGGCAAGCAGCTCGGCATGTGTCCCGCACTCGACGATGTCTCCAGCTTCCAACACCAGAATCTGGTCGGCGCTGCGGATGGTCGAGAGCCGGTGGGCAATCACGAACGTCGTCCGGCCGTGCCGCAGTCGGCGCAGGCCGTCCTGGATCTTTGCCTCGCTCTCGCTGTCCAGGCTCGAGGTTGCCTCGTCGAGGATCAGAATGCTCGGATCGGCCAGGATGGCCCGCGCGATGGCGATGCGTTGGCGCTGGCCACCCGAGAGCTTGACACCACGCTCCCCGACGACGGTCGCGTAGCCATCGTCGAACTCCTCGATGAACTCGTCGGCGTGCGCGATACGCGCAACGCCCCTGATCTCATCGATCGACGCGTGCGGCTTGGAGAACGCGATGTTCTCCGCGATCGTCCCGTCGAACAGGAAATTCTCCTGCAGCACGACGCCCAGCGTGCCGCGATAATCTCGCAGGCGGACAGCCGACAGATCCCGGTCGTCCATCAGGACCCGGCCGGACTTGGGACGATTGAAGGCCATCACCAGCGAAATGAGCGTGCTCTTGCCCGATCCGCTCGAGCCCACCAGCGCGGTGGTCGATCCTGCGGGTGCGGCGAACGACACGCCTCGGAGCACCGGCACGTTCTCCTCATACTCGAACCAAACGTCCTCGAACGTGATGGCCCCATCCATCGTCCCGAGTGGCTCGCGCTGCACGTCTTCCTTCCACTCCGTTGCCATACGGCGGATCTCGCGGATCCGGTCGAGTCCCGCGAACGCCTCGCTGATCTGGGTGCCGATCTGCGAGATGTCGATGAGCGGCATGGCAACCAGTCCGACGAAGAACACGTACATCACGAAGTCGCCGAGCGTCATCCTGCCGTCGATGATTGCTCGGCCGCCGACCAGCACCATCGTCACGCCCACCGCACCGACGATCACGGTGGTGATCGACGTGATCGCCGAGATTCCGGTGATGGTCGTGGCGATGTTGCGGAACAGCCTGTGCACGCCCTTCGCAAAGGTGTGCGCCTCGTTCCGTTCCGCGACGTAGGCCTTCACCACCCGAATGCCGCCGAGCGACTCGGCCAAGCGGCCGGTGACCTCGGCATTGATCTTGGAGCGCTCGCGGAAGATCGGGCGCAGTCGCTTGAAGGCGATAGTCATTGCCGCTGCGAATGCGCCGAGGATGACCAGGATGACGAGAGTGAGCGTCCAGTTGAGCACGAAGAGGATCACGAGCCCGATGCTGGCGCTGACGAAGCCGCCCAGCAGACGCACCAGACCCGTGCCCACCAGGTTTCGGATGCCCTCGGCGTCCTGCATGATGCGCGAGATGAGCACACCGGTCTTGGTGGAATCGAAGTAGCTCACCGGCAGCCGACTCACGTGCTCCATCACGGACTTGCGCATGTCCGTAATAGCCCGCTGCGCCATGACGCCGAGCACCTGCGACAGCGCAAACGAGGAGCCCCCTTGCACCAGGGCGGCTCCACCCACCGCGGCAGCGATGGGGACCAGCAGCTCCGCACGCTGGTTGCCGACGACCTCGTCGATCAGCCACTTGGACGAGCCGGGCATCACCATCCCCGCGAGCCGGTTGACGATCATCAGCACGCCGCCGAGCGCGAGCCGGGAGCGCCGCGCCCAGATGACGTCGCGCGCCTCGCGCCAGACGGCCGAGTACTCGACCTTCTTCTGTCTGCCTCTGGAATCGCTCACGGTCGGAGAAACACTCACGAGCCGGGGTGCAGAGTCAAGGGCGCGACCGGCGGACGCCCTCTAACGAGGTACTGATCTCGCGGATAGCTTCTCTTCCATGCCCTACGCTCTCATGACCAGCGGAGGCAAGGACGCGACCCTCGCGTTCGATCGGGCGCGCCGAAGCGGCATTGACGTCCAGTTGCTCGTGAGTTTGTACGATGGCGCGTCGTCCCGCGTGCGCTTCCACGGAGTTCGCAAGCAACTGATCACCGACCAGGCGGCTGCCCTCGGACTGGAGCTGCTGGCCGTGCCAACACCATCGGATGCTTATGAGCCAGTGTTCAACGATACGCTGGCCGAGCTCCGAGAGCGGGACCTCGAGGGCGTCGTATTCGGCAACGTGCACCTCGACGACGTGCGGGAATGGTACGAGCGGCGCGTGAACGCCGCCGGCCTAGAGCACGTCGAGCCGCTCTGGGGAGCGCCGGCGGTGGAGATCGCGTGGGAGGTCGTCGAGCGGGGCTACCGGGCGGTGGTCGTGAGCGTGAACCTCAGCGAGCGCGCCACCCAGTTCCTCGGCTGCGAGTTCGACGCCGACCTCGTCACGCAAATCAGCGTCGTGGATCACATGGACCCGTGTGGCGAGCGGGGCGAGTATCACACCTTCGTGTTCGATGGACCGGAGTTCCGAGACCCCGTGGGCTTCACGCGCGGGCAGGTCACCGAGCACGACGGCCACCGGTTTCTCGACCTCCTGCCGATGAACGGCGCACTAGCCGTGCCCCATGCCGGCTGACAGCGCCACTCCGTACTGATCACTGATCACTGGCTCCCGGCCAGTGGCCACTCGCTAACCCATCTAGCTCCACCACGAAGTCGGCGCCGAAGTAGTACGCCAGCTCGTGCCGCAGTCCCCCGTACAGGGTCGGGCCGACGCCGGTGCAGATCAGCGATCCGTCGGCCACCTCGTCCGCCGGAAGGAGGAGCCCGTCCGTGAACGTGATCGGAAAGAGACAATCCACGATCGATTTGAGCTGGTGATAGTCGATGTCGTGTTCGAGACAGTAGGTATGGATGTAGCAACCCCTCCCGTCTCGTTTGAGGAAGACGCACGCCCCGTCCCGGACCCGTGTGCGGGCCGTGCCGCCTCCCGGTAGCTCGTCGTCCTGCTCGCGCGCCTTCACGAACCACCGGTCGCGCGGGATTCCGCAGTACGCCTCCAGCGCATCCGCGTGGCGCATGATCGCGTCGAGATGGACGACGTCCACGTCCACCCCGTGCTCGCAGCAGTGATCGTGGCAGAAACCGCAGGCGAGACAGTGCGTGAAGTAGGTGAGCCGGAAGATCCGCGGATCCACCGCACGGATGATTGGCTGGCCGTAGCGGCTCGGATAGGGCCGGCTGAGCCCGAGGGCGTCGGCAACGGGGGTCGTCATGGCCCGAGAATGTAACAGCATCGGGTCGTCCGCGGCGGCACCGGAGGCCACGAGTACTTGTGGTGCGGCGGGAGTGCGAGAATGTTGTGGCAGGGGTGGTCCGGGGACGCACGGTAACATCGCGGAGGTCGTCGTGTTCGTCGCTCGACTTCGGCTCGCTGGATCAGCGGGCAGGTGATCCGGCTGGCCGACCGGCGTACGCTGGGGCTGAAGACCAAACCGAGAAGAAAGGGTCAGCATGGCCAACGAGCAGGTGCCGAGAGTGGGGCGGGTCGCCTGGACCGATCTCACCGTGGACCAGGCCGAGCTGGTCCGGGACTCCGGGGCCGTCGCCGCCCTCCACCAGGCCGCTCAGGAGGCTGAGGGAAGTGACTGAACCGGCCACCGGGTGGATCGATGGCCTGCTCTGGGCGGTGGCGGAGCTCGAGCGGCTCGGCATACCGCACCAGCTCGTTGGTGGAGCCGCAGCTTCGCTGTACGGAGTCGATCGCCCGGTGCACGACGTGGACTTCTACGTGCCGGCGGCGGACCTGCCGAAACTCGTGGAGGCGCAGGCGCACCGACTGATCCGCCCGCCCCAACATCACCGGGACGAACACTGGGATCTGACGTTCCTCGCGCTGGAATACCGAGGAGTCCGCGTCGAGATCGCTGCAGCCGACGCCGCGTACCGCGAGCGGCATACGAGCCTCTGGCACGACGCCGCGATCGACTTCGCCGACGCGACGCCAGTGCGCGTCCGTGGTCGGATGGTGCAGGTGATGCCGGTCCAACGGCTCCGCGAGTACAAGCGGCGGCTCGACCGCCCGGTCGACCGCATGGACTGCGCGGCGCTCGAGGGGCACGCGTCCTGATGGTTACGCGCGACGAGACCGGGTGCCGCTCCGCCGATCGCTACTATGCCGAGCTGAGCCAGCAGTACGACGAGAAGATTCGCCAGCTCGTTCCGCGCTACGACGAGATGATGAACGTGGTCCTCGACCTCGTAACCCAAGCGAAGCCCGGAAGTGTGATCGACATTGGGGTCGGCACCGGAGCGCTCGACGCCGTTCTGCTCGAGCACCTACCCAGTATGGAGTTGATGGGGATCGACGCGAGCGCCGAGATGGTCGCACTCGCCACCCCAGCGCTCCGCCGCTTCGGCAATCGTGCGCGGGTCGTCCTCACCGACGTACGACGGTTTCGACCCCCGCACCCGGTCGACGTGGTTCTGTCCAATCTCGTGCTGCACAACCTGTCACCAACGGCCCGGGAGGCGCTGCTCGCCGACGTACACGGCTGGCTCGCACCGGGCGGCACCTTCGTATGGGGAGATCTGATTCGTCTGCCCGGGGCGGACGCTCAGCGGAGCGCCGTCGCCTTCCGCCGCCGTTTTGCCCTCGCCGCCGGTTGCGATCCCGGGCTCGTCGAAGAGAACTTTCGCAAGGAAGGCGAGGAGGACTGCCCCATGACGACCAGCGAGATGCTTGCCGTGCTGCAGGACTGCGACCTCGAGGCCCGTCGCGTCGAGTGGACGCACGACACATTCGCCGTGGTCGCCGCGCGGCGGACGGCATGAGCGACGTCGTGGTGATCACGGGTCCGCCTGGCTGCGGCGGGGAGGCAGCGGCGGAGCTGCTCGCGCGCCGGGTTTCCCGAGCGACGGTCATCGACACGGACCGCCTCCACGAGATGATCGTCGTCGGACGACGCGAGCCCTGGGAGGGCGCCGAAGGCACCGCGCAGCGAGAGCTGCACATTCGGAACGCCTGCGCGCTGGCGGCCAACTTCGTCGCGGCCGGGTACCACCCGATCATCATTGATCGGCTCACCGACGAGACGGCGGCTCGCTATCGCGCGGCACTCGCGCCGGCACGTGTGAAGATCCTGCTGCTCCTCCCCTCCTTCGAGGCCGTGGACCAGCGGAACGCGAGCCGCAGCCCCCCGTTCGCGGCCGACGTGCTCCGGAGCCTGTACGAGTCGCAGCGGGATCTGTCCGAATTCGACCACTTGCTCGACAACACCAATCTCAATGCCACCGAGGTCGCCGAGCGGCTCCACGAAGACCTCTTCGGCGACTGATGCGGTCCAATACACGAGAAACGCGACCTTGGAGTGATACGATGCGCAGGACACTGAGCGCGGTCCTGTGGCTCCCGCTGGCGATCGCACTCACGCCGGCGGCATATGCCCAGACCGACTTCGATCGTTTCTTTACCGACAAGACGATGCGGGTGGACTACTTTCACACCGGCGGCATGGGGGTGGAGATCGTCAGTCTCGACCGCGTCGTGTCGGACGGCCCCTGGGCCGGGTCCATCACGCAGCTCGTCGACGAGACGAACCTCGGCAAGTACCTCGTCGAGGTCTACGACGCGACCGGCGACCAGCTCCTCTACTCCCGTGGCTTCGC
Organism: Gemmatimonadota bacterium; assembly: GCA_039584325.1. Lineage (GTDB taxonomy): Bacteria > Gemmatimonadota > Gemmatimonadetes > Gemmatimonadales > GWC2-71-9 > JAOTVV01. The sequence continues at coordinate 13,182 of JBDGYA010000009.1, forward strand.
ATCGATCTACGGAGAGTGGGAAACCACCGCCGAGGCCCAGGAGACGCATCGCACCTTCCACGAGTCCGTCCGATTCCCGTGGCCCCAAGCCCCCGTCCGGATCGTCCTCAACAAGCGCAACGCCGTGAACGCGTTCGAGCCGTTCGCGGAGTTGGACATCGATCCCGCCGGCCGGCCGGTCAACCCGGCCGATCTCGCCGCGCGCGGCACGGTATGGACCCTGTTCGAAAACGGCCCGCCGCAGGAGAAAGTCGACCTCGTCGTGCTGGGCGAGGGGTACACGGACGCCGAGTTGCCCCAGTTTCATGACGACGTACGTCGTCTCGTCCGCCGCTTGTTCGAGTACGAGCCGTTCAAGAGCCGCCTGAGCGACTTCAACGTGCGAGCTATCGATCTTCCGGCCGCCAAGAGCGGCGTGTCCCGGCCCCACGGTGGCAAGTATCGCCGCAATCCGATCGCCACCCAGTACAGCATCTTCGACAGCGAGCGGTACGTTCTCACCTTCGACAACCGCACCTTCCGCGACGTGCTCTCGGCCGCGCCATACGAGTTCGCGGTCATTCTCGTGAACGAGAAGCAGTACGGCGGCGGTGGGATCTTCAACCTGCAGGCGACGGCGGCCGTCGGCTCGGAGTTCGCGGACTATCTCTTCATCCACGAATTCGGCCACCACTTTGCAGGCCTGGGGGACGAGTACTACACCTCACCCGTGGCGTACGAGACCGGCGCCGTCGAGCACATCGAGCCGTGGGAGCCGAACGTGACCGCACTCCACGACCCCGCGCGGCTCAAGTGGCACGATCTCGTCGCGTCCAACACACCCCTCCCGACACCCTGGGCGAAGGATCGGTTCGAGACACACGCCCGAGAGATCCTGACTCGTCGGCAGCGGATGATCGACGAGCAGGCGCCGGAGGAGCAGTTCGACGCCCTCTTCCGCGAGCAGCGGGCGATCGAGACGGACATGCTCGACTCGATGGAGTACTCAGGGGAGGTCGGCGCGTTCGAGGGCGCCTCGTACGAGCCCCGCGGACTGTATCGGCCCGAGATCGACTGCATCATGTTCTCGCGCAACATGCTTCGGTTCTGCGAGGTGTGCCGGCGCGCGCTCGAGCGCATCATCGATCTGTACGCTTCGTGACCGGTGGGCCGATGCCCTGGGCTCGCGGCGCCGTCGCCATCGCCGCAGCCTGCGCCGCCCTGCTGCTCGCGAGGCCGGTGCGCGCGCAGCAGGCCGGGGCATTCTTCCCAGACCAGCGGCTCATGCCCCGCCTCCTCGCAGGTCCGCTCGAGCCAACCACGGCCGTACGGCTGGTGTTTCCGACCAGGAGTCCAACACTGTTCGGGGAGATCCTGGAGGGTGAAACGGCGGTCGGCACGACCTTGGCGGTCCTCCGGCTGCACGGAACCGACGGCCGAGATGCCGTGCTCCTCGGCGTGGGGGGTGGGGTGGTCGCCCGCTTCAACATGGAGACGGAGGAGCGGGACCTCATCTCCAGCGACTGGATGTTCGTGCTGCCGATCGTCATCCGCCGCGACGGACACTGGCTCCGTCTACGGTATTTCCACTCCAGCGCACACGTCGGCGACGAGTACCTGGAGCGGTTCGACACCACCCGGGTCCGGCACGCCCGCGATGCGGCGGAGGCCCTCGCGTTCCTGGACGTCGGTCGGGGACTGGGCCTCTACGTCGGCGGCCGCTGGGCCTTCCGCGTGGATCCCCCCGAGCACGCACGCTTCGCACTCCGCGCCGGAATCGAGTTCCAGCCTGCGTTGGGACCGATCCGGCCGTTTCTCGCGGCCGACGTCGAGAGCGATCAGCAATACGGCTGGACACCCCGTATCGATGCGCGCCTCGGTCTGTGGCTCACCCCGCGTGCAACGTGGCCGGGCGTACGCATCGAGCTTGGGTTTCTGCACGGTCCGCCGTTTCAGGGCCAGTTCGCGGAGGGCCGCACCACGTCCTTCTCCATGGGAGCCACAGTCGAATTCTAGTGAGCACGGACGTGCGGGTGTCCCGCGGCGGACACGCGGGACACGGGGCACCATCTCGGGGAGTACCGACATGCAGCTCACCAACCATCGAGTGCTGATCACTGGCGGGAGCGAGGGCATCGGACTCGCGCTGGCGCGGGCCTTCGTGCGCCGGGGGAATCGCGTTCTCGTGGCGGCCCGGAGAGCCGACCGACTCGCGGCCGCCGCCGCCCAGCTCCCGGGTCTCGCCACCGCGCAGTGCGACCTCACCGACGACCGGCAGCTGCGGGCCCTCGTCGCCACCACGGAGGAAACACTGGGCGGCCTCTCGATCCTCGTCAACAACGCCGGAGTGCAGTACAACGACCGGTACATCGAGGACGACGACGCCGTGATCCTGGCACACGTCGACGCCGAGATCGGGCTCAACCTCACGGCCCTGGTGAAACTCACCACACTCTGCCTACCACTGCTGCGCCGGGCTGGCGCGGGGGCCATCGTGAACGTCTCTTCGGTCCTCGCGCTCGCGCCGAAGCGGAGCGCGCCGGTCTACTGCGCCACCAAGGCCGCCGTGCGGTCGTTCACGCAGGCACTGCGATACCAGCTCGCGGAGGCAACGTCGATCTGCGTCGTCGAGGCACTGCCCCCGATGGTCGATACAGCGATGACGGCCGGCAGGAAGGGCAACAAGATGTCGCCGGAGGAGGTGGCCCGCGAGATCCTGGACGGACTCGCGGAGGATCGTGAGGAGATCTACGTCGGCGTGGCGCGCAAGTTCGCCGTGTTACGACGTCTCCTGCCGGGCGTCGCCGCACGGACCATGCGCAACCGCTGACATGCCGGACCACTTCGACCTCTTCGCGCGGATCTACGAACGGGTCATCCCGCCTCCGGACCCAGCAGAGCTGGTCGCGCTGCTGGGCCTGCCCACGCGAGGGCGGCTGCTGGACGCTGGGGGAGGTACCGGCCGTGTGGCCGGCGCGCTCCGGCCCTACGTGGACCAGGTGATCGTCAGCGATCTCTCGTTGGGCATGCTGCGACAGACGGGCTGCAAGGACGCACTCGTGCCGGTCCGTGCGCATGTCGAACGCCTGCCGTTCCCCGACCACAGCTTCGATCGGATCGTGGTCGTGGACGCGTTGCATCACTTCTGCGATCAGGAGGAGGCGATCGCCGATCTGCTGCGCGTGATGGCCCCCGAGGGCCGTCTGGTTATCGAGGAACCGGACGCCACACGGTTCGTCGTCAAGCTCGTGGCTCTCGCCGAGAAGCTCGCGTTCATGCGGAGCCGGTTCTTGACGCCGGAGTCGATCGGCGCGGTGGTACGCGCGCACGGCCGCAGTGTCACGATCCACCGCGGGGACCACTTTCGCGCCTGGATCGTCGCCGAGTGACGACCGTCGCCGTCGCCCCGTCGGGGGGGTAGATTCTCCCCATGTCTCCCAACGCCTCTTTCGACGTCTCGACCGGTGCCGACCTTCAGGAGGTCGACAACGCCGTGAACCAGGCCCTGAAGGAAGTCGCGCAGCGGTACGACTTTCGGGGAAGCAAATGCAGCATCGACTTCGACCGTAAGGCCGCGACGATTCACCTCGAGGCGGATGACGAGTTCCGCATGAAGGCGCTCTCGGAGGTACTGCGCGGGAAGATGGTCCGTCGGAAGGTCCCGGTGAAGAACCTGCACGAGAGCGAGAGCGAGCCGGCGGCGGCCAGCAGAGTGCGGCGCGTCGTTGCGCTGCAGCAGGGCATCCCGGAGGAGGTCGCCCGCCGCATCGTGAAGGACGTCAAGTCGCAGGGTTATAAGAAGACACAGGTCGCCATTCAGGGTGAGGAGCTCCGTGTCACCAGCCCGTCGCGTGACACTCTGCAGGAGGTGATCGCGTTCTTGCGGGGGCAGGATTACGGGATCGAGCTGACGTTCGGGAACTATCGCTCGTGAGCATTCGAGCGATGCGGTGCGGATTCCAGACCGCACGCCGTCTGCTCGCGACGCTGATCGTCATCGCGGCCCCAGCGGCCGGCGCGCAACAGTCGTTGCCGGCCGTGTCCAAGTTCACGATCGAATCCTCGCCCATCACGTTGCACGGTGACGTCCGACCTCGCCAATACGTCGGCGTGATCGGCCGGGCGGCGGCGTGGCTGGGCGTCGAGACGGGTGAGGCCGAGCTGTGGGTGCATCCACTCAAGCTCGCGTCCGATTTCCAGTTGTCGTTCGTGATCCCCGACTACATGGAGCCCGTACGTGGGTCCGACGTCGCGCGAACGGTGGACATCCGACCCGAGATCACGACCATCACGTACAGTCACGCGACATTCACGGTCCGGCAGCACATCCTGGCACCGCTCGACGAGCGGGGACTGCTCGTGCTGCTGGACGTGGAGACCCTTCGCCCGCTCCAAATCATCGTCGGCTTCCAGATGGTGCTGCAGGATGCGTGGCCTGGTGCATTCGGTGGCCAGTATGTCTTCTGGAACGCCGAGGAGCGGGCGTTCGTGCTATCGGAGAGTCAACGGCGCCGCAGCGCGCTCATTGGATCACCGTGGGCGGCGGCGGCGTCGGAGCATCCGGCCCATGCCCTGCCGGACGCGCCCAGCACCTTCGTCATCCCCGTGGACACCGCACGCGCCCGCGGCGAGTTCATCCCGATCGCGATCGCGGGGGGCATCGAGTCGCGCGACGCGGTCGTTGCCCGCTACCGGCGGCTACTACGGGATGCGGAAGCACTCTACCGGCAGAAGCTGCGCCACGTCAGCGCGCTGCTGACAGAGACGACTACGCTCGACACCCCCGACGACGATCTCGATCTCGCCTTCCAATGGGCCAAGGTGAATCTGGACGAGGCGCTCACCTGCAATCCCGATCTCGGCTGTGGGCTGGTGGCCGGCTGGGGACCATCGGGTACCGGGCTGCGCGCGGGCTTCGGCTGGTTTTTCGGCGGCGATGCTGCGATCAACTCGTTCGCGATGGATGCAACGGGGTTGTGGGACCAGGTCGCACAAGGACTGCTGTTTCTCGCCACGTACCAGCGTGACGACGGCAAGATCCCGCACGAGATCAGCCAGGCGGCAGCACATATCCCGTGGTTCACGGATTATCCCTACGCGTACTATCACGCCGACACGACGCCGTTCTGGCTGGTGGCGCTGTGGCGCTACTGGCGCGCTTCGGGCGACACCGCATTGCTTGACGAGCTGTGGCCCGCCGCCGAGCGTGCCTACCGGTGGTGTCTCACCCGGGAGACGGACGGTGACGGCATCATCGAGAACGGACCGGGCAACCTCGGAGCGATCGAGGTCGGCGCACTCGGCGAAGGCATGCACCAGGACATCTATCTCGCTGCGGTCTGGATCGAGGCACTCGAGGCGATGACGGACCTGGCCACCGCCCGGGGCCAGGTCGATCTGGCCCGGGAAACAGCGGCCCTCCACGAGCGGGCAGCGCGGTCACTCAATGCGATGTACTGGCGGGAATCGGACGGGCACCACGCATTCGGAATCCTGACCTCCGGACGCACGAACGACAATCTCACCGTGTGGCCGGCTACCGCCGCGGCGTTCGGTCTGCTCGACTCGACCCGTGCCGACCGGACGCTCACTAAGCTCGCGACCGACTCGATTACGGCAGACTGGGGCGCCCGAATCCTCTCGACCGGCAGCGCCCTGTACGATCCGATGCACTACAACAACGGTGCGGTGTGGCCGTTCGTGACCGGGTTCGTGATCTGGGGCCAGTACACCTATCGCCGCCCGTGGTCCGGGTTCGGGCTCATCGATGCCCTGAAGCAGCTCACGTTCGACTGGGCGCGGGGCCGGCATCCCGAACTGTTGTCGGGCCGCTTCTACCGTCCCCTGGATACGGCGGTACCGCAACAGTTCTTTGCGACGTCGATGCTCCTCTCGCCGGTCGTGATGGGATTGGTGGGGTGGGAGCCGGACGCCCCGGGAGGCCGCGCTCGGCTCGCTCCGCAACTCCCGCCGCAGTGGGGACACGTGGTCATCCGGAACCTGCGGGTCGGTGCGACGACGCTGGATGTGGAGATCGTGCAGTCAGATACCGCTCGCACCACGACGGTACGTCGCCGCGGGCCGCCCATCGAGCTGCAGCTGGTGGACGCGTTCCCCCCCGGAGCGGACGCGGTCCGGCACTCATCGGGATCGGCGGAGGGATCGGGTCGCGAAGTCGTTTCCCGCACGCCTCACGAGATCGGCCTGACCCGCATTCAACGTCTCTCGGCCGAGGCCACGCGCTTCGAGGCATCCTGGTCCGGCGGGGTGGCCCTGGTGCCGCCGACGGTGAGGTTGATACCGGGCCAGACATCGGGCGGGCTGCGTATCCTCGATTTCCGGCATGACGGTGGGTCGCCGGACGGTGCGTGGCAACTGACGCTGGACGGACGGGCCGGGCAGGCGTATCGCGTATGGCTCCGCACGCCCCTGCCGCTGCGAGTCGAGGGAGCCACGCTTTCGGCGGAGGGGCAATCCCTGATGTCGCTGGCGGTCCGCATGCCGGCAGGCAGCGGCCGTATCGTGCACACCGTTCGACTGTGGACAGACCGATGACCGAGCTACGCACGTTGATATCCGAAGCCGACATTCAGCGCCGAGTCCGCGAGCTGGCGGCAGAGATCTCACGCGATTACGAGGGCAAGTCGCTCACCCTGGTCGGTGTGCTCAAGGGGGCGTTCGTCTTCCTCGCCGATCTCGCCCGGCACCTCACGGTGCGCCGCGAGATCGAGTTCATGGCGCTCTCGAGTTACGGCATGAAGACGACGCACAGCGGTGCCGTCCGCGTCATCATGGACCTGCGTCAGAACATCGAGGGCAAGCATGTGCTGATCATCGAGGACATCGTCGATACCGGGCTGACCCTGCACTACCTGCTCGAACTGCTCAACACGCGGGAGCCGGCGTCCGTACAAACGTGCGCGCTCGTGCGGAAGAAGGACCGGCACGAGGTGGACGTCACGATCGACTATGTCGGCTTCGACATTCCCGATGTCTGGATCGTGGGCTACGGCCTGGACTACGCCGAGGACTACCGCGCGTTGCCGTACATCGGGGTCCTCGAGCCTCCACCCCAGGGCTGACAGGAGCGGAGCCCGACGGGGCCGGCAGACACCGGCCCCGTCGTCGTCCGATCGCCGAGGGACGCTCACTCCCTCCCCGCCATCATGGAGTCCCGCGCCGCCTTGAACTCGCTGCCCTCGCTCCAGTTGGGCCACGTTTCCTCATTGGCCAGGCGATACCCGACGCGGAAGATCAGCTGCAAGTCGTCCACGGCCCCCCGGAGATCCCAGGCGGGGTCGTACTCGTCGGACGGCTTGTGGTAGTACTCGGCTTCGTACCGATCCATCTGCTCGCGGGTCCATGACTCGCCGCGCTCGACGTGATCGACGCCGACGTCTGCGTAGAGGGCCGGCACGCCGACCTTCGCGAAGTTGAAGTGGTCGGACCGGTAGTAGGATCCGGCCGACGGACTGGGGTCGGGTCGGATGCGGCGCTCCTGCGCCTCGGCTGCCGCGGCCACATAGTCGTCCAGCTCCGACTGCCCGAGTCCGATGACCGTGACGTCGTTCATCGGCCCGTACACGTTCAGCACGTCCATGTTGACCGCCGCGACCGTCCGGTCGAGCGGGAACAGCGGGTTGTCGGTGTAGTGCGCCGATCCGAGCAGCCCCTGCTCTTCGGCGGTGACCGCGAGGAACACGATCGATCGCTGGGGCGCCGGATCCGCCTGCGCGAATGCGTCGGCGAGGACCAACAGCCCCGCCGTGCCCGTCGCGTTGTCCTGCGCTCCGTTATAGATCTGGTCGCCGTCCAGCGAGCGATCCATACCGAGGTGGTCCCAGTGCGCCACGCAGATCACGTACTCGTCGGGGCGCTCCGTCCCCGGCAGAACGCCCACCACATTGCGGGAGGTGGAGCGGCGAACCGTGTTCTCGAGAGTGAACGCCGCCTGCAGCCGCATGGCTGTGGCGCGAAACTCCCGCGTGGCTGCCTGCTCCTGCAGCGCGTCGAAGTCGAGGCGCGCCCGCTCGAACAGGACGCGCGCCGTCTCCTGCGATACCCATCCCTCAAGCGCGACGCGGGACATGTTGCTGTCCGCCCGTACCAGATCAAACTGCTCACCGCTCCAGCTGCCGCGCACGACGGCCCACGGGTAGGAGGCCGCGTCGGTTTCGTGGACGATGATGGCCGCCGCCGCCCCCTGCCGCGCCGCTTCCTCGAACTTGTAGGTCCACCGGCCGTAGAAGGTCATGGCGTTGCCGGTAAACAGGTTCGGGTCCTGCGTGGCAAAGCCCGGATCGTTGACCAGCATCACGACGGTTCGCCCCGTGACGTCCACATCGGCATAGTCGTTCCAGTCGTACTCCGGGGCGACGATGCCGTACCCGACGAAGACCATGTCTGCGTTGTCGACGCGGACGGACTCGACCACCCGCGTGGTCCAGGCCATGAACTCCGAGCCATAGGTGAAGCGCGAGGTCCCGCCATCCCCGCGCACCGTGAAGGTCGCCGCGGTCGGGTCGGTAGCGATCGAGACCAGGGGCACCCCCTGGACGTAGCTGTCACCGTTGGCCGGCTCGAGACCCATCGTCCGGAACTCGCGCTCCAGATACGCCACCGTCCGCTCCTCGCCCCTGGAGGCGGGGCTGCGCCCTTCCATGGAGTCGGCGGCGAGGATCCCGATGCGCCGGTGCAGATCCTCGGTGGTGATGGCCGCGAGCGCGCCTCCGTCGGGGGGGCCGGCCTGCTCGCCGCAGGCTGCAGCGAACCACATGACGGCCGATACTACAGCCAAGCGTACTCTCACGAGTCTCGACACGATTGCTCCTTTGGACGAACAGCTGCTCCGGACGGTCGTTGGACAATATATGGTGGGGCGCCAGTCCGATTCAGCCCGCTAGTGCTCACTCATCGCGTGCCGACGCGCAAGGATCGCCAACACGCTGACCGGGAGAGCGACGACCAGGCTCGCCAGGGCACCGGCGAGCCGACCGGCAAGTCGCACGGCCATCCCCGGCAGCGGATACCGATCCTCCAGGCGAGCCAGCCACTTGTGCTGCGAGCGACCTTGTCGGACGAGCAGCCGTTGCCAGAAGCCACGCCGCGCAGCACTGCCGAGCAGGATCGCAAATGACGTCCGGTAGGACCACTGCATCAGTACCGTTGGCAACTCATACCGATGCAGAAGGTGTCGCACGGCATAGGTCGCAGCTGCGTCCCGGTGGGAGGCATGCGACACCGGCTCTCCGCGATGGAGGGCACCCGCCTCGCGAAGAACCGCCACGAGGGCGTCGCGCTCCGGATGCGACGCGATGCGCTGCTCAACGTCGCACAGTGTCTCCGGTGAGTCGGCGAGCTGCGATGCGAGGAGCAGCAGCTCCCTGATGTTGCTCCGACGATTCGGATGCTCGACGACGACATGGCTGAGCATGAGCTGCACGTGGTCGGCGGGGGCGAGGGTCCACAGACCCGCATGCTCAGAACAGGGCCGGGTGCCGTTCCACACACTGCGGTCGAGCCTACCACCGTCGAAGTCCAGCGTGAAGTGCACATCGATCTTGAGGAGATCGCCATCGCTCATCCCGGAGATGTGGCGGGCACTGGCTCCGCCGCCTGCATCCGAGTATCCCGCGCGCTTCAGCTCCGCGGCCACAGCGTGCACGTGATCGGGATGCACCAGGACGTCGACATCTTCCATGTCGACGGCGCGAATCGGATCCAGGGCGGCGGCGGCAGCCTTGAACACCACGACGGGCCATCCGTGACGATGCCCGATCACCGCGAGGGCCCGCAGATGACGCTGCGCAGACTTGATCCGCGCGCGCTCCGCCTCAGCGCGCATCCGGAGTTGGCCGATCCGCTCTCGCGATATGCCAGTGAGGCCACGCCCACTCTCGAGCAGCCGGACCAGCGGCAGCCCGCACCGCTCACCCTCGAGGAAGAGGCTCCAGGCAGCCGACGACGCATCGGGACACGCGGCGTCTGCGCGTCCGGCGAGCGCAGCCAGGGCCCAGGTGCGCAGCGCGAGGGCCCCCCGTACGTCCGCCACGATGCCGGTGGAGGGGCGGCGGCTCGCCGTCACTCCGCGACGCCCGCCAGCTCGCGGAACAGCCGGTGCAGTTCGGGAATGGCGTCACGGGGATCGTCCGTGAGCGAGAGCCGCCATCCGGGAGAGCGGCTCAACCGGTCGATGGCAGGCCCGATGGTCTCACGGAACAGATCGAAGCCGGTTTCGAGATCACTGAGCGCTGTTGCGATTTCGGCGGGAGTCGCCGGTTCCAGCACCGCCGCTCTCCCACCCCGACGGCTGAGGAGACACACGCTGACCCTGTCGACACGACCCCGATCGACTGCACGCTCCGCCCCGACGGGGACGACCAGCTTCTCTTCCCCGCTCGACATCACCAGTGGCCGCAACTGCCGAAGCTCCGGAAAGAACGCGGTAGCCCCGACCGGCAGCTGCATCCTCGTCGCGAGCCCCCAGATGGCGAATCGATCGCGAAGCTGCACCCAGACCATGTCCTCCGCGAGGAGCCGGCATCCCTCACGCATTCCGGCGTACGTCAAGCTGCTCTTGCCGACCCCCGCGGGACCCACGAGCAGTACCGCATGGCCGTCCCGCTCGAGTCCCGCAGCGTGAATCGGTTGCCGGTCCAACACGGTCAGATGGAACATCGCCAGCGCTTCCAGCACGGCGTAGCGAAAATGCTCCCGGTCGTGCACCAGCGCCGGCGCCACATGCGCCACGCTCTGCAGGCGGGCGATGTCTGCCGTCGCGACCACGCCCGGTCCTCCAATGAGCAGTCGTTCCGCGTCCGGCATGCGATACGTGAGACGCCGGTGCGCCGCGTCGCCCAATGCCTCGTCGAGGACGATTCGCACGGTCACGGGGCCGACGTCCGCGGCCGGCTCGCCGTCAAGGACTTGCGTCCACGCTCCGAGTCCCTCTGTGGCAATGTCGACAACGACCGGAGCATTGGACTCGAAACGCGTTCGAATTCCCAGCACCGGGATCTCTACCGCGTGCCCGCACCGAATGTCTCGTCCGAGCGGATCGGCCCACGGATCGTGCTCGAAGTCGGCGGTCATGCCAAAGGGCCTCCATACTCGCGCACGTCAGCGTAGAGCGCCAGGAAACGCGCCGCCGTCCAGTCGGCATCCTCACGGCGCGCGCGGTTCTGTGCGGCTGCGGCAATCGCCAGGCGGCGTTCCTCGTTTCCCAGTACGGCCGCGATCGCGTCGGCCAGCGCCACCGGATCGGCCACGCGCACGGTGACGGCTGCCTCGGGCGCCCAGTCTCGAATCTGCCCGACCCCGGTACCGACGGTCGGTACTCCCACGGCTGCAGCCTCCGACAACACGACCGGACCCGCCTCGTGCCGTGAGGAGACGACGAGCAGATCGGCCGCCTCGAGCACGGGTCGCAGCTCGGCTTGCGTCAGGAAGCCGTGAAAGGTGACGTGTGAGTCAATACCGGATTCGCCTGCGAGGCGGTGAACGGCTCCCTTCAGCGTATCCTGTCCCACGACGTCAGCGTGGAAGCGTACCCCAGAAGCGGCAAGACGCGCCAGCGCTCGGATCATGGTCAGTTGATCTTTCACCCGGTTGAGGCTCCCCACATGCACCAGGCGAGCCGGACGGCTCGGGTCACGGGGACGCGGTGGTCGCGGTGGCCAGTCCTCCAATCCCACGCCGAGTGGAACCCGCTCGGCCCGCCGGCCAAGTCGGCGCACGGCATCGATGACCGTGTGGCTCGCCGCTGAGACCACATCTGCGCTGCGGACCACGAACCGCCTGCGGGCGCGTCCGAACTGCGTGCGGTATCCGCCGTAGCCGATGTCGGGGAGGTTGACCAGCTCCCCCCCGGCGACGTGCACGAGTACCGGACGGCGGATGAGGGCGCCAACGGCAATCGCGATCTCACCCGGTGCACCCGCCCAAAACGCGTGCACGAGATCGAAGCCGCATTCCCGGTGTGCGGCGACCATCAGCGCGACCGCACGCACGCGGGTGAGTGTATCGCCGATGTTGTCGACCGGCACGCCGGACAGGACGAACCGACTTCGCCTCGATTCCTGCCGCAAGCTAAATACCCGTAGATCCACGCGTCGGGAGATTCGCCGCATCAGCCAGAGGAGTGCCGGGATGATCCGGCGCTCCCCGGAGCAATCCACTCCACCCGGAACGACCCAGGCCACTCTCACTGCCCGCACCCCACGGTCTCGTACATGGCTCGGAGCTGACGTCCAACAGCGGCAAGAGAGAGCTCCCGCGCAGAGAACGTGAGCGCCTGCTGCCGCCGAACGTCAAGGGGAACGTCCCACCACTCGCGCAGTCCGCGAGCCATGGCAGGGGCGTCGCCGGGAGGGGTGATTGATCCGATGCGTCCTTCATCGGTCAAACGTCGGAACGACGGAATGTCGGTGACGATCGGGGTGACCCCGCAGGCGAGTCCCTCCAGTACGGCATAGCCGCTCCCCTCGCGGTGGCTCCCCAGCATGAGGAAGTCACTGGCGCGCAACAGCAGCTCCACATCTGCGTGCGGGAGCGGGCCGAGCAGGTGCACCCTGCCCCGCAGCGCCGGATCTTCGGCGATGCGACGGTCCACCAAGTCGAGCAGCGGCGCTTCCCCGTAACAGCACCAGAGATGGGGATCGGGCAGTGAGCCCGAGGCGCGCGCGAAGGCCTCGAGCACCGTGAGCGGATCCTTGTTGGCATTCAGGCGGCCGACGAATGCTATGCACGGCGCACCGTGCACACCGATCCGCCTCCGAGCCTCTCCGCGATCCCCCGGCGTGAACCGCGAGAACGACTCGGGCACGTCGAAGACCGGCACGTCCGTTCGCACGATGCCGGCCTCCAAGAAGGGGCGGGCCTGCTCCTGATCCGTGAAGCTCACCGCCGACACACCGCGGTAGCAGCGCGCAGCAATGGCCCGTCGCCAGCCCCTCGCGGGGATGCCGCCATGATCCTGCACCAGCAGCGGCGTGCTCGACATTGCCCGCTGCAGCCACCACGTCGCGATCGGAGCCGTGAACCCATGGACGTGCACGACGTCGGGGCCATGCGATTGCAGCCGATGGACCAGGCGTCGGGGCAGAACATGACACTGGCGGGTGCCGGGGAGCGGTGCACAGACATCGTGAACGAAGTGATACGCGACCCCGTTCCGCTCGACGGTCGTATCCCGGTCGGCCGCTTGCACGACCACCACGTCAGCGCCGGCGTGCACCACCGCCTCGGCCACATCGGAGAGTGTCGGCCACGCTCGCAGGAGCATCTCCGGGTCGCGACCCATTCGGTCTCGAAAGAAGCTAACCTGCACTACTCGCATCCCCATTATCCGCCCTCAGCCGCGTGCGTGCCGGCGGAGAACGAGCCAGAGTGCCAGCCCCGCGATCAAGCCGACCGAACCGGCGAGCACGAAAAGCAGGTCGAACGACGACTGCCGCAGGACCACTCCGCCCGCGCCGGCGCCGACGATGCCCGCGATCTCAGTGGCAGCATTGCGCCAGCTCGAGACTGCCCCTCGCTGTGACGGCCGGGCCCGGCTCAACAGAATCTCATCGATCAGCGGATTCGTCGCCGGTGACACCGCTCCCTGAACGAAGTAGAGCCCGATCGCAAGCTCGACGGAGCCCACTGCCGCCAGCATCCACAGGACGGGTGGGAACACCGCCGTCCAGGCGGCAAGCACGCGGCGCGGCCCCAGTCGTCCTGCAAGTTCGCCACTGCCGACCATCACCAGCGCCGTCGCCAGATGCGCGATGCCGAACACGGTGCCGATGAGCGTCACATCGAGCTGGTACTCGCGGGAGAAGAAGATGTTGAAGAACGGCAGGACGAGCGCCGGGCCCAGCATCCAAAATGCAACGGCGACAACGCTCGGTGCGAGCGGCTCGAGGCGGCTGTTGACACCGGAGACCGTGTCCACCGAGTCTGACGCGTGTGCGGGGCCAGCGGCCGGCCTTCCTCGGCAGGCGATCACGAAGAGGGGGATGGCCAGTATCGTCAGTCCCGCACCGCCGAGCAGGGTCACCCGATGCGCTTCCACGGGACCGAACGTGCTCCCTGCTTGCAGCCATTCCGCGAGCGCCCCTCCCGTGATCATCCAGACGGCCCCGCTGCCGACCAACAGCGCCACGTTCCATGAGAACACGCGCGACCGTTGAGCCGCAGCGGTCCACGCCATGATGTAGGGCCCCATCGAGACACGCCATGTCACTGCGCCCATACCCGCAACGAATGCGGCGGCGTAGACAGTTACCGGCCGTTCGACCACGGCACCAGCAGTCAGTCCGAGACCTGCGCACAGCGTGCCCGACACCAGGACCATGCGCACACCGAGTCGATCTACGAGCCGCCCAGCGGGAAGGAGGGCAACGAGCCCGCCCGCTGTCAGTGATGCCGCGGCAAGTCCCATCACTGATTCGTCCAGGCCCAGTCCGGCAAGGTAGAAATTGTACAGGAAGGCATGGAAGAAGAGCCCGCTCCCGAGCAGCACGTTCCCGGCGAAGAACGGCACCAACCCTCCCGCACGTGACAACATCACAATGGGGACTTCCACGACCGGGATTGTCCACGCATCTTATACCTGCACCCACCGTGCGGGCTCGCTGGCATGATCCTCCGAACGCTCTGTGTCGCTCTCCTCTGCCTTTCAGCGGCGGGACCCCTCTGGGGCCAGGACCCGGATTCTAGCGCATCGTCCACCGACTCACTGCGCGCGCCACTCCGACTCGGACCGGTCATCGTCACCGGGACGGCAACACCATCTCGGGCATCCGCCCTTGGCCTCGCCGTCTCGGTGGTCACCGACTCCCAACTCAGTACGAGGCAACCACTGTATGCCGCGGATGCCTTGCGCGGTCTTACGGGCGCGTTCGTCGGTGAAGCTGCGGGGCCAGGTGGGCCCACGATTCTCCAGTTGCGCGGCGGGGAGGAAGTCTTCACTCAAATCCTGATGGACGGTGTCCCCATCAATCAAAACGGTGGCTTTTTCGACTTCCAGGGGCTCTCGCTCACGAACGTCGAGCGGATCGAGATCGTCCGGGGACCGCAGAGTTCGCTGTACGGGTCGTCGGCGGTGAGCGGGACAGCGCAGTTCATCACGCGGCGCGGCCGTCCCGGACCGCTTGCGATGCGCGGAAGTCTCGAAGGGTCGACCGCCAAGGACCTTGGCGGGAGCTTTCGCGGTGACGCAGCGTTCGGCGGAGGAAGCAACGTCGTCCAGTACTCGGGCGGCATCGGGCTCATCTACAATCGCGGTATCTACGAGTGGCCGCACGCCACGTGGACGCGCGACGCGTCCCTGCGGCTCGATGCGTCTCCACACGCCAAGTGGGAACTGCTGGCGCTCCTCCGGTACATGGACATCGAGTCGAGCCTGCCGGTGCGGGACCCCGGTGCCACTCGGGTTCCGCTTGACTCCAACGCTCGGGATGAGCGGCAGCGTCTGATCGGATCGGTCGAGGCCGCGTTCCATCCGACGCGGACATGGTCGCACCGACTGCGAGCCTCGCTCTATCGGGAGGACTTTCTCTTCGAGGACACGTTCGACGACGTCGCAAGCTCGGGTCCGTACGACTTCTTCGTCTTCGACGCGAACTTCATCCTCGACAGCCGCCTGCGACGCCAGGCTGTCGATTACCAGAGCACGATCGAGCTTTCCCCCGGGACGTTTGTCAAACGCCTGGACCTGACACTCGGTGGCCGCGTGGAGCATGAACACCTCACCGATGAGACCGCGGGCGACTTCGGAGACGGAGTGCTGGAACTCGACCGTGCCAGCGTTGCGGGGTTCGGCGAGGCACAGTTCGCCCTAGGGTCACGCGCCCGGTTCCTGCTCGGCTTCCGAGTCGAGAAGTTCGAGGACATCGATGCGGAGCTGACGCCCCGGATGTCCGCCTCCGTCGACGTGGTCCCGGGCTGGCTGACCGCGCGGGGCACGCTCGGCCGCGCATTCAAGGCCCCCAATCTGCAGCAGCAGTATCAGGACAATCCCTTCATCGTCTCGAATCCGAACCTCACGGCCGAAACGAGCGTGAGCTGGGAGTTCGGCGCTGCGCTGTACCGACTCCGGAGCATCGAGTTGTCCGTCGCGTATTTCCGCCAGCAGTTCGACGGTCTCATCCAGTTGGTGCCGAGCGAGATCGACGAACGGCTGATGTACCGAAACCTGAGCAGCGCCAAGGTTCAAGGAGTCGAGGTCGAGGTCAACGCCCAGCCAGCATCACGGTGGACGCTGGGGGTCGACGGCGCCTGGCTCGCGAGCAGGATGCTCGACAATGCCGGCCTCGCGGACGGGGCGTTTCCGACCGACTCCGCCCTCCCATTCCGGCCGACTTTCACGGGCAGTGGCTTCGTCCAGTGGAACGCCACGCCGCGCTTCTCGGGGATGGTTCGCGCACGGGTAGTCGGATCGCAGATCACACTGACGGAGCGATTCAGTGGCGATCGCGTAGACATCGATCCGTACGCGTTGCTCGGGCTCTATCTGCGTTATCGGCTCGCTGGACCGATCGAGCTCTACGGCCGGATCGACAATTTGTTGGATACGAAGTACGACACGGCATTCGATCGGCCCGGCATCCGCCGCACCCTCGCCATCGGTTTCAGGATCGCAAGCTGACCCGCCGTTCGCCGGATGCGTCGGACGAAGGTGTCGGTTCCGCGCGGACGCGTGAGCCTGTCCGACCCCCGCCGACCACGAGGCGGTAGACGAACAGCATGGCAAGCACCGCCGCAAACACCAGCGGCCGGAACAGGTCCGCCTTCACCAGCCAGACGAAGTGCAGCACACCCAGTGCGGCTGAGACGTAGACTAGGCGGTGCAATCGCTGCCACCGCTTGGCGCCGAGCCGTTTGATCCAGCCCTTGGTGGACGTCAGCGCCAGAGGAAGTAGCAGCACGAACGCCGTGAGCCCGACGGTGACGTACGGACGCTCCGCGATGTCCTCTGCGATCGCTGACAGGGAGAGACCGAGCCCCGACAGGTACGTCTGATCGACCGCGTAGGTCACGAGGTGAAGGCATGCGTACAAGAAGGCAAACAACCCGAGCGGCCGCCGCAGCACCGCCAGCGCGCCGATGCCGGTCAGCTTCCGAACGGGCGTCACCGACAGGGTGACCATCAGCAGGGTGAGCGTGGTGAATCCGGTCCGGTGAGTGACGGTCTCGACGGGATTGGCACCGAGGCTACCCGTCGCCATATCGAGCAGAAGGACCCCGAGCGGCAGCAACGCGCCGAGGAACACGACGGGCCGCACGATCCGCCGGACAACCTGCCCTTGCGTCACCGCTACCTCAGTAGTTCCGCCGGAGATCCATCCCCGCGTACAGGGATGCCACCTGCTCGGCGTAGCCGTTGAACGGCAGCGTCGGGCGCCGCCGCAGCTTGCCGATCCGCCGCTCGCGCGCCTGACTCCAGCGAGGGTGGTCGACCTCGGGGTTCACGTTCGCGTAGAACCCGTACTCGCGGGGCGCGACCACGTTCCAGGTCGTCGCGGGCTGCTCACGCGTGAGTCGGATCCGGACCAACGACTTACCGCTCTTGAAGCCGTACTTCCACGGCACGACGAGCCGCACCGGGGCGCCGTTCTGATTCGGCAGTGCCTTGCCGTAGAGCCCGAGTGCCAGAATGGTCAGTGGATGCATCGCCTCGTCCAAGCGTAGCCCCTCAACGTACGGCCACGGAAGCACGTCCCGCCGCTGCCCTGGCATCTGCTCCGGATCGTGTAGCGTCGTGAACTCCACGAAGCGCGCGTTCGAGGTCGGCTCGACCGCGCTCAGCAGATCGCGCAGCGGGAACCCGAGCCACGGAATCACCATGGACCACGCTTCGACGCAGCGTAGCCGGTATATGCGCTCTTCCGGCGGGAACGTCTTCCACAGGTCCTCGATTGCGAAGGTGCGGGGACGGTGCACTTCGCCTTCGACCTCGAGCGTCCAGGGTCGCGTGCGCAGAGTGTGCGCGTTCCGCGCCGGATCGTCCTTCCCGGTCCCGAACTCGTAGAAGTTGTTGTAACTGATGACATCCTCGAGCGGCGTCAACCCGTCGTCCTGCCTGGAGCGATACGGTCCACCGGCTCGAGCGAGCAGACTCCCGGGTGCTGCGAGACCGACCGCCGCACCCACAGCCAGCGTGCCAGCGGCGCCCATGAACGTACGCCTGCTCCAGTAGTCGGCCTCGCTCGTGATCTCCGCGGCCGTGATATCGTCGGGACGCCTGATGAGCATCGATGTCCTCGCATCGTGAAGGGGTTGCACTCCCGCGCTCACGAGGTGTAACCGCCCGACCCCACTTGGTGTTCCGCTTCTTAGAGGAGTCTAATGAACGCCGCTGTCCGTGGCGTCACACGATCGCGACTCCGTCCACGGGGCGACACACGTGCAGCGCCGCGCGCCGGCCCGTCATCCCGTCGTACGCGGACCCGATGCGAGCGACGAAATCATCCACCGCGTCCAGGCGGACAAGTGCGACCGCGCTGCCGCCGAATCCCGCGCCCGTGAGCCGTGCCCCGATACAGCCCTCGTGGGCGCAGGCCAGGGACACCATCAGATCGAGCTCCGGGCAGGAGACTTGGTACAGGTCCCGCAGACTCCAGTGCGAATCGACCAGCAGCCGTCGGCACCGCTCCACGTCTCCGGTTTCGAGAGCTCGAGCGCAGTCGACGGCGCGCGGCGATTCCGCGACCACGTGCTGGCTCCGCATGAACTCCTCGTCGTCGAGATCGTGGCGCGCCCGATCGAGCAACGCACCGTCCACGTCCCGCAGCGCGACGACGCCCGGATCATGCCGCCGCAGGATCTGCACGGCTGCCTCACACGCTCCGCGCCGATCCGCATATCCGCCCGCTGCGAGGGACCGGCCGACGCCGGTATCCAGAACCACCACACGCAGCTCCGCCGGAATCGGGACATAGCGTCTGTCGAGCGTCCTGCAGTCGACGAGCATGGCGGTGCCCTCCCGGGCAGCGGCGACGACGAGCTGATCCATGATGCCGCACGGCACACCCGCGAAGTCATGCTCCGCATCCCGGGAGCGCTGTGCGGCCTCGATCGGATCCCACGCCCGATCGGTGGCCGCGGTCAGCGCCCGCGCCGTGGCCAGCTCGACGGCTGCCGAGGAGGAAAGGCCGGCCCCGACCGGCAAATCCGCGACGATGGCGAGGTCGAGCCCAGGCGGCGGATCGCCGGCCCGCGCGTACATCGCCACCACGCCGGCCACGTAGTCACTCCAGTGACCGGCGCCCACGGGCTTCGGTACCGGCAGCTCGATGCTGTCGGTCTCGCCGAACCGCACGGCGTGAGCGCGCACCCGTCGCCCCTCACTCCTGGCAAATGCGATGGCGACATACCGGTCGATCGCCATCGGCAGCACGAAGCCGCCGTTGTAGTCGGTGTGCTCCCCAATGAGATTCACGCGCCCCGGCGCCAGTGCCACGGCGACATCGGTGCGATCACCGAATTCCCCCCGGAACACCGCGTGCGCCGAGTCGACGAGTGCGCTCCGCCGGGATTGGTCGACAGGCATCATCCCGGTCCTCTGTCCGCGATCGAACGAGCGTTCCCGTGGCGTGGCAACCGCGGCTGCGTCATTCCCCGGCCTCCATGGTCAGAGGCGGCATGGAGATCGTCACGGTGGTTCCGCGATCGACGTCGCTCATCACGGTGATGTTCCCCCCCCACGACTCCACGAGCCGGCGGCAGATGGCGAGGCCGAGTCCGGTCCCACTCGTGGTCGTGGAGAAGTGCGGCTCGAACACGTGCGGCAGATCATGACCGGCGATCCCACTGCCGTTGTCCGTCACGTCGAGACGCACCCCACCCTCGTCAGCCTTGAGCACGACGATGTCCACGGAGTTGGCTCCCGCGTCCCGGGCGTTCTCGACGAGGTTGATCAGCACCTCCTTGACTTCGTCCTTGCGTACGCGGGCCGGCATCGCCTGGTCCGCCCGCACCGTCACGGACGTTCCCCCACCGAGGGCGTACAGGGCGGCGGCATCGCGCGCGACGGCGGCGAGATCGATGACCTCGAGCGGGCCTGCCTCCGTGGGCGGAGTGCCGAACCGCGCGAACGCCCGGGCGATGGCGTCGAGCCGCTCGATCTCCGCGAGGATCTGGCGCGCCGTGCGCTGGAGTGTCGCATCGAAGTCCGCACTCCCCTGCCGGCGGGCGCGCTGGAGGTGCTGAACGCCCAACCGAATGGGCGTCAGCGGATTCTTGATCTCATGCGCAACCTGTCGGGCGACTTCCCCCCAGGCCAGCACGCGCACGGCCTGGGTGATCTCCGTAACGTCATCGAGCGCGACGACGCAGCCCCGGGTTTCGGTCTGGAGCGGCGCGACTTGCGCGCGAATGCGCCGGACGTCGACGGTGAACTCCTCCTGTCGCTCCGCTGGCTCCGACTCCGCCAGCGCGAGCCGTACCCAGTCCCACACGGGCCCCCATGCGCCCTCGGTGTGCCGCCGGATCTCTGCTCCGGGAAACAGCGGCGTGTCGAGCAATGCCTGCGCAGCGGGATTCGCGATCGTCACGCGCATCGCATCATCCAGCGCTACGACACCCGTCGCGACGTTACTCAACACCGTCGCCGTCCGGCGCCGGGCGGATTCCAGCGCATCCTGACTCGCTTCCACATCCTGCGCCATGCGCTCGAACGCATTCACCACCGACACGAATTCCGTGGGGATGTCGGTATCGAACGGCGGGACGGGATCGCCACGCCCCACCGCACCCGCCGCGCTCTCGAGCGACTGCACCGGTCTCGCAAGCGAGCGGGAGGCAAAGGCGGCGAGACCGATCGCCCCTCCCACACCGATCAGGGTGACGAGCACCAACCCGAAGGCTAGGTCCTCCTGCTCGCGCTGGATGTCCGCGAACTCCACGAGCCGTGGCACCGCCAGCACCTGGAGCTGTCGGCCAACTCGACCGAGCACACGATATCCGACGCGGGTCTGCTGCCCACCGATGGATGCGTCATCTGTGATTTCGAGCACGTCGCGCTCGGCGAGGGCGAGGTGGACCCGAGGCGGGAGGAACGGTGACAGCAACCCGAGCTGCGCCAGGACTTCCGCGCTGGCGGAGCGGAGGGCGCCGTCCTCGTACAGCATGAGGTCGGCGCTGAGCTGATCGGACAGCTGGTCGAGCGCCTGGCTGGCACCCTCCCCGGATGACACAGTGCCGACCGCTCCCACGGCGTCGCTCAGCGTCTGTTGCGTCAACAGATCCCGCCCACGCACCGCCTCCACCCGCAGGCGGCCGATGGACCACGTGGCAAACCCGAGGGTCGGGATCACGAAGAATGCGCCCAGCGCGATCGCGAGACGATTGCGGTACGATCGAAGCCGGGCCTGCTCGGGCCACCCCGGGAGCTGAGGCACGTGACCGGCGATCACCTGACCCAGGACACCGACGAGGAGCAGCACGGCCACGTCGAGGATGAGGAGGAGGGCGCCTCGCACGAGAAGTTGCGACAGGTCGTGCAACTCGACGGAGGCGTGAAGGTGACGGACTCCCCCCGGGAGCTCGACGGCGTCGGTCGCTCGGAGCGTCCAGCCCTCGCGCCACCATGTGAGGCCCGTTCCGTCAGGGGCCTCGTCGGCGGCGGGCTCGCCCAGGTACATCGCGTACGGCGCTTCCAGCCGACGCTCTCCCCGGAGGAAGCGCGCCACGAGAACCGGCTCGATCAGCTGGGAACGCGGCGCCACCCCAACTGTGACGACTGAGCTGTCGGGGAACGGCGACGCGGCAATGTAGTGTACCCCCCGCAGCGTCTCGACCGACCGAAGGATCGGCTGCCCGGTGGCGCGCGCCGCCCGGGCCATGACACGCACGTCGACCGAGTCGAGATCGAGTTGAGCGAGCTCGAGCGTCGCGGTCCGCGTCTCGCCCGCACCCCAGACCGTCAGCACTCCCGGGTAGTCGTCTTGGGAGAGTGGCGAGTGCCGCCAGCGGGAATAGAGTTGCGCCTCCGTCCTCGGCGGTGGCCGCTCGAGGAGGTCCGAGACAAACCGCTCGAGGAACCCGATCGCCACCGGGTCGCCTCCCTCGAGCCGACTGGCATCGCGCTCGGCGAGTAGCAGCCGTCCGCGCACCACCGCACCCCACGTCAGCATGCCCGAGGCTGAACCGGCGAGCACCGCGACCCAGATGAGCCGTCGCACCCGCGACGCGGGCTGGATCACGAGCCAGAACGGAGGGATCCACAGGAGCCCGTACCAGACGGGCCACCCAGCCTCGGGCCGCCAGCTCGCCAGCCCGATCGCGGCGAGCACTCCAGCCAGCGCGGCACCGAGCCAGCCCAGCCACCGCGGAACCTCGTGCCGTCCCCCGAGCAGCAGGTAGGCGAGCAAGGCCAGTGCGGCGGCCGCCATCATGAGGGTGAGTTGCCAGCCAATCCACATGCCTATGCCGATGGCCGTCACCGGCGGGCTGATGCCGGTCGCGAGCCGCCCGAGAATCCACGGTGCGGCGACGGCGATCGCGGCCGCCGCGAGGGCGCCGGGCACGGTGGCCGTCAGGGGGCGTCTCGAGAGCTGGAGTGCAACCACTGCCGCCCCCACGGACAGGAGCAGCAACGCCCCGGCGGACGAGGAGAACGGACCAAGTGCACCCAGGTAGAACGTCGCTGAGGAGAACAGCGGACCGAGCGCGATGCGCTCGCCAACGGGGGTGAACAGGAGGAGCCCCAAGACGCCGAGGACTCCAGCCCACCGAGCCAACCGCCCTCCCACGATGACGAGCAGCACGACCGTCACCGTGGCGAGCACGCCGACGGTCCGGCCACCGTCCGAGAGGATCTCGAGCTTGCGCGACCCCTGGGATGGCGCAACGGCCTGCACGGAGAAGAGGGTGTCCGGTGCCGTCTCGCCCGCGCCGACCGCACAGGACGGCAGGCAGTAGTCGAACACGTCGGTACCGCCCGGTGCCTCAGACGGGTCGTAGAACGCGAGCCGGAACCCCGTGTCGTCGGTGAAGCGCCAGGCCAGCGTCTGCTGCCGATCGGGGACCGCGCTGTCGGCGGCCAGCACCACGTGCCCGACCGCCGTGACCGCCCCGACCTGGCGACGCGCCTCAAGCACGACGTAGAATGGAGTTATGTGCGCGGACAGCTCCTGCGGGTTCGGCTCGAGGTCGATCCGGTGGCGCCCGGCCCAGATCCACGGCCGGCCGGCAGCATCGATAGCGGTCGCGCCGTGCTCGGGACCTCCTGGTGGGAGATTGTCCTGGAGCCGCTCCATGGCAGTCGACCGTGGCAGGTCCACCAGGGCGGCTGCCGAATCGGCGGTGCTGCGCGCCAGCGCTACAGCCGAGGCGAGAGACGCATCCAGAGCTCTGCTGGCGTCGAGTATCAGCGCCTCCCGGACCTCGGGCCATTGCCGCTCGACGCTGCGTACACGGAGGGAGACGGAGAGCACGGCGCCGGCGGCGGCTCCGGCCAGCACTGCCGTGAGTATCGGTCCCGGTCGCCTGGAGGACAGGGCCGCGAGCGCCGCAACGGCACCCACACCGAGCACCCCGAGCGCCAGCCAGAAGGACGGCTCGCGCATCCAGAACGCCAGCAGCGCGGCTTCCGCGGCAACAGCGAGCTCCCAATGACTGACGCGACTCCGGCCCACGGACATCCCCTTCTGATCAAGCGTATGACCCCGGACGAAGTCCGGGGGCACATCTCCCACGACGCGCGTCTGATCGTGCCGGTCGGGACGACCGAGCAGCACGGTCCCCATCTGCCGCTCGGCTGCGACACGCTGATCGTCGAGCGGCTGGCCGACGACCTCTCGGCCGAGTTCCAGGTACTGCGCGCACCGACAATAGAATATGGCGTGAATGCCCCGACGGTGAGTCACTTCCCGGGGGCTGCGTCCGTGCACTCCAAGACGCTGCACCGCTTGCTGAACGACCTCGTTTCGACCTGGGAAGCCGGCGGCGTGACCGAGTTCATCATCCTCACCGCCCACGGGCAGGATCCCCATCAGGAAGCCCTGAGTACGATCCGCACGAAGGAGGCTCGAATCCGTACCGTGGATATCTTCTCGGTCCCCCTGCCCACTGAGGGGGGCGACCGACCCGTCGTGCACGGAGGGGAGCTCGACACGTCGCTCATGCTGTTCGTCGATCCATCCCTCGTTCAGGCTGACCTGGCAAGTGACTTCCTGGTCGGACGAGGCGCCGTGCGCCGCTATCACCGCGGTGCTCGAGCCAGCATCCCCAAGGGAAGCCCCGGATCGGTCGGCCGGCCGACACGCGCCTCCGCCGGAACAGGGGAGGAGCTGTACCGGTATATCTACCATCGCATCGCCGCTCGAATCTTCCACACCCCGGTCGACTCATGAACCGCCCACCGTTCCCCACTCACCCAGCCGCCGCCTGCTGCCTGGGCCTTCTGCTGGTCACGGTCCCGGCCTCCCTCGGCGCCCAGGCCCAGACCCTTGACCGCGGAGTCTTCCTCGTAATGCGTGGCGACGAGGTTGTGGGGCGGGAGGAATTCGCAGTCAGGCAGGGCACCACGTCCGCCAGGGTGTCGGGCTTCACTGTGGCGAGCACGGCGCTCTATCCGGCGGACCGACCCGATCGCACCCTGGTGAGCGTAGTGGAGATGGGTCCGGACTCGTTCCCGACGGTCGTGCGGTTCGAAGTCGGCAACGGCGAGCTCCTGCGGGTGGCGGTCGGGGTGGGACCCCGGCGGGTGACGGTCCGCAGAGCGACCGCGACGTCCGAATCCGCCCGAGAGTACCCTGCCAGAGAGCGGCCAATCGTGGTGGACGACTCCGTGTTCGCTCCGCTGGCGATTCGTCCCCCCTCGGGCCGTCCGGCCCGCAGCCTTACGATGGACGGCACCCTCGGCGAGAGCATCGAGGTCATTGATCGCGGCATGGAGTCGACCACGGTGGCTGACCGGCGCCTCGCACTCGACCACGTGACGGTCCGATCTGCTGGCGAGTCCGTCGAAGTGTGGTACGACGGCGCGGGGCGGCTCATGAAGGTCGAGTGGCCGCGCCGTGGGATCCGTGTCGTGCGGGCGCCGGACTCGTAGTCGGCATAACTCCGTACCACCGGGCAACTTGCACAATTGCTCCTGGCATCGAGTCCGCCTATGCTGCCTTGGGAGCCTTCCGGACGTCTCGGGTTGAAACCTCTGGGCGGTCCGCCGCGTACGGCAGGTGGGACGTCACTCTACCAGAACTGCAAGGGCATCATGATGATACGGGGAACTCTGTTGTTTCTCGCTGTGCTCGTCTTCGCGCAGCCCTCCGGTGCACGCGCTCAGGAGCCTTCCCAGATCCCTGCCTCGCTCACGCTCGCCGAGGCTGTCGACCTGGCCCGGAGGTTCAACCCACTGCTGCGGCAGACCGCCAATGATTTGGTGGGAACGAAGTGGGGCGTGCGGAACGCGTACGCGTCGTTCGTGCCGAGCATCTCGCTGAACGGGTCCGTCGGGTACAGCGGGTCGGGCTCCCAGACCTTCCTCACAGAGGAGTTCGTGCAGCAGTCCTCGACCATCGGATCCGGCTACGGCGTCAACCTGTCGCTGCAGCTCTCGGGTCGCTCCCTGATGCAGCCCGCTGTGGCCAACGCGCGGCATCGCGCCGCGGAGGCGCGCCTGAGCGGCGAGGAGGTGAGCCTCGAGTCCACGGTGCGCGGGCAGTACCTGGCGGTCCTCGAGGCGGAGGCACAGGTGGAGCTGGCGCAGTTGCAGGTGACCCGCAACGAGGAGTTCCTGCGCCTGGCGCAGGCCCGGTTCGACGTCGGCCAGAACACGCTGCTGGACGTGCGTCAGGCCGAGGTTGCCCTCGGGCAGTCCGAGGTGCAGCTGCTCCGCCAGGAGCAGGCGGTCATCGTCGAGAAGCTGCGGCTGTTCCAGCTGATCGGGCTTCCGGCGCCGGAGGATCCCAATGCGGTGACGCTGCCGGACACCTTCGCGATCGGCGAGCCCACGTGGCAGCTGCGCAGCCTGTTGGACGAGGCGGACATGGCGAATCCCGACCTGACCGCCCTTCGGGCGCAGTCGTCCGCCGCACAAGCGGGAGAGCGGGCAGCCAAGTCCACCTGGCTGCCGACCCTCTCCTTCAGCGCCGGCTGGTCGGGCTTCACCCAGCAGTTCCGCAACGTGGACCCGCTGGTTCAGAACGCCCAGGCAAGCGCCGCTTCCCAGGTGCAGCAGTGCGAGTTCGTGAACCAGTGGCTGGTGAACCCCGGTGGGCCCACCGCCGACTGCAGCAGTCTGGCGTTCATGCCCGACGACGAGGCCGCCATCCGCGAGGGAAACGACGTCTTCCCGTTCAGCTTCACGAGCCAGCCGTTCTCGGCTCGGCTCACGGTCTCGCTACCGATCTTCACGCAGTTCAGCCGACCCCTCGAGGTCGCCGAGGCCTCGGCGAGCGCGGACGACGCGCGCGAGGCGGTGCGCGGCACGGAGCTGCAGGTGCGCACCGATGTGAGTCAGGCGTACTACGGCCTACAGGCGGCGTATGAGGCCATCAGCATTCAGGGGCGCAACCAGGAAGCGGCGGGCGAGCAGCTTCGCCTCGCGACCGAGCGATACCGAGTGGGATCGGGAACGTTCTTCGAGCTGCTGGACGCCCAGCTCGCCGCACAGCAGGCCGAAGCCGACTACATTAACGCCATCTACGCGTATCACCGCGCAATCGCGACCCTCGAGAATGCAGTGGGACGGCCGCTGCGTTAGGACACGGCCACGATCATGACACGGCGCAAGAAGATCCTGATCTTCGGTGGCGGCGCGGCCGTCATCGTCATCCTGGTGGCCCTCAATGCGGCCGGGAACCGCGGCGGGGATGAATCGGTCCGCGTCTCTGCGGTCGACCGCCGCGACCTCGTGGCCACAGTCACGGCGAGCGGCCAGATTGAGCCGCAGCGGGCCGTCGATATCAGTGCCGATATCACGGGTCGCATCATCGAGATTCCCGTCGAAGAGGGCGACTGGGTAAAGCGGGGCGATCTCGTGCTCCGCATCGAGCCCTCGCAGTATGAGGCGGGCGTCGCCCGGGCCCGGGCACTGCTCGCTTCGGCCGAGGCGTCGGCACTGCAATCCCGCGCCAATCGGGATCAGGCCCGGCGCGCGCTCGAGCGCGCCCGGCAGCTCAAGGAGCAGGACCCGAACCTCGTATCGGATGAGCAGCTGGAGCAGGCACAGACGTCCTTCGAGGTCGCGGAAGCGGTCGCGAGTTCGTCGGACCATCAGGTGGCACAGGCGCGGGCCGGCCTCCAGGAGGCGCTGGAGCAGCTCGCCAAGACCGTGCTCCGGGCGCCGATGGACGGCGAGGTGACCCGCGTGGCGGTCGAAGAAGGAGAGGTCGCGGTGCCGGGGACGTTTTCCCGGGAAACGGGGCTCCTGATGACAATCTCGGACCTGTCCATCATCCAGGTCGCCGTTCGCGTCGACGAGACGGACGTGGTGCGGCTGCACATGGAAGACTCGGCCGAGGTGACGATCGACGCCTTCCCGGATTCGACGTACACGGGTCGCGTGACCAAGATCTCGAAGAGTGCCGTGCTCGCCGCCGCGGCGCAGGCCGGCGGCACCAATCAGGCGGTGGACTACGACGTGGAGGTGACACTCGACAACCCGCCGGTCGGAGTGCGTCCGGACCTCTCGGCAACGGCCAAGATCGTGACGGCCACGCGCGACTCCGCCCTCGCCATCCCCATCATCGCCCTCACCGTGCGGGAACACGAGGCGATCTCCACCGAGTTGTCCCCGCAGGACACCTCCGCGGGCTCGGAAGAGACCGAAGGCGTGTTCGTGGTCCGTGAGGGGCTGGCCGAGTTCCGTCCGGTGCGCGTGGGCATCGCCGGCGAGGAGTATTTCGAAGTGATCGAAGGCCTCGTCGAAGGCGATTCGATCGTGGCCGGCCCCTACCAGACGATTCGGGATCTGCGCGATGGCACGGCCGTCCGAGCACTTCCCGAGCGTAGCCCGCAAGAGACGAGTTGATGTCGGACACCATCATTCACCTCGCCGGACTCGCTCGCGAGTATCGCATGGACGCGGAGACCGTCCACGCGCTGCGGCGAGTGGACCTCGGGATCGAGCGGAACGAGTCCGTAGCGATCATGGGGCCGTCCGGATCGGGCAAGTCGACCCTGATGAACATCGTGGGCTGTCTCGACACCCCGACGGCCGGCGCGTACTGGCTGAACGGCGTCGAGGTGTCGCGCATGGACGACGACGAGCTGGCCCGCGTGCGCAATCGAGAGATCGGCTTCGTGTTCCAGACGTTTAACTTGCTGCCGAGGGCGAGCGCCCTGCACAACGTGGAGCTGCCCCTGATCTACTCGGGGGTCGGCTCGCGCGAGCGGCGCCACAAGGCGACGCGGGCCCTGGAGCGTGTCGGGCTGGCCGACCGCACGCACCACAAACCGAACGAGCTGTCTGGGGGCCAGCGACAGCGCGTGGCGATTGCCCGCGCACTCGTGAACGAGCCGAGTATCCTGCTCGCCGACGAGCCCACGGGAAACCTCGACTCGACCACGAGTGCGGAGATCATGCAGGTCTTCGGCGCGCTGCACGCGCAGGGGCAGACCATCGTCATGGTCACTCACGAGGCCAACATCGCCGCCCACGCAAGCCGCGTCATCACCCTACTCGACGGCCTCGTACACAGCGACACCGTGCGGGAAGCTGCCTGATTCGTGCCGTTTCGCGAAGCGATCCGTCTGGCCCTCCGGGTGATCTGGTCTCAGAAGATGAAGTCCAGCTTCTCCGTTATCGGGGTGTTCATCGGCGTCACGTTCCTGATCGCCGTCGTCTCCATCCTGCAGGGCATGAACGCGTACATGACGGAGCGCTTCGCCGGCGCCCTACTGGGCGTGAACACGTTCCAGGTACGACGCTACCCGAACTTCCAGGTCGGGGACATCTCCCGAGAGACGTGGCGGGAGTGGCGCCGCCGGCCACGCATCAGCTACGATGACGCGGATGCGGTTGCCGCAGGGATCTCCGTCCCCGTCCTCACGGCGTGGAGCTCCGCCACCAGATCCGACGTGTTCTACGAGGGCCGGGTGGTCAAGGACATCGAGATCGTCGGGGCGGGCGAGCAGTACTTCGATCTCAAGGGATGGGAGTTCGATCAAGGACGCCCGTTCAGCCCCCAGGAGGCCCGGGCAGGTCAGCCCGTCGTCGTGCTGGGCTACGAACTCGCTGAACGACTGTTCGAGGGGAGCGACCCGATCGGGCGGGAAGTGAAGGTCCGCAACCTCCCCTACCGGGTCATCGGTGTCGTCGAGTCCCAGGGGAACGTCTTCGGCATCTCCCTGGACAAGTTCGCCATCGCGCCTGCGCTTTCCCCCGTCAAGCGGATCGTGAACCCACCGCGTGTCGTCGACGAGCTGCTGGTGAAGGCGGAGACAGCCGCAGACCTGCGCGCGGCGATGCTGGAGGCGGAAGCGACAATGCGCAGCCGGCGGGGGCTTCGACCGGGCGACGAGAACAATTTCACGCTCGAGACGGCCGAAGCCGTCCTCGACTTCTGGGGCAAGATCAACGCCGTCCTCATGATGGCGCTCCCGGGCCTCGTCACGATCTCGCTGGTGGTGGGCGGCATCGTCATCATGAACATCATGCTGATGGCAGTGGCTGAGCGCACGCGGGAGATCGGCATTCGCAAGTCGCTCGGCGCCAGACGGCGCGACATCATGCGACAGTTCCTCGTGGAATCGGCGACGCTCGCCACGGTCGGCGCCGCGATCGGCATCGGAACGGGACTCGCGCTCGCGGGTCTGATACAGGCGACCACCTTCCTGCCGGCCCGAGTTGCGCCCTGGTCGATCGGGCTCGCGGTGGTGCTCGGAGCGGGTGTGGGGATCACCGCCGGCCTCTACCCGGCGAGTCGCGCGGCGCGGCTCGATCCGGTGGAGGCGATCCGCCATGAGTGAGCCATGACCTCGATCTTCGAAGGCGTCGGCATCGCGCTCGAATCGCTCCGCGCCAGCAAGGCGCGGGCGGCGCTCACCATTCTCGGCGTGGCCATCGGGGTGATGGTGGTCATGGTCATCGGATCCATGATCACCGGCATCAACCGGGGCGTCGAGGACATCTTCAACCAGCTCGGTCCACGCACGTTCTTCGTCTTCCGCTACTTCCAGGCCGGCATCCAGGTCTCCGATGGCTCGGACGAGATGAGCCCCTGGCGCCGGAATCCGCCGCTCACGATCGCGGAAGCCGAGCGGCTCCGGGAGCTGCCCAGCATCGAGTTCCTCGTCGTCGACGAGGGCACGTCCGCATCCGTGGAATATCAGGAGCAGCAGCTCGAGTCGGCCGGCATTCGCGGGCGAGGCCCGGACTGGACCCGCGTCGGCGGTGGCGACATCGCGCCGGGACGCTCGTTCACCAACCTCGAGAGCGCCGCCAGCGCACGCGTCGTGGTCGTGAACGAAAAACTCGCCGAGGAGATGTTTGGACGGCTCGAGCCGATCGGCAAGCGTCTCAAGATCGCGGGCGTACCGTATGAGGTGATCGGCGTCTATATCCCCCCGCCGGACATCTTCGGCGAGGGGAACCGACCCGAGGCCGTGATTCCGCACAACACGTTCGAGAAGTACGTGCCCTACTGGCGGGGCTGGATGGACTTCCTGGTCTCGCCCAGCACCAACGGCACCGTGCAGGACGCGATCGACGACGTCACCGGTGCCCTGCGGGGCATGCGCGGCCTGCGTCCCGCCGAGGAGAACACGTTCTCGATCGTCACGCAGGACCGGCTGTTGGACAGCTGGAACCAGGTGACCGGCATGTTCTTTCTCGTGATGATCGCGCTCTCCAGCGTTGGCCTCATGGTGGGCGGGGTCGGGGTGGTGGCCATCATGATGATCTCGGTCACCGAGCGCACCCGGGAGATCGGCGTACGCAAGGCATTGGGTGCACGGCGGCGTGAGATCCTGTGGCAGTTCCTGGTCGAGGCAGCCACGCTCACCCTCGTCGGCGGCGCCGTCGGCATGCTGCTCGGCGGCCTGATCAGCTTCATCATCGCCCGGGTGACACCGCTCCCGGCCGAGGTCCCGGTCGTCTCCGTCGTCGCCGCCCTCGGCATGGCCACGCTGACCGGCGTCGCATTCGGTCTCTACCCGGCAGCGAAGGCGGCCCGGCTCGATCCGGTCGAGGCGCTGCGGTACGAGTAGGCGGGGTGGCAGGGCGGCGGAGAGACCAACCGCCTCCACTCTCCGGCCGGCATCCCGTACATTCATCACATGCCACTGCTCGAGGGCCTCCGCCTCGCCCTGCGCGAGATCGCCGCGCACAAGCTGCGATCGTTCTTCACGTTGCTTGGCATCATCGTCTCGGTGGGATTCCTGATAGCGGTCGTCGCCGTGATTCAGGGAATGAACGCCTACGTGCGCGAGAACCTCGCCGGCGCAATCGTGGGTCGGAACGCGTTTCAGATCCGGCGAATCCCCATCTCGATCGGGTTCATCGACGACGAGGAATGGCGCGAGCTGCAGCGGCGACCGATCATCCGCGCCGAGGAGGTCGCGTACGTCGAGCGGGCCATCCCCAATGCCGAGGCGATCGCACTCCAGAGCGGCTGGCCGACGCCGCAGACGGACGTCATTTGGCGGAACCGGACGGTGGGCGACGTGCTGATCTTCGGTGTTACGGCACCCTATCAGATCGTGCAGGATTACGAGATGGCGGCCGGCGAGGCGCTGAGCGACATCGACGTGCTGGAGCGGCGTCGGGTCGCCATTCTCGGCCACGACGTCGCCGACAAGCTGTTCGATGACTTTGACCAGGCCATCGGACGCAAGATCCGGGTCGCGAATCAGCAGGTCGAGGTCAAGGGTATCGTGGAACCCAAAGGAACCGTCCTCGGGCAATCCTGGGACGGCTTCGTCATGCTGCCTATCACGTTCTTCGAGTCCATCTACGGCCGCCGGCAGACGACCGTGATTTCCGTGAAGATGACCGAAGCCGCGCAGGTGGTGCCCGCCATGGCACGGGCGGAAGAAGCCATGCGCGTTGCGCGCCGACTGCGGCCAGCGCAGGAGAACAACTTCACGGTGGACACCGCGGAGGGCCTGATCACGTTCTGGCAGAATCTCACCCGGATCATCTTCACCGTGGTTCCCGCCGTCGTCGCGATCGGCGTGGTCGTGGGAGGCATCGTCATCATGAACATCATGCTGATGACGGTGACGGAACGGACGCGGGAGATCGGCATCCGCAAGTCCGTGGGAGCCCGCCGCCGTGACGTGCTGCGCCAGTTCCTGCTGGAGTCCATTGCCCTGGCGTCGCTCGGGGGGGCGTTGGGCGTGTTGGCCGGCTGGGGCCTCGCCCGCACCATCGCGCTCGCGTCACCGCTGCCGAGCCGAGTGACCCCATGGTCGGTGGGGGTGGCGCTCACGCTGGGAACGGTCGTGGGCCTCGTGTTCGGGGTCTATCCCGCCCGCCGCGCGGCTCGACTCGACCCGATCGAGGCGCTGCGACATGAATAGGCGACGGCCCGACACGGCGGACGGCGGATTCGGCCGGGTCCCCGTCCCATGATTCTCTCGCACCTCCGGGAAGGTGTCGCCATGGCCGGCGACGCGATCTGGGCGCAGAAGCTCCGGTCGAGCCTCACCATTCTCGGCATCGTCATCGGAGTCTCGACGGTCATGGCAATGGCATCCATTGTCCAGGGCATTCGGGGACAGATCTTCAATACGCTGGAGATCGTCGGCCCCACGACGTTTCGGATCGTGCGGTTCTTCTCCTCGACGCCTCTCAATCCCGATGCCCTGCCCCGTGAAGTTCGCATCCGACCTGTCCTCCGCTTGGAGGAGGCCGAGGCGATCGCGGAGCTCCCGGAGATCAGCTACTCCGCCATCTGGCTGGGCGTGTTCGAGCGCCTGGAGTACGAGGGGGTGCGCTCGCAAGCGACGGTGGTCTATGGTGCCGATGACCGGTTCATGGAGATCCTGGGCGGCGGTATCGTCTCCGGCCGTACCTTCACGCCGAGCGAGGTGCGGACTGGGGCTCCCGTCGTCATCGTGGAGGAGGAGGCGGTGGAGAACGTGTTCGGCCGCATCGACCCTCGCGGACGCACCATGCGGGTCGGCGGGCGCGCCTTCCGGGTGGTGGGCGTCTATCGCAAGCCGGAGAACATCTTCCAGCCGCCTGGCCAGGAGATCTCTGCCATTCTGCCGTACAGGACGGCCGAACGGTCGTTCCGGTACGACGAGACCAACTCGCTCATCATCCTGGTCAAGCCGCGCGAGGGCGTGACGGTGGCCCAATCGATGGACGCCGTGACGGTACAGCTACGCCGCATGCGTGGGCTGCGGCCTGCGGATCCGAACACGTTCGACCTCATCACGTCGGATCAGATCCTCAGCATATTCAACCGGCTCACGGGAGTGTTCTTCCTCGTCATGATCGTCCTGTCCAGCGTGGCACTGATGGTGGGTGGCATCGGGGTCATGGCCATCATGATGGTGTCGGTGACGAGCCGCACGCGCGAGATCGGAGTGCGCAAGGCGATGGGGGCCACGCGTAAGGAGATTCTGTGGCAGTTCCTCGTCGAAGCGGCGACGTTGACCCTGGTCGGGGGCGCCTTGGGGATCGCCGTCGGCCTCCTCGCCGGCGAAGTACTCAAGGGCGTGCTGGGCTTCGAGAGCGGGGTGCCGGTCTGGAGTGCCCTGGTGGCGACGGCCGTGTCCGTTGCTATCGGCCTGCTCTTCGGTCTCCTGCCCGCCAACCGCGCGGCGAGACTGGATCCCGTCGAAGCACTGCGGTACGAATGAAGGCGGGACGGCGAGGCCGGGCGACGTACTTGTGCCCTGAGCCCGTACAGCTCGTCAGGGGGGAACCCACGCGTGATGCGGTACGTTTCCAGCACCAGCTGATGGCAAAGCCGCCACGCATCGAATCGCTCACTGGGCATCATGCGGACATTATGCCACCGCGGTACTTTTCCGGCGATCTCGATCGGATGCAGCGTGTGCCATACCCTTCCGTTGATGCGTCGTGGCCCGGGGTTCCTGGGCTTATCCGCCGGTCCGCTGGTCCGCCGGACCGCCTGCCGTTCCGCCGTTCCGACGGTCCG
This sequence comes from Gemmatimonadota bacterium, assembly GCA_039584325.1. Lineage (GTDB taxonomy): Bacteria > Gemmatimonadota > Gemmatimonadetes > Gemmatimonadales > GWC2-71-9 > JAOTVV01. Next base: position 47,210 of record JBDGYA010000009.1, read on the forward strand.
CCGTTGGTGAGGCCTCTCTCATGACCAATCCCATCGACCTCCTCGCCATCGGCGCCCATCCCGACGACGTGGAGCTCACCTGTGGCGGTACGCTGGTGAAGGCGGCCCAGGCAGGTTATCGCACGGCGGCCATCGATCTCACCGGCGGCGAGACGGGGACCCACGGGTCCCGGGACCTTCGGGCAGCCGAAGCCGACCGCGCGGCGGAGGTGTTGGGCCTCGCCGTCCGACGAAACGCCGGGCTACCGGACGCCGGGCTGCACAATACCGATGCGACACGTCGCACGGTGGTGGAACTCATCCGGTCGTTCCAACCGCGTGTCGTCATCCTACCCTATCCGATCGGACGCCATCCCGACCACCGCATCGCGTCTGAGCTGTGCCGCGACGCCTCGTATCTCGCCGGCCTCAGCAACTACCCGGCGGACGGCGAGCCGCACCGGCCCGAGAAGATCCTGTACACGCAGTCCTACCGCGAGGACCCGGTCAAGCCGACATTCGTCGTGGACGTGAGCGAGGAGTTCGAGGCCAAGCTCGCCGCCATCCGGTGCTATGCCTCGCAGTTCGACGGGAAGATGGCCGCAGGAGAGATCTTCCCCGCCGGCGGCGACATCTACGACAACGTTCGCATGCACTGCGCACGCTACGGCAGCCTCATCCGGACCGCGTACGGGGAACCGTACTTCACCCACGAAACCGTGGGGATCGACGACGTCGTGGCCATGGGGGTGCGGTCGATGTAGAGACGGATGAGCCTGAGCCGTTCACTTCACCCGCGTCTTCGTCTACGTTTCACTCCGCGATGACCAGCAGAGCACCGAACCCGTCCATGCTGTACCTGGACCATGCGGCAACGACGCCGGTACGGCCCGAAGTCCGGGACGCCATGCTCCCGTTCCTGACGGATGAGGAGTTCGGCAACCCGTCGTCCGGGCATGCACTCGGCCGGGCGGCCCGGGCCGCTCTCGACGAGGCGCGGCGGCGCATCGCCGCAGCCCTGACGTGCGAGCCGGGCGAGGTCGTGTTTACGTCCGGCGGAACGGAGGCGGACAACCTGGCCGTGCTCGGCGCGGCCCTCCGCGCACACATGAGCGGTGGTCCGTTCCGCGTCGTCGTGGCGAAATCGGAGCACAAGGCGGTGATCGATGCGGCGCACGCCGTGGAACGGCTAGGGGGCGAGGCCGTCTTCCTCGACGTCGACGGGAACGGCGCTGTGGATCCAGGCGGGGCGGCGCGGGCCCTGCGCGACGGTGCCGCACTGCTCAGCATCATGTGGGTCAACAACGAGACCGGCGTGCTGCAGGACATCGCGACCCTCGCCGAGGCCGCGTCAGCCGTGGGCGCGCCGTTCCACACCGATGCGGTACAGGCCGTCGGCAAGGTTCCCTGTGCCGTCGGCGACCTGGACATCGCATTGCTCTCACTCTCGGGCCACAAAATCGGCGGCCCCAAGGGTGCCGGCGCGCTCATCGTGCGGAATCCCACAATGGTGGAGCCACTGTTCCACGGGGGTGGACAGCAAGGTGGCGTGCGTCCCGGAACGGAGAACGTGGCTGGCGCCATCGGCCTCGCCGCCGCCGTCGAGCTCTCCGTCGGTGAGCGGGAAACCGTCATGCACGGTGTTTGCGAACTGCGGGACCGGCTGGCGGCGGGGCTGCTCGCGGCGGTGCCCGGGTTGGCGGTGACCGCCCAGCACGGTGCGCGGGCTCCCCACATCCTGCATGTCACGACACCGGGACTGGACGGGAATGCGCTCGCGATCCACCTCGATCAGGCGGGCATCGCCTGCTCGACCGGATCGGCGTGTTCGTCGGGCCGTGCCACGCCGTCGCACGTGTTGACGGCCATGGGGCTTCCGCCCGAGCGGGTCGCGGCTCCGCTACGGTTCTCCCTCTCCCCGACGACCACGGCCGATACGATCGTGCAGGCCCTCGAGCGGATCCCGGACGTCCTGGATCGCGTTCGTCTGCTGACGGCGGCCCTGCAAGACGCCGACGCATGAGGCGAGGAAGGGTACTCGTCGCCATGTCGGGCGGCGTCGACTCGTCGGTTGCCGCTGCCTTGCTGGTCGAGCAGGGGTACGACGTCATCGGCGCGACGATGCGGCTGTTCTGCTACGGGGACACCGTGCCTGACCGGCCCTGCTGCTCGCTCGATTCGATCAACGATGCCGCCGCCGTGGCAGCCCGTCTCGGGATCCCGCACTACGTGTTCGATCTCGAGGACCAGTTCCGGCGGGAGGTCATCGACGACTTCGTCGCGGAGTACGCGCGCGGACGGACGCCAATCCCGTGCGTGCGGTGTAATACGTTCACGAAATTCCGCGACCTGCTCGCGCACGCGGATGCACTCGGGTGCGACCACGTCGCCACCGGACACTACGCCATCACGCGAGCGGGCGGCCTGTATCGGGGCCGGGACGCGGACAAGGATCAGACCTACTTCTTGTGGGGCATCGATCGGAGCGTGGTCTCGCGAATGCTCGCTCCGGTCGGAGGGCTCACGAAGCTCCGGACGCGAGAGATGGCCCGACGCCTGTCGCTCGAGACCGCGGACAAGCAGGAGTCGGTCGAGATTTGCTTCGTGCCCGACGGGGACTACGTCGCCGTGCTCGAGCGGCACCTCGAGCCGGAGGACCCCGCGCTTGCCCCGGGGCCGATCCGAAGGGCGACTGGCACCGTGATAGGAGAGCACAATGGCTACGCACGGTACACAGTGGGGCAGCGACGTCGGCTGCCCGGTGGCTCGCCGGAGCCGCTCTTCGTGCTGTCGGTCGTGCCGGAGGAGCGCGCCGTCGTCGTGGGCACCGCCGGCGAGCTGAACGGCACTCGAGTGGAGTTGGCGGAGGTGAACTGGCTGGCCGACCCCTTGCACCCCGGCGATGATTGCGATATTCAGATTCGCTATCGCGCCCGAGCGACTCCGGCCCAGATCACCGGCGAGGCGACATCGGACGGGCGGCTCGTGCTCGAGCTGCGCGAGCCCGTGCGGGCCATTACCCCCGGGCAGTCAGGTGTGCTGTACCGTGGCGACCGCCTGCTCGGCGGTGGCGTGATCAGCTAGGAGCGTCGAGGAGAGGAGCGGATTGTGGATCTGGTTCAGACCGTTGTGACGCGGGCGGGTGTCGCCGAGGAGACGGCCCGGCAGGGCCTCGGCACGCTGTTCATCGCCATCCGCATGGCCGTCGACATGCGCACCTTCACGCAGGTCAGCACCGCGTTTCCAGGCGTGGGCGAATGGATGCTGGTAGCACCGTTCCAGGATGGCGGGACCGGCGAGATGCTGGCGACGGCGACGCCGGGCGCAGTCAAGCGGCTCCTCGCCTATGCGGGGTACGACGACGCCAGCTCGGCAGCACTGTGCGGGGTCGTCGCCGACGCCCTGAAGGAACGGGCGCCCGACACGTTTGAGACCGTTGCGGCCAAGTTGCCGGTGTTCTAGCAGCGCGGCTCTCGCTCCACCCCGTCCATGTCTCACATTCACGAGCGTGTCTCGTTCGACGGCGCCGGCGGCTCGCTGTCCGGTACCCTGCAGATCCCCGCACGGCGTCCGGAGACTGGCGTCGTGCTCGCTCACTGCTTCACGTGCTCCAAGTCCCTCAAGATCACCCGCGCGCTCGCCACCGGCATCGAGGACGGCGGATACGCAGTGTTGCGATTCGACTTCACCGGCCTTGGGGAGAGCGAGGGTGACTTCAGCGACACCTCCGTCACCTCCAACGTGAGCGACATCGCAGCCGCAGCATCCTACCTCGCGGATCGGGGCTTCGAGCGCCTCGCCCTTGTCGGTCACTCCCTCGGTGGCGCTGCTACCCTGCTCGCCGCCGCGGACATCCCGGGCGCTGAGGCGGTAGTGGCCGTGGCCGCACCGTTCACGGCGGATCACGTGCGCCATCTCTTTGCCGAGGACGACATGCGGCGCGCGATGGAAACAGGGCGCATCACCGTCCGCATTGCCGGCCGGCCGTTCCAGATCAGCGCCACCTTCTTCGAGGACCTCGAGCAGCATTGCTCGCCGGAGCGCATTGCCAGACTCCAGCGGCCACTACTCATCGTGCACGGCACCGCGGACGCGATCGTGGAGATCGAGGAGGGGGAGCGCATCTTCAACGCCGCACTGCAGCCGCGTTGGTTCGCGGCAATACCCGACGGCGATCACCTGCTCACAGGACCGGCACAGAGTCAGCAGGGCGGGCGGGCGATCGTCACGTTCCTGGACACCGTTCTGGGTACCGGCTCGCCCTGAGTAGTCGGCCTGCCGACCTGCGGGGATTCCCATGGCACGGATAACAGCGGAGCTCGTCTCCGGAACGCTCGTCACCTTGTCCAACGGCCGCCACACCTGGCGCGCCGACGAACCGGCGGCCGGCGGCGGAGACGACATCGGCCCCACCCCCTACGAGATGCTCGTGGGATCGCTTGCGGCCTGTACCCTGATCACCCTGGCACTGTACTGCCGGCACAAGCAGATCCCCCTCAAATCCGTCACGGCGGCCTACGAGCACGGACGCGTGCACGCCGAGGACTGCCGCTCGTGCGAGGAGCCGAGAGAGGGGAGGATCGATCAGATCACGAGCCGGGTCCGGATCGCCGGCGATTTCGACCAGGCCCAGCGCGAGCGGCTGACCCAGATCGTTAGTCGCTGTCCGGTGCACAAGTCGCTGAACCAGCCCATCGACATGATCGATGAGGTCGAGTTCGCCGGCTGAGTCAGCGCCCTTGACCGGGTCGGACCCGCGTGAGACGTTGCGGGTGCCAGGTTCCCCCTGCGACGGAGCGGCACTGACATGCGCGGATTTCTCGCACGCCTCTGTATTACGGCGTTCGGGTTGTGGATCGCCGACATGCTCCTCGGCGGCGTCCACTTCGACGGGCTAGGTACGCTGTGGCTGGCCGCCCTGCTTTTGGGCGTCGTCAACGCCATTGTGCGCCCGATCCTCATCGTCCTCACCCTGCCGCTCACGCTGGTGACCTTGGGCCTGTTCATCTTCGTCGTGAACGGCGCCATGGTCCTGTTGGTCTCGCGGCTCATGCCCGCCTTCCACGTTGAGGGACTCTGGACCGCCATTCTCGCGTCGATCGTCGTCGGTCTCACGGGCTGGCTCGCCAACGCGTTCATCGGCGACCGCGGCACGGTGGAGGTCTGGACGGCCCGCGACCGGAACTGATCGGCCAGTCGACAGGTCGCACGTTCACTCGCCCACCACCACCCCCACGACGGTGCGGTTGCGCGCACGGTTATCCAGGTTGAGTAGCAGGATCTCCTGCCAGGTCCCGAGCTGCAGCTCCCCGTCGATCACGGGAACGGACAGGCTGGTCTTGAGCAGCGCCGAGCGCACGTGGGAAAAGCCATTACCGTCGTGATAGGCTTCGTTATGCGCGTAGTCCTCCGTGGCGGGTGCGATCTGATCGAGTGCCCGACGGAGATCCTGGAGAGCACCGGTTTCATACTCGATGGTGGTCACCGCTCCGGTCGAGCCCGTCAGATGCACGGTGACGACGCCGGTCGTGATCCCCGCGTCGCGGGCGAATTGGCGCACGTCGGCGCTGATGTTGCGGTGTCCGAATTCCGCGTCGAGGGGGAAGCTCCAGTGGCGTGCAAGTGTCGTCACGTTGCGTCTCCTCCGTGGCTGTCGGTGACTTCGGCACTAGGATAGTACCGCACCCGCCGGCCAGGCGGAGGCCCCCAGGACTCCCTCGTGCTTGGGCACGCTCTATACTTCGGGATGCACGAACTCGATCTGCTGCGTGATCTGGTCATCCTGGTCGCGGTCGCGATCCCCGTCGTCGCCGTCGCCCAGCGACTTCGAGTCCCCACGGTGGTCGGGTTCCTCCTCACGGGGCTCGTCATCGGGCCACATGCCCTCGGGCTGATCCACCAGACGGAGGAGGTGGCAGGACTGGCCGAGATCGGCGTAGTCCTCCTCCTGTTCACGATCGGCCTCGAACTGTCGCTGTCCCGCATCATCCGCATGGGCCGACCGGTGCTCCAAGCAGGCAGTCTGCAGGTCGTCGTGACGACAATCCTGGTCACCGGCCTGGCGATGACGGCCGGACTGGCAACGCGGCCGGCCGTGTTCTTCGGCGCGCTGATCGCGCTCTCGTCGACGGCTGTCGTGCTCAAGCTCTACACCGATCGGCGGGAGCTGGACATCCCGCATGGCCGCATCGTCGTCGCCATCCTGCTGTTCCAGGACCTCTGCGTCGTGCCCTTCATGCTGCTCACTCCCGTGCTCGCCGGCGCCGCCGAGGGAATGGGCGCTGCGCTTCGGGCCACGCTCATCAGCTTGCTCGTGGTGAGCGTCCTCATCGTCGGCGGTCGGTTCGCCGTGCCGTGGATCCTGGAACAGGTCGTCGGCGTGCGCAATCGCGAGATCTTCACCCTCGGCATCGTGTTCTTCGGTCTCGGTGCCGCGTTCGTGACGGCGAGCTTCGGTCTCTCTCTTGCCCTGGGGGCGTTCATCGCCGGCCTGCTCATTTCCGAATCAGACTTCGGTCTCCAGGCCTTGTCCGACGTGCTCCCCTTCCGGGACACCTTCACAGGGATCTTCTTCATCTCCATCGGCATGCTGCTGGATCCGGCCTTCATCGTCGAGCGGCCACTGCTCGTCCTCGGCCTGACCGTCGGTGTCATCCTCCTCAAAGCTCTCGTCGGCACGCTCGCCGCCCGCAGTCTCGGCCGATCGCTCCAGGTGAGCGTCGTGAGCGGGCTCGCCATCGCGCAGGTCGGAGAGTTCTCGTTCGTGCTCGCCGGCGTGGGAATCACGGCCGGGCTGCTCACCGCCGACACGTATCAGGCGTTCCTCACCGTGTCGGTACTCTCCATGCTGGCCACTCCCGCACTCATCGCTTGGGCGCCGGCGATTGCCGACGCCGCGTGCCGGCTGACGCGACAGCCGGCACTGCGACTCACGACACACGAGTACGAGGCGGTCCAGACTCTCAGCGACCACGTGGTGATCGTCGGGTACGGCCTGAACGGCCGCAATCTCGCGCGGGTCCTCAAGGCGGCCAACATCCGCTACATCGTCCTGGAGCAGAACGGACAGACCGTTCGCCGCGCACGGCTCGAGCGCGAGCCCATCTTCTTCGGAGATGGCACACGACGGGACGTGCTGGAGCACGTGGGCCTCGCGAGCGCTCGGGTCCTCGTCTTCGCGATCGCCCACTCGTCCGACGCGCGGCGCGGTGTCGCGGTCGCCCGCCAAGTCAGTCCGGATGTGCACATTCTCGTGCGAACGCCGCTGATGGCAGAGGTCGACGAGTTGCTGCGCCTCGGGGCGAACCACGTGATCCCCGAGGAGTTCGAGACCTCCATCGAGATCTTCAGCCGCGTGTTGCGGCTCTACGGCGCTCCGGGGAACCGCATCGAGCAGGAGGTCAAGGCCGTGCGCGGCGACCGGTACGAGCTGTTCCGCGGCATCGCGCTCCCCGATCTCCGACTCGACGCACTCAAACATCACGGGCTGCACACCCTCGTGGACACCGTGGCGATCGAGACGGGGGCGGCAGCGATTGGCAGGACCCCGGTGACGCTGCAGCTTCGACAGCAGACCGGGGCGACCGTCATCGCCGCTATCCGAGACGACGTGACCTATCACGCGCCGGATCCGGCCTACCGCTTTCAGGAGGGAGACGTGGTTGTGCTGGTCGGATCGCCGGACGCAATCGTGGGCGCCACACGCTTGTTCCGGAGCGAAGGGAGTACCGACGCGAGCTAGGCGGGCGCTGCCCCTCCGCGCTCTCCCTTCTGCTGCGCGAGTATCCCGGCGGCCCGCACCACCCCGGCGTGGATGTCAACGGTATCGGCGATGTCGGCCGCGTACCCCCCGGCCATGGCCACCGCGACAGGGAGCCCGTGCTCACGACAGAACACGAAGACGGCGCGATCCCGTTCCGCGAGGCCCGTCTTCGTCAGCGCGAGCCGCCCGAGGCGGTCGCCGCCAAAGGGATCGGCACCCGCCAGATAGAACACGAGATCGAACGCGGTGGGGTCGGGAATGCGGGCGAGACCGTTGCGCAGCGCACGGAGGTACTCGTCATCGCCCGTCCCGTCCGGCAATGCGACGTCGAGGTCGGCTGGCTCCTTGTGGAACGGGAAGTTGTCGGAGCCGTGGATGTCGAACGTGAAGACCGACGAGTCGTCCCGGAAGATGCGGGCCGTGCCGTTCCCCTGGTGCACGTCCGTATCGATGACGAGCGCGCGTCGGATCGTGCCGTCCCGCTGCAGCACGCGGACCGCAACCGCCACATCGTTGAAGACGCAGAATCCCTCGCCCCGGTCCGTGAACGCGTGGTGCGTGCCTCCGGCAAGGGTCATCCCGATCCCGTGTCCGACGGCCCAGCGGGCGGCGGCAATGGTCGCACCGACCGACCGGCGGGACCGCTCGACCAACTCCGGCGACCAGGGCAAACCGAGGCGCCGCAGGCCGGCGGCGTCCAGCGTGCCGCATGTGACGTCGCAAATGTAGTGGTCGGAGTGTACGAGACGCAGCTCGCCGTCCGCGGCGGCCTCGGGCACCGCGAGCGCGTTGGGACGCACGACCCCGGTCGCGATCACCCGCTCACGCAGGAGCCGGTACTTCGCGATCGGGAACCGGTGCCCGGGCGGGAGGGGAACCTCGAAGTGGTCCGTGTGGTAGATGCGCATCGTGCTCAACACAGGATAGCGATGTGGCGCCTGTCACGGCGCCGGCGTGAACTGCGTCACGGCACGGAAAGCCCTATGAATGCTAGCTTTCGGGACCGCCGCACGGCGGCACCGTGATACTCACAGGAGACGGATGATGACAAGATCTTGGACACATTGCACCGTACGTGCCGCCGCGCTGTCGCTCGTGGCAATCGGTCTCACCGCGTGTGGCGATTCGGCAGGCCCCGGGGACACCTTCGACCCCGTCGCGTCCAGCGAAGCCACGGCAGAGGCTCTCGCCCCGTTCACCGACAACCCCGGCATTGACGCCCTGTTCGTGCTGGAAACCGCACTGCCCGCCCTGGGTGGCGCCGCCGCCGCTCCGGCCATCCCGGTTCCGGATTCACCATACCCGGCCTTGGACGAGGTCCGCGTGCTCGACCGGCTCCTGGGCTTCATGAGCCCCACGGTGCCGGCAGTGCTCTTCCCGGCCGATCTGCTGGGCAAGACCCTCGTGTACAATCCGTCGACCGGACAGTACGAGGTCGACCTCGAGGCGACGGATGCGCCGTCCAACGGTATCCGAATCGTGCTCTACGCCGTCGACCCGATCTTTCACGAGCCCATCGAGCCACTCAACGCCGTCGGGCATCTCGACCTCACCGACGAGGGAACGGCCGAGGCCGACCGGGTCCGCGTCGTGGTGGTGATCGGCTCGGTGACGCACCTCGACTACGTGGCGAGCGCCACCGTCCTCACGAGCGGCCTCGTGTTCAGCGCCGTGGGCCAAGTGTCGGACGGCGTGACCGTCGTGGACTTCGACCTCTCGCACACCTGGTCGGAGGTCGATGGCTTCACCCTCACGTACGGCATCGACGTCGTCGGCACGGATACGTATCTGGACGTCCGCATCGAGCTGGACCCGACCGTCGAGATCGTGACGTTCTACCTCGAGGTGGGGCACGACGGCGGAACGCTGATTCTCGACCTGTCCGCGACGGCCACGGCGCTGTCCGGCACGGTCACGGCCGACGGAACGGTCGTCGTCGAGGTCAGTGGGACACCCGAGGCACCGGTCTTCGACGCCGAGGGATTGACCCCGGAGCAGCAGCAGGCCCTTGGCGAGCTGTTCGACGGCATCTTCGAGCTGATCGAGGGCTTCAACGGACTCCTCATTCCGGCGTATCTTGTACTGCAGGTGAGCATAGCGTTGGCATGAGATGATCTTCAATTCGGTATGGCGCGGAGCGCTGGCAGCCCTCCTCCTGGTGGGCTGCGGCGCTCCGCCGTCTTCTCAGGACTTGATCTTCGTGGACGGGCGAGCAGTTGCCTCGGCCGGTGACTCCGTGCTCGCGATCACGCGCCAGGGAGATCCATCGATCCTGCTGCGAGACCGGCGGACCGGCGCCGTGTTCACGCGGGGCGAACACGCCCTCACCAGTCCGTATCAGGTGCAGGAAGTGGACGGACGGTGGTACGTCTCTGACGTCGTGAACGGCGAGGAGTGGATTGTCGTGTTCGACACCCAATGGAACGTGCTCGAGCGGATCCGGATCGACACCCTCGCCCAGGCACCGCACCAGTTCGCGGTCCTGCCGGACGGACGGATCGTCCTGGAGCTGGCCGACTTCCGCCTAGCCACGCTGGACGCTGGCGAGCTCACCACGTTTGCCCTCTTCGAGCCGGCGAGCCGGACGGGGTTCCTCGTCGCCGCCAGCGGGGGGGTCCTGCATGCCGTACCCGACATGTACGTCACGCTCTACAACGAGCAGGGCAACATCCGGTGGCGGCATCTCTGGGAGTGGCGGGAGGACGTGTACGTGTCGGACCTGGCGGTCGACGCGCGTGGCCGCATGCACATGCTGATCGGCGAGGCAAACCGTAACACCTTCGTCTGCTTCAGCTTCGCGAAAGCGACAGGCGAGATCTTGCGCTGGTCGGAGCCGGGACCCAGTGCGACGTTCTCGATCGACCGCCTGGGCGAGATCACGCCGGACGGGCTCAGTCGGTGGATCGATCGGTAGCGGAAGCGGGCCTCAGTACTTGAGGCCCGTCGTATCCGCAAACTGCTTCAGCGCCGCCTCCTGCTGGGGCGACAGCTCTTCCGGGAGCGTCACCGAGATCTCGACGATCTGATCCCCCTTCGCGTTGCTCTTCTGTACCCCTTGGCCCCGGATGCGGAACCGGCGCCCGGGCTGGGTCCCTGGCGGCACCGTGAGCACGACGTGCCGGCCGCTCACCGTCTTGACCTTGACGCGCGTTCCGAGCATCGCCTGGGCGAGGTTGACCGGGACCGTGCAATGGATGTTGAGGCCGTCGCGCTGAAAGAAGCGATCGGGCTCTACCTGAAAGGACACGATGAGATCGCCGGAGGGCCCACCGTCGTCACTCCGCTGCCCCTGCCCTTTCAGTCGCACCTTCTGGCCGGATTCGGTACCCGAGCGGACCGTGACCAGCAGCCGCTTCTGCACGCTGACCTCGCTCTGCCCTCCGCAGCGCGAGCAGACCTCACTTGGGATCCTCCCACGACCACGGCAGGCCGGACACGGGCGCGTGACGGCGAATCCGCCCTGACCGAAGGTGACCGTGCCCCGGCCCTTGCACTCGTCGCAGACACTGACGCGTGCTCCCGGAGCGGCGCCCGATCCACCGCAGGAAGGGCAGGCCTCGCTGACGTCGATGGTCACCGGGACCTTTCCCCCAAGTACGGCGGTCCGGAACGGGACCCGCACGGCAACCTCAATAGGCTCGGCCCGTTCGGCGCGCTTGCCCTTGCCGAAGATGGACGAGAACAGATCCCCGAGACCGCCGAAGCCCGGGAATCCGCCGAAGTCCACCTCCTGGAAACCCTGCGTCGGCCCGCGGCCCGCTCCGCGTTGCCCAAAGCCCCCACCGGGGGCAAACGCTCCCAGCTTCCGCATCTGATCGTACTTCTTGCGCTGCTCCGCACTGCCCAGCACACCGTACGCCTCCCCAACTTCCTTGAATCGCTCCGAGGCACCGGCGTTGTCGGGATTGGCGTCGGGATGATACTTCTTGGCCAGCTGCCGGTAGGCCTTCTTGATCTCGGCCTCGGACGCCTTTTCCGGAACACCGAGCACGCGATAGTAGTCCTTGACCGGCGGCATGCGGACCGGTTACTCCCCGCCCTGCTCGGTGTCCACGAGCACCACGACGCGTGCCGGACGTAACAGAACGTTGCCCAGCCGGTAGCCGGGCTGCACGACACTACCGACCGTGCCCGCCTCGCTGTCACCCGAGGCCGGTTGGGTCGCGATCGCCTCGTGATGGTTGGGATCGAACGACTCCCCTGGGGACCCCACCCGCTCGAACCCGGCCTGCTCGAGCTCCTGCAGGAGCTTGCGCTCGACCATGTGGATCCCCTCGATCACGTCGTGCACGGTGACGTTCTCGGCTTCGAGCGCCGCGACCCGCCCGAGATCGTCCAGCGTCTCCAGCAACTGGCGTGCGAAATCCGCCTGTGCCCGCTCGCGGACCTCCATCCGCTCGCGAATCGTGCGCTTACGGAAATTGTCGAACTCGGCAGCCAGACGGAGATAGCGATCGTTGTGCGCCTCGAGCTCGGACTTCAGCGCCTCCACCTCCGGAGCCGCCGGCTCGGTCCCCTCGGACACCTCGTCTCCCAGCCGCCGGTCGACTTCCGTCTCCGCCGCGTCAAGGCGCTCGGCCTCGGAGCCCTCCACACCGGCCGTCTCCGCCGCGGTCTCAGGCTGGTCCTCCTGGAGCGCGTCGAACTCATCCTCTGATTGCTTTCTCTTGCGCATAAACATCCCAATTCGTAGTGGCGATTCTCGGTGTCGAATAATAGTGGAACCAACAAGCTCCGTACCACGTTGGCCTGTCTAAGTGGCAGGTTCGGCGGCAGCCCGCGGCTCGAGCAGTCCACGCAGCAGGTCCAGCGCTGACTGCGCACTCCGGTGACGCACTTCCTCCCGGCCTCCGGGAAACCGCAGCAGCGCCGTGCGACGGCGCTCGCGCGCCCGCACCGCCAGCCACACGGTTCCTACCGGCTTGGCCTCCGTCCCCCCGGTCGGGCCGGCCACTCCCGTGACCGCCAAGGCTGCGTCAGCACCGAAGCGGCGCGCCACTCCCTCCGCCATCGCCTCCGCGACCTGCTCCGACACAGCGCCCTCCTGCTCAAGCGCCGATTCCGAGACGCCGAGATGGCGCACCTTGGCAGCATTGGAGTACACAACAAGGCCCCCCACGTACACGTCGGAGGCCCCGGTGATCGCCGTCACACGGGCTCCCACCAACCCGCCGGTACAGGATTCCGCGGTTGCCAACGTCCAGCCAAGGTCCCGCAGGCGGCCCAGTACGACCCCTGCGAGGTCTTCTGCATCCCGCCCATAGCACCGGTGGCCCAGGCCGGAGATCAGCAGCCTGGCCGCACCCTCGAGGGCGGCCTGCACGGCGTTCGCATCACGCCCAGTAGCCGTGAGTCTCAGGTCTACTCCGTCCCACCCCGGCAGGAACGCGAGCGTGACCCGGCCCAGCGCCGACTCGTGCGGCCGGAGGGCGTCGGCCAGCCCGGATTCCGTGATGCCCGTGGTCCGGAGGGTCAGCGAGCGAACGACCCCCGCTCGCCGACCGTCGGCAGCCATGCGGCGTTCGAGGAAAGGTACGACGCTGTCCCGCAGCATGACCCGCATTTCCGGAGGTACTCCGGGGAGCAGCACCGCGGTGCCGGGCGAACCCTCGAGCACCAGTCCCTGCGCGGTCCCGCGGGGATTGGGGATCCGCACCGCGCCGCAGGGGATCTCCGCCTGCGACCGGTTGCTGGCCGGCATGGGGGAACGGCGGAAACGACGGAAACGCTCTTCGAGCTCCGCGAGGTACTGCCGATCCAGCTGCAACGGCATCTCGAACAACTCCGCCACGGCCCGCTTGGTCACGTCGTCCCGCGTCGGCCCGAGGCCCCCGGTGACGATCACGAACCCCGCGCGCCCAAGCGCCGCCGACACGGCATCCCGAATCTCCGCGGCGGCGTCCGTGACCGTGACGCGCCGCGTGACGCGTACACCAACCGCCGCTAGGGCCTGGGCGATCTCCGCTGCGTTGCTGTCGACGGTGAAGCCGAGGAGCAGCTCAGTCCCGACGGTGACCAGCTCAAGTTCCATCGCCGGTGGCGTGGGCGGTCCCCCGGAATAGTGCGCGGTATCGGTAGATGTACATGGCGAGCGAGTACGCGGTCAGCACGACCGCGAACCCGAGCGTCAGAGCAACGACGGTGCCATGGAACCGCTCCCAGAAACGTCCGAACCACACGCTCTCCAACCCCAGCTCGGCTCGGAGGTCCTTCCAGGCAAACCACAGAATGGTCGCCCCGATGAAGACGTCCTGCACGATCGTCTTGAGCTTGCCGGCGCCGGCAGCGGCGATCACCACACCGCGTCGCTTTGCCACCTGCCGGAAGACGGTCATGGCCACTTCCCTGCCGATCAGGAGCACCGCTACCCAGACGGGGAGGCTGCCCCACCAGGGAATCTCGTACTGCCGCATGGGATAGCGGGTGATCCAGTAGATCGGGATGAGCGTGGCCACGAGCAGCAGCTTGTCCGCGAGGGGGTCGAGGAGCTTGCCGATGTCGGTAATCTCCCCCCGCTCCCGTGCGAGGCGTCCGTCGTAGATATCGCTGATCGCCGCCGCGAGAAAGACGAAGAAGGCGATTAGCTTGGGGATGTATCCGTGGATGAACGGCAGCAGCGCGATGACCGGCGCGAGAGCGATCCGCGCGACCGTCAGGATGTTGGGCAGCGTCCAGATCACGCCGACTCCTCAGCTCAGCGACTTGAGGACCAGCTTCGCGACTGCCTTCAGTGTATCGAACACGCCGTCACCGGTGATCGCCACGGATTCGAAGGATGGTGCGCACTCGATCCACACCCCGTCCCGCCGCTGAATCAGCAGCTCGTTGGGATCCCACGGGTTGGCCTTCTCGTGCTGCCTCGCCGGGTCGGAGACCTCCCAGCCGGGGTTCAGCTGCGCCTGCAGATCCTTGACCGGTGCGGCGTTGGGCAGATCGCGTTTGTTGTACTGAACGACGAAGGGGATCTTGGTGAGATCGTATCCGTACTCCGCCATGTTGTCGTACAGGTTCTGCATGGACTCCACGTTCGCCTCGGTGCGCTCGACCTGACTATCCGCAACGAAGACGATGCCGTCCACTCCCTTCAGAATGAGCTTGCGAGACGCGTTGTAGTACACCTGTCCCGGCACCGTGTAGAGGTGGAACCGGGTCTTGAACCCGCGAATGGTGCCGAGGTCGATCGGCAAGAAGTCGAAGAACAGCGTGCGTTCCGTCTCCGTCGCCAGCGACACCATCTTTCCACGGGTGTTCGGGGCAACCTTGTTGTAGACGAACTCGAGATTCGTGGTCTTCCCGCCCAACCCGGGACCGTAGTACACGATCTTGCAGTTGATCTCGCGTGAGGCGTAGTTGATCATCGACATCGTCGATCGAGCCTCCGCTCAGTCGCCGAAGAGTTTGTCGATCTCGTCATCGGCGCCCTCCAGGGGGCCGGCCCGCTCCGGGGCACGGTCACCTGGCTCCGGCGACGCAGATCGTCGGAACATGGCGTCGAACAGCGCGGAGAGATCGGCCACCGTCTGCTTCACTCGGAGTCGCACCATCCCGACGGTCGTCCGATTGTCGAACAGAACGACGAGGATGACTCGCCGCGCGATGTCGGCGAGGTACATCGATTCCCGCTCACCCTGGTGAAAGAGCGACGCGAACTCCCCCTCCCCGATCATCTTCGCGAGTTGATCGTTGGCGCTGAAGTCGGCCGCCGTCAGCGAGGCAAACGCCGTGGGATCGAACGCCAGCTGCTCGCCCGAGTGCGCCAGCAGCTGCCCCGCCCGATCGACCAGCAAGGCGCACCGCGCATCCGACTCCTTGAGCAACGCTGCCAGATGGTTGGTGATCTGCTGGTAGTCGCGCTCGTCCAGCGACCACGTACCGGCACCAGTCATCCGCTCCTCGCCCTAGCCGAGTTTCGCTTCCATGCGACGGAGGATACGTCCCGCCCGCCGACGCAGCATGGGATGCCGCTCCCACGCCAGGTAGTCATGTAACAACCGAACTGCCTCGACGCTGGGCGCGCGGCTGATGTAGCCCAGCGCCGAGAACCGGCGAAGCGGCCGGGCGCTGAACAACGCCTCACGATGGCGCCCGATGGACTGCTGCGCCAGCAGCGTCCCCAGCACCGCGCCAAGCCCGATCCCGGCGAGCAGCGCCTTGATCCTGGCGTTCATGCGTCCCTCATCTCCCGCCGCGCCGCCAGCGCCCGGGCAATGGTGACGCTGTCGGCATACTCCAGATCGCCACCGACGGGCAGACCGAGCGCGATTCTGGTCACCCGGATCTCCGTCTCCTCGACCACGCCGCGCAGGAACGTCGCCGTGACCTCTCCTTCCATCGACGGATTGGTCGCGATGATGACCTCCCGCACGGCGGTACCGTTCGCCAAACGCGACCGCAGCGCGTCGACCCGGAGTTCCTCCGGACCGATCCCGTCCAAGGGCGATAGGTGGCCGCCGAGCACGTGGTACAGCCCCCGGTACTCCCCGGTTCGCTCGATGGCCCCGATGTCCGACGCCTCCTCCACGACGCAGAGCACGTGCGGGTCGCGCCGCGGATCGGCACAGAGCGTACACGGATCGGCCTCACCAAGGTTGCCGCAGACCGAGCATGGCACGACTCGCTCCGCAACCGCCTCCAGGGCCCGAGCCAGTCGCCGGGTGGTTTCCGAGGGCTTCTTCAGGAGGAAGTAGGTGAGCCGGGTCGCCGTCTTTCTCCCGATGCCGGGGAGCCTGCTCAGCTCGCCGATCAGGTCCTCGATCGCCGACACGGCCTACAGTGGAAACTGAAACGGGAGCGGCAGTCCGCCAGTGACCTTCTTCAACTCGTCCCGGTACAACGCCTCGGCCCGGCGCTGCGCGTCGGCAATGGCGGCCAGCACCAGATCCTCGAGCATTTCCACGTCATCGTCGGAGACCGCCGCCGGGTCGATCGTGATATCCCGGACCTGCCCGCGACCGTCTGTCGTCACCTTGACCATTCCGCCGCCCGCCGACCCCGTGACACTCTGCCCGGCGAGCTCGGTCTGCATCTGGGTCAGTCGGCCCTGGACCTGCTGGCCCAGCTGAAAGAGCTGTGATAGATCCGCCATACCTACGCGTGTGTTGAGTCGAGCGCTACCCGAAAGTGCAAGCTACCCCACCCGGTGGGGGGCCGCAAGCTATTCCAGGAGTTCGAGATCCAAGCTTTCGGCCGCCGCATCGAGGGACGGATCCTGCTGGCGGTAGAGGCTCAGCCGCTTCTCCCGGTCCGATGCATGGTTCAGGCGGCGAGGCTCGGCTCGTCCCTGCTGCTCCGACGGCTCCCCCTCGGACTCGAAGCGGACCTCCACGTTGTGGCCAGTGACCGTTCGGATCGCCGAGGCCACTCCCTTCCGTGCGCGCTCCAGACCCTCCAGATGGCTCCGATCGGCGACCGTGAGCCGCAGCACGTCCCCGTCCACGCCGGCCGGCTGGACCGCCCCGAGCGCCTCCCGCAGCAGCCGGCGACGGCGACCGACCTCGCTCAGCACGGTCGTCCACGCAGCGCGTACGGCATCCAAGGTGAGGGGCCCCGAAGGCTCCGGCGGGTGTCGCGGCGACGGCCCGGGCGGAGGAGCATCCGGCTGTTTGGCCCCACGGGTAGCCGATGACCCTCCGGCCATCGTCCGCTGCGGTCGTGGGACGTCTCTTGGAGCGTCGCCACCCAGCGCGGCGAGCACGTCTTCGAGTGCCACGGTGCGGTCGAGTAGACACCACTGCAGCACGAGCATCTCGACCTGAAGCCGCGCGTTCGGGCTGCGGCGGATACTCGCCTCGGTCTCGCCGAGCAGCTTGAGCATCCGCACGACATCCCCCGGAGCGAAGTCCTCTGAGCGTCGCTGAACAGCGTCGCGCAGTGCATCAGTGAGGCCCTCGGGCTCTCCGCCCAGCCGGCTGACCAGCAAGGCTCGCAGTGCATCGCCGGCGCCTCCGACGAACTCAGCAAGATCGACACCCGCATCCGTGAGACGGCTGACGAACGGAAACACGTCGTCGGCCCGGTGACCCGCAACGAGGTCGAGCAGCTCCGCGTACGTCTCGTCGTCGATGAGTCCGAGCGCATCGCGCACTCGCGCGGCCGTGATTCCGCCTTCGCCGAACGCGATGGCCTGATCGAGCAAGGACAGCGCGTCACGCATGCCGCCGTGGGCGACCTTCGCCAGGAGGAGGAGGGCATCCGCCTCCACCTCGATCCCCTCGGCATCCGCAACGTAGGCGAGCCGGTCGACGATGTTGGGCGGACCGAGCCTGCGGAAATCGAAGCGCTGCACGCGGCTCATGACGGGCGCCGCCGTGTTGGCGATCTTCTGCGGTTCCGTGGTCGCGAACACGAAGACCACTTGGGGCGGCGGTTCCTCCAAGATCTTCAGGAGGGCGTTCCAGGCCTCGCGCGTGAGCATGTGCGCTTCGTCGATGATGTAGATCTTGTGCCGTCCGGGCGCACTCGCCGCATAGGTGGCGCGCTCCCGTAGCTCCCGCGCGTCATCGACCCCACGGTTGCTGGCTGCGTCGATCTCCACCACGTCGAGATTGGCACCGCCCGACCAGATCCGACGACACGACTCGCACTGGCCGCAGGGCTCACCGCGCGCCTCGCCGTCCGGCGGCTGCTCGCAATTCAGCGCCATGGCGAGGATCCTGGCGGCGCTCGTCTTCCCCACCCCGCGCGGTCCCGTGAGCAGATACGCGTGCGCCACGCGATCCCGCGCCACGGCACCCCTGAGCCCAGCTGCCACGTGGGCCTGAGCGACCAGATCGGCGAAGCGCTTGGGCCGGTATTTCCGGGCGAGTGCGAGATAGGTCATTGGGATGAGTAAGGATAAGTGCCCCAGGCACCCCGGAGCGACGCGCGACATCGCTTAGCGCTGCTACCTGCACGGTCCTGACGCGGTTCACGCGCGCACGCCCCCCGGACCTGGGGCACCCGTAAGCTAGCCCCGATCCGGGCCCCGTGGCAGGGGAACGTCCGGAACCCCTCCCTCGACGGCGTCGCCGCTGAGGGCACGACGCCCGGCGCTGAACCCGCTCCAGGTTCCGGGCGCGAGCAGGACGAGGAGAGTGTAGAACTCGAGCCGACCGAGCAGCATCAGGACGGACAGGACGGACAGCGCGGTCCCGTTCATGTGTCCGTAGTTTGCGGCGGGTCCCACCTCGCCCAGGCCGGGCCCGATGCTGGACATCGCCGCGAGCGCCGCCGACAGTGACGTCACCACGTCGTAGCCCATCGCGGCGATGCAGAGGGTGCCGATCCCGTGGGTCACTACGTACAGCGCGAGAAAGGCAAGCACATTGTGCAACACTTCGGGCCGGACCGCTCGGCCGCCGAGCTTCGTGACCACGACCGCCTGCGGATGCAGCACCCTGCGGATCTCACCGCCCACGTGCTTCAACACCACGCCGACTCGAACCGTCTTGAACCCCCCGCCCGTCGAGCCGCCCATCGCACCCATGAACATGAGCCCGAGGAGCAGCGCCTGCGTGAAGGCCGGCCACGCGGCAAAGTCGGCGATGGCAAAACCCGTGGTCGTGTGCACCGCCGTGACGGTGAAGACCGCCTCTCGCGCCGCCTCCGTCCCCCAGAGCCCGCCCATGAATCCGCGGGCCAGAAAGACCGTGATCCAGGCGAACGCGAGCGAGCCCAGGTACCAGCGCCACTCCTCGTCGCCGAACCACGCCTGCCAGCGCCCCGCGACCAGCCGGTAGTGCAGCGTGAAATTGGTCCCCGCCATGAACATGAACACGATGGTCACCCACTGGATCTCCGCCGAGAATGCTGCGAGCGATGCGGTGCGCGTCGAGAAGCCCCCGGTGGCGAGACAGCTCATGGCGTGATTGACGGCCTCGAAGACGTTCATCCCGAGCACCACGTAGATGACCGCGAGCCCGCCCGTGAGCACCCCATAGACGACCCACAGCAGGCGTGCGGTGGACGCAATACGCGGCCGCAGCCGATCGGACGGAATGCCGGGTGCCTCCGCGCGGAACAACTGAGCACCCCCCATGCCGAGAAGTGGGAGGATGGCAACACCCAGCACGATGATCCCCATGCCACCCAGCCAGTGCGCAATGCTGCGCCACAACAGGACGCTGTGCGGGAGATCCTCGATCACCGCGAACACCGTCGCTCCGGTCGTCGTGAACCCGGAGACGGACTCGAAGAACGCGGCAGCCGGACTCGTGGTGACCCCGGTCGCGAGAAAGGGGACGGCACCAGCCGTCACGACGGCCAGCCACCCTAGGCCCACGACCGCGACGCCCTCGCGCGGATTGATCGATACCTCTCTGGGAGTCAGCCGCCACAGCGCGAGCCCCACCGACGCCGTGCCCAGCGCCGTCGCGAGCCAGTGTGGGAAGAGCCCCTCGGTGACGCCGAACGCCGTCGGCACGAGCATGGCTGCTCCCGTCCACACGAGGAGCGCGCCGACGATGTGGAAGACCTCGCGGAGATTCACGACGGGAAGAGCTCGGTGACCTGCTGCAGCGCATCGGGAAGCGTGAACACGACCACGCTGTCCCCGACAGCGATCTCGTCGGCTCCCCGGGGCACGATCACCTCCGTGCCGCGCACGATGGCGGCGACAATCGAGCCCGACGGGAACTCCGCCGTCGCGAGCGACTTGCCGACGAGCGGCGAGTCGGCCCTGACCTCGAACGAGATGGCCTCCGCATCGCTCCCGGCGAAGGTCGCCACGCGGGTCACGCTGCCGCGGCGGACGTAGCGCAGGATCGCGTTGGCCGCGGACAACCGGGGGCTCACCGCGGCGTCGAGCCCGATGTGCCGCGCGAGTGGGATGTAGTCACGTTTGTTCACGAGTGTGATGACCTGCCGAGCGCCGGCACGCTTCGCGACCAGAGACGAGAGGATGTTGGTCTCGTCCCGGTCGGTGAGGGCCACAAAGCCATCCGTCCCACCCACCCCTTCGAGCTCGAGCAGCTCCACATCCGTTGCGTCGCCGTGCAGCACGAGGACCTTGCCCAACTCCTCGGCTAACTCCTGCGCCCGCTGGCGATCACCGATGAGCAGCGTCGTCTCCACGTGGTGCTGCTGTAGGAACTGGGACAGGTAGTACGCCTCGGTGCTTCCTCCCGTAATGATGACCCGGCGCACTCTCGAGCGCTCGTACCCGACGAGCTCGAGTGAGGCGGGCACTTCGTCGGCCTTGGCCGCGATGTAGAGATGATCACCGACACGGATCTCCGTCTCCCCGCTCGGCACGATGGTCTCGCCATCGCGCTCGATCGCGACAGTGAGGATGGGACGGTCTCCGTACTGCACAGCGAGATCGGCCAGCTTCTTCCCTGCCACTGGCGCGTGCTCGGGCACGACGACGCCCAGCAGCTGCACCGCGCCTCCGGCGAAGACCGCGATGTCGGTCGCGGCCGTGGACTGCAGCAGGCGCATGGTCTCCAGTGCCAGCTCCCGCTCCGGATTGATGAGGACGTCGACACCGAATGCGTCGGGCTTCAGGTTCCGCGCGTCCCGATAGAAGTCGGGGTTCGACACACGGGCAACCTTCATGAGGTTCGATACCCCACGGGCACTCATGCAGGACACAAGGTTCACTTCGTCGACATTGGTCACCGCCAGCAGAAGACTCGCTCGCTGGACTCCTGCTTCCTCGAGAACCGCCTGACTGGTCCCGCTCCCTTCGACTACCCCGACATCGAGGTGATTGGCGACATACTCGAGGCGACGGGGCTCGACATCCACGACCACCACGTCGTGCTGTTGCCCCGAGAGGCGTTCGGCCACGTGATATCCGACCTCGCCTGCTCCCACTACGATGATATGCATGCACTCCTCATTCTGTTCGGCTGCGCCGACGTTCGGCCCCGACGGAGTCGGCACGGGACGGAGTCGCAGTATCGGCGGTCCCGTCCCGAGCGCAAGGCAGCGTGCGCGCCGAGCGCACCTAGTCGAGCACGCGTGCGATGGTGTCGGCCGCCCATTCGATGGCCTCCCGCGACACGTCGAGGTGCGTCACCGCCCGCAGGCGGCGCGGCCCGAACGGCACGACGAGCACGCCCGCGTCAGCGAGCCGGGGGATCACACCCTCAGCTGTCGCCCCGTCGGCAACCAGATCGAGCATGACGATGTTCGTGTCGGGTCGCAGCGGTCGCACTCCGGCGTGATCGGCCAGCCGCTCGGCGAGCAGACGCGCGTTGGCGTGGTCCTCACCGAGACGTCCGAGGTTATGCTCCAGAGCGTACAGGCCGGCTGCGGCGAGGATACCCGACTGCCGCATGGCGCCGCCGAATCGACGCCGCACCTCGCGCGCGGCGGCGATGAACGCCTGACTGCCGGCCAGACAACTCCCGACCGGGCAGCCAAGCCCCTTCGACAGCGATACCATGACCGACGACGCGCCCCGGGCGACTCTCGCGGGGGGGAGGTCCTGCGCCACTGCCGCGTGCCACAGCCTGGCACCGTCGAGATGGAGGGGAACACCCCGCTCCAACGCGAGGGCCACGATCTCATCCCACGCCTCGACCGGAGTGACACGTCCGCCGGCGGCATTGTGCGTGTTCTCGACGACCAGCGCCGACACGCGGGGCACGTGGGGCGAGACCGGTGGCCACGCTTCCCGCAGCAGCGGAGCGGTCAGCACGCCGTCACCTGCTGCGACCGGCCGGATTTGCGCACCGGTGAGTCCCGCAATCCCCGCCATCTCGTAGAGCACGAGATGCGCCCTGGCTTCCAGCAGCACCTCCGTTCCGCGCTCGGCATGCAGCCAGATCGCCGACTGGTTCGCTTGCACTCCGGAGGGAAAGAACAAGGCCGCTTCGAAGCCCACGAGCTTCGCAATGCGCTCTTCGAGGCGTCGCGTGGTCGGATCGCCGTCGAGCACGTCGTCACCCACCTCGGCCTCCACCATGGCTCGTCGCATCATCGCAGAGGGCCGAGTTACGGTGTCACTGCGAAGGTCGATGCTGCGCTCAGCCACCACGTTCCCCGCCTTTCCGCTTCCGCCCGCACCGTACACGGGTGTCAGCCAAGTATCTCTCGCTGTTCACGCTGCCGCCGCGCCAGATCGTACACCTCCGCCACCTCGGCACCGAGCAGAAAGTTGCACGCGATCGCGTAAATCCACAGCACGAAGAGCAGCACTGCGATCGCATTGCTGTTGGAGATGAGGTTGTCGATGTTGGTGAACTGCGACAAGTACAACGTGTAGAGGCGCTTGGCGATTTCGAAACCGAGCGACGCGACGGCCGCTGCCACTAACGTGGTATCCCACCGCATTGCTCGCGTCGGCGCGACGGCGTAGATGATGAAGAACAGCACGACACCGAGCCCATACGTCGACAGCGTTCCCACCAAGCGGCCGAGCCAGGGATCGTTGGCAAACCGCACGGTCACGTACGCATTCGCCACGACGAGAAGGGTCGTGAAGAGAACGAGGTAGAGGTCCACCAGCTTGCCGCGCAGGAAGGATCGACTCTCGGTCGTGTCGAAGACCTCGTTGAGCGCCGCCCGGGTTCCGGCAAAGAACCGCGTGGCCAGGATCAGGAAGAGCGGAACGCCAAGCGCGGAGAGCGGACCGCGGCTCTCGATGATGTCGGCGATAATGGCCTCGGCCCGCCCGAGGTGATCCTCCGTACCTCCGACGCCCCTCGGCAATAGCTGATCGAGCAGCGCGAGGATGTCGGCGTCCGGTTCCCCGCCCGCATGGTAGACGAAGGAGCCGAGCGCCCCCAGAATCAGCAGCACGAGGGGGACCGACGCGAGCAGCGCATCGAAGGTCATGGCGCTGCCCAGAAAGAGGATCTTGTCCTCGTACGCCTGGACGAAGACGCGGCGGACGAACCCCGTGGGGGAGAACGCCCACCCACGCCGCGGAGTCAATGGCATGAAACCGCGTCAGAACGCGGTCAGGTGGTCTCGGCCTCCTCGGCCTCCGCCTCGTCCTCTTCGGCCTCCCGCTCCGCGCGAGCGTCCGCCAGCCGTTTCTCCAGCTCGTCACGCGCGGAGTGCACGGCGGCGCGCCCCGCGTCGAGCGCCTCCCGCGCGTCATGCCGGCGCGCCCGCAGCGTATCCCGCGCGGAATCGAAGCCTTCTTCCAGCCGGTGTTTGGCAGTTTCGAAGCCCTCCTCGAACCGCTCCTGCAGATCCTCCGCGCGGGCCCGGGCATCGTCGCGCAGCTTGCGGCCCCGCTCCCGAATCTGCTCACGCGTGTTCTCGCCGCTCTGCGGCGCGAACAACAGCGCTGCGCCAGCACCGATCAGCAGACCGACGAAGAAGCCGCCGAAGCCACCACCCGACTTCTCGATAATGATCACCGGCTTGTCATCCCGAACGTGCGTCATGTTGCCTCCTTCCCGCCCGCGATCGCACCAATGGCGAAGCACGGACACGAAACCCCACCCGCAAGGCGGTGGGTGCGACCTGCGCAGATGCGCCCGCCCAGCCGCATCCGCTTCCCCTAATCACCCTAGCTGGTTGTCACAACTGAATTTACCATTCGCGCTCAGAGGCGTCAAAACCGCACGGACAATCCGTCGTAGGCAGGCTCGACGCCGTCGGGAAGCCGTGCCGCGAGCTCGCGGTGGGCATGCCGGTGCGTGAGGTGTGTCAGCAAGGTGCGCCGCGCCCCGACCTGCTGAGCCACGTCGATCGCCTCCGGAATAGAAAGGTGGGTAGGATGCGGCCGCTCGAACAGACCGTTCAGGACCAGCAGCTCGACCCCCCTCAGCGCCGCAACCGCCGCCTCGGAGACGGCCTTGGCATCAGTGACGTACGCTGCCGCGCCGACCCGATAGGCAAACACCTCCGATCCCCCGTGATCGACAGCGATGGGAAGCACCACGAGCTTCCCGACACGGAACTCCTCGTACGGCTCCGCCGGCACGGGGTGCAGGTCCGGCTTGCTCGTCCCCGGTACCGGCGCGACCCCATCGTCGAAGATGTACGTGAAGCGCTGCTGCAATTCGCGCAGCGTCGAAGCGGGCCCGTACACGTCGAGCCGGCGGCCGCGAACCGAGAAGGCGCGGAGATCGTCGATGCCGGCGACATGATCCGCGTGCTCGTGCGTGAAGGCCACGGCGTCGATACGATCCACGGATGCGGCCACGAGTTGCAAGCGTATTTCGGGCGGCGTATCGATGAGGAGCCGGACGCCGTCCACCTCGAACAGCCCGGCGGTGCGCGTCCGGCGGTCCCGGGGATCGTCCGAGCGACAGACCGCACAGTCGCATCCGATGACCGGCACGCCGAAGGAAGTCCCTGACCCGAGGACGGTGAGCCGTCCGCTCACACCGTCTCGAGCTTGAGCAGGTTCGTCGTTCCGGGCATGTGAAACGGGACCCCGGCCGTGACAGCGAGGCAGTCGCCGGGCTGCACCGCTTCGAGCGCCACCAGCCGCTCACGAGCGATCTCGAGCATCGCCTCGTACGACGGCGCCTTCTCGATCAGCATCGACGCCACTCCCCACACAAGCGTCAGACACCGCACCGTAGATATGTCCGTCGACAGGCCGACGATGGGCACGAACGGGCGGTTCGCTGCGATCTTGCGCGCCGTGAACCCGCTCGTCGTGAAGCAGACGATGAGCGGGACATCCAGCATCTCTGAGGCGATCGTCGTCGCGTAGGCGATCGCATCGTCGACCGAGGGCTTCACGTCACCCTCTCGCGCCCCGTGTGGTCGTCGGGCACCGGGCTCGGCGAGCAAGGTGCCTTCCACCTCACGGATGATGCGAGCCATCGCCCGCACGGTGTCGACGGGATACGCGCCGACCGCCGTCTCCGCCGAGAGCATGACGGCATCCGTTCCGTCCAGGATCGCGTTGGCGACGTCGGAGGCTTCCGCTCGCGTGGGCCGTGGATGGTTGACCATTGATTCCAGCATCTGGGTGGCGGTGATGACCGGTCTCGCCCGGCGGTTGGCCTCCCGTATCAGCCGCTTCTGCACCAACGGCACCTCTTCGAAGGGAAGCTCGACCCCGAGATCGCCGCGGGCTACCATGATCGCGTCCGCCGCTTCCAGGATACGATCCAAATCCTCGATCGCCGCCGCCTTCTCGATCTTGGCGATCAGCCGCACAGTCGGCGGGATCAGCTCGCGCACGGCCTGCACGTCGTCGACGGTGCGGACGAAAGACACGCCGATGAAATCCACTTCCCTGTCGATCGCGACGGCCAGGTGCTCCCGATCGGCATCGGCCAGAGTCGGCGCACTGACCTTCGTCCCCGTGAGGTTCATGCCCTTGCTGCTCTTCAGCACGCCACCCTGCCGGACAACCGCGTGGACGCGCCTACCGTGCACCGCCGTCACTTCCACCGCGAGCAAACCGTCGTCGAGGAGAATCACGCTCCCTTCCGAGACATCGTCCGCCAGGGAGGCGTAGGTCGTCGGTACCTCGTCAGCGCCAGCGTCGGACTCCGGAGCAAACACGACCTGATGTCCCGCAACAAGGATGATCGGCACCGCTAGTTCGCCCACGCGGATCCGGGGTCCCTGAAGATCGACGAGCACTCCCACGTGACGTTCCAACTCGGCGGCGATCTTGCGGACGTTGTCGATCCACCCCCTCCACTCAGCGGGATCGCCGTGCGAGCTGTTGATACGCACGACGTTCACTCCCGCCTCCAGTACGTCCCGGAGCACCTCGGGATCGGCAGTTGCGGGACCCAGCGTGGCCACGATCTTGGCCCGGCGGAACGGGAGATCCTGCGTCATGATAGCCCCATCGCTTCTTGGAGCTGCGTCAGCGCGCCTGCGGCGGTCGATGCCCAGGACAGCGTAGCGTGCGCGGTGAGGGGCGTTGGCTGCGGGCCGATCTCGATCACGGGCGTGCCGCGCCGGATCGCGATCTCCGGCAAACCGGCGGCCGGATACACGATCCCCGACGTCCCGACGACGATCATGAGGTCGCATCGGCGGGCGCCGTCATACGCGCGCTCGAGACGCGGCACGGGTAACTGTTCACCGAACCACACCACACCGGGTCGCACGGGACTGCCGCACTCCGCACACGCGGGCGGGGTGACCTCCCCGTCGTCCGGCACTGCAAGATCCGCAAGTCCCGCCACGTCGAACGGATGGCCCTGGTCGAGACACCGAAACCGGCCGAGCGAGCCGTGCAACTCGATCACGTTGGTGCTCCCGGCACGCTGGTGCAGACCGTCCACGTTCTGAGTGACGAGCATGAAGGCTTCCCCTGACTCGGCGCCCGAATCGAAGAACTCGTGCTGCAGGTGGACCAGCGCCCGGTGCCCGGCATGTGGCTCGACGCGGCTCACCAGCTGAAAGCGCCAGACGTACCACCCGAAGACCCGTGCCGGATGGCGCCGGAACGCATCCTCCGTCGCCAACTCCATGGGGTCGAACTGCGCCCACAGCCCGGTCTGGGCATCGCGAAACGTGGGCACTCCCGACTCCTGCGACATCCCGGCCCCGGTCAGGATGAAGATCGACTCCGCTTCGGCGACGAGCCGCTCGACCTGTCTTGCTTCTGCCGATATTGCTGCGGTCACTGTCCGGTCTCCACATTTCCACGATCGGTCAACAGCCGCGTGTGCACATCTCTGTGTGGACAATGTGCATTGAACGCTGAAGGGTACATCGAGCGGGTCAGAACGCAATCTCGACACCAAGGCGCACGAGCCGTGGGGCGCCGTAGTAGAAGAGCGGCTGGGTGAAGTCCCGCGCGGCACGCTCGAATGGCGGTAGGAGTTCGCCCGGACCCGCAAGGAGGCCATCACCGTCGAGATCGGCCCACGGACGATAGTGGGGCGATTCGTACGGGATCGGTGCCGGATTCGCAGTGTACGCCTCCTGAGCCATCGCCGCTACCACTTCATCCGTGACCTGCGGCTCACCGGTATCTCGACGAACCGCGATCACGTTCCGGTGATTCGTCACGTTGCGGACGTCGGCGTAGATCCCCAGACGCACCCCCCAGAGCGGGAAATCCCGCCGCACCAGCAGGTCGACACCAGACTCACTCGGCAGTCGATCCGAGTTGGGCAGTCCGATCACCGTGTCGCCGCCAATCGTGGTTCTCGTGAACGGCAGACCGGACCCCCAGCGTCCGACCACCGAAACCAGCGTACCACCCAGCACTGCGCCCGCGGATCCGGGAGCACGCCCCCGCAGCACGGCAGTCACGGCATGTCGCCGGTCGTAGTCGAGCGGGAACTCCACGTTCGCGGGGAACAGCGTATCGCCGTCGGAGCTGATCTGCAGCCGACGGAACAGGTCGCGGGCATTGGTGGCGGTCGCCTCGGCCTGCTGCAAGACGTACGTGACGCGCGCGCCGAGGACGCCATCGAACTCGCGCTCGAGGGTGAGCTCCAGGCCGCGGACGTCACCGTAATCCCCGCTGGCGAAGATCGCGCTGTCCGGGTCGAGCCCAAGCGGGATGGAGGCAACCAAGCCGTCAAGCCGCTTGACATAGGCGCCGACGCGAATGCCGAAGCGGGCAGCGGGGCGCAGCCGTACTTGCAGCTCGTACTGCGTGCTGGTCTCGAATCCGAGCGCCGGATTCCCCTGGCGGAAGCGGCCGGTGCGCAGGGTATCGTCGAACGCGGCGTCCACCAGGTACTGGAAGTCGGGCGGCTGGGCGAAGCGTCCCCAGCTCGCGACCACCGTGGCCGGACCCAGGGCGGTCGACACGGCGAAGCGCGGACCGAACGTGACCTGGGTCTCCGAGAGACCCTCCTCGACCGCACTGCGGCCGTTGAACACGTCTGCCCTGAGACCGGCGGTCAGTGTGATGTCACCAGCCCGGTGCTGCAGCTCGACGTACCCCGCTGTCTGGAATGGCTCGAATCGGGGTCCGGTCGGTGCCGGGACCGTGTCCTCGACGGCACGATAGGCTTCCAGCCTGGAGAACGTCTCGATTCGCTGCGTGACGTACTCGCCGCCAAAGCGCAGATCGGTGTCCGGTCCGGGCCCGATCAGCAGATCCACGCGCACGCGTGCCTCTCGGAACCGGTTCCACAGGAGGTCTCCCCTGGGCGACGCCGTCTGAAAGAACGCTGGGACCCCGTATGGCGTGCCCGCCGAGAAGGACGGAACACGAAATCCCGGGATGGCGTCCCGTGCCGCCAGCGTGTCCCGGGTGCTGGCGATCTCCTCACCGGCGAAGGACCAGCGGGAGAACGTGAAGCCGCCGAAGCTGCGTTCGGGCGACTCGAGCAGCGGCGCCCGAAGCGCTTCTTTCTCGAAGTATCCCGCCCGGAGATCGGCCACGAGTGCCGTGCCGGCCTCCGGCGGATTCGCGTGACGGACGTGCAGCATCGCCAACCGACCGGTCACGCGTTCTCCGGACCCGGGACCGGGCCAGTACTTGAGCACCGGATCGAACAGCAGGCGCTGCGCGTCCGACACAATACCCGTGAGGCGCACGACCTGATGCCGCCCCACCGGAACGGTCAGCTTGCCCAGGACGTCGTACCGTTCACCCGAGTTGTGCGGCAGCAGCCACGGCCGGTCGGCGCGCGGGTCCAGCGGGTCGGTCGGTACCGGCGCATTCACGGGATCGTCGTCGATCCGAGCCTGCGCCTCAGCGGCGACAAAGAACCGCAGCGGCCCGACGATCGGGCCGCCGAGGGATCCCGTGAGCCGATCCAGGCCCACGTCCCAGCCATCGGGGAGCGGCCGATCGGTATCATATCCGATCGAGCCCTCCAGCCGATCGCCGCCGTCTCTGGTCGCCGCCGTCACGATGCCGGACAGCGCCTGGCCGTACTGCGCCGAGAAGCCGTTGGTGACGACCGACGCCTCTTGCACCGCCGCCGTGGGGATTCGCACGCCTAGCTGACCCGTGCCGGCGTCGAACTGGTTCTTGAATCCGAGACCGTCGAGGACGAGCGCTTCCTGACCGACTCGCCCGCCCCGGAAGGAGCCCTCGACGACGCCGGCCTGGATCTGGACGGCTTCCTGCAGCGTCGTGAGGGGCAGTGTCCGCAGATCCTCCGCGCTGATGTGCTGAATGGCCTGGGGCGCCCGCGGATCGAGCAGCGGGTCGGGACTGGCCTCGATCGCGACCCCAGGTAGCGCGACCGCGTCCGCCGAGAGCTGGAAATCCACGACGGCGGTGCGCCCGGACACGACCACAACGCTGTCCCGCGAGATCGGCTGGAACCCCACCGCCCGTGCCGTCACACGGTACGCCCCGGAGCGCAGGTCCCGGATCGCATAGCGCCCCGCCGCGTCCGTCGTGGCACCCCGCTGCCCGCCGGCGACGCTGACGACCACGCCCGACAGCGGTCTACCGTTGAGCGCATCGGTCACGGTGCCGGTGATGAGACCGCCCGTCTGGGCGACCGCTGCACCGGACGGCAGGAACAGTAAGCCGACGAGGGCGGTGACTCTCACTCGGGTAGCTCGAACAGCCATAGGTCGCGGGTAGCCCCGCGCTCGAGATCCAGCACGAAGCGGCGCGTTCCGGGCACACCGGTGATCGCGTTTGCCCGGCCGGCCACCGCGTAGAACCCGACCGATGCACCCGTCGCCGGATCGATCCACTCCACCGTCGTCGAATCGCCTGTCGAGCTGATCGCCGCCGGGAAGCCGTCGACGAGGCCGAGTCGGGTGATTGGCCGAGCGAATGCCCCGACACTCGTCACGCTCCCGTCAGCAGCACGCAGCTTGAGGCTCGTCGGCTCAGCATCCGTGGCGAACCACACGCCGCCGTCGGGAGCGGTCAGGTGCGTGTACGCCGAGTCCGTCCCCGTGAGAGGCCGGTACTCGCCGTCAGCGGGATCCAGCGTGGTGAGGGTGAACGGCACGAAGGTGGTGTCCCAGACGCGGTCGGTCACCGAGTACACATCCTGGCCCGCAACGAACCGCAGGCGACCGGCGTCGTCCCAGATCAGGTGCCAGATGGCAAGCACGCGCCGACCATCGGGCAACGAGAAGAACGCACTCTTCTCCAGAAGCACGGAGTCCGGCTGCGCCGCCTGCGCGATCCGGAGCACGCGGTCGTTCGGGACGATGGCACCGATTTGCGCCCGTTGCCAGACGTACGCGACGCGGTCTCCGGCCGACAGCGCCGGGCTCAGCCAGGCGTCCTGATGGCCGTCGGCCTGCGTGCCCCCAGGACACTGGAGATCGAGCAGGGTGCCCCCTGCGGGCGGCAGATACCCGAGGCACCCGTCACCGTCTACGCGGCCGGCGGGAAACTGCGTGTAGACGATGCGGTCGATGGAGGACGACGGATCGCGATCGACCCCGACGTTGAACGTGAGGCGGCGCGGCAGGGCGTCGGTCGCCGGCCCGAGTGGATCTGGCTCGGTAATGGCATAGGGCTCCGAGTGATCACACGCGGTCAGGGCGATCGCGGCGGTCAGCAGAACGAGGCGTCGCATCGGTGGCCGTTCCCCCTCCCCTCCTGCGCGGCTGATCGGGGCTAATCCTCGGCGCCCGTGGGTGGCAGCCCGCCCGCTAGACCGAGACGGTCGCCTCGCCGGAATAGGTGTGCGTGACGTAGTCGTTCAGGATCTCGATGAACTCCTCGACGATCCTGTCGCCCTTGAGCGTCACCTTCAGCGCGCCGTCGACGTAGACGGGTGCCTTGGGCTCCTCGAACGTCCCCGGGAGCGAGATGCCGATGTTCGCGTGCTTGGACTCTCCGGGACCGTTCACCACACAGCCCATCACCGCCACGCGCATGGTCTCCACACCTGGGTGCCGCTCGCGCCACAGCGGCATCTGGTCACGCAGATAGCGCTGGATGCGCTCGGCCATCTCCTGAAAGAACGTCGACGTCGTCCGGCCACACCCGGGACAAGCGGTAACCTGCGGCACGAAGCTCCGGAGCCCCATCGACTGCAGGATCTGTTGAGCCACGCGCACTTCCTCGGTCCGATCGCCGTCGGGCGCCGGGGTGAGGGAAACGCGAATCGTGTCGCCGATACCCTCCTGCAGGAGGATCGCGAGCCCCGCGGCACTCGCCACGACACCCTTCGCACCCATCCCCGCCTCTGTGAGACCAAGATGGAGCGGGTAGTCGGAGAGCGGGGCCAGCTTGCGGTACGCGCGCACCAGATCCTGCACCTGGGACATCTTGACCGACAGGATGATGTGGTCGTGAGGCAGGCCTACCTCCTCGGCGAGCGCTGCGGAGCGCATGGCGCTCTCGACCATCGCGCCGAACATCACCTCGTCCGCCGGTCGCGGCTTGGTGCGGCGTGCGTTCTCGTCCATCAGCTCGGTCAGCAGGGTCTTGTCCAGCGATCCCCAGTTCACGCCGATGCGTACCGGCTTGTCGTTGGCGAGCGCGACCTCAATGATGGTGCGAAAGTTCTCGTCCCCCCGTCGCGCACCGACGTTGCCCGGGTTGATTCGATACTTGGCGAGCGTTTGGGCAAGGGCAGGAAATCGGGTCAGGAGCTGGTGGCCGTTGTAGTGGAAATCGCCGATGATCGGCACCGTCACACCCCGGTCTACCAGACCGGCGACGATGCTCGGCACGGCCTGGGCCGCCTCGTCGTTGTTGACGGTGATGCGGACCAGTTCGCTGCCCGCCTCGGAGAGCGCGGCCACCTGCGCAACGGTCCGCTCCACATCGGCGGTGTCCGTGTTGGTCATGGACTGCACCACCACGGCGTGGCTCGAGCCGACGGCGACGCCGCCCACGTCGACGGTGACCGTCGGTCTACGCTGGGGGACGAACATGGATCGGAATATAGACGGGGCGATCGCCGTGGGGCAGGATGGTTTGCCCTAGCGTCGCCGACGGGCGGCGCGCTGACTCAACAGCGACGATCCCACTCGACGGGGAAGTCGCCGCCGCATTCCGGGCACTGCATGCGCTCGGCGCTCCCGTCCGGGAGCGTCACCCGCGCGCGGCACTTCGGACAGACGGCGTACGTCATATCGAAGCCCGACTGGCTCGCACGCCCGAACCCCTGGTCACTGTCCTGCCACTCCACGATGCTCCACTTTCCCGGAGTCCGCTCGCTCACCTCGAGGGCGGTACGCGGTACCGGCACGTTCCGGCGCGCGACGTCGAGCAGCAACATCTCGGCCGTCACTTCGTTGACTACCGGGTACCACGCCCCCCGGCGAAGTCCGTGCGACCCGATCTGCAGTACCCGAGCCCACAGTTCACTGGTCATGTCGTTCCCCTCGCGGCAGAGTCACCGGGTGATACCCATCGCGATTGCGAGCGGGATCAGAACGTATAGCACCACATCACGTACAAGATAGAAGGCGACGACCAGCGCCACAAAGCGCCAACCGCGCTTGTGCAGGAACCGGCGCCATCCGAGGGCACGCCGTTCCTCACGCATCTGCCGTAACGTCGAAATCAGTCGGTTCATGTCAAGTCGCCTGCCCAAATGTACTGCGCCCGGCGGGAATTGTGGTGGGTCGGCTCGTGGCAACGGGCACTCGCGGTCCGCGCCCCCAGACGGCGACGAGGGGTGCAGCCCGTGCACCCCTCGCCGTGTCTCACGTGTTGCCGCCCTCGGCCGCTGGCCGGGCGCAGGTCGCGAAGCTCACCCGCACTCGCTGAAGCCGCACACGTGGCATTTCATGCACCCTTCGGCGAACTCGAGTTGCGAGCCGCAGTCGGGGCATGCACCGGCGTGCTGCTCGGCATTGAGGCTCTCGAACGCATAGAGCTCCCCGTCCGCTCCCTGACCCGACCTCGGCTTCGGCTTCGCGGTGGCCAGGTCGGCCGACGGTGTCGACTCCGCGCTTTCGAGCAAGTCCTGCTGTACCCCCTGCTTGTCCTGCATCCACCGCTCGACGGCGATGCCGATGGCGTCGGGCACCGAGAGGACCTTGTGCGGCCCGAGCCCCACGGCGCGGTCGGACGAGATCATGCGCAGCTGGCGATGAACCTCCTTGAGCGGCACACCGGAGCGCAGCGCGAGCGAGATCAGGCGGCCAATCGCCTCGACGTCGGCCATGAGCGGTCCTCCCGCCTTGCCGAGGCTCATGAACACCTCGAACGGCTGGCCCCGATCGTCCTCCGTGATCGTGACGTACAGCGTCCCCAGCGGCGTTTCCAGGCGGCGCGTGGTGCCGCGGAGGAGCTCCGGCCGCGATCGCTTGGCCCGCCGCTGCAGATTCTCCGATTCGACCTCATGCATCCGCTTCCGGGTGATCTGCAGCTCTGCCTCGAGCTCGGCGATGGTGGACTTGAGCTCGGTGACTTCGGTGTCGCGCGCCCGATCGGCACCGCCGGCCTGCTCCTGGACCTTCTTGGCAGTCTTCCCAGTGGAGAGGACCTGCAGGTCCCGGCTGCCGTCCCGGTACACCGTGACGCCCTTGCAGCCCAGCCGGAAAGCCATCTCGTAGATCTCGCGGACGTAGTCCTCAGTGGCCTCATTCGGGAAGTTGCAGGTCTTGCTGATGGCACTGTCCGTGGACTCTTGGAACGCCGCCTGCATGCGGATGTGCCACTCAGGGGACACGTCGTGTGCGGTCACGAAGACCGCCTGCCACTGCTCCGGCACTTCAGAGAAGTGGATATGCCCCTCCTCGGCGATCCGCCGCATCAGATCCTCGCTGTACCAGCTTTCGCGCCGCGCAATGGTCACGAATTCGTCGTTCACGTCCGGCATCAGCACGCCGGCCTGGTTGCGCATGAAGGCCACAGCGAAGAGCGGCTCGATACCCGAGGAGCACCCCGCGATGATGGAGATCGTGCCGGTCGGTGCGACCGTCGTGAGATTGCAGTTGCGCAGCCGACGCATCGGGCGCACCCGGCGGCCCGCGCTGTCCCGCCAGCAGGACGCGTCCGGGCCCCAGATGCTCCGCTCCCACTCGGGGAAGACCCCCCGCTCGGCCGCCAGGCGCTCGCTCTCGACCTTGCACTCCTCGTCTACGAACTGCATGAGCCGGCGGGCCCACTCGATAGCCTCATCGGAGTCGTACCGCACTCCGAGCCGAATCAAGAAGTCGGCCCAGCCCATGACGCCGAGCCCGATCCGGCGGATCCGGCCGGCGAGATCGGTGATTTCGGGTAGCGGGTACCGATTGACGTCGATCACGTTGTCGAGGAAGTGCGTGCACAGATGGACGGCGCGCCGCAGCCCCTCCCAGTCCACGGTGCCGTCGTTCACGAACACACCGACGTTCACCGAGCCGAGATTGCAGACGTCGTACGGCAGCAGCGGCTGCTCGCCACACGGGTTGGTCGCTTCGTAGCTGCCGAGGTGCGGCACGGGGTTGTAGCGGTTGGCCTGGTCGACGAAGAACACGCCGGGCTCACCGGTCTTCCAGGCACCGTGGACGATCTGCCGAAACACCTCGCGGGCATCGAGCTGCCTGACGACCTCCCCGGTGCGGGGATGCAGCAGGTCGTAGGGCTGGCCCGCTTCCACCGCCTCCATGAACGCGTCGGTGACGGCCACCGAGATGTTGAAATTGGTGATCTTGGTGACATCGTCCTTGCAGGTGATGAACTCGAGGATGTCCGGATGATCCACCCGCAGGATGCCCATATTGGCACCCCGCCGCGTGCCACCCTGCTTCACCACCTCTGTGGACGCGTCGTACAGGGACATAAACGACACCGGGCCCGAGGCGACGCCCATCGTCGACCGGACCACGTCGTTCTTCGGCCGCAGCCGCGAGAACGAGAACCCCGTGCCACCACCCGACTGGTGCACCAGCGCCATGTGCCGCAGGGTGTCGTAGATCCCGCTCTGGCGGTCGGAGAGCGAGTCTTCGACCGGCAGCACGAAACAGGCGGACAGCTGTCCGAGCGGACGTCCGGCATTCATCAGGGTGGGGCTGTTGGGCATCCAGACGCGTGTCGCCATCAGTTCGTAGAACGCTTCGGCCAACTCCTCGACGGCGCCGGTGGTGGCGCCGTACGCCACTTCGGCCGACGCGATCGTGCGGGCGACGCGCCAGAAGAGGTCCCGCGAATCCTCGATCGGCTCGCCGGCCTCGTCCTTGATGAGGTACCGGCGTCCGAGCACGGTACGCGCGTTCTCACTCAGCTCCGGCTGTCTGCGATCTCCGCCGTCTGCCCCTATGGCCATGGTCTGCCCTGCCTCGAGCTCGTGGAGGTTCCGTATAAAGAATTGTAGTCGCGATCGAAAGGCCGTGCAGCCGAGTGCCGTCTATTCTCGGCGGACGTGGCGGAGGAAAGTAGGAATGGCGCGGTGGCAGAGCAAGTGGGTGCGGACGCCTCGCCGTGGCGAACGCTTTCGCTATTCACATCACAAACGTGGTTCCGACGCCGGTCGCGGGGTAAACGCCCCTGTGGCATGTCGCCGTGCCTGAGTCACGTAATGCTCCCACGTGAGCCGGATGCGGTCACGCAGCTCGTCGTCGACCGGCCGCACGATGCGCGCCGGAACGCCGAGCACCACCGATCCTGGTGGCACCGCCATGCCTTCCGGTAGCACGGCGCCCGCGCCGATTACCGATCCGGTGCCCACCCACACTCGGTTGAGCAGAATGGCTCCCATCCCAATCAGACAGTCGTCCTCCACCATGCAGCCGTGCAGAACGGCCCGGTGACCCACTCCCACCCGGCATCCGACGGTGCACGGCATACCCTCGTCCACGTGCACCATCGTGAGGTCCTGGATATTGGACGCCTCGCCGATGCTGATCGGCGCCATGTCGCCCCGAACGACACAGTTGTACCAGATCGAGGCGTCCCGACCCAACGTGACATCGCCCAGGACCACGGCCCCGGGCGCGACAAATGCACTCGGATGGATCATGAGAGGGAGGTTAGCGAGGCAGGCCCGTGACCGGTAGACTGAACCACGCGGCGACTGGCGCGCCGTTCTTGCGGGCGGGCGTGTACCGCACGCTGTCCCGCACGAAGCGCTGCGCTGTGAGATCGAAGCGAGGACTGCTGGAGCGACGGCGGTAGGCGGTCGCCAGGACCTGCCCTTGGGCACCCACCTTCACGACCATGACCGTCCGCAGCGCGGGCGAGCCCTCGGGCAAGCGGATCACCGGCTGCCGTGGGCTCGGCACGGGCGCGGCATCGTAGCAGCTGCCGTCCTTGTTATACTCGGCGTCCGGCGTCGAGCAGTAGTCGACCGGTGGCGGTGCCGGCGCAGGTGCCACCGGTGGCGAGGATGCCTGCGTGGGCCTGATGGGGACCAGCGCAGGCACGCGCACTACCACCCTGCCGCCACGGGCCAGAGGCTGGAACACCTCGAAGTCCTCATACCCGGTTCGGGTGACCCGAACGCTGTAGGAGCCGGGGCCAAGGGCGAAGACCGTATCGGTCATCGGCCTGTTGTCGATGAGTAGCTGAGCGCGGACGGGCACGCCGCGCACGATGAGCGTTCCGGTTTCTGGCAGCGGAGCCGGTGGGACCGGATCGTCCGGAATCGCCGCGGCGAGGAGCGTGTCGGCCGATGCGGAATCGACCAGCGCACTGTCCGGGGCGTCGATCGAGTCGATTGTCGCCAGGAGCGACAGCGTGTCGGACAACGCGGAGTCCCCTCCCAACGCGAAGGGCAGGTATTGCCTCAGATCCACGCCCTCGAGAAACGGCGGCGGCCACTGGGCACCCATGCCGAAGTACCAGTACCCCCCGGCACTGCCTGCGCCAAGGAAGACAAACAGGAACAGGCCGACGAGCACTCCGCCCCGACTCTTCTTGCGCCGTACAATCGGCCTCGGCTGCGGTGTCGGGATCGGCGTGGTCGGCGTCGTCGCAGGACGCCTCGGGCGTGGAGGCGGAGACTGCCCGGCGGAGCGCAGCGTCTCCAACTGCTGATCGGTCGGACGGATGACTGCGGTCGGGACCTCGGACTGCGACGTCCGCACCATCTGCTCTCCCGACGCGGTGCTCGTCCCTCCCTGCAGCACCGCCACCACCTCGTCGGCGACCTGAAACCGTTCGTTGGACGCCTTCGCGAGCATGTGCGTGATGACGTCGTACAGCTCCCGTTCCTCGGTCGTCACCAGGTTCGGCGCCGGGAGCGGCTCCATGATGTGCTTGTAGCCGATAGAGAACGCGTCCTCACCGTCGAACGGCACCTGCCCCGTGAGGCACTGGTACGCCACGACACCCAGGGAGTACAGGTCGCTGCGGCCATCCAGGCTCTGTGCGCGGGCCTGCTCTGGGCTCATGTAGTGTGGCGTGCCGATGGACATGCCGGTTCCCGTGAGGCGGGTGCCCGACGCGGCTTTGGCGATCCCGAAGTCCATCAGCACCGCATGCCCGAGCTCGTCGAACATGATGTTGTCGGGCTTGATGTCGCGGTGCACGATTCCGCTGCGGTGCGCGTACCCGAGGGCTCCCGCCGTCTCGATCAGCATGCGGCGGATCTCCTCGGGGAACAGCTTCCCGCGCCGCTCCAGCCGCTCCGAGAGCGACCCGCCGCGCAGGTACTTCATGACGAAATAGATCACGTTGCCGGCTTGGCCAACGCGGTAGATCGGGATGATGTGCGGGTGCTCGAGCCGCGCCGACATGCGTGCCTCTCGCTCGAAACGCTCCACGAACTGCTTGTCGAATCCAAGAGAGGCCGGCAGCACCTTGACCGCCACGTCCCGCTCGAGATGCTTCTCGCGGGCCTTGTACACAATGGCCATGCCGCCGCGGCCCAGCTCGCTGTCGATCGTGTACTCGGTCTGGAGTGCCTCGCGCACCGTGTCGATTTCCGGGGCGTCGGCGGCCTGCGGGGGTGGACGGGACGGCGTCATCTTGGCGACGTCATGCCCGCAGGACGGGCAGAACTTCGCCTCCTTCACGACTTCACCGCCGCATCGTGCACAGAACATTGGACCCCCGGATTGCCGGAATTGAAGGGTGCCGGCAGGGATACGGGGGCAACTTATGTGCCGACCAACTCCAGCTCGAGATCCTGCTCGATAGGCCCCGTCCCGCCTGGGGATTCGACCGAAATCCGGAGGCGATACCGGCCCGGATCGAGGTCCCCCAGGTCGACCGTTTGCAAAACGCGGGTGGTCGGGCCGGATGCCACCCCGTCGAATGCCAGCGCGATCGGTGGGCCGCCTCCGCCGAACAGCCGCGAGATGAATCCGAAGACCGAGCCGCCACCTTGCTTGCGGACTTCCAGCCGGCTGCGATAGGCGTCACCCGGGTTGAGACCGTGCACCTCGTAGTACACCTGGAGCTGCGTCGCGACCGGGAACTGCCGACGGGCCGTCACCGCCACGGTGTCACCGCTGGCGACCCAGGTGGAACCCGCGCCGTCGCGCCCGACGACCACGTCGCTCACCTGCAGGCTGTCCGCAGCGAAGTCCGGCACCTCGAGCTCGTCATCTGCCGCGATGCGACCGGCATCTCGGCGCGGTTCGGCCAGCACCACCTTGAGCCCGTACTGCCCCTCGGGCACTGGCACGGTCACGTGTCCGTGCAGGTACTCCTCGGGCCCGAACACGCGATCCACCGTGAGGACCTGCAGCGTGTCGAGATACGCCACGGGTGTGCCGGCCGCCGAGACCACCACGCGCAGGTTGAGGCGATAGGTGATCCGGTCTGCCCACGCCTCGGGGGCGAGCTGATCCCCCGGCACCGCGAACGCGACCAGCACCCGGGTCTCACCCGGCCGGTTGCCCATCACCACATGCCGCTGGATGGCCGCCTCCAACTCGCTCCCAAACCGGATGGGATAGCTGTCGGTCGTCGTGCCAGTTGCCACGGACCGCTCCCCCATGCGGCGCTCGTCGGTGAACGAGCGCTGTTGGACGCCGCCCCCCATCGCGAGGCGCTGGTAGACGGGGTCGAGGAACTGGCGGGACACGAACAGCTCCTGTGCCGTACCCGATACCGGAACGGCACCCGCCTGTACCTGGAGACCGTAACTGGCGCCGAGCACGTCCAGCAGGCTCTCGACGAGCTTGTAATCCTGGACGTCGCCCCGCGCCACGAAGTGGAACACGAGGTTGCCGTCGCGGCGGCCGTACAGCCACGACTCGTTGGGATCAACATCGGGCGCGGTGAACGTGGCGACCCGGTCCGGCTCGCCGTGCCGCATGTACACGACTCCCCGGTCGTCGAAGACCTGTTGGTCGGTGCGGAACGGGTTTTCGAAGCTGTACCGGCGGTGGCGGCTCATCAGCGCATACTGCTCCAGCGCGTGGAAGTAGCGGCGATGGTGCTCGTGCAGGCGCTCGCCAGGTGCGCGGACGTCGTCCAGATCGCGCTCGCGCCAGAATGCACGGATCCACGGGGCGCGCGCTCCGGGCTCGAGCCCGTCGAACTCCTCCAGCTCCTCAGCATCCGCAATCCATCCCAGGTCTTCCCGATACAGCGCGACAGCGGTATCGGAGCGGGCAACGCGCAAGCCGACGTAGTACGCACTCTCGCCGCGACGCGGCTCTTCCACCAAGTACAGCGAGCGCGCCAGCTCGAGGTAGCCGACTCCGGAATCTCCCCCGACGGCCAGATACCGCTCAAAGGCTGCGACGGCCGAGTCACCACTGCCGATCAGCCGCTCCACACGACCTCGGACGAGTAGCAACTCTGGAACATCCCCCGCCTCGGTGCTCGCGGCTTGTCGCAGCGCTTCCAGCGCGACTTCCATGCGGGGGCGGATCCGCTGCTGCATTGCTGTCCCGGCCAGCTGGATCACGCCCTGCGCGAAGGCGGGATCGACGCGCGTGGCCTGCGCGAAGGCCCTGGCCGCCTTGGAGAGATAGTCCCGCCCCAGAATCTGACGGATGTTCTCGACGGCGATGACGGAGTGCTCGCCCATTGCCAGCTCGGCGAGGCCCAGCCCGAACCACGCGTACGGCCACTCGGGCTCGATCTCGGCAGCCCACTCGAACTCGCTGGCCGCGTCGTTGAAGTGGCTGTTCCCCTCGGTCAGTTCACCGAGGCGGTAGGCGAGGAAGCCGAGTCGGAGATGCAGGAGGGCGTTGTCCCGATCGACGCGAGCGATGTCGATCATGCTGTCTTCGAGCACGCGCAACTGCATCGTGTCGTCGAGCGCCTGCACCTGCTCGCGGAAGCGAATAACGGTATCCCGCGCGGCCGGCGATTGGGCCAGCGCTGGACCGGCGCTCAGGCAAAGAACGGCGGCAGCGAGCCCGACGTGGCGCTTCATGCGATCAAGTCCCCTCCAAACGAATCTATACCCGCCCTGGCCAGCACCGTTTCCCCCCATTCGGGGCCCGAGGAATACCGACCGCGGTGGAGCCTTTCCCTTGGCCAAGCGCTCGACACGGCCCCGGGAGTTCCCTGGCACGGGGCAAGGCGCGGAACCTAAGCCCCCACAAGGAGCTACGCGACTCACACGCCGGTTGACCCTGTTTTTCTGGTGGTGTAAATTGGCTTTCCATCGACGTCTTTCACTCTATGTGATTGGCGCACAAGCTTTTGCCCGGCCGACCGTAGCGACGCGACCGCCGCGTCTCGCGCGTCCAACCAGGTGGATTCCGACGGCGCACAGCTCGAGTGCGCACCGCGAGGGTCACGATGGTTCCCAGCGACTCGTCCTCGACTGGACCGCGGCCATCAGCCGGTATCACAGAGTGCCCCTCGTGCGGGGGGGCCGTCGTGACCGGCCTTCCCTTTTGCCCATCCTGCGGGAAGCGGGTGCGTACCCCCGTTGCGGGGCCGCCCTGCCCCCGCTGCGGGACCGGTGTGCCGGAGGGCAATCGATACTGCCCGGCCTGCGGCCTCGACATGCAGGAAGGTCCTCCGCCCGGGGCCACGCCGGCCCCCGCCGAGGCCGCACCATCCGGATTCGGCCTCTCGCTGCTGGACGAAGCCGGGACCGTCACGGGCCGGTTTCAGCTGGCCCAGGGTGAGACCACGATCGGGCGTGAGGGAGCCGGCCTCGAGTTTCCCGACGATGTGTTCATGTCACCGCTCCATGCGAAGCTGACAATTCACGATGGGAACCTGACGGTCCGGGACCTGGGTAGTCGCAACGGCACCTGGGTGTTCATCGAACAACCCCATCGGCTCGTCGACGGCGACCGGCTGCTCGTGGGCTCGCAGATCCTCGAGTTCCGCCGCTTGGGATATCCCGGCCCACACCCGCCGGAGCGGGACCGGACCCGACGCATGGGCAGCCTTGTGCCGAGTGCCGACATCGCTTGCCTCACGCAGCTCCGGGCGGACGGGTCCGCACGCGACGTGATCCACCTGTCGCCGGGCCGGACGCTCCGTCTGGGACGCGAGGAAGGCGAGATCACGTTTTCCTACGATCCGTCCATGAGCGGGAGCCACGCGGAGATCGGCTCGGAGGACGCGGACTTCGTGGTGGCTGACCTCGGCAGTCGCAACGGTGTCGCGGTCGCAGCCCGAGGCACGATCGAGCTTCGGCCCGGCATGCGCATCCTGGTCGGCGACAAGCTCCTGCGAGTAGAATCCGAGTGAAGACCTGCCCCACCTGCGGTGCCGACTGGTCCGACGAGACCAAGTTCTGCCCCAACGACGGAACGACGCTTCGGGCAGCGGAGGGTACGGGCGACCTCATCGGCAGCATCATCGCGGACCGCTACCTTATCGAGAGGAAGATCGGCGAGGGCGGCATGGGTGCCGTGTACCTCGGCGAGCACGTCAAGATGGGGCGCAAGAGCGCCATCAAGGTGATGGCGCAGTCGATGGCCAGGGACACGGAGGCCATCGCCCGGTTCAACCGGGAGGCCGCAAGCGCGGCACGCATCGCCCACCCGCACGTGTGCGCGATCTACGACTTCGGCGAGACTCCCGACGGCGTCATCTACCTCGCGATGGAGTTCATCGAGGGCGAGACGCTGAACGACCTCCTGGGCCGGGAAGGGATCCTGCCACCTGTGCGGGCCATCGAGCTGTTGAAGCAGACGGCCGACGCACTGCAGGCGGCACACGATCTCGGTATCGTGCACCGCGATCTGAAACCCGACAATATCATGCTCGCCCACGGCCGCAGCGGTGAGGAGGTCGTCAAGGTCGTGGACTTCGGCATCGCCAAGGCCATGAGCGTCGAGGAAGGCCAGAAAGTCACCAAGACCGGCCTGGTCGTGGGCACGCCGGAATACATGAGTCCCGAGCAGCTCTCAGGCGACGTGCTCGACGGCAGGAGCGACATCTACTCATTGGCGCTCGTGTTCTACCGCATGTTGACGGGCACCCTGCCGTTCGAGGCCATCACCGCCCAGGAGATAATGATCAAGCGGCTGACCGACGAGCCGCTGCCGCTGAACGCCGCCCTGCCGGGCGCGGACTTCCCGGTCGAATTGCAGCGAACGGTGGACCGCGCTCTCGCCCGCATGCCCACCGACCGCTACGGCAGTGCCATGGCGTTCGCGAACGACGCGACGACCGCCGTACAGGGCATGTCGCCGGAGGCCACGACATCGATCACCAACGCCACCACTCAGCTCATGCAGTCGACTGCGACGGAGCGACCCCCGACCACCCGCGTTTCCGGGGCGCCCGGCAGGCGTGCACGACCGTCGCTGACCCCGGAGAAGAAGGCGAAGTGGCCGATTGTGGTAGGGGCAGTCGTCGTTCTCGGGGCCGGCGGCGGGACGGCCGCTATCTTGCTGAATGGAAACTCCACGCCGAACGGCCCGACCGGTGGTGACTCCATTACCTCGGTGAGGCAGGATCCGGTGGCGGAAGGTCCCGAGGAGGCCGGTTCCGAGGTGCGGGAAGCGGCACCGCCGACCGCGCAGGACACGACTCGACCGCCACCATTGCAGGTGCCGCCACCGGACACGACGGGGGGGGCCGAGGGCCCGGCCCTCGACGCGGCCGAGCTCGGGCAGCGACTGCGGGCGTGGGAAGAAGCCCTCGTCATCGACGAGTCGACGGCTCCTCACCTGCTCGACAGCCTCCTCGCGCTCTACAACCGGGAGGACATGTCGAACAGAGATCGTGCAAAGGCGGCGAGTCTGATCGCATTCTGCTATAGCGCCGTAGGCCAGGGCGAAAAGACCACGTTGTGTCCGTGGTACCACCGGGCGGATAGTCTCGACCCCGGTCGCTACCAGCCACAGCTCAGGGACTTCTGCCAGCAAGACTGACGACCGTGAGACTCTTCAGCTCCTGTTCGGCAAGACCGACGTCGGCCGCACGCGCGAGCACAACGAGGATTGCTTCCTCGTGGCGGACCTCTCCGAGAAGAAGGCGTCCCTTCGGCCCGAGGTGCGCGAGCACACCATCGGGCCAAAGGGCTCACTCCTCGTAGTGGCCGACGGCATGGGCGGGGCGGCGGCTGGCGAGGTCGCGAGCCGCATGGCCACCGAGGTCATTTACCAGCACATGGCAGCACAGTGGCATGCGGACGAAGAGAGTACTCCGCAGCAGTTCGCCTACCGGATGAAGGAGGCGGTGGAGGCCGCCAACGAGCGCATCCACGAGCACGCGACGCAGCACCCCGAGCTGCGCGGTATGGGCACCACCACCACGGCCGTGGGCATCCTGAACGACCACTTGTATCTCACGCAGGTTGGCGACTCGCGCGCGTACCTCATCCGGGACGGCGTGGGCAGCCAGCTCACCAAGGACCAGTCGCTGATGCAGCGGCTCGTGGACGCCGGCGAGCTCACCGAGGAGGAAGCCGAAAAGAGCGAGCGGCGCAACATCATTCTCCAGGCACTCGGGCCCGACGAGAGGGTGCGGGTGGACCTCACCAATCAGCAGATTCGGCGTGGCGACGCCGTCGTGTTGTGCTCGGACGGCCTGTTCGGGCAGGTGACGCGCGAGGAGATCGCCGAGATGGTGTCCCAAGCCGGCGACGACCTCGTCACGCTCTGTTCGCGTCTGATCGACCTCGCGAACGAGCGCGGCGGCCCGGACAACATCACGGTCGTCATCGCTCGATTCGACGGCTCGACGCTGCAGGATCCAGGTGGCGAGGACGAGGTCGGGCACCAGGTGTACCCGCTGCTCGATCCGGAGGCCGACACCGATCCCCTCCCGGTCTTCAGGAAGAGCCAGCCCCCCCTGCCGCAGGACCACGCGCGCATCGCGCTGGCGGGAGTGCTGGCCGCGGCCATCACAGCAGCAGCGCTGCTGTTCGTCGTGAGCGGCTTCTGACGCGCGCCTCGTGAAGGCCAAGCTCCGGATCGTCTCTGGC
This sequence comes from Gemmatimonadota bacterium, assembly GCA_039584325.1. Classification (GTDB taxonomy): domain Bacteria; phylum Gemmatimonadota; class Gemmatimonadetes; order Gemmatimonadales; family GWC2-71-9; genus JAOTVV01. Next base: position 91,895 of record JBDGYA010000009.1, read on the forward strand.
GCCCGCGCCGGCTTCACACAGGTCTTCGCCCAACCCAGCATCTCGGTCGGGCGCGACCCGTCCTGCGAGCTGCAATTCGACCCGGAGCAGGACCTCGATGTCTCGGCCCGGCACGCGGTGATCCTCGTGAAGGAGGCACGCTGGTACGTGCGCGACGCCGAGAGTCGCAACGGCACCTTCGTGAACGGTCACCGCATCGCGAAGGACACCCCCCTCGACGACACCGACCAGATCCGCCTCGGCCCGGACGGCCCGGTCGTCGAGTTCCGCCTCGTCTCTGACAAGACGGCGGACGGCGTGGTCGCCGACCAGATCGTCCCCACCACAGCGGGCGCGCGCCCGGGCACCATGCGTGCGACCTCGCCAAGCACGCGGCCGCGGGACAGCACGACCCAGCGCATCCGCGTGGAGGTCGGCAGGCAGACCCGACGCCTGCGGCGGACCGTGATGATCCTGGCCATCGCCCTGATCACCGTTGCCGGTGGGCTCTCGTTGTTCGCGTGGCGGCAGGCGGAGCGGCGGGCAGCGGAGTACGCGGCGCTACAGGCGGAGACTGACAGCGTCCTGCGCGCCGCAGAGGAAACCGTACAGTCACTGCGGGGTGAGGTCGAGGGACTCGGCACACGGCTGCGCTCCTCCCAGACCCAGGTCTCCGCGCTGCAGCAGCAGCTGACGGCCGCCCATCGCTCGGGACAGGGCGGCGAGGTCCAGCGTCTCACGCGTGAGCTGGAGGCCGCCACGCAGAACCTGCGCTACCAGCAGGCCGCCGCCGCCGTCGACTTCCGCACGATCAGCCGGGAGAATCAGGATGCGATCGCTCTGGTGTGGGTCGAGTTTCAACCGGGCGAGGTGTACACGGCCTCGGCGTTCGCAGTGCGGCCGGACGGATACCTCGTGACGAATCGACACGTCGTCGCCGGCGAGCAGGGCACGCGACAACCGACGCGCATCGCCGTCCGCTTCGCCGATTCGCGCCAGACCTACCCCGGGCGCCTCGTGGCGGCGTCCCGGGAGGTGGACCTCGCACTCATCAAGGTGGACGTGGCAGGCGGGGTCCCCACCGTGCAGGCCCTCTCCGCCCGACCAGACACACTGCGGCAGGGCGATCCCGTCGCCCTCATCGGCTTTCCGCTCGGCATCGATCTGCCGATGAGCGACAACGTAGCGCGGACGAGCCTGTTTGCCGGGACCGTGAGCAAGGCCCTGGCCAACGTGCTGCAGATCGACGGATACGGCGCGGAGGGGTCGAGCGGCAGCCCCATCTTCGACGAGGCAGGCGAGGTCGTCGGCGTCCTGTACGGCGGCGAGCCGGGGTCGAACGGACGCATCGTCTACGGCGTACCCTCGAACTACATCCTCCGTTTGCTGAACGCGGTCGACTGACGATCCGTCCTTCCGATCACGACGTGGTGACCGTCCCCAGCACGCGAGGCCCCGACGCTCCCGTCGCCGACGGCACGTTGCCCGGGAGACCCTGCAGGGTCCGCCATCCGAGATAGGCGAAGACCACCGCCTCCTTGGCGTCGCCGTCGAAGAAGAGATCGTCGAACCGCTGGAGCCTGCCACTGCCCACGGCCGAATCGAGCAGCTGCATGAGAGACGGATTGCGCGCCCCGCCTCCGGACACGACGACGTCCGCATGCTCGGACCCCGGAAGCCACGCCCGGAGCTGCTCGGCAATGGAGCGAACCGTGAGCGCGACCGCAGTGGCGATGCCGTCGTTCTCGGACGCGGCGGGCGCCGTGCTCCGGAACTCCTGGAGGAAGCGGTCGACGTACGATGCGCCGAACGTCTCTCTCCCCGTGCTCTTGGGTGGCGGCATGGTGAAGTAGGAATCGGTCAGGCAGCGATCCACCACCGCGTGCACGGGCGTCCCTGCGGCGGCCCGCTGTCCGTCCACGTCGTACGGCACGCCCGGGACGAGGCGCCTCGTCACCCCGTCGATCACGGCCACCCCCGGACCCGTGTCGAACGCCAGCACACCGTCAAGCACACCGCGCCGCGGCACCCAGGTCGCATTGGCCATGCCACCGATGTTGAGTAGGACACGCGGGCCATCGATCGCACCGAAGAGCATGGCGTCCGCGATCGGCACCAGCGGTGCCCCCTGCCCTCCGGCAGCCACGTCGCGGGATCGGAAGTCACTCACCACCGGCACCCGCAGTCGTTCGGCAATCGTGGCGCTGCAGCCGAGCTGCAGTGAGACGAACCCGGGCTCGTGCCACACAGTTTGCCCGTGCGACGCGACGAACGCGATGTCGTCGGGCCGCATCCCCGACTGCGCCACGGCGTCGGCCGCCGCGTCGGCAAACCACTGCCCGAGCCGGCGATGGAGCACTGCGAGGTTGCGGGCCGTCCCCGACGCCATGGCCGCAAGGAGCTGCTCGCGCTCCTCCGGCTCATAGGGACGGCTGATGAACGTGAGGAGCCGAACGGATTGCTCGTCGTCGATTGCGACCACGGCCGCATCGACGCCGTCGACCGACGTGCCCGACATGAGCCCAACGCCGAGGGTGCTCACGACGTCACCGGCGGGGGGTCGCCCACCACGCGGCGCACCAAGCCACCCGCGTCCTCCAGCAGCCGGGCCGCTTCGTCGGCCGCGATCTGCCGCCGCGCCATCACGATCGCGAGCTTCACGGATCCACCGGCCCGATCGATCGCGTCACGGGCCGTGGCCCGGTCCACGACACAGGTCTCCATCACGATGCGCTCGCCGCGATCGCGGAGCTTCTCGCTCCACGCCATCAGATCCACCATCAAGTTGCCGTATGCGCGTCCCCAGCGGATCATCGCACCGGTCGTGATGGTGTTGAGGACGAGCTTCGTGGCCGTCCCGGCCTTGAGCCGCGTGGATCCCGTGAGCACCTCGGGGCCAACGGGCACGACGATGGCGAGGTCGCAGGTTTCCACGAGATCCTTCGGGGGGTCCGCGCAGGTGAGGAACATGGTCCTCGCCCCGAGGGCCCGTGCGCGGCGAACGGCGGCGGCAACGTACGGAGTGGTTCCGCTCGCCGCGATACCCATGACGACGTCGCGCGCCGATACGGCGACCTCGTCGATCGCCTGCGCGCCGGCCGCGGTGTCGTCCTCCACCCCCTCCTGACTGCGGGTGAGTGCCGGTCGGCCGCCGGCGATGATGCCCACGACCAACTCCGGAGCCGTTCCGAACGTCGGCGGGCATTCCGACGCATCCAGGACACCCAGCCGGCCACTCGTGCCCGCACCGACGTACACGAGACGCCCGCCGGCTCGAAACGCATCCACGACTAGATCGATAGCGCGTGCCAGCTCCTCCCGCGCCCCCCCGACGGCGTCGGGTACCATCCGGTCCTCCGCGTTCATCAGGTCCACGATCTCCAACGCGGAGGCCGTGTCGATGGACGCCGTGCTCGGGTTGCGGCGTTCGGTGAGGCGCGGATCGAGAAACTCGGGTGTGGGCATCGCCGACCCTCAGCGGGGGGAGGTAGATTGTGAGGGAAAACTTCGACCCTGGACACGCATCGGTCAACGAGGTACGCATGGCGCGCTTGGCTACGCTCTCCCGTCTCCTTCTCCTCGGGCTCCTTGCCACCACGGCCTGTGCGCGGCGCGAGTCGCTGTCCACAGCCCCCGAAGCCGTGCTTGGGCGATTCCCGGCGACGTGGGATCTTCCCTCCTCGACCGCGCCGGTCACGGCACCGCACGCCATGGTGTCCTCGGTGCATCCGCGTGCGAGCGAGGTGGGCGCGGCAATCCTCCGCCGGGGTGGCAACGCGGTCGATGCGGCGGTCGCCGTCGGGTTTGCCCTGGCCGTCGTGCATCCGTCGGCCGGGAACCTCGGCGGCGGAGGGTTCATGATCGTTCGCCTCGCCGACGGAACGGCGTACGCGCTCGACTACCGCGAGACCGCACCCCAGCGGGCCACCCGCGACATGTACCTCGACTCGCTCGGACAGCTCACCGACCGCTCCGTCGTGGGCCACCTGGCCGCCGGTGTGCCTGGAAGTGTCGCGGGCCTCGCCGAAGCACAGCGGCGCTTGGGACGGCTCCCGCTGGCGCAGGTGCTCGAGCCGGCCGTCCGGCTCGCACGTGACGGCATCGCGCTCGACGAATCCCGCAGCCGCTCACTGGGATACGCGGCTTCCCGGCTGCGTCGGTTCGAGGGGTCCCGCGCGCAATTTCTGCTTCCTTCGGGAGAGGCACCGCCCCCGGGAACGCTGTTCACCCAGCCCGACCTCGCGCGTACCCTCGAGGCGATCGCCGACAGCGGACCGCAGGTATTCTACGAGGGGTACGTCGCCGACCTGATCGTAGCCGAGATGGAGCGCGGCGGCGGTCTCATCACGCGGGAGGACCTCGCTCAGTACCAGCCGATCTGGCGTGACCCGATCGTGATCCGCTACCGCAACCATACGATCTATTCGATGCCGCCATCGTCCTCCGGTGGCGTCACGATGGGCGAGATTCTGAACATCCTCGAGGGGTACAACCTGCTCCCGCCGTTCGGATCCGCAGCGCACGTGCACCTGCTGGCCGAGGCGATGCGCCGGGCGTTCACCGATCGCAACCACTTTCTCGGCGATCCCGCGTTCGTGGAGATGCCCATCGACCGCCTCCTCTCGAAGAGTTATGCGGCCGAGCAGCGGCGCACGATCGATCTGGATCGAGCTACCGCAAGCACCTCGCTCGAACCGGGGGTCGCCGAGGGGGATCACACGACGCACTACTCCGTCGTGGATGCCGATGGCACCGCCGTGAGCGTCACCACGACGATCAACGGTGGCTACGGGAGCGGCGTCACGGTCGCCGGCGCCGGTTTCCTACTCAACAACGAGATGGACGACTTCGCTGCCGCGCCTGGCCAGCCGAACATGTACGGACTCGTCCAGGGAGAGGCGAACGCGATCGCGCCCGGCAAGCGGATGCTCTCGGCGATGACTCCGTCGATCGTGCTCGACCCGGACGGGGAACTCTTGATGGTCGTGGGCACCCCGGGCGGTCCCACCATCATCACGACCGTCACCCAGGTGATCTCGAATGTGGTCGATCACGGGATGACGCTCGCAGAGGCGGTGAGCGCGCCGCGGATCCACCACCAGGCGCAACCCGACCGCATCCAGTACGAGCGGGGGGGGCTCGCCCCCGAGGTCGTCGCTCGGCTCGAGCGTATGGGTCACACCGTGGTTGCGCGACTCGGCTTCAGCGGCGACGTGGCCGGGGTCGTGCGCAGCGGCGCGGGATGGCTCGGTGTTGCAGACCCACGCTCCGGTGGCGGGGCAGTCGGTTACTGACGGACAGGCGTGGCCAATGCACGTGGGGCGTCGGTGCCGAGCACCGACGCCCCACGTGTCCTGTTGACGCCGATGAACGCCGGTGCCTAGCTGACGGGCTCCAGCACCATCGGATTCGCCAGCACGATCCGGATCGACGCGCCCGCCGGGAGCAGGATGTCGGCGTCCTTCGTTGCGCCCGCGACACCAGCACCTGCTGCTGCGCCGACCACGCCGCCGACGATGGCACCCTTCGTATCCTTGCTGATGATCCCACCGAGGATCGCCCCGGCTGCCGCGCCGACACCTACCTTGGCCGCGTCACCTCCCGTAACACCGCGGCCCTGCCGCTCGGTCGCCAGCGAATCGGACATCGCGTCGAGGGCGTACGTCTTGCCGTCGAACGTCACGCGATTGAAGGCCAGGGCCATGGTCCCGGCATCGCCGGGGTTGGCCGCGTGCTTGATCTCCGTGATCACGCCATCGAACTGGGCACCCGCGGGAATCACGACCTTGCCGTCGGCGTCCGTGATGGCCTGCGCCGAGACGGCCCGTACCGGATCACCCGCCACGTGCGTCTGGTTCGAGATCGAGTCACTCGACGTGAGCGTGACGACCGTCCCCGCCGGCAGCGACTTCGGCGCCGGCTGCGGCTGCGGCTGCGGACGTGGTGGCGCAGGCGGTGTGCTGGGTGTGAGGGACGGCGTTGTCGTCTGCCGTCCAGCCTCCGGTTGCTGCTCGCTCTGGGGCTGGTCGTCCAGCGCCGCGATCGACTCCGCCGGCGCGAGCGACAGGTCACGCATCTCGGCGTCGTCCGAGACGTTCTCGCCGCCACATCCCGCCACCGTGATGGCCACGCCGAATGCCAGAGCCGAGATCCATAGTCGAGACATATTCTGCCCTCCTCCACGAGAGGCTCGTTGTATCGTTGCCCGGCGGCCCCGCGCTCGTACCTCGGGGCGACGCTGAAGCATCACCGGAACCCGGCCCAAGTGTCAACGGGTAGCGGCGGTGGCGCCAGGCAATCAGGCCTCGTAGCTTCCCACCGTTGGACAGCGCCGCTCGGCTCGCGGGCCGGTCCGCACCCTGCCGACGCCACAGACAATTACCTTCGCAGTCTTCGAGGACGATATGACGGACATCACCACGCTCGCCGCCACCGCCCAGGCACTCGTCGCCAAGGGCAGGGGCATCCTCGCCGCCGATGAGAGCTTCGGGACGATCGAGAAGCGCTTCAAGAAGATCGGCATCGAGTCGACCGAGGAAAACCGACGCGCATACCGCGAGATGCTGTTCACCACCGAGGGTGCCGGCGAGTTCATCAGCGGCGTCATCCTGTTCGACGAGACGCTTCGGCAGAGCGCGACCGACGGTACCCGGTTCGCGGAGGTGCTGGGGCAGGCCGGAAGCATCCCGGGGATCAAGGTCGACACGGGAGCCAAGGCGTTGGCGGCCTTCCCGGGAGAGAAGATGACGGAGGGGCTGGACGGGCTGCGTGACCGGCTCTCCGAATATGGCTCGCTTGGCGCGCGGTTCGCCAAATGGCGTGCGGTCATCACCATCGGTGACGGCCTCCCGACACCGTTCTGTATCGAAGCAAACGCGCACGCTCTGGCACGCTACGCCGCACTGTCGCAGGAGGCCGGGCTCGTGCCGATCGTCGAGCCGGAAGTGCTGATGGACGGCAATCACACCATCGAGCGGTGCGACGAGGTGACCGAGGCCACGCTCGAGGTCGTGTACGATCAGCTGCATCGACACCGCGTCGTCCTCGAAGGCACGCTGCTCAAGCCGAACATGGTGCTGTCGGGCAAGGGCTGTCCCGAGCAGGCCGGGGTCGAGCAGGTGGCGGCGTTGACGGTGCGCTGCCTCGAGCGGTGTGTGCCCGCGGCCGTGCCGGGGATCGTGTTCCTGTCGGGGGGCCAGAGCGCGGAGGAGGCGACCGCGCACCTCAACGCGATGAATGCAATGGGCTCGCACCCGTGGGAGCTGAGCTTCTCGTACGGCCGCGCCCTGCAGGCTCCGGCCCTGGATACCTGGGGTGGGAAGCCGTCGAACGTGCCCGCCGCCCAGCAGGCGTACTATCTCCGCGCGAAGCTGAACGGTGCCGCGCGGTACGGGAAGTACACGAGCGCCATGGAGCAGGCGGCCTGACGACGGTCGCTGCCAGACGCACCATCGCCCGTCCGTACCCCACGGTACGGGCGGGCGACGTGCTCGTGCCGCAATCCCGCCGGTGGCGCTAGAGGCGGTCCAAGAGGAACTCGGGCGTCAGCCCGGCCAGCCAGCCCGCCAGCGCCGAGAAGTAGCCCGACACCAGCAACAGGCCGACGGCGACGAGAATGCCACCCGCGATGCGCGTGGTGAGGGGGATGAACCGGCGGAACCGCTTGAACCACTCCAGAAAACGCTGCACCGCGATCGCCGCGATGAGGAATGGGAGCGCGAGGCCCATCGAGTAGGCAAACAGGAGCACCAACCCTTCGGCCATCGACGTCCGCGTACTCGTGTACATGAGGATGGAACCGAGGATCGGGCCGATGCAGGGCGTCCACCCTGCCCCGAACGCGAGTCCCACCAGCACACTCCCCAAATAGCCCACCGGCTTGTCCTGCAGGTGCACGCGGCGCTCCTGCGCGAGCGCTCCCCACCGAATGAACCCGAGCAAGTAGAGTCCAAAGAAGATGATCAGCAGCCCGCCGAACCGCTCCAGCCACACCTGATGGTGGTTCAGGAAGCGTCCGAGCTGCGTCGCCGATGCCCCGAGGGCGAGGAAGATGAGCGTGAACCCGGAAATGAAGAGCAGCGCGTGGGTGACCGCCGTCCACCGCCGCTCGCCCATCTCGTCGAGCGAGAGCCCCGAGATGAACGACACGTAGCTCGGCACGAGCGGCAGCACGCACGGTGACAGGAAGCTGAGCACGCCCGCGAGGAACGCAACGAACAAACCGACCGATTCGGCAGCCATGGCTCAGCAGTATAACCTGCCGGCTACCTGCCGCGTTCCCGCTGATACCTGGCCCAGAACGCCACGAGCTTGTAGACCAGCTTCGCCGCCATGAAATCCGGGGCGACGAGCCCCGGCTGCGGAGCCAGCTCCACCACGTCGCACCCGACGATTCGCTTCTCCCGGAAGACCGCCTCGAGCAGCGCCATGGTGGGATACCATGAGCCGCCACCCGGCTCGGGCGTTCCGGTCGCCGGCATAATGCCGGGATCGAAGTAATCGACGTCGAAGGTCAGGTACACGTCGTCCCCGAGCCCGGCCAGGACACGCTCGATCCACCCCGGCGTATCCAGCTCGTGTCCGAAGACGGGGGTGATCCCACGGTCGCGCATCAGAATGCGCTCATCCGACGTGAGCGAACGGATGCCGACCGGCAGGAGGTGGGCCCGGTCGCATACGCGGTACATCACCGACGCGTGTGACAGCGGCGTTCCCTCGTACTCCGGACGCAGGTCGCTGTGCGCGTCGAGCTGCAGGACCGAAAGGTCGTTGGTCGCCCGATCGGCGTGCGCCAGGATCGGAGGACCCGAGATCGAATGCTCACCGCCGAGCATGACCACGAACTTGTTCTGGTCGAGTAGTGCATCGTACGCGGCACGCAGCTGATCGAGCGCCTCGCGGGGTCCGGCACCCGAGAGCAGCAGTTCGGGGAGCGTGGCGATCCCGACCCGATAGGGCTCGAAGTCGAGCTCGTGGTCGTACAACTCGACGAACCGCGACGCGTGCAAGAGGGCGCGAGGACCGAAGCGCGTTCCCCCGATGTAGGACACGGTGGCCTCGTACGGCACGGGGAGTATGGTGATCGGGCACGTCGTGAAGTCTGCCTCCTCGGCGGGGAGTCCGAGGAACGATTCCGGCGGTCCCCACGGCAGCCCCCGCAGGTGCGCAGGCAGTGCGCCGCCCCCACCCTCACGGAATTCGTTCATCCGCAGAAGACCACCGCACTCACCACCGTTGCCCAGCGCCCGTCGTCCTGTGCCTCGGCCGAGCAGCTGATGTTCATCGAATCGACGATCTCGCCCGACAGCCGCCACTGCTCGCGGCGCTCGTCCCACGCCTGATCCGGATCGAAGGGAACCCCGAGCACCGTGGCCAGCATACTCGCGGCGAGATCCTCGGCATAGTCACCAGCCGGATGCTGACGCTGCCCGAACGCGTGGTGCTCGGAGATGTACCCGTGATGGCTGGGATCGGCGGGAATGGCCAGGCCGATGGCGGCGGTCGCGAGCCGTGACGGCTCGTTCGTGGACGCCTCCGCAACCACGGCGAAGACCACCTGGCCCGGACGCAGGCGTCCAACGCCGTCATGCCTCGACACCAGCTCGCAGTGCGGTGGCCAGATCGAGCTGACTCGCACGAGGTTGTACTGCGCGACCCCGGCCTCGCGGAGTGCCAGCTCGAAGCTCGTGAGCTTCTCCTTGTGTCGCCCCACACCCTTGGTCAGGAAGGCCTTGCTCGGCAGGAAGACGTTCGGATCGATCACGCCTGCGTCGCCTCGTTCGGAAGGTGAGACGTACCCTGACCCCCGAGCGACGGATCTGCTGCGAGGAGCCCATCCTCGTCCGCCTGCGCCGGCGTCACCTCGTCGGGAAACCATTGCGCCGGCGGGATCTCCGTGGGGGGCAGAGGCTCCCCCGCCCGCTCCTGCACACCGGCGATCACTTCATGCACGACCTCCGGCGGGCTCTCCCCCACCTCGTCGATCGTCACCCTGCCCCGACCGCGCTCTCGTCCCCGTACGACCATGAGATAGCTCGCCGTATAGATCCGACTCCGCCCGTCCTCGGTCTGCCGGGAGATCACGGCCGTGCCCCACTCCCGCTCTTCTCGACGAACGGGTGTGAAGAGCCAAATCCGATCGATCGCCTCATGCGGGATCGCCGCGGCCACCGACTGGGCGACTCGGGACCATCCCAGGCCCGGTCCGCTATCACGGACCACGCGCGCGTACGTGTCTGGATCCATCGGGCATCCCGAGTGAAAGCGGCTCCAAGATACCGGGGCACCAACGTCAGATCAACGGCCGTCAGAGGAGCGAAACGGGGTCACGATCGAATACCACGCGCACGGCCCCGCTGTGAGGTGCGCGACGCACCGCGTACCGCATCACGCGACCGAGCAGGCGGCGGTCCTCGGAGCGGAGCAGGAGGTGCCAGCGCCACCGGGTCTTGATCCGCGCGAGGGGGGCGGGAGCCGGCCCCACCACATCCATGCGGCCCTCCGCACGCGTGCCGACCAGACCACGCACCCACTCACCCAGCGCCACCGCAGCATCCGCCACCCCGCGCTCGTCCGGACCGCTCACAATAGCATTGATCAATGCGACGTGCGGCGGATAGCGGGGCGACAGGCGCATGGCCAACTCCCGCTCGGCAAACGCCTCGAAATCGTGCTCCGAGGCGGCTGTCAGCGCATAGTGGGTCGGCGTGTGCGTCTGCACCAGTACCCGCCCTCCGCGCGGCCCGCGACCCGCTCGCCCTGCAACCTGTGCGATGAGCTGAAACGTCCGCTCCGCCGCTCGAAAATCCGGCAGGTGCAATCCCGTGTCCGCATCGACGACCCCGACCAGCGTGACGTCGGGGAAGTCGAGCCCCTTGGCGATCATCTGCGTGCCGAACAGTATGTCCACTTCGCGGCGCCCCACGGCGTCGAGGATCCGCCGGTGCGACCACTTGCCCGAGGTGGTGTCGGCATCCATGCGCGCCAGTCGGGCCTGGGGGAACCGCTCCGCGAGCCAGCGCTCCAGGGTCTGCGTCCCGATACCCCGCGCCCGCTGCGCCTCTGCGCCGCACTCCGGGCAGGCAGTCGGCATGGGCTCGTCATACCCGCAGTAGTGGCAGCGCAGTCCCGAGGGTGTGCGATGCACGGTCAACGCAATGCTGCACGACGGACACTCCCACACCCGCCCGCAATCCGGACACTGGAGAAAGTGGGCGAATCCCCGCCGGTTCAGCAGCAGCAGCACCTGGTCGCCGTCGTCGAGCGTCCGCTGCACCGCCTCGTCGAGCGTCTGCGACCACGGCACCGCACCGGCACCCCGCACGCGCGGCTCGGAGCGCAAGTCGACCAGCGTCACGGGGGGAAGCGGACGGCCGCCGACGCGATTCGGCAGGACGGTCACAGCCACTCGCTCCCGCGCCGCCCACGTCTCGAGTGCCGGAGTGGCACTGCCGAGCACCACACGCGCACCCTCGATGCGCGCCCGTCGCAACGCCACGTCCCGCGCGTGATAGCGCGGCTGCTCGCCCTGCTTGTAGCTCGCGTCGTGCTCCTCGTCCACGACGATCGCGCCCAGATTCCGCACGGGGGCAAACACGGCGGAGCGTGCTCCCACCGCGACATGCCGTCGCCCGCGCTCCAGGCTGCGCCACGCGTCGACTCGCTCGCCGTCCGACAGCCCGCTGTGCAGCACCGCCACGGTATCGCCGAACGCCCCACGGACCCGAGCGACCGTCTGCGGGGTCAGGGAGATCTCGGGAACGAGGACGATCACGCCGCGCCCTTCCTCGACGAACGGGCGCAGTGCCTCGAGATAGACCAGCGTCTTGCCGCTGCCGGTCACCCCGAACAGTGTCACCGCACCGCCTGGTGGCAGCTCCCTGACGGCCGCAATGGCGCGTGACTGCTCCAGGCTCGGAGTAGCAGGCATCACGGCCTCGACATCGTGGAACGGGTCGCGTGGTTGCTCGCGCTCCTCGATACGCGCCACGTCCCGGCCCGCGAGACCGGAGAGCACCCCCGGCGAGAAGCCGAGCTGTCGCGTCAAGTGCCGGACCGACGCCTCGCCGCCGAGATCGTCGATGGCATCGTACGCCTCACGCTGGCGCTTGGCGCGGCCGAACTCCCGCTCGCGCTCGAGCAGCGTGGACAGGAATCGAGTCAGGACGACGAAGCGCTCGGTCCGGGGGGCTGGGCCCAGGTCGGGTGGCTCGGTCTCGAGCGTCACCGCCCCCGAGCGCTCGAGTCGCTGCAGGATGTCCCACACGGGGCGGCGCAGGGTGCGGGCGAGCGCCGTCGCCGTCGTGCGCCCCCCCGCCCGCAGCACGGCACGCATCACGGTCTCGCTCGCCCCGCCCGAGGAGCGTTCAGAATCCCGCGCCCCCACGACCAGCCGCGAGCTGCCCCACAGCGCGGCCGGCAGCATGGTCCGCAGCGCGATCCCGGGCGGCGCACCGTAGTACTGCGCCACCCAGTGCCCCAATTCCAGCAAGGACGGCGGAACACTCGGTCCGGCGTCGGGAGCGAGCAGTACCGACTTGAGATCCCGCTCCGGACGCTCGCCCACGTCGAGGACTACGCCTACCATCTCGCGCCGCCGCACGGGAACCACCACCCGCGTTCCCGGAGCGATGCGGTCCGCCAATGCTGGGGGGATCGCGTAGCTGTACGGTTTCGGACTCGGGATGGGGAGCGCGACGGAACAAGCAGCGGGGATCATTCCGGTTGCCAGCGCGTCCCCTTCACAATCGAGAGACCGAGCGTGCGTCGCTGCACCAGGGCGCGGAGCTGGCCGACTTCCGGACCGAGCGAGGTCCGCACGCCGTTCCAACGGCCGGCGTGCCAGCCGCGGACGACGAGCCCAAGTAGCCCGTGTGCGATCCAACCGCCGTCGAGCGCCGCGTCCTCTACCGCGAGCTCGACCACGTTGGCCGACCGGAAGTGCTTCTTCCACTCGACCAGCACGACCGGCTCGATTCCGAGCGCAGCCACGGCGGCGACGTCGTGGTCCTCAGGGGTGGAGAGCCAGGAGGGAACCAGAGCGGCTACGGTGCCCATCGGACGGACCACGCGCGCCAGTTCGGCGATCACGCGGTCCCCCGGGACCCCCCCGAGCTCGAGATTCAGGAAGTCGGCGATCGAGACGTCGAAGACCTGCGCCTCGTGGGGCAGATCGAACGGCTCGGCCGCCTGGAACGACGCCAGACGGCTGAGGCCGGCAGCCCGGGCCTGGGCTTCGGCGGCCTCGACCGCCATAGGATCGGAGTCGATACCCTGAACGTGTGTCTCGAATCGCTTCGCCCACCACAGCACCGACCGGCCGGTCCCGCACCCCACCCACAGCACCTCCTGTCCAGGCTCTGCATCGACCAGCTGGGCCACCCGCCGGTGAATCGGCTCGGCCACATCCGCCCACGGCTGCAGCACGGCCATGAAACGGGACAGAGACAAACGGCGTGGCATGGGCAGAACTTATCGGCCGGAGGTCGCCGACACTAGGCAAGCGCCTGAACGTGGGCGACCGCAGCCGCCGCGACCCGGTTCGGCACATACCCACCCTCGAGTACGGACACCATCGGCACGCCCAGTCGACGCCACTCCGTGACCCACGTGGCGAAGTCCTCCGGCTCCAGGGTGAGTCCGGCCAGCGGGTCGCCGGCGAGCGCATCGAAACCCGCTGAAATCAGGAGCACATCCGGCATCCAGTCCTGCACCGCCCGTTCCACGCCCCGCAGGAGATCGCTCACGTACCGCTCCCGGGGCAGTCCGGGCGGTCGGGGAATATTGAAGATGTTGCCGACGCCCCGCTCGTCCTCGCCGCCCGTTCCCGGATACAGCGGCCACTGGTGCAGCGACACGTAGCGGATGCGCTCGTCCCGTTCCACGAGCGCCTGGGTTCCGTTGCCGTGGTGCACGTCCCAGTCCACGATCAGCACGCGATCCGCCCCCCACTGCTCGAGGGCCGCTCGGGCGGCGATGACCACGTTGTTGAGCAGGCAGAACCCCATGGGCACCTCGGCCGTGGCATGGTGGCCCGGCGGCCGGACGGGGACAAAGGCCGGCCGCCCCGTCTCGAGCGCCAACTGCACTCCCTGGAGCGCGGCACCCGCTGCGTGCACGGCCGCCCGATAGCTCGCTGCACTCAACGCCGTGTCCGGATCCAGCCGACCGCCGCCGAGGTCAGCCAGGGTGCGCAGGCGGTCCAGGTGGTGCGCGGGATGCACACGAAGGATCGCCGCCGTTTCGGCGGGTGCGGCTTCGCGCCAGAGCAGCGCCTCCGCAGGCTCCCACGCGCGGAGCCGATCCAGAATCGCCGTCAGCCGAGCAGGTGACTCGGGATGGGCCGGACCGGCATCGTGCTCGAGCGAGCTGGGGTGCCAGACGATGTGAACGGACACGATCACGACCCTCCGAGCGCCTGCGGCCCGGGGGCATCGCACCGGATCGGAATCAGCGGACCGGTCGGCGCCGGGCCGGGAGCACGATCAGCGACGCGTTGTCCGGAACGCCGATCGTTTCCAGGCTCGCCGTCTCATCGAAGATCCGTGCGCCGCGGAATTTCATGATGTACTCCGACGGCGGGAGCGAGCGACCAGTCGCCCGCGCCAGCGCCTCCGTCTTCAGTTGGGCGACGGTCCAATCACCCGCGGCCGTCACCCGTACGATGTCCCACACGTCGGGGACGGAGACCTTCAGGTGGAGCTGCGTCGCCGCTGTCATGCTGCGGCTCCTTCCACACCGGGCAGCGTCGAGAAGAACCGCCCAATGAGCTGGTCGAAAAACAGCGTGGACGCGCGTACCCGGGTTCCCCCCTCGGCAGAGAAGACGGCAATGGTGAGCTCCTCACCCCCCTGCCCGCGGAACACCGCGAATGTCGGCCCCTCCTTCTCCAGGAACGCCGCGTGGTGGGGCGCCCGCTCCCCGAAGAACGTCTGTGCCCGCTCCAACACGTCCGACGGCTCAAGTGCCGTCATCGTCTCGTGGGTCATGAATCCGACCACTCCTGGCTGTCGGGAAGGGACCTCGGTGGAAGGCTCAAACTTAACTCCATCGGCCCGGGGGCAGCAGACCGCTCCCGGCGTCAGCCGGCGGCCTCGGCGAGGAGGTCCCGGAGCGCCGCCTCCACCCCGGAGTTTGGCACGGCGGTGGCCCCCAGGTCGCGCGCGGCGCGCAGGTCTTCGGCTCGGACATGCGAGCCGAAGGCGAGCACACGAAGGCCTTCGTCCACGAACGCCCGAATGCGCTCCACCGCATCCGGGCGCCCCAACTCCACGACGGCCACGTCGGCGGGGGGCGATGACACCACGCTCGCTCCGGCCCCGCGGGCGATGCCATCGAGCTTGGCCTTGAAGAACAGGTCGGCGGTCAGCAGCAGGACCGTCGGTTCACCCGATGCGTTCGACACGAGCGCGCACCTCCGTAGGCAGGCGGCGAGAACGAAACAGGTCCGTGAGCTTCGGCGTGCGGCGGAACACCAGGAACACCTCCCCCGAGGGTGGATCGTCCAGCCCCTCGACGGCGACGAAGACCGGCAGGTCCGCCGCCGGGAGGCGTGCGTGGTAGCGATCTCCCCGCCACGTCACGACGGCCTCGGATGGCAGCCTGCGTACCGGCCGGTCGAAGAACACGTCGTCCTCCAGCCGGTAGATCCCCTCATCGACCCGCTCACCGAGCTGAAAAAAGAGTGGATCGAACGCGTCCCCGCGCATCCGACGATGGTTCTGCTCCACCGCCCAGTCGTACCCCTCGAGCGCTTCCGCGCCCGCCTGCCACTCGAGGTGATGCCGCAACTCATGGAGGAGGGTCTCGCGCGCCTCTCCCTCCCAGTCAAACTCGGCCTCGTCCCGGGCGAGGGCCCGGAACGAGCCGTGGTACAGCACCACGCGGGAGAGCACTTCGTCGGCTCCTGCGTGGACCGGGATGCATTCACCCAGCGTGTACACGTCCGGATGTTGCGGGTGCGGAACGGTGCGGGGACTGACATCCACGGCGGCGATACCGTCCAGGTACTGCTCGGGCACGGCTTCGGCGAGCCGCTTGACCATGGCGCGGAATGCGTCCAGCTGCATCAGCCCGGGGCCGACGACCGCATCCGATCAGGTGTCCGGGGCATGCTCCCCGTGCGAGGGCGCCGTCCCCGCAGCTGTTCGGCGGGCCAGCCAGCGATTGAGGAGAATGAGGGCAAGGAGCACCGCGCCCCACTGCGCCACCATCGTCCCCACGTTCGCCTCCCGGAGGGGATCCAACCACCCGGCCAGATCCTCACCGCGCACCTGCCAGAACCACCAGCCGAGCAGGATGAGCGCCTCAAGCGGCACGACGACACCGATGACCACCTCCCACCAACGCCCGACCCGGATATCGGAGTGCTCGTGATTGAGCTGCTGTTCACGGAAGCGGCGGACCCCGTACGTGAGCACGCCGATCGCGAAGAACAGCCCCGAGACCATCAACCCCACACCCCAGACGAAGTCCTGGTTGTGCAGGAACCGCAGCGACAGCGCCGACGGCACACCGAGCAGGAAACCCCCGACTCCGACGATCCGGATCGCGCGCTCGCGACTCATGCCCGCGTCACGCAGCACCCGGGTTGCCAGCTCGATCATCGCCATGAGGCTCGTGAACGCGGCAAAGCTGAGCGCGAGGAAGAACACGAGCATGAACACGGTTCCCCCTGGGAGGGTCGCGAAGAGCTGTGGCATCCAGATGAAGGTGAGCCCCTCGTTGTCCGTGCTGAAGATCGTGTCCTGGATCAGCTGCGGTGAGAGCCCCGCCCCTCCCCGCACGGCCTCGGCCAGCGCCGGATAGGCCGCCAGGGCGTCCGGATCGGAGGCGAGGTTGGCGACCAGCTGGGGCACCACGGAGAACACGGTGCAGAGCACCATCACGCCGGCGAACAGGGAGACCGCGTTGTTCGCCATCGGCAGCACGAACGCGTTGAGTGCGGTGTCTTCCTGGCTGCGGAGATACGCCGCGTACGCCAGAATGAGCCCCCACCCGGCACCGGTATCCCACGCGTTCTGCGTCAAGGCCTCGATCCAGATACGGGCGCTCGCGAGCCGGCCCCAGTCGATCCCGAACAGGTACGCCAGTCCGTCGGAGGATCCGGGAAGCGTCACCGCCCGCACCGCCAACACCACGACCAGCAGGATGAGCGTCGGCATCAGCACGCGGGCCACCCGCTCGATTGCGCGCACGCCGCGCGCAACCACCAGCGTTCCAAGTCCCATGGCCACACCGTGTGTGACGACTGGCCACCACGAGCCGGTGAAGGACTGCCAGAACGCCCCCGGCTCGGCACGTGGTATCTCCCCGGTCACCGACGCCACGACGTAGCGGATCGTCCACCCGGCGACCACGGAGTAGTAGAACATGATTGCGATCGCGACGAACGCGATGAACGCACCCATCCAGGCCCAGCGCGGACCCATGAGGGTGAGGAACGCGCCGATCGGACCTCTCCGGGTCAGCCGGCCCGCGCCGAACTCAACCAGGATCAGCGGGATGGACCAGAGCACGAGGAACGCCACCCAGGCAAGGATGAACTCCCCACCGCCGTTCTGGGCCGCGATACGGGGGAAACGCCAGATGTTGCCGGTGCCGACCGCCATGCCCAGCATGACGAGCATCATGCGCAGGCGGGAGGAAAACGCTTCGCGCTCGAGACTCACCGTGCGCTCATCCGAGCACGCGTTCCAGCCGGCTGACGATCGCCTCGAACGAGAGCCTCGCTCCGCTCTCCCTGGCGAGCACGTGGGCGGGATCCTCCTGACCGCGCTGCATCAACGCCTGCACGTCGACCCCGGCCCGGGGGTTGCGATACCAGTCCTCGTCGTGCGTGTCGGTGAGGTGGCGCGCCAGCACCGCCTGCAGTTGCCATGCCCTGAGGTACCGCGCGGCGTAGAAGCCGGGATCCACGTCGAGCAGGTGGTCCTCCTCGAGATAGCGGAAGTGCGTCGCGTCGGTCAGCAGCTCGGCGTACCGCGGCGCGATGCAGGCGAAGTCGCTGCGGTGCAGCTCCAGCTCGTAGCGCAGCTTCGCCGCATACCGGCGTGCCAGGAACAGCTCGCCTACGGCCAGCTCGAACACCAGCTCACGCGCATCGTCCTGCGGCAGCTCGGTGTTCCGCCGGATCCAGCCGGGATCCAGCGTGAGGTGATCCCACAGCATGGCGAAGCCCTCGGTGACCGAGTTGTCGCCCAGCCACCGCGACGCGAACGACCGATCCGCCTGCACCGAGGCGAAGTGCATGGCATGTCCCAGCTCGTGCCAGAACGTCCAGTAGTCGCTGTGCCCGCCCCGCGGGCGGAGCACGAGATAGACCTCGTGCGGTACCCGCACCGGAACACAGAACGCGCGCGGCTGTTTGCCTTCGCGCTCCTCGGTATCGAACCGCACGCGCCCGCCGACGGCGTAATCGAGCCCCATCTCACCCATCTGCTGGGCGGCGGTCTCGAGCAGCCGGTCGGGCGGGAATGCCGAGTCGAAGCGGTCGGCCCGGAACAACCACGGGGCATCCGATCGCAGGAGACCGTCGACGCCGGTGCCGAGCCGGCGGGAGGCAAGACGCTTCAAGCTGTCGCCGTACAGGCTGTCGGTCTGCGTGAGAAACGCCGCGGCTTCCTCGCCGAGGCGCTCGAGATGGATGCCGGAAAGCGCAGTCACCGCCTCGACGTAGTCCCCGAGGCCCAGGGATGCGATCAGCTCGTGCTCCCGGCGAAACCGCTCTTGTCTGAGGGCGTTGAGCCCCTCCGACCCTGCGTGTGCTCGGGCGAGATCGACGAGCCGGCGGAATTCACGGTTCGGCGAATTGGCGATCTCGATGGGCGCACGCAGATACGGGATCGAGCGACCATCCACATCCAACGTCGCCTCCTGCTCCCACACCAGCTGCCGCTCTTCGGTCTCGGCGACGGTCCGGCCGACCCGAACGTCGACGACCCACTCGAACAGCGGGAGCGTCCCCGACGCGCGGGCGGCCTCCAGTGCGTCCTCCGAGGCGAGATCCAGATACTTGTCGTAGATCGCCTGAAACTGGGGCTCCGCTTTGAGTCCGGCGCCGGTCAGATAGTACTCGAGGCCAAGCTCCTGGTGCATGGCCTCGCCGCGTTCCACCAGGAGCTCGAGCTTCACGAGCCGAGTCGCTCCCGCAGAAACGCCACGAGGCCATCCGAGGCGACCCGCTCCTGCGCGAGCGTGTCGCGGTCGCGCACCGTCACCGTCTGGTCCTCGAGGGTCTGGCCGTCCACGGTCAGACCGAACGGCGTGCCGGCCTCGTCCTGCCGCCGGTACCGCCGGCCGATCGAGCCACCATCGTCGTAAAACACCGGGAAGTGCCGCCGCAGATCGTCGTAGATGCGACGCGCAATGTCCGGCATGCCATCCTTCTTCACGAGCGGAAACACCCCGGCCTTGATCGGGGCAAGCGCTGGCGCGAGTCCGAGCACCACCCGTTTCTCTCCACCCACCTCCTCCTCCCGATACGCGTCGGTGAGCACGACCAGTGCGAGCCGGTCCGCTCCGAGCGACGTCTCGATGATGTAGGGGATGTACCGCTCGCCACCCACCGTATCCACGTACTCGAGCTTCTTGCCGGAATGCTCTTGATGCCTTCCCAAATCGAAGTCTGTGCGGTTGTGGATCCCCTCGAACTCCTGCCAGCCGAACGGGAACTCGTATTCGATATCGAAGGCGGCCTTGGCGTAGTGTGCGAGCTCGTCGGGGGCGTGGGCGTGGAAGCGGAGCTTGCTAGGATCGATGCCGAGACCCTGGTGCCACTCCATGCGGCTGGCTTTCCACTCCTCGAACCACCGTTCGTCCTCCCCCGGCTTCACGAAGAACTGCATCTCCATCTGCTCGAACTCGCGCGTCCGGAAGATGAAGTTGCCCGGCGTGATCTCGTTGCGGAACGCCTTCCCGACCTGGGCGATGCCAAAGGGAATCTTCTGACGGCTCGCCTGGAGCACGTTCAGGTAGTTGACGTAGATGCCCTGGGCGGTCTCGGGCCGCAGATAGACGACGGCCGCCGCTTCCTCGACCGGGCCCATGAACGTCTTGAACATGAGATTGAACAGGCGCGGCTCGGTGAGGGAGCCCTTGTTGCCACAGGTCGGGCACTGCGCGTCCGGGGTGCCCGGGGTGCCCTTGATGCCGGGATCGTCGGCCCGGAAGCGGTTCTTGCAAACCTTGCAGTCGACCAGCGGATCCGTGAAGCCCGACACGTGCCCCGAGGCCTCCCACACCTGCGGGTGCATCAGAATGGCGGCATCGACACCCTCGATGTCGTCGCGCTCGTGCACCATGGAGCGCCACCAGCGCTCCTTGAGGTTCTTCTTCAGCTCGACGCCAAGGGGGCCGTAGTCCCACACCGACCCGAGGCCTCCATAGATCTCCGAAGACTGGAAGACGAAGCCCCGCCGCTTGGCCAGCGACACGAGCTTGTCCATTACCGTGGCTTCAGCCATTTATTGTCGCGATACGTCGGGTCAAAGGGAAACAGAATCGTGTAGTATAGACAGCCCGTCAGGCCCCCAGCAAGCGACGCGCGCGGCGCACCACCTCGGTGGCCCTCCGCTCCAGTTCCGCGAGGTCCCAGCTCCCGCCGCCCGTCTCGCACAGCACGTCGGCCGGCACGTCGGACGCCCTGGGAGACACGAGCCCCACTGGCATCCCGCGGGCCCGCGCCCGGGAGATCGCTACGCCGGAGAGCTTGCCCTCGAGGGACGTCCGGTCGAAAGCGCCTTCTCCCACTAGCAAGAACGCGGCCTGACCGAGCGCGGCGTCGAACCCAGCGCGATCCAGCACCCAGGCCGCCCCCGGCTCGAGCCGCCCCTGCCCGAAGGCCAGCAGGCCGAATCCGAGCCCGCCGGCGGCACCCGCACCCGGCCGCTCGGTGAAGCCCCCCGGACCCTCCTGTCCCGTCACGCCCGCCAGGCACGCGAGCCCGTGAGCCAACCGCTGCTCGTCCTCGCCCGACGCTCCTTTCTGCCGCGCGTACACGCGCGCTCCGCGAGGGCCGAGCAGCGGGTTGGCGACGTCACAGAGCCCAACGAGACCGACGGATGGCAATGCCCCGGGGGCCAGGCGGTCCAGCTCCACGAGCGCGCCGCCACCCTCGGGCAGCTCGCGGCCGGAGGAATTCCGAGGCACCCAGCCCCATGCCCGCGCCATGCCCAGGCCGCCATCCATCGTGGCGCTCCCGCCCAGGCCCAGGTAGACGGTGCGGGCGCCGGCCGCCACCGCCTGCGCGACGAGCAATCCCACCCCTCGCGTCGACGTACGCAGCGGATTCCGCTCGTCGGGCGACAGGAGCGAGAGTCCGCAGGCGAGGCGCGACTCCACGACCGCCGTCCCGTCGTCGAGCCAGGCGACCGGCGCGGTGATCGGGCGGCGCAGCGGATCCTCGGTGCGGTGTTCGGTCCGTCGGACGATGGACGACTGGAGCGCATCGAGCAAGCCGTCCCCGCCGTCACTGCCCCGAATCACCCGGGGCGATCCTCCCGCCCGCTCGATGGCGCGCGCGAAGGCGTGCTCGACGTCGGCCACGGGGAAGGTCCCTTTGAACGCCTGCGCGACCGCGGTGACGATCGGTCGGGACACGGACCGCGCCGCTCAGACTTCGATGATCTGGTCGCGTCGGGTGCCGACGCTCACGTAGGCGACGGGCGTCGCCAGCTCCTCTTGCAGCCGATCGAGGTACGCTCGTGCCTCGGTGGGCAGATCGCCGAGCAGGCGCACGTCCTTCGTCGACCGCTGCCACCCGGGCAGGACCTCGTGGATCGGCTCCACGCGCGCCAGCCGATCGGCCTCGGCGGGAATCTCGTCGACGTCCTCGCCGTCGATACGGTACCCGACGCATACGGGCAGCTCCGCGAACGTGTCGAGCACGTCGAGCTTGGTGACGGCGAGATGGGTCACGCCGTTCACCCGCACGGCGTACCGGGCGACCGGCACGTCGAACCAGCCGCACCGGCGCGGCCGGCCGGTCGTAGCCCCGAACTCGCCGCCGAGTGTCCGCAGCCGCTCGTCCATGCCGTCCACGGCCTCCGAAGGCAGGGGACCGTTACCCACCCGAGTCGTGTACGCCTTGAGCACTCCCAACACGGCGTGGATGGCGGTGGGGCCGATGCCCGCGCCCACGGTGGCACCGCCGGCCGTCGTGTTGGACGAGGTGACGTACGGGTACGTCCCGTGATCCACGTCCAGTAACGCCCCCTGCGCGCCCTCCAACAACACGTGCTTCCGCCCGCGCAACCCTTCGTACACCACGCGCCCCGTGTCGGCGAGCATGGGGACGATCGCGTCCGCCACACTCTCGAGCAGCGCCACGTGCTCGGCGAGGTCCGCTCGCACGTCGGCCCCCCAGAGCCCGAGCAATTCGTTGGTGCGGGCCACGCCCCGCCCGAGCGTTTCGGTCGCGCCGGACAGATCCCGGAGCTGGCCTGCCCGGATGCCACGCCTGCCGAACTTGTCCTCGTACGCCGGGCCGATCCCGCGCCCCGTGGTGCCGATCCGCTGGCGTCGCTCGGTGGCCTGTTCAACCAGCTTGTGATACGGGAGCACCAGGTGCGCACGATCGGACACCAGGAGACGCCCGCGCACGACGATCCCCCGTCCTTCCACCTCGGCTAGCTCAGTGAGAAACGTCTCCGGGTCGAGTACCACCCCGTTCCCGATCACACACGTCGTGCGCTCATGCAGGATTCCGGAGGGAATGAGGTGCAGGATGAACTGTTCCTCCCCCTTCACCACCGTGTGCCCGGCATTGGCACCGCCCTGGTACCGCACCACGAGGTCCGCGCGCTCCGACAGGACGTCGACGATCTTGCCCTTGCCCTCGTCGCCCCACTGCACCCCCACGACCACCACACAGTTGCGATCGGGACCGAACATGGATCTGCACCCTCCTGGTTCCACACAAAAAAACGCCCCGGGGTCACCCTCGGGGCATCCTCGGACGGAAGCTACGGTCCGTCGCTGAGCACGTCAACCGAGTCGCCGTGCCACTGCGGAGGCGACGATACGGCCGACCCGAACGGCGCTCCCCACATCCGTCCGCTCGGGAGTATCACGCCGCGTGTGCACGGCTCCCAGGGTGGTCCAATCACCGCGGCTGACGGTCACGCCGGGCATGCCCGCACGGGCCAACACCACCCCATCCACCAGCACACCGGGGGGCAGCGATCCCATCGTTGCGCGCTCCCCGCCTCGGGAGAAGCTGCGCAGGAGCTCACCCGCCAACGCCCCTGCCTGCCTGCGTTGTTCCGCGCCGCCGCGGTGCACCATGAGCCGGACGGCACCGCGCGCATCGACACCGTCGACGTTCACGAAGGCCTCCTCCCGGCGCGCGTCGGCGGTCCACACGCGGGCGCCTGCCATGCCGAACTCCTCAGCACCGGTGATGAGCACTCCGACGTCGGACCGATCCCCGAGCTGCGCGGCGGCGGCCAGGACCGCGACGATGCCCGAGGCGTTGTCCACCGCCCCCGGCGAGTCATCGCGCGGCACGCTGCGTGAGAGCAGGCCACCGCCCACGACCACCGGAAGCACCCCGGCGACCGCCACGAGCCACGGGAGCGGGCTCGCAAGCCGTGCCAGGACCACGACAGTGAGCCCCCCGAGCCCCACCACGGTCAGCACGACGGCTACCACACGGGCGCGCAGCGAGATCCCCTGCCCCTTGCTGTCGGTGTGGGCCACCAGCCAGATACGCGGCTGCCCGCGCCGGGCCTCGATGTTGCGGACTTCCGCGCGATGCCGGGGCTCACTGCGCAGCGCGCCCCGCGCCACGCCCCATGAGACCGTGACGAGTGCCACGATCCCCGTCACGTAGAACAGCGCGAGGGTCCACACGGGAACCGGCAGGAGCAGCAGTGGAAGCACCAGCAGCGCGAGCCACCCGAGCCCCGCACCAAACACGCCCGCCGCGTCGAGGGGACCCGACGAGGTGACGAACCTGGTGGCAGTGACCTGAAACCCGAGGTCTTGCAGCCGCTCGATCAGCAGGTCCTCGATGCCGGGCAACGCGGGACCGCCCGGCAGCCGTGGAACGGCCAGTCGGGCGAAGAGGGTGCGGTAGGCGTCGTCGCCCGCGTCAATCGGTGACGAGCTGCGCCTCCTTCAGCAGCGCCCGGACCCGGTCACGCGCTTTGCCGGCGAGCGGCGGAATCGGCGGCCGCGGTGGCCCACCGGCGAGCCCGACCACATCCATCGCCGCCTTGATTCCAGGCACCCCCAACTCGCCCACGATGGTGCGATGCAGTGGGGCCACCACTTCCTGCGCCGCACCGGCTCGGGGGGAGTCCCCGGCCGCGTAGGCGCGGCCGATGTGGGCCGTCTGCGCGGCGGCGAAGCAGCCGACCGCCGCGATCGCACCGGCCGCGCCGAGCTCCAGCGCCGGGTAGTACAGCGCTCCCGGTCCGATGAACATCGCCCACTCGGGAGCGGCCTCCCGGAACGCGACGAAGTTCTTGAGATCGCCCGCGGAGTCCTTCGCTCCCCAGATGTTCTCGTGACGGGCCAGCGCCGCGACGAGCTGCTCGGTGAGCGGCACGTGCGTGTACCGCGGGAAATTGTAGAGGATGACCGGAATCGGTGATTCGTCGGCGATCGCACGGAAATGATCGATGAGCGATGCCTGCGTGAAGACGGGTCCATAGTAGCTCGGGGCCCGCACGAGCACGCCGTCGGCCCCGTGTTCGGCGGCTTGGTGACATGCCGCGACACTGGCGCGGGTCGACTCCCTTCCGGCTCCAGCGATCAGCCACCGGTCGTCCGCCACGACGTCCCGCAGCCACTCGACCACCTGACCGAATTCCTCGTCGGACAGCATCGACGCCTCGCCGGTGGATCCCGCCGCCACGATGCCCGACGCTCCCGCGTCGAGAACGGCCCGGGCATTGTCGCGCAGCAGCACGGGAGCGACGTCTCCGGTGGCGCGGTCGAACGGGGTCGTGATCGGGACCATCAGGCCTTCCGGTCTCGCGTTCATGCCTGCCCCGTTCCGTCGGAGGGGTCATCCTTCTCCGCAGCGTCGCCGGCTTTCCGCTTCTTCTTGCCTCTCCTCCGGCCCGACTGCTTCTCGGCCGCTGCGAGTCGCTGCTCGAACGCCTCCGGATCCGGCGCCGCGGCCTGGGCGGTCTCGAGCGTCACCTCCCCCTCCTCGACGAGGTGGAGCAGGTGCTGATCGAAGCTCTGCATTCCCAGCTCCGCGCGACCCTCCTCGATGCGGTCGCTCAGCTCCGAGAGCCGCGTGCGATTGCGGATCAACTCCCGGATCGCGGCCGTGCTCAGCAGGATCTCGGCGGCCAAGCAGCGGCCCTCGCCGTTCGCGCGCGGCAGGAGCCGCTGTGTCACCACGGCGCACAGTGCGTCGGCCAGCCGCATCCGCACCACCTCCTGCTCCTCGGGCGGGAACAGCGCCACCACGCGGGACACCGTCGTCGTCGCGTCCGTCGCGTGGAGCGCGGAGATCACCAGATGTCCGTTCTCGGCCGCTTTCAGCGCGGTGTCGACCCCTTCCGCGTCACTCAACTCGCCGATCAAGATCACGTCGGGATCCTGCCGCAGGGCGGCGCGCAGCCCGAGACTGAACGAGCGGGTATCCGAGCCGATCTCGCGCTGGGTGATCGAGCTGTTGAGATCCCGGTGCAGGTACTCGATCGGGTTCTCCAGCGTGACGATGTGCTTGTTCAGCTCCTGGTTGATGTGATTCACGAGCGCCGCCATCGTCGACGTCCGTCCGCTTCCCGTCATGCCCGTGACGAGGATCAGGCCGCGCTCGGACTCGGCGATCTCGGCGAGCACCGGCGGCAAGCCGAGCGTGTCAAACGTCGGGACCTCGAAGGGGATGACCCGCATGACCACCATGAACGACGAGCGCTGCCGCAGGATGTTCACCCGAAACCGTCCGACGCCGGGCGCTCCCCACGAACAGTCGTAGTCGGTGATGGAGTCGATGCGCTTGCGATCCTCCTCAATCGGAATCAGGCGCAGCGCGATGGTCTTGGTCTGGTCCGGCGTCAGCCGCTGCTTGGTGAGCGGCACGAGCTTGCCGTCGATGCGGGCTCGGAACACGTCTCCGGCCTTGATGTGGAGGTCGGAGGCTCCGCGCTCAACCGCTGCCTTGATGATGTTTTCCATGCTCTTCTCTAGGAGCCGAGTAGCCGGCTCGCCGCTCTGCGAGGTTCGTCAGTCGTCGTCCGGCTCGATAGCGCCGGATGTTCTCACGTACACGCGCTCCCACCGGCGCGTCTCACTCGTCGAGGCTGAGCGTGTAGGCCCCGTGGGCGCGCAGCAGGGAGAGCTTGGCCTTGTCGTGCAGATGCTTCGGCCCTCTGAGCGTCAGCCGAACGAGGAGTCCTCCGTCACGCGGCTCCGTGCGCTGCTCCTCGATCGTGAGGCCCACCTCCCGCACGATACGCTCGATGTCCGCCATCCGCTTCGGGTCGTCATCGATCTCCAGCACGACGTGGAAGACCCCGCCGTACCGGTGCAGCCGCGACTCGAGCCAGCGGAGCGCAGCGAGGACCAGCACGACGACTAGCGTCGTGCCCGTCGCTTCGAGCAGCTCGCCCGCACCTACGGCGATGCCGATCGCGGCCACCAGCCAGATCGTGGCGGCGCTGGTGAGCCCCGAGACGTGGCCGCGACTGTGGAGGATGGTGCCGGCGCCGATGAAGCCGACACCGGTCACGATCTGCGCAGCGATCCGCGCGGGATCGCCGTCGCCGCCGACGATCGAGATCGACAGCCGGGTGAAGAGCGCGGCACCCACGCAGATGAGAATGTTGGTGCGGAGACCGGCCGCCTTGCCGCGGACCTCCCGCTCGAGACCGATGGCCCCACCCAGCACCACGGCGAGCAGCAGATAGCCCAGGAGATCGAGCTGGAGAATCGCAACCAGTTCCCCCCAGGGCAGGTCGATCATCGCAATCGCGCCATCCCTTCGAGCAGGCCCATGCGCTTGCGCACGCCGTGCATCGTCTCCGCCGCGATGGTCCGGGCGCGCGCGGCACCGTCGCGCAGGGTGTCGTGGACCGCATCCGGGTTCGCCCGCAACGCAGCGGCCCGCTCGCGGATCGGCTCGAATCGGTCGGCGACGTTCTGCGCCAGCACCTTCTTGCAGTCGAGGCAGCCCCAGCTCGCACCGCGGCACCTGACCGCGACCTCCTCGACCGTCTCGTCCGGCGAGAAGTACTTGTGCAGGTCGTAGATGTTGCAGACCTCGGGCGTGCCGGGATCCTTCTTGGTGACCCGGGCCGGGTCGGTCATCGCGGGCCTGAGCCGCTGCCAGATCGCCTCGGGCTCCTCGAGCAGACCGACGGTGTTGCCCAGGCTCTTGGACATCTTCGCCTGCCCGTCCAGCCCCATGATGCGGCGGGCGGGCGTGAGCAGTGCCTCGGGCTCGGGAAAGAAGCTCTCGCCATAGCGCGCGTTCCACTTCCGCGCGACCTCGCGCATCAGCTCGATGTGCTGCACCTGATCTTCGCCCACCGGCACACCCGCCGCGCGATACAGCAGCACGTCGGCGGCCTGCAACACGGGGTAGTTGAGCAGGCCCGCGAGCACGCTTTCCTGCCGTTGCGCCTTATCCTTAAATTGGGTCATCCGTTCGAGCTCGCCGATGGGCGTCACCGTCGTGAACACCCACGCCAGCTCCGTGTGCTCGGCCACGTGCGACTGCACGAACAGAATGGAGCGCTCCGGATCGATGCCGGCCGCGAGCAGGCTCACGGCCATGTCGAACGTGCGCGCTTGGAGCGCCTCGACGTCGTAGTCCTGCGTGACCGCGTGGTAGTCGACGATGCAGAAGATGCACTCGTGCTGGTGCTGCAGGGCCACCCAGTTCTGGACGGCACCCAGATAGTTGCCGATGTGCAGCTCGCCGGAGGGCTGAATGCCTGAGAAGACACGCATACCGGGCGGAAGGTACGGATGGGCGGGAGGGACCGCAAGGTGAGTGATTACGGCCACTTACTGGACTTGGCCCAGCGCGCAGCGACCCTGGCCGCGGCCCATGTCCAGAGCGTCGAGCGTCCCGACTCCAGCTCCTGGCAGCTCAAGGGGCAGAGCGATTTCGTGACCCGCGTGGATCGCGAGACCGAGGCGCTGATCGGTGAGACGCTGCTTGCCGAAACGCCCGACGCGACGATCCTGGGCGAGGAGCTGACACCCGACAGTCGGCACGAGGGTCTCGTGTGGGTGGTCGACCCACTGGACGGCACGACCAACTTCCTGCACGGCTATCCCGCCTACGGTGTGAGCATCGCGGCAGCGCTCGACGGTGACGTCGTGGCCGGCGCGGTCGCGGACGTCACGCGGAATGCGCTGTACCACGCCGTCAAGGACGGCGGAGCGTGGCACGGCGACCGCAAGCTCGCCGTGTCCGGGGTCAGCGAACCCGCCAACGCACTGATCGGCACCGGCTACCCGTTCAAGGTGCTCGACCGCCTGCCGGCCTATCTGCGGCAGTTCACCACGATCCTGCAACGCACGAGCGGCATCCGCCGGGCGGGAGCGGCGTCGCTCGACTTCGTCGACATGGCACTGGGCCGCTTCGACGGGTTTTGGGAGCTGTACCTGGCACCGTGGGACGTCGCCGCGAGTGCCTTGATCGTGCGCGAGGCAGGCGGCGTCGTGACCGACCTCGAGGGCGGCGACGACATCGTACGGCACGGCGCGTTCGTGGCAGGGAATCCCGTGATTCACGAGTGGCTGATGGGGGTGTTGCAGGAGTAGGGGCAACGAATGGCGAATGGCGGGCGCTATCGGCGGGACGACGGAACGGCGGCCGTCGATGTTCAGTCTGGTGCACACCCTACGACCCATGAAGGCAACCTCGATACGAACCACTCAACCACCGATCCGCTGCAGTCGGATAGGCGGTCAGACCGTTTTCTGGACTAGCGCAACAGCTCCCGGGCAATGACCATCCGCTGGATCTGGTTCGTCCCTTCGTAGATCTGGTGGAGCTTAGCGTCCCGCATGTACTTCTCCACGGGGTAGTCTTTCATGTAGCCGTAGCCACCCAGGATCTGGACCGCGTCGGTGGTCACCTGCATCGCGGTGTCGCCGGCAAAGCACTTCGCGACGGCCGACTCCTTCGTGTTGCGCCTGCCGTTGTCCCGTAGCCAGGCTGCTTTCCAGCAGAGCAGCCGCGCCGCATCCACTTGCATGGCCATGTCAGCCAGCATGACCTGAATCGTCTGCAGCTCGGCAATCGCCCGCCCGAATTGCATCCGTTCCTTCGCGTAGGCCGCCGCCACCTCCATGGCGGCTCGGGCGATGCCCACCGCCCCGGCGCCGACGGTCGCCCGGGAGTCGTCGAGCGTCATCATAGCGATCGTGAATCCGTCGAATCCCTTGCCCAGCCGATAGTGGCTGGGGATGCGCACGTCCTCGAAGATCACTTCGCAGGTGTCGGCCGCACGCTGCCCCATCTTGTCTTCCTTCTTCCCTACCGTGATGCCAGGCGCGTCTGCCGGGACCATGAACGCCGAGATGCCGTTGCGGCCCTGTGCCGGATCCTCCATGGCGAACACCGAATGGAGAGTCGCGACGCTTCCGTTCGTGATGAACGTCTTGCTGCCGTTGATGACGTACGCCTCACCCTCGAAACGGGCAGTCGTCCGCATTGCCGCCGCATCCGAGCCCGCGCCTGCCTCCGTGAGGTTGAACGCTGCGATGTTGGGGCCGGAGGTATGTGCGGGTAGGAGCTCGTTCTTGAGCTCCGGACTTCCGCTGATCAGCAGAGGCGTGAGGCCCAAGGTGTTCCCTCCGAGTGCGGCCGCAACTCCGCCACACACCGCAGCCAATTCCTCGATGACCAGGCAGCCCTCGAGACTTCCCAGCCCTCCACCCCCGTACTCTTCCGGCACTGCGCAGTGGAGGAAGCCGATGTCATGGTACTTCTGGACGATCTCGGGACTGTGTCGTTGTTCCCGGTCCAGCTCCGCGGCCACTGGAGCGATCTCGCGGGCCGCGAAGTCGCGGACGAGGTCACGCAGCGCCTCCTGTTCTTCCGTGAGGGTGAAGTCGATCATGGACTTGCCCCGATTCAGTAGACCGGTGTGGTTCCTACTTCGTCATGATCTCGTAGATGCGGTTACTCGCGACGATGGGGCAGTATTGGGCGATCCTTTCCGCCTCATCAAGGCTCTCGGCGTTGAAGATGATGAAGCCCGTGATGGAGTCCCTTCCGAACGGCAACTCGTTGGTACCGTTCTTGGTCACCTCGCGCCCACCGTTCCAGAGACCGCCCTGATCGACCATTCTGTCGGAGATCGATTCAAACCATTTCTCCCAGGCGCCCATGATCTCTGGGGTTGGTTTTTCAAATCCGAAGCTCAAGAAGAGATACTTCTTCACGCTGTTCTCCCTGTCGGTTGTTGATGTACGCGAGGTATAGCCTGGCCTACGCTGCCATCAATTCGTATTCGACGGGGCTGACGTGGTCAAGATACGAATGCTGCCGGCAACCTTCCACTCGCTCCGACTGCCTGGAAGCGTGCGCGTCCTTCAGGACGCCAGTGCTCCGCGGAGCCCGGGCTCTCAGCCCGGGACTCCTCGCACGAACGCTGAAGGCTGAACACGGAACGCTGACCATCGCGCCAGGATCACCTGCGGCCGACGGGCCGCTCCAAATGGGGCAGTCCCGCCTTCGTCACACCAGCCATCCACTCGTCAATTACACAAGACTCCGCACACACCTTTCCTCTGCGACAGATTACGTGTGATCTGTGACAGATAACGCGTGATATGCGACAGATAACGCGTGATCTGTGGCAGATAACACGTGATCCGTGACAGATGAGGCGTGATCTGTCACGGATCAATCGATGGTGGGCACGCCACTGCCGTGGGGCATACTCGCGTAACCAATTTGTTTAAGAATACTTACAGAACCTGCGGTGAGGCAGTCCCATTACAGGTTTGGGGCTGCCCCGCTGGAAGGCCGCACAAGTTTGGGGGGCCCAGCTATCACAATAGCTGCAACCATCCCAGCGGAGGCACACTCAGGGCACTCCCTCTTCCGCATGCTACTGGAGCAGAATGGCCCGCTTGTGTCCCAAGCGATACGTTTGTGATTCACGACTGCAGCCTCATCGAGTAGCGATGCCGGCCGGGCTGCCGATGGTCCACCAGGAAACGGCATACAGGAGCCTGATTTGGGGCACGCTGTAGCAAGGAGGAACGCATGCTGCGCACTGTCGGACACCTGCTCGCCCTCAACATCGCACTCTTCGTGGTGCTGGGCATCTCGGCGCTGGGGCAGGAATTTGCGCCGGACAGCACCAAGATGGTCGAACAGCCGAAACCCTATTCTCCCTACGTGGATCAACATTTCCCTCAGAGGGCATTCTTCGGCGATACCCACCATCACTCCTCATTCTCCGTGGACGCCGGCATGTTCGGCAACACGCTAGGGCCCGCTCAGTCGTTCCGTTTTGCGCGCGGCGAAGAGGTGAGATCGAGCACCGGCCTGAGAGCAAAGCTGATCCGTCCTCTGGATTTCCTCGTGGTTTCCGATCACGGTGAGTACTTGGGCATGGCCGATCTGCTGGCCAAGGGTGACCCTCAGCTCCTGTCCACCGAGGCCGGCAAGGAATGGTACGCGGCGCTGCAAGAGGGCGGCGACGCGGCATGGTTGACTGCAGTGGCAATGATGGATGACTTCACGACCGGGAACGAACGCGTCAAGGACCCCAAGCTCAAGCGCAGCGTGTGGGATCGCGTCGTGGACATCGCCTCCGAGTACAACGATCCGGGCGTGTTCACCGCCTTCAACGGCTACGAGTATTCGCCGGCCCCCGGCGGCGACAACTTGCACCGGGTCGTGATTTTCCGCGATGGCCCGGACCGAGTGAAGCAGGTCCTGCCATTCTCGGCCTTCGACAGTATCGATCCGGAGGACCTCTGGGCCTTCATGGCCAGATACGAGGAGAAGACGGGCGGCCAGATCCTGGCGATCCCCCACAACCCCAACATCAGCAATGGGGCCATGTTCGCGGAGACCGTCGACGGCAGGCGAATGACCCGGGACTACGCCGAGCGCCGTGCTCGTTGGGAACCGCTGGCCGAGGTCACCCAGGCGAAGGGTGACAGCGAAGCGCACCCGTTCCTTTCCCCTGAGGACGAGTTCGCGGATTATGAAACCTGGGACTTCGGCAACGCCGCGACCCCGATTGTCCCGAAACAGAACTCGATGCTGCAGTACGAGTACGCCCGTTCGGCGCTCCGGCTGGGGATCCAACTGGAGGACGAGCTCGGAGCCAATCCGTTCAAGTTCGGGATGATCGGCAGCACCGATACCCACACCAGCCTTTCCACCACTCGCGAGGATAACTTCTTTGGAAAACTGCCCTCGCTCGAGCCGAGCGAGGACCGCATCAACGACGCGTTCGTCCGCAATGCAGACGGCACGCCCGCGGCACTGTCCTGGGAGTCGCCAGCCTCGGGGCTCGCCGCAGTGTGGGCCCACCAGAACACCCGTGAGTCACTCTTCGATGCCATGGCACGTCGGGAGGTCTACGCCACCACTGGTACCCGCATGACCGTCCGGGTCTTCGCCGGCTGGGATTTCGAGCCCGACGAGGTGGAGCGTCCCGATTTCGCCGCCCAAGGCTACACCCGGGGAGTCCCGATGGGAGGAGATCTCACGAGTGCGACTTCGGGTGCGGCACCAACCTTCATGGTTCGGGCGCTGCGCGACCCGGACGGTGCCAATCTCGATCGGGTGCAGATCATCAAGGGCTGGCTGGGCGCCGACGGGGAGACCCAGGAGCGCATCTATGACATCGCAGTCTCCGACGGCCGCACCATCGGTGCCGACGGCCGCTGCCGCACCCCGGTGGGCAGCACTGTCGACGTCGACAACGCGACCTACGCCAACTCCATCGGGGACGCCCTGCTGATGGGCTACTGGACGGACCCCGGTTTTGACCCTGGCGAGCGTGCTTTCTACTACGTGCGCGTCATCGAGATTCCAACACCTCGCTGGACGGCATACGATGCCGTCCGCTTCGGCACCGAGATGCCCGAGGAGGTACGCATGACCGTGACCGAGCGCGCCTACACGAGTCCGATCTGGTATACGCCCTGATTGAGGATTGCAGATTGCAGACTGCAGAATGATGCAGGAGAGTCAGCGGCGAGAGAAGCGGAAGAAGAAAGGGAGCCGGAAGCAGGGATCTGAGGGAGGGAGGTCGGCGTTAATTGCCAACCTCCCATTTCCTCTCCTGTCTTGTATGACACCAGACTGTAATGGCCTCCCTCTGTCGCAGGCTGTACATCTGCGGATGCGCGAGTCGGAGCTGCAGACTATCGAGGTGCGATTCGCGGGCGCTCGCGCAGCGATAAGCGAAAGGAGAATACGGACATCGTGCGGTCAACGAAGAGCGTGGTGACGGCCGTCGTGCTCACCATCGTGACAACGATCGGCGCTCCCGCGAGCGCCGCGGCGCAGGACGGAGGCTGGGAGTTTGTGGTGGCTCCGTACTTCTTGTTTCCCTACATGGACGGGTCGGTGTCTGTACGGGGATTCGACCAGGAGATCGACGCCAGCCCCGGCGACATCTTCGACAAGTTGACGTTTGGGGGAATGCTGTATCTCGAAGCCCAGTCGCCGGTTTGGGCGATCGGGCTGGACGGGATCTACATGAACCTCGGCCAGGATCTGCCGCTGGCCGAGGGCGAGGTGGACTTCAAGCAAGGGGTCGTCCAGCTATCAGGGTTTCGGCGCGTCGCCCCGTGGGCCGAGGTGCTGATCGGTGGCCGCCTGAACGTGCTGGGTGGGTCGCTCTATCGCCTTGGTGCCGTCATCGACACCATCGACGTCGGCAAGTCCGAGGTCTGGTTCGATCCCTTCGTGGGTGCGCGCCTGCAGGTACCCGGGACCGGTAAGCTGCGCCTTGGCGTGCGGGGCGACGTGGGAGGCTTCGGGATCGGTTCGACGTTCGCGTGGCACATCTATCCCGTGATCGGCTATCGCATCGCGCGCTGGTTCGAGATGGCGGCGGCGTATCGCTGGCTGAGCATGGACTACGAGACCGGCACGGAAGCCGAGCGCTTCGCGTATGACGTGACGACATTCGGTCCCGAGATCGGGCTCCTGTTCCACTTCTGAGTGGAGCAAGTCGGTCACACACACATTGTGGACCTTCCGTAGCCTGCATTAGTGCGTCGTAGGCGCCCGACTGCTCATCAAGCGTCTGGTTGTCCCGAGCTCCGAGGACGGCGACCTGGATGCCGCCGTCCGTGGAGTTCGGTCCGTCGCAGTCCAAGCGTTGACGTAGCCCGCCTCACGACGGTAGGAAGGTCGGACGGTAAAGCGGTAGTGGTCGGCCGAACGGCGGTACGGCGATACCGTCAATCCCACTATCCGCCCATCCGTCTATCCGTCCATCCGTCCATCCGTCCATCCGTCCCTTGATATTCCCCCATTGGCTACTTGTCCGGCTGCCGATCAGCTCGTTCAGCACGATCAGGCACGACCACTCGCTCAGAAAAACAAGATCACACTGCCTGCCACGGTGAGCAGGACATTGGCGAAGGCATAGGCGCCGGTGTACCCCAGCGAGGGAATGTGACTGTCGGCGCTCTTGGTGACGACGCTGAGCGATGCGCCGCTGGTCATCGAACCAGTGATGCCGCCAAACAGGAGCACCGGATGTATCTTCAGCACCTTTCGGCCGAACCAGTACCCGACCAGAATCGGTACGGTCGTCACGACGATACCTGCCACGACCAGGACCGGGCCGGTTGCGAGAAAGGTCTCGATGATGTCGCCTCCCGCGCGCAAGCCGACACCGGCCATGAACAGCAGCAACCCAAACTCCATCAAGATCCAGCGGGCAGCGGCCGGCATCCGCCCGAAGACCGGACGGACACTGCGCAGGTACCCGATGACGAGGCCCGAGGTCAGCAGTCCTCCGGCGGAACCCAATCCGATGGACAACCCACCGATCTTGATGGCGAGCATGCCGACGACCACGCCGGCGGCGATGCCAAAGGCAAACGTCACCATATCTGTCTCGGCGATATCGCGTTCCGCGTGTCCGAGTTCTTCACCCAGCAGGTCGATGCGCTCAGGCGGACCCACCACGGTCAGGACGTCACCCTTCTGGAAGGCGAACTCCGGTCCTCTTGGCACCGGCACGTTCATCCGTGTGACTCCGGTGACGAGGACACCAAACGTACCGGGTATGTCGAAGTCCTGGTCCGACTTGCCAATAGCATGCTTGTTGATGACGACGATCTGCGCCGTCTCGGTAAAGGCCGCGGTGCTCATCTTCGGAGCGAGTTCTTCACCAAAACGGTGGGCATGCCGGGTGAAGAACTCCACCGGTGCCAGGATGAGCAGTTCATCCCCCAGTTGAAGGAAGCCCTCTGGGGCAAGACGAAGGATCTCGCCGTCCCGTCGCACCCTGACGACGGATGTGGCATCCCAGTATTTCTCCGTGAGTTCTTTGCCGGGTACCTTGGTGATCGCTTCGTTGGTCACCCGGTATCTGCGGGCCGACACATTGGTCTTCGCCGCTCCCGACGCGGCTTCATCTGCGGATTCCAAGGCCTTCGCTTCTTTGGCGAGGTCTATGCCGAGCATCTGCGGCAACATCTTGATGATCGCGATCAGGCCTGCCAGCCCGAAGATGTAGGTAATGGCATAGGCCGTCGCCACGTTGCCGATCATGCCGTCGGCAGTGATGCCATCGGGTGGCGTAACCTGGCCCGACCGGATCGCCTCCTGCGCCGCGGCCAGCGTCGGCGAGCTGGTCAATCCACCCGACAGGAGGCCGGCGGAGGCGCCCGGCGCCAGCGACAGCAGCTGCGCGCCAATCAGCGCTACGGAAAAACCCGTTGCAGCAATGACCAGTGCGAGCAGGAAATACCCGAGCCCGTCGGTCTTCAGCACGTCAAAGAAACGCGGTCCCGCCTGAGAGCCCACCGAGAAGATGAACAGCGCGAAGCCCACCGACTGGGCACCGGGGGACATGGCGAAGCCAAAATGTCCCAGAAACAGCCCGGCGAACAGCACGCCCGCCACGGGCCCCAGCGAAAAGCTACCGATGCGGATATTGCCGATCAGGTACCCCATGCCGAGGATCAGAAACAACGTCAGCACCGGCTGCTGATGGAGCGTCTCCAGCAGACGGGAGAAGGCCGTGATGTCTTGCATGAGAGTCGTCTCTTGTTGCGGGTGCAAGGATTGCGAATCTCGATCAGCATGCGGAATATGAAGGCGACGACGAAACGTCGCACTGCCAAGCTCGCCGCCATCACCGGTCCAGTTCAGCCTCTTCGTCCCCTCTAGCGTTTGGACAGAGAGCGGTCGGAGGCGACCCGTCTCAGATCAACCCAGGTGAGGTCAGATCTCCACTTCCCAACGGGGTTGGCCGGTCGCGGCGAGGACCGCGTTCCACAAATTGCTGTCCAGTGCCATCCGTTTCTTCTGTGCGACGACGGCTTGAATCGGCACGTGGGTCATCCTATTGGCCCAGAACCCGATGACGAGGTCCGTCCTGCCCGCCATCGCGGCATGAACCGCACTGCGCGCCATCTGGTCCGAGAGATAGCGGTCCCAGGCGTTGGCCGGCACGCTGCGGATCGCGTAGCTGGGGTCGATGTAGCGGACGTAGAACGGAACGCCCTGCGCGGTGAGGTGTTGCTTGATCCGTTCGGTGAGGTAACGGCCGATATCGGCGTACAATACATTGCCCGAAGGGTCGCGCGCCGCTTCATCGCGCTCGAGCAAGTGCTGGCCGGCGCCTTCGGAGACGACGATGACGGCATGGTTGCGCTCGAGCAAGCGCCGCTCCAAGGTGGCTAGCAAGCCGCCCTCGCCTTCTAGCGGAAACGGAATCTCCGGAACGAGGACGAAGTTCGCTTCCTGGCTGACGACCGCCGCAGCGGCGGCAATATAGCCCGCGTCACGCCCCATCACCTTGACCATGCCAATGCCATTCTGCACACCGCGGGCTTCCACATGCGCGCAACGAATGACATCAGCGGCCTGCTCGAGCGCCGTGACATAGCCAAACGTCATTTCGACGAAGGCAATATCATTGTCGATCGTCTTGGGGATGCCGACCACCGCTTTGCGGAGACCCCGCTTCCCCACCTCGTGGCACAGGGCCGCGGCGCCGCGCTGTGTCCCATCGCCGCCCACCGTGAAAAGGATGTCGATGTCGTGCGATTCGAGGAAATCGGCCATCACCGCGGGCTCCTGCGGGCCTCGCGAGGTGCCCAGTGCTGTGCCGCCGAGGTCATTGATCTCTTCGACCCAGGACGGGGTCAGCTCGATCGGCTCCAGTCCCGACTCGGGATTGAGACCGAGGTAGCCATTGCGGATGCCAAGAACCCGCTTGACACCATAGTTGTGCCGCAGCTCGAGATAGGCCGCGCGGATGACGTTGTTGAGGCCGGGCGAGAGTCCGCCGCAGGTGACGATCGCCGCAGTGGTGTTCGCGGGGTCGAAGAAGACCTGTTCACGTGGACCCGCACGTTCAAACAGCAGTGGCTGCGGGATCGCGCTGGCGACGTCAACTTCGGTGTTGTACACGACGCGCGCCGTATACGGCACAAACGTGGTCATGCCCTTGCGTTTCAACGGCGAAGGGAGCTGACATGGGCCGAGATTGGCGACCGTGAGTGCGTCCTGGTTGACCATCGTGGGCTCCAAGGCAAGGAGGTGCCGTTGTGCGAGAATCTAATCGTTTGCCACCGAGGCCCAGAGGACATACCACTAAGGTGGAATAGCCACCCTTGTGTCACAGGACGTATTTGGCAAGATGGCCACGATTCCCGCTCTGTCGAACCAGGACGACGTGTGGTCACCCCCCGGTGACGAGCGCCATGACCGCTCACGACCGTATGGTATGGTTCCCTGTTCCGCTCCGGAGGAAGCCAAATGGGCCAGCTCAGCGACCGGGTGACGCCCGCGTTGTTCGACGCGGTGCTCTTTGACCTGGACGGTGTGATCACGATGACCGCCAAGGTTCATGCCAAGTGCTGGCAGCAGATGTTCGACGAATTCCTCGCCAGACGTGCACAGGAACGGGGTGAGCCGTTCCAACCCTTTGACAGCGACCGCGACTATCGCCTGTATGTCGACGGCAAGCCGCGGGCCGATGGGGTGCGCGCGTTTCTTGCCTCCCGCGGCATCACGCTTGCCGACGGCACGGTCGATGCGCCGCCGGAGAGCGAGACCGTCTACGGGCTCGGCAACCGCAAGAACGCACTGATCCATCAGGTCCTCCAGTCTGACGGCGTTGAGGTTTTCCAGGGAACCCTCGACTGGATCGCCCATCTCCATCAGGTCGGCATCAGAACAGCTGTCGTTTCGTCGAGCAAGAACTGCGAAGCCATGTTGCGGGTTGCGGGGATTGCAGATCTCTTCGAGGTGCGGGTGGATGGGGTCACGGCCAGCGAGCGACGCCTGCCCGGTAAGCCGGCGCCGGACACCTTCCTCGAAGCCGCCCGGGAGTTGGAGGTAACGGCGCAGCGGTCCGTGGTGGTCGAGGATGCGATCGCCGGCGTGCAGGCCGGTCGCGCCGGCGCGTTCGGTCTGGTCATCGGCGTCGACCGCCACGGGGAGGCCGACCAACTGACAGAACATGGCGCAGACATCGTCGTTCAAAGCTTGGCTGAGCTGATTCCCCCGGTTCCGGGCAAGGAGGTGCGGAGATGATTCACCGCGAGCGGGTCGATTTCCCGGAGTATGTGTACCCTGCCGATGAATGGCGGATGGTGGAGACGCGGTTCTATCCCCGCTTCTTATCGGCGACCGAGACGATCTTTGCTGTGGCCAACGGGTACTTGGGCATCCGGGGGACATTTGAGGAAAGCGTCCCCGTGGTAGACGCGGGAACGTTCGTCAACGGCTTTTATGAATCATGGCCCATTTCGTATGCCGAAAACGCGTTTGGCTTTGCCCGCACGGGGCAAACGATCGTCAATGTGCCAGATGCCACGGTGATCAAGCTGTACGTCGACGATGAGCCGTTTACGTTGTCGACCGCCAAGCTGCTCACGTTCGAACGGGCCCTGAACATGAAGGAAGGGACCCTGGACCGCACGCTGGTCTGGGAAGCCCCCTCGGGCAAACAGGTGCAGATCAACTCACGCCGGCTGGTGTCGTTCGAGCATCGCCACCTCGGTGCCATCTCGTACGAAGTGACCGTGCTCAATGCTGACGCACACATCTTCATGTCGTCGAAATTGAAGGCAGTGCAGCCGGCGGAAGGGCGGGAAGATGACCCGCGCAAGTCGCGCGGGTTCACCCACCAGGTGCTGGTGCCCCAAATGCAACGCCATGCCGACCGACGCATCGTGTTGGGGTTCAACACCGCGCGCAGCCAGATGACATTGGGCTGCGGCATCGACCATCAGATCGAGACGCAGTGCCGGTTCACGTCCGACCTCAACGTGAAAGAGGACCGGGGCAAGGTCGTGTTCTCGGTCGACGCCAAGGCGGGCCTGCCCATCCACATCACCAAGGTCTTTGCCTACCATACTTCACGCCGTCCGGCGGTCAGCGAACTGTGCGACCGCACCGAACGGACGATGGCGCGGGCGGCTGAGAAGGGGTTTGACGCGCTGCTCGCGAGCCAACGCAGCTTCCTCGACGACTTCTGGCGACGGAGCGACGTGGTGGTGCGCGGCGACGCGTGGGTGCAGCAGGCGATCCGGTTCAACATCTACCAGCTCTGTCAAGCCACGGCGCGGGCCGAGGGGGTGGGCGTCCCTGCCAAGGGGCTGACCGGGCAGGGGTACGAGGGCCACTACTT
Source organism: Gemmatimonadota bacterium (assembly GCA_039584325.1). GTDB lineage: Bacteria > Gemmatimonadota > Gemmatimonadetes > Gemmatimonadales > GWC2-71-9 > JAOTVV01. The sequence goes on from JBDGYA010000009.1 coordinate 131,659, forward strand.
CTGGGACACCGAAGTCTACGTCATGCCGTTCCTCACCTACACCACGCCCCGCGTGGCCAAGAACCTGATCCAGTTCCGCCACAGCTACCTGGACAAGGCGCGGGAGCGAGCGGCGCAGGTCAACCAGCACGGGGCCCTGTTCCCGTGGCGCACGATCAACGGCGAGGAAGCGTCGGCGTACTATGCTGCCGGCACGGCCCAATACCATATCAACGCGGACATCGTCTACGCGCTGCGCAAGTATGTACAGGCGACGGGCGACGACGAATTCCTGTTCGATACCGGTGTGGAACTATTGGTCGAAACCGCCCGCTTGTGGCGCGACTTGGGCTTTTTCTCTGCACGCCGGGGCGGGAAATTCTGCATCCAAGGGGTGACCGGCCCAGACGAATACAACACGGTGGTGAACAACAACACCTTCACCAACCTGATGGCTCGGGAGAATATGTGGTACGCCGCGTCGACCATCCGGCGACTCGAGGAAGAACGGCCCCAGCGCTACACCGCCCTTGCAGACGAGTTGGGTTTGACACCGGACGAGGTAGAAGATTGGCAGCGCGCCGCAGACCACATGTATGTTCCGTTTGACGACGATCTGCGGATCCACCTCCAGGACGACGACTTTCTCGACCGCAAGGACTGGGATTTTGGGGGCACGCCGCCGGACAAGTACCCCTTGCTGCTCCACTATCACCCGCTGGTCATCTATCGCCACAAGCTGATCAAGCAAGCCGATGTCATCCTGGCGATGTTCCTGCTCGGTGATGAGTTCACGCCGGAGCAAAAGAAGCGGAACACGACCCGCTGACCACGGGCGATTCCTCCCTCTCCGCGTGCATTCAGAGCATCATTGCCGCCGAAGTCGGGTATACGGACAAAGCGCGTGAGTACGCTCGCTACGCTGGTTTGATGGACTTGGCCGATGTGGCGGGCAACGTGCGCGACGGCTGCCACATCGCGTCGATGGGCGGTTTCTGGATGGCCATGGTCTACGGGTTCGCCGGGATGCGCGATTACGGGGGGAAGCTCAGCTTCGATCCGCGGCTCTTCGAGGGGCCCGGTGGGATCCGCTTTCCGTTGACTATTCGCGGACAGCGGTTGGAAGTCGACCTGAATGCGGAAGAACGGACGGCAACCTATCGATTGCGTGAGGGGTCGGCGCTGGAAATCGAACACGAAGGCAAACCCGTAAAGCTGACTGCAGGCAAATCTGTATCACTGGAGTTCGGCAAGGGCAAACACGCGTAGCGCTGCCCGATCGGGGGCATCCTTGTCGAATGAAGGCGGCCAGTCCGGGGCTGCCAAGGCACGTTGGCTGGTGCTTGGCGCTACGTGCCATGGCCAACCGTTCCTCTTGGCCGTACGTAGCAGCATGACCGCGACGGGGTGATGGAGCCGACGGCGTCCATCTGGGGGCTATGCTGCTCCGCCGACGGGGTCGCCCATCCGACGTACCAGCAACGAATTGCCGGCGTCGGGTGCTCTGAGCGACGTGGGTTTCAGGAACAGCACGGTGTCGCCGGGTTCGGCCCAGCCTCGCTTTTTGATGATGTGGTCGGCAGCACCAAGAAATGCGTCGGACGAAGCCGGCGTTTCCAGTTGTACCGCGGTCACGCCAAAGAACAGCGCGGAGCGGCGTAACTGCCGTTCGTTGTCAGCAAAGAGTAGGATCGGCCGTGGAGCCTTGCTCCGCGAGAGCAGATATGCTGCGCGCTCGAGGGCGCCCCAGATCACGATCAACTTGGCGTCCAGACCCGAGGCCATCACCCGGACACCATCGGCGAGCGTGGCGAACTGCCGCCAGACGCCGCGCGCCTCATGGGGTGAGCGAAGGACAAACGGCTTCTGCTTGAGGTAATCGTTGGTGTGCTGGGCCACCCGACTCATGGTCTCGGCCGCGCGGAGCGGCCACTTGCCGACCGACGTCTCGCCGGAAAGCATGACCGCATCTGCGCCATCGAGAATGGCGTTGGCGATGTCGCTGGTTTCCGCGCGCGTCGGGGTCGGTGCTTGGATCATCGTCTCCAGCATCTGCGTCGCCACGATGACCGGCTTGCCGTACGCGTGGCAGTGCTCGATGATCTGCTTCTGCACAACGGGCACCTCTGCCAGGTCCATTTCCACGCCAAGGTCGCCGCGGGCAACCATGATGCCGTCCGACGCGTCCACGATCGCATCGATGTCCGCCACAGCCTGGGGCTTTTCGATCTTGCTGATGATCGGGAGCGTTTGCAGGCCGCGTGGCGCAGCTTCGGCCCCCTGCTTGGCCTGCGTCAAATTGTCCAGCAGCGACCGCAACGCCACTACGTCTGCCGCGGAACGGACGAAGCTCAGCGCGACATAGTCGAGGTCGTTCTCTACCGCGAAGCGTGCGCAGTCGCGGTCTTTGTCCGTAAGCGAGGGGAGCGACAAGGCGGTCTGTGGCAGATTGACGCCCTTGCGGGAGGTGATCGGACCTTCGTGCGTCACTTCACAGAGCAGCCGCGCATCGTCGCCCGTCCCGCGTCTTCCCACACAGGTAAGGCGCACCTTGCCGTCGTCAAGGAGAATCGGTTCGCCTTCCTGGACCTCCTCAACGAGGGCCGGATAGGAGGTGGAGAAGGCGACGCGGCCCGGTGACGTGGTGCCCGGCGAACCGGTGACAACGGTGCCTGTGACAAACTCGACGTGGGCGCCCTTCTCCAGCATCACGCCTTCTTTGACAACCTCGCCGACGCGGATCTTGGGGCCCGACAGGTCCCCCAGCACCGCGACAGGAACGCCGGTGTCGCCGGCCACAGAACGGACCGTGGCCAGGAGTTGGCTGTGGTCGTCGAACGTGCCATGGGAGAAGTTGAGGCGGAACACGCGGACGCCGACGTCGATCAGTTGACGAATCACCTCGGGTGCGGCACTGGCCGGTCCGAGTGTGGCTACGATCTTGGTGAGCAACAACTTCATCGGCAGGGCTCCCGCTGAGGGCCTAAGCTGAACGGAAAGAGGAACTTACGTACCATGGTCTCAGGGGGCGAGCTTCGGTCGTGCGCCCTCGTATCTTATGCTTTCGTTTGCCACCTCCTATACCACCAAGGTGTAATGGTCCCCCTCCCTCTCGAGGCGTATTTCCCACATGCCCAACATGCGCCGGTGTTCGTCCTGGACGACGACCGGTCTGCGCGATAGGCTGTCTGGATCGAATCGACAGAGAGGCTGCGATGCCGATTGCCACACCAGGACAGTACCGCGAGATGCTCGAGACCGCCTCGGCCGGTCAGTACGCGTTTCCAGCAATCAACGTCTCCAGTCTGACTACGGCCAACGCGGCGCTCAAAGGCCTGTGCGACAAACGTTCGGACGGGATCATTCAGGTCTCCACGGGTGGTGGTGCGTTTGCCTCTGGCTTGGAAGTCAAGGACCAGGTCTTGGGTGCGGTCAGTTTGGCGGAACACGTGCACCGCGTCGCGGACCGCTACAACATCCTGGTCAGTCTTCATACCGACCATTGCCCTCCGAAATCGATCGACAGCTTCTTGATTCCCCTGATCGAGATCTCCGAACAGCGCGCCGAAGCCGGTCAGCCCACGCTGTTCAACAGCCACATGCTGGATGCCTCTGGATTGCCGCTGAAAGAGAACCTGGACCTCTCCGTTCCCCTGTATCAGCGGCTGGCCAAAATCGGGATGATGCTTGAGATCGAAACGGGGGTGGTCGGTGGGGAAGAGGACGGCGCGGCCGGTGCCGAAGGCCACCATGCCGGCAAGCTGTACACCACGACCGAGGAGATGCTCGAGGTGTATCGCAGGATGGGGGAGATCGACGGCACGTACCTGTTCGCCGCAACCTTCGGCAACGTGCACGGGGCCTATAAGCCGGGTGTCGTGCAATTGCGACCCGATATCCTCAGGCAGGGTCAAGAGGCGATTGGTGCCGAGTTTGGCCCCGACGCGAGATTCCTGTACGTGTTTCACGGTGGTTCGGGTTCGGACAAAGCGCAGATCAAAGAGTCACTGACGTATGGCGTGGTCAAGATGAACGTCGATACCGACAACCAATATGCCTTCACCCGCGCCATCGCGTCACACATGTTCAGCCGGTACGACGAGGTGCTCAAGGTCGATGGCGAAGTGGGCAACAAAAAGGCCTACGACCCGCGGAGCTACCTCAAGCTGGCCGAGGAAGCGATGGCGCAGCGCGTGGGGGAGGCGTGTGACGACCTCGAATCGAGCAACCGAAGCCTGCTGTCGTAGCGCATCCGGCCGGGGGCTCCTCGGAGCCTGAGCCCGTCCCCGACGACTACTACGACCAGATACTCGGCGGGCAGCTCCTCAGCCCAAGCGGACGTGCACCCCTGAAGACCTAAGAACATTCCGCCCACACCCGCAACCCACTCCCCTCCCCCAGTTCGTGCCCTGCCCCAACACCCTCGCCCACCTTGCGCATCAGCGCCCTCGACGGCTCAGCACTCATCCCTCCGCTACCGCCGTCGGGTCCTCCACGACCTGATAGACGACGTCGCTACCGCTATAGAAGGGCCGGTAATAGGTACCATCGTAGATGACATAGTCGACGCCGTCGACGGTGGTGGAGGTAGCGCCTTCCGGGAGCGAAGGGACCATCGCGCCCGCCAGAGGCGCAATCACCTCATAGGTCGGTTCGCCGCCCTCTTCTTCCGGCGGAACCACGTCGTAAAAGGCCCCGTTAGCATAGCCATAGTTCTGCTCATTGACCGTGACGTTCACAGTCTGTGAAGGGGGGTACTCGACCGTAGCCCCCACGGGCGCGGGCACGACCTCGTAGCCGCTGGAAGACTCCACGTAGTAGGTACCGTTCGCGTGATAATACGGATACGGGGCGGAGTAGACGTAGACCGTCTCGTAGCGGGGGGGCAACGAGGCAATCCACGCCCCGATGGTGAGCCCGGCGAAGAAGGCCCAGGCCGCATCGTTGTGGTGCCAATAGTGATGGTTATAGGTGTGCCAATGACCATAGTATCGATCATCAGCGATGTCCCGGCGTACGTCGCCACGCTCCTCCACCCGGTCGGTGCGTTCTCCCTGACGCGTCTCGGAGCGGTCGGTGCGTTCTCCCTGACGCGTCTCGGAGCGGTCAGTGCGTTCACCCTGGCGGTCGCCAGCGGCATCTACTCGATCACTCGACCGGTCGGAGCGGGTCTCACCGCGGGCATCTTGGCGGGAGCCCGCATCGGCTTGACGGGAAGCTTGGCCTTGCCCGGCGTCCCGCTGTCGATGGGCCTTTCCGTCTTCTACCCCGCCGCTGAAACCACCGCTGGAGGAACGCCCGGACGACGCGCTCCTGCTGGGCGTCGTCGTTCGAGCCTGGGGGGACCGGCTCGTCCCGCTGGACCGGTAACGGCCCTGAACGGACGACCTGCCACTGCGACTGCCCCCCCGTCGCTGCGCCTCGGCAAAGTCCACCATCACGAGCGAGGACACAACGGCTACGACCATAGCAAGGACGAACGGGCGGCGAGTCCTTGTGAACCCGAAGACGACTGCTCTCATGGCGTATCTCCGCTTTTCGGGAGAACCTCCGCACGCACGGCGTCGTCCGGTACGTCTGCGACGAACCGCGCGTCACTGAGCGTTGGATCAAGCTGCCAGTCGGTCAGGAAAAACACGTGTTGCGGGGCGCCCTCGACCTCTTTGTAGGTCACCACGACCTTGCGCAAGAGCGGCTGATCGCCTGTGTCGATCCACAACTGCCAGTCGACGTAGTCGCCACGAAACAACAGATGATGACAGGCCCAGCCGTCGACATCGTGGATGCCCAGGTAGCGCTGCAGGTGCGCCCCTTCGCGATACTCCTCCGACGGATCAGGACGCAACAGCCCGGACAGCGGCAGGAACACGTCGTAGTCGTTCTCCAGCGTGTTGAGCACATTCCTGAAAGGCGGAGCTATGGGGATTTGCGCATAGACATTGTGCAGATGATCCAGAATGGTGAACTGCTCGTTGGCGCTGAGATCGTCACCATAGTCCACGTGGAGGCGATCCGGCCGGCGTACCGACATATCGGCCGCGCCGGAATACTGCACCTTGGCGCCGTCGCGCAGTACCTCGTCAAACATCTTTTCGATACGTACGGAGTAGGCCTCCACGGCGGCCAGGACGCGCTCCATATCCGATAACACGGATGCTGGACTGATCGTCGTGTCCGCACTCACCGACCGTGATTCGGCGGCGCCCTGACCCTGGCCTTGACCACACCCCGCCAGTCCCAGCGTGGCCGCCACCATGACGATGCAGGACTTCGTCATCGTTTGCCTCCTCCGGCAGGATGAGCGTCACGATGAAAAGTACGAGCCACCTGCGGCACCCCGCACTCCGAATCATCCACCATCACAACGAGGAACGCAATCACCGGGGCCTCGGTTGCCGGCTCATCGAACCGACGCGGCCAACGCCTCGGTACCGATCCAACGCCGGAACGTCTGGGGGACTCGTGTCGTTCTCTCACCGGGAAGCGGCGTGACGGCTTTGATCAGGTTGTCGGGCCGCGCGGGGATTGGGCTATTCCACTTTGGTGGTACAGGGGGGAGTAGATGAGCCCGATGGCGGACCCCAGCGGCAGCGAGAACGAGCTCAGCGCCCCCAGTGCCACGGCCCCACAGCAGGTACTTGCGCGTCAAGAAGTCCATCGTACCTGTCAGGCTGGCAGCGACCCCATGGTGCCGCGGACCCGGGCTAACGAAGCAGCAGGAAGCACAGGAACATGATCACGGTGGGGGCCAGCGCCCCCGCCAACAACCCGACCGGGGACACGCCGGCGGTGAAGTGCCGCTTGAGGATCGACTGTCCAGCTGGGTTGGGGGCGTTGGCGATCACCGTCAACCCGCCGCCGGTCACCGCCCCAGCCACCACCGCGTACTTGAGACCGTCGGTGAATCCCGGCACCAACGTGCTGAGGTAGGTGATGGCGGCGTTGTCGTTGAACGCGGTGAGCACGGTGGCGCTCAGCATCAACGGCAGCTCGCCCAAGCCTCCCAGCACGGGCGCGATCCACCAGCCCTGCAGGCCGCCGTGGATAACCAGCCCCGCCAGGAAGAACCCCACCAGCATCGGCGGCTTGAGGTTGATGTGGTTCTGGAACGGCCCGGTGACCGCCGCGAACCCCAGGAAGAACAGCAAACCCAGCACGAACAGCGGCGTATGGTGTGCGTTGACGATGGTGAAGACCATGAACGCCACGTGCACCAGCGTGATCCAGACCGGCACCGGGTCGTCCCGCTGATCCCAATTGGGGTCGATGATCGGCGGACGGAGCGCCTTGGGCAGCAGGCCCGGCATGTTCTTCTGCAGCATCTGCCGCCGGATCTCCTCGAACCGCTCGTCGAACGATTCGCGCGCTAGCTCCCGATCAACGCCCAGTCTTTCGATCTCTGCCAGGTGGCGGTTGCTCAGCTTCTCGCGGATGCGCTCTTTGATCTTCAACGCCAACGGTCTGGGGGTCTCGACGAGGTTCATTTCCTGCCCCATGCGGTCCAGCTCTTCCTCGAACTCCCCTTCCAGATCCTGACGCCGCATGTACCGGCGCTGGAGTTCGTTCTTCAGGCTGAGCCGGGCGAACTGCTGCTGCAGCCGGGCCATCTCCCCGCGCAGGAACAGGAAGTAGGCGGCGTTGGCGATCAGGATGCCGACCAGCGCCTTCCAGCCGAACTGGCTCACCATGTGGCCCAGGCCCCAGCCCCACGTGCCGGCCACCATCAGCACCGGCGGCGCCGCGAAGTGGGTCAGGGTGCCCCCCACCGAGACGTTGACGAACAACAGCCCCACGGTGGCGTACTTGAAGCGGGTGCTGGGTCCCAGCGCGAAGATCTTCTTGCCAATCAGCAGCGCCGAGATGGTCATGGCCGCGGGCTCGGTAATCAGGGAGCCCAGCACCGGACCGATGGTCAGGATGGTGATCCACCAGGCCGCCAGGCTACCCCCCATCCAGCCTGCGACGGCCCCCATCGCCGCCTCGGCCAGGCGCAGGATTGGCCGAGTCGCGGCCAGGACCATGATCACCACCACAAAGGCCGGTTCGGTGAAGTTCACCGTGTGGCTGAGGTAGGAGATCGCCGTCGACCAGTCGAAGGAGACGATGATGACCACCGCCAGCGGGACGACCCAGAGCCCGAACACCGCCTCCACCTCGCCCAGAAAGTGGAACACCCCGGCGCCCACCGAGACCGAGCCCCGCTCGGCCAGCCCCTGCTCTATCCGCTCCTCATGCGCGTGCTCCATCCGATGAGAGATGGCGGTGAACCGGCTGGTGAGGAACGTGTGGATGATCGCCATCAGGAAGATCAGGGTCGCCACCAGGTTGAAGGGCTCCTCCTGAACTCTGTGCTTGAGGATCTCCACGACGCCCGACAGCTCGCCATCGTGGTAGCTGTCCAGCGCCCGGGGAAACAAGGCCTGATCTGCGGGCGCGTGCGCCTCCTGGGAGGCGTAGCATGGTTCCGGCGTGACCGACGCCAGCACGATGGTGATCAGCACCACACCAAGATGCACCGCTGCGTTTTGCCTCATCGGTTTGGCTCCCATATGCCTCAGAAGAACAGGGTCACGCTGCCCGCCACGGGCAACCGCAAGTGTTGCCTTCTCCTAGAGTTAGCCGTCGTGCGTCGTCAATCCCCGCAACCACCCCTGAAAGAACCGGAAGCGGATGTAGAGATGGTCGCTGGGGCCGAAGGCCTCGACCTTCTGCCAGGTCAGGTCGGCTCTCAGACGCAGCACCGACCCTACGTTCCGACCCAGACCGAAGCCAACCCTGAGCTGCTCGTTGAGCTCGCCCGCGTTGCCCAGCAACGTGAGAAAACCCTCTGCATGGAAGATCACGCGCCAGTCCGAACCGGGCTCGAATCCGCTGAAGCTGTAGTCTACCTGTAACCGATAGCGGCCGCGCAGCGACGCGTCGAGCGTCCAATCTTCTGTTTCCCACTCGAGTCGTTCCTCCAGCCGCAGGTAGTGATGCAGGCGGAAGTAGCGCCACTTGGGCCAAACGGCTGCGATGCCTTGAAACGGCCTTACTTCCAACTGATCGGCCACATCGGCCTTGTTAAGCCGGTAGAACACACCGACACCGCCGGACAGACGGAACGGGCCCACCGGGCCCCGGATTCCGGGACGGGCCACGAAACGCACCCAGTCGTTGTCGACACCACCGTGCGCACGCCGATATCACCGTAGATCTCGCGATGGTGCGGGTCGGTCCAGCGGGGATTGTAGTCGAACCACAGTTGCTCGCTCACACCTCCCGCCTCCTCCTGCTCCTGCGCAGCGGCCCCGGCGCATGCGCACAGCAGTAGGACGACGGCGGCAACGCCGCTACAGGTATCGCTAGGCATCGCAAATCCGGTTGAGCCGCTCGCTTGCCGGCGTTGGGTGGCCCACATGCTCAGGCCATATCGGGTGGCTCGCCATAGTGCTGGGAAATATTCCCTGCGTTGGAGTGGGAGCTATTCCACCTTAGTGGTATGGAGAGACGGCAAACTGCAGATTGCAGAACGCAGAGTGCAGAACCACCAGGAATCTGCAATCTCGCGAAGGTACGGCTTCCGCTCCAACACTGCATCTGCATGATTCTAGGCTTGAGAAGAGCTAGCAAGTGTCGGTCTACGGGCAGGGTGGCGGCGATGACGGTGGTAACGCTGTGGGTGTTGGGATCGGCCGGACGAAATCAGCTGTTCAGTATACGAATCCCCCTCCGAATCCAAAAACGATGCCGTCGGACGCCCCGTCGCCGAACAGGAACCCTGCATCCAGCCGCATGAAGGACGCACCCGTCCCTCGGATCCCCCCGAGTCTCAGTCCAAGACCGAAGTTGCCACCGAACCTCGGATCCTGATCGTCATACCACGCCCCACCCATATCAAAGAAGCCGGCAGCGGCGAGCCCGAACCATCCGGCAATGTCTTCGACCAGCCACCAGCGGTGCTCATAAGTACCCCAGATGGTCCGCGTACCCGTGAACGAGTGGGGACCGAACAGCCGAGGTCCGAGGAACGCCTTTGTGGGCTCGAACGATCCTCCCGTCGCACACAGCGTGGCGTTGCCACAACCCTTCCGGGCCGACGCCGACCCTGCCCCCAGGTCGTACTCGCCCCCTGGGGGCGGGTTGTCCATCATCCCTGCAGCCACATACAGGAGATCCCAGTGTCTCGGAGCGATCGGCAGTCCCACCGTCAGGTTGACGTCCACCCTGCCTGAATCGAGCCCACCTCCGCTGAACAAGCCGTTGGTGGCGACCTCGCCCTTCACAAACCCTTTGGCCCCACCGGCTCCCGCTTCCAATCTGAGACTCAGGCCGATACCCGACCGCTCGTACCCGAGACGCTCGTGAGCCACCCACACGCCCAGGCGTGCGCGCAGGCTGACATCGAGGTCTTCCGCCACACCGGAACCATTGAATTGTGGGGCAATCTCACGGAATCGCGTGCTCTCGTATTCGGAGAACAGGCCAATCGCACCGGTGAGTGAATCCGGCACCGCCTGCCCCGTGTCCTGTACGAGCACGAACTCCTCACGCCTGATCTGTCCGCTGAAACCCACACGAACGAAGCGAGTGGCTTCCGCGACCAGCGCGTGCGAGAAGTCGGCGCGACCCAGATAACCGGTTTGGCGATAGGTCGTCGTGTCAACAGTTGTTTCCGTCCGGTACTGCAACACGCGGCGATCCACACCTGACCCGAGGGTAACGATGGCCCTCCGGTCGAGGTTCGATCGATAGGGATCGCCGACCAGCGCGTAACCAACGTTGCCGTCCGACCATCGTTCTAGCCCACCGTCAACGTCGATCTGCGTACCGGCCACAAAGGCGAAGCGTGCCCCGAGGTCCCACCCGCCGCGATCGACCTCCTGGCGGTACGCTCCTCGGACCATGCTTCCCGTACCGACCAGGTTCTTTTCGGTGGCGCCAAGTGACCACAGTAACGTCGAGCCGATGACTTGAAGGCTCACGGTCGGCATCAGGCTCACTCCGTCCTGCGCTCGCACTCGCAGGGCGAGGGCTCCATCCAGACGAACCGTGTCGACGGCGATGGTGCTGAACAGGCCGAGCAAACGGAGGTTGCGCTCGCTTTCCGCCGCCAGCAGGGAATCGTACGGATCGCCTCGGCTCAACAGCAACTGGTGCAGAATCACGTACTGCTTCGTGGGCACGTGAATGGTGTTCATGAACCGTTTGCCGGACGAAGTGGCCTCTTCCGCCCCAAACACATTGTCCACTTCGACGATTACTGTGTCGATGACGGGGCGTACCCTGCCCGGTTGCTGCGCCGTCGCACTCATCGGCATTGCGGCGGCCAGGGCGCAGTAGACAATAGCGGGCAGGCTCCTGCCTAGTCGCACCCG
>JBDGYA010000159.1:0-3709 GCA_039584325.1 Gemmatimonadota bacterium
CCCTTCTGGACGTTCGAGTTGGCAGCAGGGCGCCGCCAGGCTCAGCCGAGCGGCTGGACAGCTCCAACGAGACCGCAAATACTTGCGAGGGGTGGATTGAAATTCCTATGCAGAGCGTCGGCCCCTTCTCTTGGCTTGCCTCGGAGGACGTTTCTCGGCGCCCTGACCTGCAACCCCCGCTTGGCGGTCGACAATTCGCTTCCCATCCAAATCAAGAACCGCGGTGATGCACATTACAAACATCAGGGCCGTGGCGTCGGCTGGTATTGGCTGAGCAGGTAGCCGCAGGAGGGCTTCGCTATTTTTGGAAAGGTCACCCTACCCCTTGGAGAGCAAGATGATGGCGGGTTAGGGGTATACCCCTATTGCCTTTTGAGTCCCGCGCGTCTACCAGTTCCACCACTCGGGCGACCGGTGCAAATGTAACCGGTACCGGAAGATATAGCGGAATACAGCATAGTCTGCACGACCTTGAAGGCGACTTTGACGGGTGGTTCGATGGTGGGGCGGTCAAGGTCGTTACCGGATGGACGACCTATGCGTTCGCCGACGGGAGTAGCGTGACTATCGGCACGAGTCTCAATTGGCGAGTCGAAGTGACCCTTGAAGATGGGCGCGGTTTCGTGTTGGCTGAGGTTGACCCTGACAAAATGTTCTCGCGGGTCCCGCCACCCCCCGGGGACGGCCCGTGAAGAAACGGGCGAGGAAGGCCACACACGTGAAGAACGTCTACAAGATCACGTACCCCAACGGGAAGACTTACGTGGGGATGGACCTCACGGGGAGCATCAACTACGTCGCCGCGAACAACATATTCGCAGACCTTGAGGAGGGTGGCACCTCGCGGTCCCTGGGTCGAGTCCAGGGCCGGGAGTCACAACCACAGGGTGAACCATGATGCACACGATCGTCGGCCGACCCCGTGAGTGAGGTCTCGGTTGTCAGTGGGAAGAGCCCGCCCCGGAGTCGAACCGGGGACCTCCAGCGGGCTACAGGCCGATCACCCTTTGATGTGGAAGTCGAGCGCGGATGCCGCGCTGACGCCCGCACCGTCACATGCCATGACTGCTGCGGCCGCGAGTCCAAGCTGCGGCACGCTCCGCGAGGGAGCCGGCATCAGTCGACGATTTCCACTACGAGGGTGGCGACATACGCCTCGGAGGGAAGCGGAGTCGTCTCCTTCGGATACGGATCGAGGCTCTGAAGTGTGAGCCGGACGGAGCCGAGGCGGACCGCCTTGGGATCGAGCGTCGTGTGCAGCGTATGGTGCTGCGCGTCGGCACCGATCGGCGAGGTCTCCACCACGACGGCGGCGTCACCCTGCCAGACGCACAGGATCAGTGCATTGCTCGGACAGCGGGAGTCGCTCGCGACCTCGAGGAAGCGCACGTCGAGATCGATGGCTTCCAGGACCGCACGTTCTCCGACGTGGAGCTGAAACGGCTCGCCGAGATCGGGACGGCCAACGGCCAGGTCCGAAGGATCGGGGCGGGTCGCGGAATCGCATCCCAGGGCGAGTACCGGAACGATGAGCCACAAGTATCGCATTCCAATGCCTCTCTTCCTGTTAGGGGCTGTGAAGCTCGGCTCTGTATCTGGTATACCCATGCCACCCAGCGACGGTCACGTCCTCGGGACGGGCGTCCTGCTGGACGACGAAGGGGAGTGGGCGCACGACGACAACGTGGCCGACGGGCAGGGCTTCGCGCTCTACTTCAACCACGAGTTCTACATCGCCCAGCAGATCAGGACGGGGACCGGTCAGACACCCTGACAGCCCGGCTAGACCGATGTCAGTAGGCACCGTGACGGCGCGTCAGTTGGGCGGGCAGCGTTGCTTGGGTCCCCCAGTGGATAAGGCTGCCGGAGCCTCAATCTGGATAGGGCGCGCGAACCTGGTGCTGCAGTTCCAGCTGCAGCTCGCAGTTCGGTACTTCTTCTAGGCGCCGGTACCGGAGCCACGTCACTCTGAATCAACGGGCCGCTCCCGAGAATCCCCGGGGCGGCCCGTTGCGCATGCGCCGTGGTCTGTTGGGCGCATGCCGTGCCTCGTACCTTAGTTGAGGTTGCTGTATCCGTGTCCGGGGCCGGTTCTCTCCTCCTCCCACCTGCCGGATCCCGCACTCATGCGGAGTGTGCCCGTGGCCGTTCGACGTGTGCCCGCTATCGGCCCCGTCCTGCGAGTCGCCGCCGCGCTCGTCGCCTGCGCTCTTCTGGTGACGACGACGCTCGGCGCGCAGGCCACGACCGGTACGATCGAGGGCTACGTCACCGACGGATCGGGTGAGCCGGCGGCGGCGGTCGTCGTCGTCGTCGGTATCTCGCACCGCACGACCACGGGCGACGACGGGTTCTATCGACTGACCTACGTACCGGCGGGATCGCGCACGCTGCGAATCGAACCGCCGAACAGTGACGCCTTCGCGGTAGCAGATGTGCTGGTAATGGGTGGAGAGGTGCGGCGCGTTGACGTGGACCTCGCCTCGCGCACCGCGCTCCAGGATCCTGTGGGCCCCGTCCCCGCCCCGCTCGCGTCCGCTGGATTCGTCACCGGGAGCGACGTCGACCGGCTGCCGATCGGCGACCCCGTCGACGTGCTGCGCTATCAAGCCGGCGTGACCTCCGGCCGGGCGGACGCGCTCGTCGTGCGCGGCTCCCGGCCCTCCGACCAGACGCTGTTCGTGGACGGCGTCCCCGTGCGCTCGATGTACAACGGATTGGCGCCGCTGGGCGTGGCGCCGAACACGCTGACGGAGGTCTCGGCTGGCACGGGACCGCTCGGGAGCTCTTGGGGGGACGCGCAGGCCGGCGCCGTCACACTGGTCACCGCCGGCGCGCCAGACAAGCTCGCGGGTGCCGTGGCGTACGAGTCGGACCTGCTCCAGGGCACGGGCAGTCGCGCGGGGTTCCAGTGGATCGAGGCCTCGGTCGGAGGGCGGCCCATCGAGCGGTTGGAGCTCTTCGCGGGCGGCATTGCCACGACCCGGCAGGCCGCCGAGCTCCAGGACGGCATTCAGGATCTGCCGGTCTACACTTACGGCCCGCCGGACACCGTGCTGATGCTGCCGAGCGGTGGTGCGCAGCCGGACACCGTGCCGTTCGTGATCCCGCAGATCGTGCAGTATGGCGGGACGTGCGACCGAACCTCATCGGACTCCCTGTCGGACTCCCTGGCGCTCTGCTTCGGCCGCCGCCGGCCGCGGGCGTGGAACAGCGACAGCCGCTGGAACGCACGAGCGCGTTACGACCTGGGCGGCGGATCCGCCGTGACCCTGTCCGCGCTGACCCAGGCCCGCCAGTCGATCGACTGGACGGGGACGATGCACGAGGAGGGGCGGCCCGGCCTTCGGGCAATGTACGCCTCGCCCGCTACTGTGCCAGGAATCCCATCGCCCTCGGCCGCATGGCGTACGACGAGCACGACCGCGCCGTCACGTACCACTCCGACAAGACCACCGGCCCCACGGCCAAGGGTCAGGTCCTGCAGCGCTACTATGGCTGGTACTCCTCGCGCCAGCGGGGTATGCGCCGCCGGGCCCACGGCGACGCCGGGGAGCAACCGGTCACACTGGTGGAGCCTGAGCCCGAGGCCGTCCGCGAGGCGAAGCGCCGCTGGGCCGAGCTGCTGCGACGCATCTTCGAGGTGGACCCGCTGGCGTGTCCCCGCTGCGGCACGGCGATGCGCATCGTCGCGTTCATCACCGAGCCC
>JBDGYA010000077.1:0-12275 GCA_039584325.1 Gemmatimonadota bacterium
ACGAGGTCCAACGAGAGATCCGACGGACCGGTCACACGGTGGTGTTCGAAGCGCGGGATACCAGGCTCGAGAAGCTTGTCTGGCTGAGCATCCTGCGTTCCGAGCTCTGGTCCTCCGTCGCGTCAGGGCCGTTTCTGCGCCAGATCGAGCTGCACGGCCTGCTCACCTACCCGCACATCATTCCGTTGATCGACGCGGGCGAGACGGATGGCCTGCTGTACTACGTCATGCCGCACCTCGAGGGAGAGTGGCTGCGCGACCGACTCGTGCGTGAATCGCAGCTGTCGCTGGAGCTTTCCCTGCGGATCGGCCGGGACGTGGCGGCGGCGTTGAGCTACGCGCACAGTCAGGGAATCATCCACCGAGACGTTGCTCCGGACACCATCTTTCTGCGAGGCGATGGAGCCCTACTCGCGGAGTTCTCGCTCTGGCATGTCGTACAGGAGGCGGAGCGTAGCCGGATTACGGGAGCCGGGCTGGTGGTGGGCTCACCCAGCTACATGAGCCCCGAGCAGGCTGCCAGCGAAGAGCTCGACGGTCGGAGCGACGTGTACAGCCTTGGGTGTGTCCTGTACGAGATGCTCGCGGGCGAGCCGCCGTTCAGCGGCCCCACGGTGCAGGCGATCCTGGCGAAGCGGCTTACGGCAAGCACTCCGTCGCTCAAGAGCGTCCGTCCGAAGATCCCCAAAGACGTGCGCAAGGCGATCGAAGTGGCGCTCGCCAAGCTCCCCGCCGATCGGTATCAGTCAGCCACGGCGTTTCTGGAGGCGCTCGCTGGTCTGCTGGACGCCATGCGCCAGGGAACGCGGTCGCCGGCGATTCGTGCTCCGCGGCCGGAGAGGGTCCGCGACGAGGGTGCGGCGTGCGAGCTGCTGCGCCGCGCGCTGAAGAATCGCTACGAGGTGATCCGCGAGATCGGACGGGGCGGGATGGCAACGGTGGTTCTCGCCGTCGATCTCCAACTGAACCGCCGCGTCGCCGTCAAGCTCCTCAGCTCCAGCCTCGGTGAGGCAAAGGATGTCGAGCGATTCCTGCGGGAGATTGCGTTTACCGCCCAACTGAACCATCCCCATATCCTTCAACCCATCGAAGCCGGCGAGGTGGACGGCATTCCCTACTTCGTGATGCCGTATATCGAGGGTGGCTCGCTGCGGGATCGCATCAAGCGCCGGACGGAGTCGACGCTTGGCAACGTGCTCACGATCGGGAAGATCGTCGCCGATGCACTGCACTTTGCGCACCTCAACGGCGTCATCCACCGCGACATCAAGCCCGAGAACATCCTGATGCACCAGGGCTTCCCGATGGTCGCCGACTTCGGCATCGCGAGGAGCCTGCGAGCCGATGACGGTCCCGCCTTGACGAAGCCAGGCTACTTCCTGGGCAGCCCGCCGTATTGGAGTCCGGAGCAGGCGTCCGGAGTAACCGGCCTGGACGCCCGAACAGACGTTTACTCCCTCGCGTCCGTGCTGGTCGAGCTGCTCACGGGGACCGTACCACCACTCGGCGTGGGCGACGCCCTCTCTGTGCGAGACTCAAGCGAATTACCGGATCGGCGCCGCGAGGGACTCGAGGCGGTGCTGCGTCGGGCGCTGGCAATGCCTCGTGAAGATCGACAAGCGTCGGCCGCACAGTTCCGCGACGAGTTGGCGGCAGTGAAGAACGTGAGAGCGTAGCGGGGTCGCTCAGTTCGATGCTTACACAAGGCGTCGACGGCAAGTAATGGCGAATCTCGAGTGCGGGTAGGACCTGGCCCACCGCCTGGAGGATCGGTACCTTCGTCTCGTACACGACTGCGAGCGTCCATGGCCTCCTGCCCTTCTTGCTCCGCAGAGTTGCAGGTGCACACTGCGTACTGCCCGCACTGCGGCGAGCCCACTCCGACAGCGCTGTCCGAAGAATCCGATTCAGGCCAGGCGGATAGGCAAGTCGGGCCGGGAGCAGAGTTCACCGAACACCTGCAGGCGGCGCTTGGCCTGCGTTATGAGCTCAAGCACCTCATTGGGCGGGGTGGCTTTGGCGCGGTGTACGCTGCCTGGGATGCGAGGCTTCAGCGCCGAGTGGCTGTGAAGTCCATTCGGCCAGATTTGCTCGCATGGCCAGGCTTCCTCCAGCGCTTCCGGCGTGAAGCCAGGCTGCTTGCCCAACTGCGGCACCCGAGTGTCGTAGAAGTCTTCGATTTCGGCGAGCGTGATCGAGTGGCCTTCATGGTCATGCCGTTTCTTGGGGGGAACACACTTGAGCAGCGGCTCGAGTCGGTCGCGGGCCTGGAGGTGGAAGAGGCCCTCCCCATAATGCGTCAGGCCGCCGAGGGGCTACTCGCTGCCCATGACCGAGGGATCGTACATCGCGACGTGAAGCCCTCCAACATCATGTGGGACGAAGCGACCGAGCACTGGCGTATCATGGATTTCGGAATTGCCAAGGCGGAATACCCGGGGCTGCTCAGTCTCACGAGTACGTCGGCACCGATGGGTACACCGATGTACATGGCTCCGGAACAGGCTGAAGACCCACGGGGCGCGGACCATCGGGCGGACATCTACAGCTACGGCGCCACCTTCTACCGAGCCCTCACGGGCCGAGCACCATTCGAGGGGGACGCACCCCTGGCGGTGCTCATCAAGGCAAAGATCGATCCGCTGGTCTCGCCGCGCTCCCTCAATCCCGCGATTCCCGACTATTTGAACGACTGCGTGGAGCGCTGCCTGGCAAAGGAGCCGGCTGACCGTCTCCAGTCCTTTCGTGACGTGCTCACCGTACTGGAAGGCGCAGACTCAGGCGGACCATCGGCGTGGCACCTGCCTAGCGATCCGATCTCCAACGACGCGCTCGCTCGGTACCAGCTTCGGCGAGCTGCGTACCTGACTAAGGAGGGTCCGGGCCTCGAGGAGCCGGATGTCTACGAGGTCCCCAACGGCCGCCGCCTGACTGTCGTCCACGGTGACATTACCGATCATCAAGTGGACGCCATCGTCAGCTCCGACGACAACCTCTTGACGATGGGTGGCGGTGTTTCCGGTCGCATCCTGATTGCTGGAGGTAGTAGCATAGCCGAGGAGGCAAAGCGCTTCACCCCGGTTCGCCCTGGCAGAGTCATTGTAACGACGGCGGGAGATCTCGCTGCGTCATTCGTCTTTCACGCTGTGACCCTCGGTTTTGAGCCGAAGTACTGGGGTACACGGATCCGGTGGGGTGCAACTGTCGAGCCCAGCCGGGACCTCATCAGCGAGATCATCGAGGGGTGCTTCTACCACGCTGAGACCCTCGAACTGTACTCGCTCGCCTTCCCGTTACTGGGCACTGGTGCCGGTGGGTTCGCGCGGGATGTCTGCCTGGACACCATGTTCCGCGTCCTTCTCAGGAAGCTGCTGTTCGGGATAACGAGCGTTCGGGAGGCGAGGATAGTGCTCTTCCGACCCAAGGCGTAGCCACCTCGCGACGGCAGGTCCCGACGCTGAAGCGGCGACTCGGCGCGGCGCGACACGTCGTGAACGAGACCCTTATCAGTTGCCCTTCAGGGCACATCGCCGAAGGCGCCGAGCGGCGGCTCGAGCCGCCGAATCGCGCGACGGGGCTACCATACTCCCGTCCTGCGAGCGAGAGCACAAACCCCGGGCACCTTCCGGCACCCGGGGCTCGCAGTTGAAGGATTCAGTGCGTCTCCGGTAACAACCTCCTTCCGTGATTATCCCGCGGGGCGTTGACGGGCGTCACCTGCCCCCGCGCCCACAGGGTTTTGACGAGGCCGGCCAGGGCGACGACCGCGGCCATGACCAGCGCCACCTGCTCGGCGGTCCAGTCGAGACCGAAGCCCACGGCCAGGGCGATCGCGGCTTCCGCGATCGCAACGGTGGCGTTCACCACGGCCCGGCACCGAAGGCGAACGCCCCGAGCGCCTGGTGACGCTCGGGGGACAGATGTGAAGGCGCCCGACCCAAGCCGGGCGCTGATGCAGTTGACCAGCGAGTGGACGGCTGGCCTACGGAACGACTCTTATCGAGTCGCTGCCTCGAATAGCCTGACCATCGAAGGTCCTGCCCGTGAGCGCTGCTTCAATGTCTCCGTCGGTGAGGCTCATACCCGCCGTCGTGATGTGCACCACTAGGTCCGTCAAGCCGTCACCATTCACATCTTCAGGGTTAGCGAGGAACGTGCCATTGCCCTTCACCTTCACGTCCGCGTCGGCGAGTGTGACAGTGGCTGGGTTGACGGTGGTGGCGTCGAAGTCTGCCGTGCTCAGGATCGCCACTGGCACGTTCCCATTCGAGCCGAGGTGGATGCTGTTGGGGTCGCTGCCCGGCTTGACGTCGATGCCGACGTGCAACGGTACCGATTTCGGCAACTCGGCTACGAAGATGTCGAAGGAAGCCCCTTGTGCCGCGTGGTGCCCGTCCATCTCTGGAGCACGCCCGAGACTCGGGGGGTGGTGTGGGGCCCGCTCGGTCACGACGGGCGTCATTGGTATGAAGCCCGCCGCTACGACGCATGCCTCGATGCAACGCGAGCCCCGATACTGGCTCGGGGCTCGCGGGTTGTCTCGGGCTGCAGCGGCCTACGGCGCCATGTAGCCGTCCGACAGCGTCCGCAGGAAGGCGACGAGCGCCGCCTCCTCGTCGGGATCCAGCCCGAGGTCACCGAGCTCGGCGGTGTTCACGTTCGTTGCGACCTCGGGAGCCGGCCAGCAGTCGGCGGCCATCGCCTGCTCGGCAGTGTAGGCGCCCGGACAGGTCGGCTTCACGTCGCGCGTGTTGTAGAAGTGCACGATCTGCTCGAGCGTCTTGAAGTACCCGTTGTGACCGTAAGCCTTCACGTCGGTCGGATTCGGCCGCAGATCGACGTTGCGCAGCGTCGGCACCTTGTGCTGCCCCTCGAAATCGGGCGCCAGGGCCGCATACTCGGGACGGCTCGCGAGAAAGCCACCGAGACCGAGGTCGATCCAGTTCGCGCCGTCGGGATTGAACGCGGGATCCATCGTGTAGAACGGGTTTTCCGGGTTGGCCGGGACGCCGAGGTTGTCGAACGTGAAATCGGTGAACAGCGCCGGCTCCTTCCCGTGGCCCTTGCCGAGCACGTGGCACTTCTGGCACTTGCCCTTGCCGCGGAAGATGGCGAGCCCGGTCTTCTCGAGCTTCGTGAGATCGGCCGTCCCTGCCAGGGACGCGTCGTACTTGGACGAGAAGGCGTTGGACTCCGGGGACATCTCAAAGGTGGCAATCGACAGGGCGATCGCGTCGTATGCCATCTCGACGTACCCGGACTCGCAGGCGGTCTCCCCCCACACCTCCCTGAACAGGTCGCCGTAGGCGGACGCGCAGACCCGCGCGACGACGGTGGCCTCGTCGGGCAGGGCCTGCTCGAGCGGGTTCAAGAACGGGCCCCGTGCCTGATCGGCCGCGGGATTGCCCAACCTCTCACCGGTCGCGCGGCCGTCCCAGAAGTTGCCGCCGATGAAGAGGCGGCCGTCGTAGTGCAGGATTGGGCTCTGGGTGGCATAGGCCGAGCTGGGCGGCTTCCGATTCCCAAACCGGCCGTCGATCGAGCCCATGTACACGGCGCCGTGGGCGTTGATGTCCGCGTCGGGGCCGGTGAATCCCCATGCCGGGTCGTGGCACGACGCGCACGACTGGTTCTGGTTGATCGACAGGTTTTCGTCGAAGAACAGGTTCTTGCCGAGCTGAACCATGTCCGGGTCCAGAACGGTCAGGTCGGCGGTCACCCCGAGGGTCAGGGCATCGGGGTTCGTGACCTCGCGCTCGGTGCAGCCGATGAGCAAGACCGCAGCCGCAAGCACGCAGGCCGTGCGTCGGGTGAGCATTGGTGATCTCTCCTCGTGGTACGCTGCCCTGGTTGTATCGGCCAGTATGTAACCCGAATCCTGAACCCTTCGTGAGAGAAGTATGACGGTGGTTGTTGCACCGGCACCGCAGAATGGGAAGTGATCTGCTCGTGAGTCTCGGCTAACACACGAGGGGCCGGTCTGTTAGACGGCGCGGGTCGCGAGTGTCGAGTCCGTGCGGCGGTGCTCCGAGCCGGTACGACTCGGCGGCCGCGTCTCCATCAGCCCTGCGAGGGGCACCGCGTCGGGACGGCATGCGGGTGACAAGGGATGGTGCGCAGCGTGGATCACGAGACGTCCTGCACCTGTGCTCCGCAGACGCCGCGACAACGCCGGCGTGCGGTCGAGCGTTCTGCTACTCCGGAACGCCCATGCGCCGCAGCATCCTGCGTGCATTGTCATTCTCGGGATCGAGCTCGAGGGAGCGACGGTAGTATGCGACGGCCAGCGCCGTGTCACCGTGCTCCATGTAGCCCTCACCCAGGCTGTCGTACGTGTTCGACGAGCGCGGGAACAGCTTCGCGTTGAGTCGGAAAACGGCAACCGCGTCGCCAGTCCGGCCGTCACGCAGCATGCGGTAGCCCGCGCCGTTCAGTGTCGCCTCGAGGCCGGGCACGCCCCTGTAGTAAGCGCTGTCGGCGCTCACCGCGGCGACCGCCGCGTCGATCGCCCCGTCGCGCAGCATCTCGAGGGGGAAGCGATACTCCGGGTTGAGGCGCGGGGCCTCCCGCGACCCACTGTCCCACGCGACCGTGACACTCGAGGCGCCGTGCGGACCAACTGCGAACGAGACCCGCACGCCGGAAACGGCGGTGGCGAACGTCGTGGCGGAAATGGGGTACAGTCGTGTCCGCAGCCGCGCCGTACTCCCAGGCATAAAGTCGTCCACCGCCAGGTGTAACCGCTCCCCATCTTGGGTCACCTCGACCGCCCGATGAAGGTCCCAGCGGTAGCGGCCCACGTAGCCCGCGAGGCTCGACGTCGGTACCTCCACGCCGGCGACCGGTTGCTCCTGATACTGCAGGGCTGCATCCCGCACGGGATCGATCCCCCGCACGAAATCGTCGTGCGTGTAGCGCACCCACACGTCCGGCTCGATCCGGTCAGGGGGATTGTCGAACACCGTCGCGACCGACAGCCGAGTCGAGATGGCGACAGGCAGGCGCGAGTGGGGCAGCGTCACCAGTCTGGGGCCCGCGAAATAGACCGGCCCCTGTCCCGTGGGCTCGCCCAGGAAGACGGCACTCGAGGAATACCGCAGCATGGAGGCGGTGGAGACGCCGGCCGAAAAGGTGCGCCGACCGATCAGCACGAACAGCCGTCCCCGTCGATCGATCCGCTCGTCTCCGGCGATGAAGTCGGCAACGTCTCTCGCCGGACCGAGGTTCCCGCCAACGCTGTTCCGCAGATCGAGCACGAATCGATCGCATGGCTGTGCGGCGAGCAACGAATCGATTCCGTCCAAGACACTCACGAGCGTCACGCCGTTCCACTCGTCGAGCGCGTGGTTGAACTGGAAGTAGAGGGCTCCCGTGGTCCGATCGTACTCGAACCAGTACGCCTCGCGCCGATCGTTGCTCACCGCGGGAGAGGTTGCCCGCTCCACCTGCCGGACAGAGGACCAGTAGCCGAAGGGTGCCAGGGGGACGGCGCGCACCAAGCGGTCGTAGCGTGCGCCCCCCGCCCGCTCCAGCTCCACCAGAGCGCGGCCGTCGGTGGCCAGGCCCCTGGCCTCCAGCCACTCGGCCATCGGCAGCCCACTCCACCGGTCGAGCCGGCCGAACTCATTCTCGGCGGACAGGTACGGGGCGAAGTCCCGGTACAGCTGCTCGATCGGCACGCCCGCAACCGCGACGACTCGGCTGCCGACCGCCTCGGCGTACTCGCGTCCGGCCCGCACCACGTACAGACCGTCGTCGAACCAGTACGCCTGAATCGGAAACAGGTGCAGGTCGTAGACGGGGTAGAAGACGAACGGGTAGGTGTGGGCGTCGTTGGGGAGCGCGATGACCCGGAACAGCTCCATGAGGATCTGCTCGTCGCTGAGCGCGGGGATGTCGGCACGAACCGCCGCCACGACACTGTCGAAGCGCTCGCGCGGTACGAGGGAGGAGAGGGCCGGGTGCACGACTCGCATCTGCTCGGCCAGGTAGTCGAGGTCCGCCTGCCACTCCGCTGCAGTCGGCTTGGGCGGCAGGCCCCGGAAGAACAGGCACCGGTGGTCGACGGTCACCACTGCCACCACCGCCATCACCAGGGCCGCGAGCAGCAGGGGCCCGATCGCGACGATGCGCAGCCACGCCGGTCGTGCCCGTAGCATACCCACCCCGAGCGTCACGAGCACCGTGACGAGTCCGAAAATGGTGAGGACCAGACTGAAGCTGAAGGCGCGGCCGAACGGTTGCGGCAGCAACAGCCACGTCAGAACCGCTCCCACGAGGAACACCACGAATCCCAGCACCGCCGCGACGCGGATCATCCGACCCCCTCACCCCATTTCATGGAAGCTAGTCTTTCTGAGTTTCGTTGAGTTCGTCTGAGTGCGGCTACGTAATGCTGCGTAAGCAGTTACGGGACCGCGTCCTTTGGCTGAGTTTCTCTGAGTTTGGCTCCGTCTGACTGAGTTCGCACACTTTTCGCACACCACAGATTTGTGATATCATGTAGAAAGACCGCCCATCTGAGCTGCCTCACTTAGCAAACGCAGCGGCCGCGTGCGGCCTACCTCAGAATCATACAGTCAACGTGTATGGCTTCACGCTGACCATAGCTGGCCAGCTCGATGACTGCGACATAGCATTGGCGCGGCGTTTGACTGGCAGCGTGTTTGAGAGGTACCATCGTTTTCGGGGGACGTCACGAAGTGTCACGGCCTCCCAGCCACGGTTTGTGCTTTCCTGGGCCGCGTCTCTGGTCCGCTGCGGCACCTGCGCCGCAGCGCTCGTGCGCAATGATCGAGACGTGCTCCTAAGGTCTTCGCACAAAGGAGGAGTGTAATGAAGCCCAGAGTTTCAGCGGTTGCAGGTGCTCTGACGGTGGTGCTCTTGTCGGCTTGTGACCCGGCTGAACCGTCGCCTGAGGCTACTCTCTCAGACACCGAAGCCCGGGTCATCATCGACGATATGATGAGCGGATGGGATGCTGCAGTAGAAGCCGGCGAACCTGAGGCGAATGCTTCTGTGTATACCGACGATGCCATCCGGATGCAGCCCGACATGCCGGCGCTTGTTGGGCGGGCGGCTATTCAGGCGTGGATGGAGGAGCAGCAAGCCATGTATAGCTTCGAAGGTTCGAACGAGATTCTGGAGGTCCGCGCGCTAAGTGCTGATTGGATCCTGTTCCGTAGCGAGGGCTCCTTCGTCCGCACACCAAGGGCAGGGGGCGAACCGAGTGTCGTCCCAGAGAAGTGGCTGAGCATTGCCCAGCGCCAACCAGACGGCAGTTGGAAGGTCTATCGCGACGGTGGCAGCAGCGTTCTGCCGAGGTAGGTGGTCGCCAGTCTGCCGCTACCGATCTCCCGCTCGATGGTGTAGCGGTTAGCGAGTACTGCCTTGAGGCGGTCCATCAGGTCGGTCACGGTCGTGACCTCGGCTGGCACTACTCCAAGGTAGGATTCTCAGCCGGGTTCAGCTAGAAGAAAAGCCCCGAGCGCCGGGTGACGCTCGGGGCTGGTGGCAGTTGCGTGTGAGTGAGTTGCTGCTACGGGACTACTCTCACCAAATCGCTGCCTCGAATCGCCTGACCGTCGAAGGTCTCGCCCGTGAGCACCGCCTCAATGTCCCCGTCGGTAAGGCTCATGCCCGCCGTATTGATGTGTACCACCAAGTCGGTCGTGCCATCACCGTTCACGTCCTCAACGTTGGCGAGGAGCGTCCCGTTGCCCTTCACCTTCACCTGCGCATCAGCGAGCGTGACCGTGGCTGGGTTGACGGTGGTGGCGTCGAAGACCGGCGTGCTCAGGATGGCCACGGGCACGTTGCCATTCGAACCGAGGTTGATGCTGTTGGGGTCGCTGCCCGGCTTGATATCGATGGCGGCGTGGAGTGGTACCCATTCTGGCAACTCGATCATCCAAATGTCGTTTCGAGGGTACCCGCCTACTGCGAACGCCAGCTTTCTCCCATCAGGTGAAAACTCGAGGTTCTGATCCCACTCATTCCATAAGAACGTGATGTTTCCCGGGTCCGGATCGAGCCGCAGTGGTACATGATCCCCGGAGGGAAGCGGCTGTAGCACGATCTCCACTCCTCGATTCGACTGTGACAAGAACGCTAGCCATCCTCCAGCGGGCGAGACCGCCGCGTGACGGTTGTCCACGTAGTCCGCCTCGTCAGGCGTCACTTGGTTCGTCTCGCCAGTTGCCACGTGCGCGCGGTAGATGTGACCTTCGCCAAGGTCGGTGTAGTAGACCTCGCTACCGTCCGGACTCCACGTCGGCTCATAGTCCGAAGAGCCGTCCGTCAGCTGGACGGGATTGCCCGTCATCGGCATCAGCCAGATTTGCCCGTCGATCACGGCAGCAAGCGTCTGACCGTCAGGCGAATAGCGCGGGTTGCGGGGTCCCGAGGCAAGCAAGAGTTCGGTGGCCGGATCGCCGTCGGCGTCCACCGTCCACATCTCGAAGCCCGCTTCTCCCCATCGTCCGAACACAATCGTCGAGCCGAACCAATCGGGCGCGAAGTCGACGGGCCCGGCCGTCACCGGCACCGCGCTCGCCTCTCCCTCCGAGACGTCCATGCACCAGAGGCGGTACTGGCCGTCTCGAGCCGACGCAAACACGATCGACTCGCCGTCTGGAGACCACGTGGGGGTCGCGTCATCTGCCGGGTCGAAGGTGAGTTGGGTTGCCATCACCAGGTCATAGGTCACGTCAGCGGAGTCAATACCGAAGAGCAGTGTCCCATCGGTGAGCTTCGCCGCGCCGATGAGGGGATCGCCGGTCTCAAGCCAATGCCGTCGCCCGGCAGGCAGCGCAGCCTTCTCGAACGTGGCCGCCACAGTCGCGCCATCGACGCTTGTGGCGATTGCCGGCGCACCGGCAAAGCTCAGCATCTCGACTGACGTCGCGTGCTCTGGGAGCGGAAACGCGAATCGTACGTCGAACGTGCTCATTGGGTCAGCGAAGTCGATGCGCCCGCCGACCACACTGACGTCAACGAATGGAAGGTTCGGATGGGGTGCCAGCAGCTCGGCAGGCAGGCCCGCATACACTGTTCGAGCCGCTTCCACGTTCACGGCTACATCAGCTTCATCCTCGCCCGCGACACGCGCCAGCCACAGCACTACCGACTCGCCGGGCTGGACGTCATCCAAAGGACCAGCGGCCTGCATCATACGGATGTCACCAAAGAGCGGGTCGTACGAGGTGTTGATGCCGCTTTCCAGATGGTACCACCATTCACCTAGCTCAAGCGGGTCTGGATTTGTGGGCTGCTGATTCGGGTTGCCGGTCGGCGTATAGGCCGACACGGGATGACTCAAGAGAACGAGGGCGGTGGCGACACGTGTGTCCGCCTCGGTACTCGTGACAGAGGCATACCAGCCCGCGACATCGTACGCTACGAGGTCATCGCGGAAGTCGAACCCCACGTCGGGGTCGTCGATGGCTCCCGCGTACAGGCCGCTGACCGGAGCACCGGAGTGATTAGTTAGTGTGTACTTGAACAGAATGAAGTCGTCATTGGGTGCGTCAGCCAACGCAAACGTCTCTTGCACGACGCCGAAGCCAAGCGGGTCGCTCGGACCCATAGTATCTTCGGTCGTCTCAATCAGCAGTGTCGTGGTATGGTGGTCGGCGCCCACGGCATCAATTTCTGTGGGCAGACCCGTCCCGCGGGCGGCGGGCGCTGGCGTGCCAATGGGGTTGTAGAGAAACAACGCCGCTGGACCGTTCCCATAGAGAAGGCCGCCGGAGAACAGGACTTGCGCGTAGCCTACCTCCTCTGAGAGGTAGAACCCCTCGTACGCCTGACCCTCCACTAACTCCAATTGGTACTTGTTGACGTCGATCTGCACGGCAGGCGTCGGTGGCCGCACGTGGTTGAAGAGCGGTTTGTCAGTGTCTGGCACAGGCTGTTCTGGCTCGGACAGCCAGCTGTCTTGGCACGCGCCAACCAGCGCAACGAAAGCGAAGCTGAGCAGAGCGCGTTGCATTCGCATGGTCTCCACCTCCACAGCACAGTTCCAGTGGCTGCCGGTGGAGCCAGCGGTCTCGTCGTCGGGCGGGCGTCACAGTGCGGCGTCTGTCGGGCGGCGGGGCCGGGAGAGGGCCACCGACGGTGATATGCTGCAGCCCAAGATGGGAGAAGTCTGTCCCAATCCCCAAGGACGGGAACTGTTCAGTTTGGATTGAGGCGAGAGGAGGAAGCAGCCTCTGCTCCGCGCCGAGATGGCTGCCATCACGCAGACACCACGGAGTGAGAACCCCGGGCACCTC
>JBDGYA010000078.1:0-13038 GCA_039584325.1 Gemmatimonadota bacterium
GCGGGAGCACGTGTTGTTGGCGCGGCAGGTGAACGTGCCGTACATCATCGTGTTTTTGAACAAGGTGGACATGGTGGACGATCCGGAGTTGTTGGAGTTGGTGGAGTTGGAGGTACGGGAGCTGTTGTCGAGCTACGAGTTTCCGGGGGACGAGATTCCGGTGATCAAGGGGTCGGCATTGAAGGCGTTGGAGAATGGGGAGCCGGGCGCCGACGACACGGCGTGTGTGGACGAGTTGTTGGAGGCATTGGACACGTACATTCCGGTGCCGGAGCGGGACATCGACAAGCCGTTTTTGATGCCGGTGGAGGACGTGTTTTCGATTACGGGGCGGGGGACGGTGGCGACGGGGCGGATCGAGCGGGGCAAGATCACGTTGCAGGAGGATGTGGAGTTGGTGGGGTTTGGGGCGAGCAAGAAGACGGTGGTGACGGGGGTGGAGATGTTCCGCAAGCTGCTGGACGAGGGGCAGGCGGGGGACAACGTGGGGTTGTTGTTGCGGGGGGTGGACAAGGACGAGATCGAGCGGGGGATGGTGTTGGCGAAGCCGGGGTCGGTGACGCCGCACACGCATTTTGAGGCGGAAGTGTACGTGTTGACGAAGGAGGAGGGGGGCCGGCACACGCCGTTTTTCAAGGGGTATCGGCCGCAGTTTTACTTTCGGACGACGGATGTGACGGGGAATGTGGAGTTGCCGGCGGGGGTGGAGATGGTGATGCCGGGGGACAACACGAAGATGACGATCGAGTTGATCACGCCGATCGCGATGGAAGAGGGGCTGCGGTTCGCGATTCGGGAGGGCGGCCGCACCGTGGGCGCCGGCGTGGTCACCAAGATCCTGCAATAACGGCGATTCGGGAGGGCGGCCGCACCGTGGGCGCCGGCGTGGTCACCAAGATCCTGCAATAACGACCGACGCACGGCGGGGTGGCGGCACGAGGTCGCCGTCCCGCAGTACCGTTTGAGCGAGGCGCACGAGCAATGGCAGGACCAGGACAGATTCGGATCCGACTCAAGTCGTTCGACCACGTGGTGCTGGATCAGGCTGCGGCCGACATCGTGCGCACGGTGGAGAAGACGGGCGCGTCGGTCTCGGGCCCGATTCCGCTGCCGACCAAGACGCAGCGGTGGACCGTGCTGCGCAGCCCGCACGTGGACAAGAAGAGTCGGGAGCAGTTCGAGTTGAAGACGCACAAGCGTCTGATCGAGATCGTCGAGTCGCGGGCGCAGACGGTGGACGCGCTCACGAAGCTGGACCTGCCCTCGGGCGTGGACGTCGAGATCAAGGTCGAATAGCGATGAATGGACTGATCGGTCGCAAACTGGGCATGACCCGGATCTACGGTGAGGACGGCAATGTCGTGCCGGTCACCGTGATCGAGGCGGGGCCGTGCCCGGTCGTCCAGGTCGCCGCCGCCGCAGGCGAGCGCACGCGGGTGCAGCTCGGCTTCGGGGCGCGCAAGGCCAAGCGGACGACGAAGGCGCTCGCCGGTCACGCGGCGAAGGCCGGACTGGAGGCCGCCCCCCGGGTGCTGCGCAGCTTCCGCCTCGCCGAGGAGGCGGGCGACGCCCCCACGGCCGGCGACGTGATCACCGTCGAGATCTTCGCGCCTGGCGAGAAGGTGAAGGTCAGCGGCACGACGAAAGGTCGCGGCTTCCAGGGCGTGGTGAAGCGTCATGGGTTCGCAGGTGGGCCCGCGACACACGGCAGCACACGGTACCGCAAGCCGGGGAGCCTGGGGCCGGGGACGGACCCGTCGCGCGTGATCAAGGGCAAGAAGCTGCCGGGCCAGTACGGGAACGTGCGGTTCACCGAGGTGGGGCTCTCGGTGGTGCGGATCGATTCCGAGCGCAATCTGCTGTTCGTGCGCGGTGCCGTGCCCGGTCCGCGGCGGGGAATCGTCGTGGTCCGGAAACAGGGAGGCCGAGGCCGCTATGCTTGAGGCGCAGTTGTACACGACGGCGGCGGAACAGAAGGGCAGCTACGCGCTGCCCGGTGAGTTCGACGGGACCGTCAACGAGGACGTGCTCTACCATGCGGTGCGAGCCTACCGGAACAACCGCCGGCAGGGAACGGCCTCGACGAAGACCCGTGCGGAGGTCTCCGGCGGGAGCCGGAAGCCGTGGCGGCAGAAGGGGACCGGACGTGCCCGCCAGGGCACGACGCGGGCGCCCCACTGGACGGGTGGCGGTATCGCCTTCGGACCCAGGCCGCGCAGCTATCAGACCGATCTTCCCCGCAAGGTGAAGCGGCTCGCGCGGCAGTCGGCGCTGAACGCCCGGGCTGGCGAGGGCGCGTTGGTGGTGATCGAGGGTTTTGGCATCGAGTCGCCCAAGACGAGGCAACTGGCGGAGCTGCTCGACAAGCTCGGACTCGAGGGCCAGAAGGTCCTGCTGCTCACGTCGGAGCACCGGTCCGCCGTCTATCTCTCGGGCCGCAACTTGCCATCCGTGCACGTGATGCCGTTCGCCGACGTGTCGGCGTACGAGGTGCTGTGGTCGGACGCCGTCGTGGTCGAGGAAGCGGCACTCGGTGGGCATGCGGTCGAGGGCACGACGAAGAAGCGCGCGACGAAGCCCAGGAAGCCAGCGGCGGAGAAGCGCAAGGCCTCGGGACGCGCCGCGACGCGGGCGAGTGCCAAGTCGACGAAGTCTGCGAAGGCGACGGCAAAGCGGTCGACCAAGAAATCGTCGAAGACGTCGAGCGGAAAGCGGGGCAGCGATGCCTGATCCCTACAAGACCGTGATCCGGCCGCTGGTGACGGAGAAATCCTCCGCGCAGTACGCGCAGCTGCGGGAGTACACCTTCGAGGCCGACCCTAGAGCGAGCAAGCACGAGATTCGGGACGCGATCCAGACGCTGTTCGGCGTGAAGGTCACCAGCGTCCGGACGCTGGTGCAGCCGTCGAAGCGGCGCACTCGCGGTCGCAGCCAGGGGCGGCGTCCCAAATGGAAGAAGGCGTTCGTCCGGCTGGCCGAGGGCGACACGATCGAGATCTTCGAGGGATAGCACGATGGGCATTCGACAGTTTCGTCCGACCAGCGCCGGCACCCGATTTCGCTCGGTGAGCGATTTCGATGAGGTGACCCGGTCCGCGCCCGAGAAGTCGCTGGTGCGGCCCTTGAAGAAGAGCGGGGGCCGCAACAGCAAGGGGCACCTGACCGTGCGGCACCGGGGGGGCGGGCACAAGCGCCGCTACCGCCGGATCGACTTCAAGCGCAACAAGCACGGGGTGCCGGCGACCGTCGCACACATCGAGTACGATCCGAACCGCACCGCACGCATCGCGCTGGTGGTCTACGCGGACGGCGAGAAGCGCTACATCCTGCACCCTCGCGGCCTCCGCGTGGGTGACCGGATTGAGGCGGGACCGGGCAGCGACATCCGCACTGGCAACGCGCTGCCCCTGGCCGAGATTCCGCTGGGTACGACGGTACACAACATCGAGCTCAAGATCGGCAAGGGCGGCCAGATCTGCCGGTCGGCGGGCAGCAGTGCCCAGGTCGTGGCCAAGGAAGGGCATCACGTCGCGCTGAAACTGCGCTCCGGCGAGGTGCGCCTGGTACGCCGCGAGTGCTCGGCGACGGTCGGTGAAGTCGGCAACGCCGAGCACGAGCTGCAGAGCTACGGCAAGGCTGGGAAGACGCGTTGGCTGGGTCGGCGACCCAAGGTACGCGGGGTGGCCAAGAACCCGGTGGACCACCCGCTGGGCGGTGGTGAGGGCAAGGCGTCGGGCGGGCGGCCTCCGGTGACGCCGTGGGGCAAGCCCGAAGGCAAGAAGACGCGGCGTCGTAAGAAGCACAGTCAGAAGCTGATCCTGCGCGGTCGCAAGCGCGGCAAAGCCACCAAGTAACGACGGGAACCAGGCATGGCGAGAAGCATCAAGAAAGGGCCGTTCGTTGAGCCCTCCCTGATGAGGAAGATCGAGGCGATGAACAGCACCGGCGAAAAGCGCGTGCTCAAGACGTGGGCCAGAGGGTCCACCATCACGCCGGATTTCGTGGGGCACACCGTCGCGGTCCACAACGGGAACAAGTTCATCCCCGTGTACGTGAGTGAGAACATGGTGGGGCACAAGCTCGGCGAGTTCGCGCCGACGCGCCTGTTCCGGGGCCATTCGGGCAGGCTGGCCGCGGATCGCAAGGCGAGCGCCTGAGCCGGGGAGGCGACTGACGATGGCGGCAAGAGCGATTCAGAAGTGGGTGCGCCAGTCTCCGCGCAAGATGCGGCTCGTGATGGACCAGATTCGCGGGCGGGACGTGAACGAGGCGTACGCGCTGCTCAAGTTCTCGAAGAAGCACGCGGCCCGGCAGGTCGAGAAGGTGCTGCGGTCGGCGGTGGCCAACGCGGAGCAGCAGGCGCTCCGCACCAACGAGGCCTTCGATGTGGACCGGCTGGTCGTGTCCCACGCCGTGGTGAACGACGGGCCGACGCTGCGGCGGTACCGGGCGGGCGGCCTGGGCCGGGCGGCACCCATCCGAAAGCGGACCAGCCACGTGGAGATCCACGTCGGGTCGAAACAGGAGAGAGAGTAGTGGGCCAGAAAACCCATCCGTACGGTTTCCGGCTCGGCATCGTCAAGCCGTGGCGCTCCCGCTGGTACGCCGGCGCGGAGTTTCCGGAGTTCCTGAAGGAAGACGAGCTGATCCGCAAGTACCTGAAGACCCGTCTGTCCCACGCGGCCGTTGCGGACGTGCACGTGGACCGCAAGCCGGGCAAGGTGACGGTCACGGTCTACACCGGGCGGCCCGGGGTCGTCATCGGCAAGCGCGGCGCGGAGGTCGACAAGCTCCGTGACGAGCTGGCGCAGCTGACGGGCAAGGAGATCGGGATCAACGTCGAGGAGATCAAGCGGCCCGAGATCGAGGCACAGCTCGTCGCCGACAACGTGGCGCATCAGCTCGTGCAGCGGGTGTCGTTCCGCCGCGCGATGAAGCGCGCCGTGCAGAACTCCATGCGCATGGGAGCCCAGGGCATCCGGATCCGCTGCGGCGGGCGTCTCGGCGGCGCGGAGATCGCGCGGTCCGAGGGCTACCACGAGGGTCGTGTGCCGCTGCACACGCTCCGGGCGGATGTCGACTACGGCACGTCCACGGCGAAGACGACCTACGGGACCATCGGGGTGAAAGTCTGGATCTTCAAGGGCGAGGTCGTGGAGGATCGTCGCGGCCGGACCTACAGCACGGGGACCTGAGCCATGCTGGCGCCGAAGCGAGTCAAGTACCGCAAACAGATGAAGGGCCGGACGAAGGGCCATGCCACACGTGGCAACGCCGTGGCGTTTGGGCACTACGGGCTCATGACGCTCGATCCCGGCTGGATCTCCAGCCGCCAGATCGAAGCGGCACGAGTGGCGATGACACGCGTCATGAAGCGTGGCGGGAAGGTGTGGATCCGGATCTTCCCGGACAAGCCGATTACCAAGAAGCCGGCCGAGACCCGCATGGGGAAGGGGAAGGGCAACCCGGAAGGGTGGGTGGCTGTGGTCAAGCCTGGCCGGATCATGTTCGAGGTCGAAGGTGTGGCCGACACGGTGGCGCGGCAGGCGCTGAAGCACGCGGCGGCGAAGCTGCCGGTCAAGACGCGCGTGATTACGCGCGAGGACGGGTAGGGCCATGGCACTGAAGGACGCCGAGCGCACCGCGCTCGAGACGACACAGCTGCGTGAGCTCACGCTCGAGGAATTGCAGGAGGAGCTGGTGCGCCTGAAAGAGGCGCGGTTCCGCCTGAAGTTTCGGTCGGCGACGGAGGCGATCGACAACCCGAGTCAGTTCCGGACCCTTCGTCGGAACATAGCGCGGATCGAGACGGTCCTGAGCGAGAGGAAGCAGGCATGAGTCAGGAAACCCAGACGCGGCCACGTCGCAAAGTCCGAGTCGGCGTCGTCGTGAGCGCCAAGACGGAGAAGACGGTGGCCGTCGAGTTGACGCGCCAGTTCGCGCACCCGCTCTACGGCAAGCGGCTGACCCGTACCAAGCGGGTGCACGCGCACGACGAAAAGGGCGCCCGGATCGGCGATACGGTGCGGCTGATGGAGACACGGCCCGTGTCCCGGCTCAAGCGGTGGCGGGTGGTCGAGATCCTCACGCGAGCGGAGTAAGCGAGGCGGACGTGGTACAACAGGAATCGATCGTCAGGATCGCGGACAACTCCGGCGCCCGGAAGGCGCTGGTGATCCGCGTGCTCGGCGGAAGCCGGCGGCGGTACGCCCGCATGGGCGACGTCGTAGTCGTGACGATCAAGGACGCGCTGCCGACGGGCCAGGTGAAGAAGGGCGACGTGGTCAAGGCGGTGATCGTGCGGACCGCGAAGGAGACGCGGCGGCGGGACGGGAGCTACATCCGCTTCGACGACAATGCCGCCGTGCTCATCACCGACGCGCGCGAACCGCGGGCGACCCGGATCTTCGGCCCGGTCGGCCGGGAACTGCGCGAGAAGCGATTCATGAAGATCGTGTCCCTCGCGCCGGAGGTGCTGTAGCATGAAGCCGCTCGTCTACAAGAAGACTCGGCGGAAGCCGGGGCGGAAGGCACAGCCGCAGAAGCTGCACGTCACCAAGGGCGATCGGGTGCGTGTCATCCGCGGCGAGCACAAGGGCACCGAGGGCGCGGTTCTGCGGGTGCTGCCGCAGAAGGGCCGTGTCGTCGTGGAAGGTGTCAACATGGTGACGAAGCACCGTCGGGCGACCCAGTCGGGTGAGGAGGGGGGCATCGTCCACTTCCCCGCGCCGATCGACGCGTCCAACGTGATGCTCCTCGATCCGAAGTCCAGTGAGCCGACGCGCGTGCGCCGGAAGAAGGACGCGGACGGAACGGTGGAGCGGCTGAGCGTGAAGTCGGGCCAGCCGATCCCACGGAACCGGTAGGACGATCAGGATGGCGGACACAACCAAGACCAAGACCAAGACCAAGGGCAAGGGCGACATGCCGCCGGCCGAGACGCTGCCACCGGCACCGCCGCCCCGCCTCCGCGGATACTACCGCGACACGGTGGCCCCCAAGCTGATGCAGGAGTTCGGGTTCGCGAACCCGCACGAGCTGCCACGGCTGGTGAAGATCGTGCTCAACGTGGGCCTGGGGGAGGCGCCGAAGAATCCCAAGCTGCTCGACACGACGGTCGAGGAGCTGGGGGTCATCACGGGACAGAAGGCCGTGATCACCCGTGCCAAGAAGGCGATCTCGAACTTCTCGCTCCGGCAAGGCATGCCGGTCGGAGCGCGGGTCACCCTCCGGGGGGCGCGCATGTACGAGTTCCTCGATCGCTTCATCAGCGTGGCCGTGCCGCGAATCCGTGACTTCCGCGGGTTTCCGACCAACGCGTTCGACGGTCGAGGCAACTACACGCTGGGCATCAAGGAGCAGATGATCTTTCCCGAGATCGACTACGACAAGGTCGAGAAGATCCACGGGATGGACATCACGTTTGTCACGACGGCCGGTCGCGACGACGTGGGGATGGCATTGCTGCGGGAGTTGGGCATGCCGTTCCGCGGACAGACGCCGGTGGTGGTCGGATAGACCGCAGAGGGAGAGTCAGCCGGATGGCAAAGAAGTGTCTCGTAGAGAAGGCGAAGCGGAAGCCGAGATTTGCGGTGCGCCGCTACCACCGCTGCCAGCGCTGCGGACGGGCGCGCGGGTACCTGCGCAAGTTCGGGCTGTGTCGAATCTGTTTCCGCGAACAGGCGCTCCGGGGCGAGATCCCCGGCGTGCGGAAGGCGAGTTGGTGAGATGACGGATCCGGTCGCCGATATGCTGACCCGAATCCGGAATGCCTGCCAGGCCGGGCACCGGCGGGTGGACATTCCGGTATCGAAATTCAAGGTCGAGATCGCCCGGCTGCTCCGGGACAACCGCTACATCCAGGACTACGCGGTGCTGGACGACGGACGTCACGGACTGCTCCGGCTGTACCTCAAGTACGATGGGGAGTTGCCGGTGATCCACGAGGTGCGCCGCGTGTCGAAGCCCGGCCTGCGGCGGTACGTCAAGGCGCGGGAAGTGCCGCGCGTGAAGAATGGCCTCGGGATGGCGATCCTCTCGACCCCGAGGGGCGTCATGAGTGACCGCGAGGCGCGCCGGGCCCGGCTGGGCGGCGAAGTCGTCGCGGTGCTCTGGTAGGAGGAAGCGATGTCGCGAATCGGCAGAAAGCCGGTGACGGTCCCGAGCGGGGTGACGGTGACGCTCGAGGGCAGCCACGTGACGGTGAAGGGGCCCAAGGGGGAGCTGTCGCGCACGCTGCCGGCCGAGATGCGCGTGACGCAGGCCAACGGCGAGATCACCGTCGCGCGCCCATCCGACGTGGGGCGCCATCGCGCGCTGCACGGGCTCACCCGGTCTCTGGTGCAGAACATGGTGTTGGGGGTGACCGAGGGATTCTCGAAGAAGCTCGAGATCCACGGTGTCGGCTACAAAGCCGAGTCGTTCGCCAAGGGCGTGCGGTTGGTGGTCGGCTATTCCCATCCGGTGGAGTACGAGGCGCCCGAGGGCATTGCGATCAAGGTCGAGACCCCCACGCAGGTGACGGTGGAGGGGATCGACAAGCAGGTGGTAGGGCAGGTGGCCGCGGAGCTCAGGAGTGTGCGGCCCCCCGAACCCTACAAGGGTAAGGGAATCCGGTACGTCGGCGAGCACGTCCGGCGCAAAGCCGGTAAGACTGGAGGCTGAGGATGCCGAGGGTGATTCGGAAGCCGAAGAGCAGAGCCGAGTTCCGGCTGCGTCGGCATCTCAGGTTGCGCAGGCGACTCGTGGGCACGGCCGAGCGTCCCCGCCTGGTGGTGTTCCGCTCGCTGAAGCACATCTACGCGCAGGTGGTCGACGACGAGCGCGGCGTCACGCTGGCGTCCGCGAGCGACCTGGCCAAGGGATTCGCGCCCGACGGGTCGAGCAAGACGGGTGTCGCGAAGGGGGTCGGCACGTTGATCGCCCAGCGCGCACAGGAAGTCGGTATCACGCGCGTCGTATTCGACCGCGGTGGCTACCCGTACCACGGGCGGGTGAAGGCTGTCGCCGACGGGGCACGCGACAGCGGACTGGAGTTCTGAGACGATGGCCCAAGACAGAGATCGAGGACAGCGCAGGGACCGCGACCGCGACCGCGGCGGCGAGCCGGAGCTGATCGAGAACGTGATCAACATCTCCCGCGTGGCGAAGGTCGTGAAGGGCGGACGGCGGTTCTCCTTCACGGCACTCGCGGCCGTGGGGGACGGCGGCGGCCGCGTCGGGGTGGCCACGGGCAAGGCGAATGAGGTCGCCGAGGCCGTGCGGAAGGCGGTGGAAGGGGCGCGCCGGGGCATGCAGGAGGTCCCGCGGGAGGGGACCACGATTCCGCACGAGCTGGTTGGCGAGCACGGCGCCGGTCGCGTCATGCTGAAGCCGGCGACCTCGGGAACGGGCATCATCGCCGGGGGACCGGTGCGTGCCGTGCTCGAGTGTGCGGGCATCACGGACATCCTGACCAAGTCGCTGGGCTCGGCGAATCCGCACAACATGGTGTGGGCGACGATGGACGGACTCACCCGGCTGGTCACCCTGGAGCGGGTGGCGAAGCTCAGGGGGATCGATCCGGCGGAGCTCGACTATCGCCCGCGTCAGGAGGCGTCGAATGCCTGACAAGGCGAAGTCGGGTAAGGGCACGTCGAGCCGGGCCAAGGCCACCAAGAAAGTCACCAAGAAGACGACCAAGAAGACGACGAAGAAGGCTGCCAAGAAGGCGACGAAGAAGCCGGCGACGAAGACCACCAAGAAAGCACCCAAGCGGGCCACCGAGCGCACGCGCGCGGGGTCCGGCAAGGTGCGGGTCCGGCAAGTGCGCTCCGGGATCGGGCACCCCGACACGTACCGCCGTACCCTGCGCGCGCTGGGCCTCAAGCACCATCAGGACGTGGTCGTCCTGCCGGACAACCCGTCGGTCCGGGGCATGTTGTTCAAGGTGCGCCACTTGATCCAGGTGACGTCCGAGGAGGCGTGATGGCGAAGAAGGAGCAGCTGGGGCTGCACAACCTCCCGGCTCCGGAAGGGGCCCACAAACAGCCGAAGCGGAAGGGGCGCGGCACGGGCTCCGGCCTCGGCAAGACCTCGGGCCGCGGACACAAGGGTCAGGGATCCCGCACCAGCGGCAACGTGCGTCCCGACTTCGAGGGTGGACAGATGCCGCTGATCCGGCGCGTGCCGAAGCGGGGCTTCACCAATCCGTTCCGGGTGCCGGCGCAGGTGGTCAACGTGCGTGACCTGGACAAGGTGACCGCCGAGGTGATCACGCCGGCAGTGCTCGCCGACCTCGGGCTCGTGCAGAGCGCCGGCCGGCCGGTGAAGATTCTGGCTGAGGGTGACGCCGCCCGGGCCTTCGTGATCCAGGGCTGTGCGGTCTCCAAGGCGGCCAGGGCGAAGATCGAGCAGGCGGGCGGGCGGATCGAGGCGTAGACGACATGGCCGCACCCCGCATCCCCAATCTCTTCGCGGTTCCGGAGCTCAAAGAGAAGCTCCTCTTCACGCTGCTGTGTCTGGCGGTGTACCGGGCGGGTGCCCACATCGCCACGCCGGGCGTGGACGTTCAAGTGCTGGCGGAATTCATCCGCAACCAGGGCGCCGGGACCTTTTTCGGGATGTACGACATGTTCGTCGGCGGGGGCCTGTCCCGCGCGACGGTCCTCGCGCTGGGGATCATGCCGTACATCTCGGCATCGATCATGTTCCAGCTGGCCGGTGCCGTCTTCCCGATCGTCGACAAGCTCCAGAAGGAAGAAGAGGGACGGAAGAAGATCACCCAGTGGACCCGGTACGCGACGGTCATCCTATCGATGTTCCAGGCCTACGGGTTCGCCATCTTCGCCGAAGGACAGGGTGCGGTGCCGAGTCCGGGTCTCGGCTTCCGCATGACCACGATCCTGACACTCACTGCCGGTGCCATCTTCGTGATGTGGCTCGGCGAGCGGATCACCGAGCGGGGCATCGGCAACGGTATGAGCCTCATGATCTTCTTCTCGATCATGGAGGGCTTCCTACCCGGGACCGTCCAGACACTCCTGTTCCTGAGCACCCGCGTCATCACCGTGCAGCGGCTGATCATCCTGCTCGCCGTCATGGTGGGGGTGATTGCAGCGGTGATCGCGGTGACGGTCGCCGCCCGCCGAATCCCGATTCAGATCCCGCGCAAGGTGATGGGCCGAGGGCGCATCCGGGAAGGGCAGAAGACCTTCGTCCCCATCCGGATCAACTCCGCCGGCGTCATGCCGATCATCTTTGCCCAGGCGATCATCGTGGTGCCGGGCACGCTGGCGATGTTCTCCAACCTGCCGCTCCTGCGGGCGCTGTCGGAGGCGTTTCAGCCGGGCACGGCGGTGTACTATGTGAGCTACGGCGCGCTGATCATCTTCTTCACGTACTTCTATACGTCGATCATCTTCAACCCGCTCGACATCGCGGAGAACCTCAAGAAGCAGGGCGGCTTCATTCCGGGCGTGAAGCCCGGAGCGGCCACGGCCGACTACATCGACGACGTCCTGACGCGGGTGACGCTGCCGGGCTCGGTCTTCCTCACGGCGATCGCCCTGCTCCCGTTCTTCATCTTCGACCTCTTCAACGTCCCGTTCAGCTTCGGCGGCACGGCGCTGCTGATCGTCGTCGGTGTGGCGCTCGACACCTGGATCCAGGTGCAGCAGCACCTCCATCTGCGGCACTACGACGACTTCATGAAACAGGGACGTGTCAAGTTCCGCGGCCGCCGCGGCCGCTACATGTGATCGTGGTGGAGGCCGGGTGAGTCTGCCCGGCCTCCGACCCGTTCGGACACCCTGGATGCAACGATGAATGTCATTCTTCTTGGTCCGCCGGGCTCGGGGAAGGGGACGCAGGGCGCGATCCTCGCCAGGCGGATAAGTGTCCCGCGCATCTCGACCGGAGACCTCCTGCGCAGTGCCGTGGAGCGAGGCACGCCGCTGGGCCAGCAGGCGCGCTCCTATATGGACCAGGGTCTTCTGGTGCCCGACGCGGTGATCATCGGACTCATCGAGGAGGTCCTGGGCCTACCAGAGGCCGCAGTCGGCGTCGTGATGGACGGGTTCCCGCGCACGGTCGCGCAGGCGGAGGCCGTGGATCAGGCGTTGGCGACCCGCGGTCGGGCGGTCGACCACGTGCTCACCATCGCCGTGCCCGAAAACGAGCTGGTGCGTCGCATGGTCGGCCGGGCTCGCGAACAGGGCCGCAGCGACGACACGCCGGAGACGATCCGGCAGCGACTACGGGTGTACGAGGAACAGACCGCACCGCTCGTACGGTACTATGAGGCCAGGGACCTCGTCCGCACGGTTGACGGCCTGGGCGACGTCGAGGAGATTGCCCGACGGGCGCAAGACCTCTTGGGACTATGATCACGATCAAATCGACACGCGAGATCGAGACGATGGCCCGGGCTGGACGCATCCTGGCGGACACCCTGAGCCTGGTCGTGAGCCGAGTCGAGCCCGGCGTCAGCACGGCGGATCTCGATCGGGTGGCCGAAGGTTTCATCCGCAGCCACGATGGCGCGCGGCCCTCCTTCAAGGGGCTGTACGATTTCCCGGCATCG
Organism: Gemmatimonadota bacterium; assembly: GCA_039584325.1. Taxonomy (GTDB): domain Bacteria; phylum Gemmatimonadota; class Gemmatimonadetes; order Gemmatimonadales; family GWC2-71-9; genus JAOTVV01. The sequence continues at coordinate 12,563 of JBDGYA010000078.1, forward strand.
CTGTGCACCTCGATCAACCAGGAGGTCGTGCACGGGATCCCGTCGCGCAAGCGCGTGCTCACCGACGGTGACATCATCAGCATCGACTGCGGCGTGTGGCTCGATGGACTCCACGCCGACTCCGCCGTCACCACACCGGTGGGCGAGGCCGGACCCGACGTGGACCGTCTGCTGCGGGTGACGCAGGAGGCGCTGGAGGCGGGGATCGGGGCAGCGGTCGTCGGCAACCACGTGGGCGACATCGGCCACGCGGTGCAGCGCGTGGTGGAGGCGGCGGGCTACAGCGTGATCCGGGAGCTAGTCGGTCACGGGATCGGCTCGAGCTTCCACGAAGAGCCGCAGGTGCCGAACTACGGCAAGCCCAAGCGCGGCCCGCAGCTCCGTCCGGGCATGACGCTCGCCATCGAGCCCATGGTGAACGTAGGGCGACCGGAGATCCGCACGCTCAAGGACAAGTGGACCGTCGTCACCGCCGA